>NZ_JABUEI010000021.1:0-17140 GCF_019836145.1 Rhodococcus sp. BP-241 | reverse complement strand
CACCGCCGGCACTCCGGGATCGGCTACTCCTCGCCAGTGGATTACGAACACGCCTACCATCGACGGGTCACCTCAGACGTGGCCTGAACACCCAACCCGAACTGTCCGGGAAACCGGGTCAAGCTCCTCAGCGGATGGCGTGGATGTGTGCGGACCTCGGTGGACAGTGCGCTGCCCGCTTCGGGCCTGTCACTCCGCCCACCGACTCATCGCAGGGGGAGCACCAATGAGCGACAACACCGTGAGACCTGTACGAGCGTCCGACCGCGTGCTGCCGCATCTACCGCGGCGGCTACCGGTGGTCGGCGACATTATGGACCTCCACGTCACCGAGTCGAGCCAATGGGCGAAGCGTGATGCGCAGGAGTACGGCTCGGCTTTCGGACGAAACGTATTCGGCACCCGCGTGACGTACGTGTCGGGACCAGTGGAGGTTGCGGCGGTGAACAACTAGACGATCTGGGCAAAGTCGAAGGTGCTGCCGATACCACCCGCGGGCGGACCGACCGATCGATTCATCGTCCGCGCGTCAGCCCATCGACTCGGCAGATGCCGGGCCCCACGACGCCAATATCGGAAGTGCCCGAGCAGTGGACGACTCGGGCTCGACGGTGTAGATGATCAAGCGTTGCTCCGGATCGTGGGGCGACACAAGAGATTCGATGCCGAATGCGAGTCGGCCTACCGCGGGGTGAGCGATCTTCTCGCCGACGGACGTGCGATCCGCTACGCCGTGATCATTCCACCAATGGGCGAAGTCGTCACTTGCCAGACGGTATTCGTCGATCAGAACCGTCAATCGGGCGTCCGCGACGTGGCGTCCGACCTCGTAGCGCATCGCTCCTACCGCGGCTGACGCGTAATCGGACCAGTTGACGATGCGTTCCCTCGCACGCGGGTCCAGGAAGAGCCAGCGCACCAGTACGACACCCCTGTCGACCTCCTCGCCGAGGACTGCCCCCGCCGTTGCGGTGGCCTCTGCGCTGTTGAGAGCGGGCGCCTACCCGCGGGCACGGCTTCGCGGGCGAAGCACATCGCGTCATCGACCCGATCAACTCTGTCGACCCCTGAGGACCCGGCCGATCCCGTCATGGGCGCGTCGTCGGCCATAGATGGCGACACGGAGCGCCGCGAGTCGGCTCATGGGCAAATCCGACTCCTGCGTCCGGTGCGGAGGGGACACGCCGGGTGATCGTCGGGGTGGCTGAGCAACCTCCGGCGCTGCCCGCACGCCGCCTCGGAGCTGATGTGCAGGTCTACGCGAATCCCCCGGTAGGCACGCCGCGAACCTCGCGGCGGTCGTTCCTTCGCGGCGAGTTCGCCGACGGCCCGGGCGAGGTCACCGGCGAATTGTCGTCCCGCAATTTACATGAACTGGTCCGACTCGTTCGAAGATCATCCTCTTTCGGTGCGGTCGAGAATCAGTCGAGTGGCTTCTTTCGGTGCGTCCCACTGCGGAAAGTGACCGCATCGCTCGAACCAGTGCAGAACGGCATCGGGGAACAGCTCCGAAGCGCGCGCCGCTTGCTTCGGCACTGTCACCAGATCTCGTCGTCCCCAACCGATTGTGACCCGTCCGGGCACTGTGCCGGGCGAGGCGCCTTCCTGCTTCGGCCCATGGATGAGTGCATCGAGAGCGGCCTCGGTCGACGGGGAGTCGGCGAGCCCTCGCACGTCGGGCAACACGGTGTCGCGCGGGAGCGCCCATGGCCGCGCCGACAACTGTGCCAGCAGCAGGGTCCTTCCCGCAGGGTTGCCCAGAAGTGCAGGCAGGAAGCGCCGCAACACTTTGACAAGGGCTATCGATGGCCGGAGTGTGGCGCCGAAGACAGCGCGTTCGCGGTCGCTCCAGAAACCGCCGGGGTCGAGTGCCACGGTGTCGCCGCCGACTCCCCGTCGAGCAAGTTCGAGGACGATTCGACCGCCCATGGATTGACCGACGGTGGAAATGCCACCTAGATCGTGTTCGCGAATGAAGTCCGCGACGGAGTCGGCGAGAGCAGCGATCGATACTTCGCCCGTCAACGGCGGCGTGTCGCCGAACCCCGGTAGGTCGACCGCGATGACGTCACGGTGTTCCGCCAGTTCGTCGATGATCGGGGACCAGGATCGCCATCCGACGCCCAAGCCGTGTACCAGCAACAGCGGGTTGCCATGTCCGAATCTGACATAATTCAGCGTCATATCCTTGACGGTACGCGAATGCCCGGTCGACGCACGGGTTCCGGAAGACCGATGGCATCCGCTCACCCAGCGTTCGAGTCGGCCACTCTTCGCCGGGTACGACTGTTCGGGACCACGTCCCCGGCGTGGCGATTCGCGTTCGCTGATGATCTCGAGATGCCCCGGAGGCGACAGCGCGTCTTCGCGTTCCGGCTCGTCCCGCGGTGAGAACGCAGGTACCTGTCCGGGTCGTCGAGGCCGCGTGCGCGAGACAGTCGGTCGGCTTCCTGTGAGGCGGTTCAGACGAGAGTCGTCCGGCGGATCACGTGGCCGACCCCTGTCGGCCCCCAAATTCGACCACCGTGGATCCCCACCCGAGGGTTCCGACACGTGCGTCGGCTCCGACGGCGTCGGTGATGAGGTCACGGAGTTCGGCTTCGGTGCGTCGCCCGGATCCGTACAGGCACAGTCGCAGAAGGTCGTCCTCGGTGTCGTGGTCGTCGGTGGTGGCCGGATCGAGCACGTCGGTGATGAGGACGACCCTGCGCGCGGAGGTCTCCAGCATCGACAGCAGCAGGCGGGCGTCGGCGTCCGGGTGGGTGTCGATCAGGTCGACGGCGATCGCGAGGTCCACGGGGGACGCAGACCGGGCGACGTCGCCGGAGTCGACGCATCGGACCGCACCTCGCCGTTCGTGGGCCACGTCCGCCACGTTTCGGCCGTTGCGGTCGGGATGACCGACGAGCGTGATCTCGAGGTCGGGACGTTCCCGAACCAGGGTGTCGGCGTAGACGCCTGCCCCGTCGCCGTGGATCGCGACCGTCCGAACGCCGGTCAGATCGACGGCGTCCGGTAGTGCGGGAGCGCGGTAGACCGCAGAGAACGCCGCCTCCTCGTGGAACTCGCCCGCAAAACCGGGCTCGGCCATCTGGTCGGCGAAACGGTGTGTCGGAGGCGGTGTTCCGGTCCGGATCGTCTCGGTGAGGCCGAGGAGCGACAGTTCGAGACGGGTGTGGATCCTGTCGTTGTGCAGCTGCTGATTGAGGAACGCGTCCGGGTCGGCGAGCAGGGATCCCGTCTCGGTGAGGGCGCAACGCTGACCGTCGGTGGTGAGAAGGTCGAGCAGCGCGAGGTGCCGCACCAGCTTCGCCGTGGCACCGGGGTGAGTGCTGCATTCCGCGGCGATCGCGTCGACGGTGTCGGCGCCGCCGTCGACGGCAGCGAACACCCCGAGCGTCACCGCGGTCCTGATGACCAGGGGGGTCGCCAGGTCCGCCATCTCGTGCAGGCGCGCCGCGGCGTCCCTCGCCTGGCCGCTCTCGGCCGGAGACGCGTCCGTTCGTTCCTCGCGTCTACGCCAGTACCCGGCGATCTCGACGAACTTCTTGTCGATCTGCTTGTCCTGCTTCGCCCATCGACGTAGTGGCGTGATGGTCTGTGCTTCGCCGGCGACCCACAGGTACGGCTGTCCCGGTCGCCACGGCGCCGTTCGGACCGCGTCAACGAGCCGGGAGGCGCCGCCGGCCTCGGACCGGTACAGCCAGGTGATGTCGACGTCGGCAGCCGAGGCGAGTTCCTGCCGGTGCGAGGGTTCGGCCACTTCGACGACCACTGTCGCCGGCAGTTCGGCGGGCAGCATCTCGAGGCAGTGCGCGATGGCGGGCAGGGCAGTCTCGTCCCCCGCGAGGAGCATCCAGTCCACCTCGCGCGGCATGGTCGCGGAGTGTTTCGGTCCGGCGATCAGCACCGTGTCGCCGGGCTGCACGGTTCGGGACCACGTCGCGCCGAGTCCGCCCTCGTGAGCTGCGAAGTCCAGCACCATCTCTCGCCCGGCCTCGTCGAACCGGCGCACGGTGTACGTCCGGGCGTACGGGAACGATCCTGCGGGCCAGTCGACGGTGCCGTCGTCCTGATTTGTGGGAACGGGGAACGGCAGGGTTCCGGTGACCGGATCGGCCGGAAGTATCTTGACGTCGTCGTCGAATCCTGTGGTCCGCACCGGGGGCAGTTCGACACCGTCGCGCACGTGCCGGTCCATCGACGGCCCGCCCACCACGACTCGTCGCATCCCGGGGGTCACGTCCTCCACCCGCAGAACATCGAGTCCTCGCAAGCAGATCGGAAAGACCTGTACGTCGCGCACTGTGCCCGCCATGGGAATCCCTACTTTCTGATCCGTTCTCACCGAATAGCACTGCTACGCGGCGAACGTCTGCTGGATCTGGTCCAGCGTGGCCATGACGCCGTCGTAATCGGGTCGGTAGCTCGTCGCCGGCAGCTCGTAGACCGTGTCGGCAGCGAAGGCCGGCAACACCGCGTAGGCCGGATCCTGCGTCAGCTGCTCGAGGGTGCGCCCGGCAACCGGGACGACGAACATCACCGGGGCGGTGGCGACGGAACCGAGAAGTTCGGGGCTGACGATGAACGAGTCCCCGGAACCGTACAACTCCGGATTCCCGGCCTTGGTGAGAATGTCGTCGGCTTCGAAACCGACTTCCGACAACAACGTCGGCAATGCCGCGGTCTGCGGAATGAAGGAGGGTTCATTGGTGCTCAGCGACAGGAAATAGGCGACGGGAGACCCGGGAACGGTGATGGAATCCCTGACATCGGCGACCTTGTCCTCGTATGCCTGCAGTAGAGAGTCGACCTTGTCGCTTTCCCCGGCGGCGTCGGCGACTGCCGCGAGTTCGCCTTGCCAGGTGGTGACCGTGGACGGGATCAGCACGGTGGGTGCGATCGCGGCGAGCTGATCGTAGGCATCATTGGCCAGGACGGAGGAGTAGCCCTGCCCGCCACCGATGATGAGATCAGGTTCGGCCTGCGCAATGGCTTCGATGTTCAGCGATTCCCCCGCCGGCAGTTCCACTGTGCCCCGGGCCTCAGCCTTGTCGGCCCACTGTGGAGGGAAGCCGCCGTCGAGGTTGGTCACACCGAGCAGTCGGGTGTCGGTGATGGCGACGGGCGCGTCGAGTGTGTAGAGGTATCCGGCGAATCCGGCCGAGAGGACCGCGATGCGCTGGGGGTCGGCGGGCACGGTCACCTCTCCTTTGTCGGTGGCGATCACGCGGGTCTCGCTCGGTGTCGGCTCGACAGTTGCAGCGGTGTCATCGGCGGTCGAACTACACGCGGACGCGCCGAGGACGACGAGCGCCATCGACGCAGCGGCGACGAAGCGGACGCCTCGCCGGCGAAGGGGGGAGTGCACCATGGCGAATCCTTTCGAGAGCACTGTCGTGCGTGTCATGGTTGTGTCGAGGCCGCGATACGCACCTCGTTCCCAGGGCGGGCGTAGATGGCGGTCCGCGCGCCGTCGATGTCGTGGACGCGCACCCGGGTATCGAACACGTCGCTCAGGATGTCGTCGTGCATGATCGCGCCGGCGGGCCCGCTGACGACGATCCGGCCGTCCCGCATCGCGACGATGTCGTCCGACCAGGCCGCTGCGAAGTTGATGTCGTGCACCACGAGCACGATCGTGCGCCCCAATTCGTCGGCCGCGCGTCGGAGATGGCCCATCATCGCCACCGAGTGCTTCATGTCCAGATTGTTCAGCGGCTCGTCGAGCAAGACGTACGGAGTGTCCTGCGCGAGAACCATGGCGACGAACGCCCGCTGGCGTTGACCACCCGACACCTGGTCGAGGTGGCGCCCGGCGAGGGTGTCGAGGTGCAGGAAGTCGAGCGCACGGTCGACGTGTTCGTGGTCGTGTGCGCGGAGTCGGCCGCCGCAGTGCGGGAACCGGCCGAACGAGACGAGCTCGCGGATGGTGAGCCGCGCGGTCAGGTGGTTGTCCTGACGCAGCACCGAGACGATGCGGGCCAAGTCTCTCGTGGCCGTGTGCTGCACCACGGCGTCTCCGATGGTCACGGTTCCGGTGGTCGGCTCGAGCAGTCTGCCCATGATCGAGAGCAGGGTCGACTTGCCCGCTCCGTTGGGCCCGACGACCGAGGTGATGCCACCCTCTGCGATGGTGCCGCTGACCGGTCCGAGCACCGTCTCGCTCTGGTAGGTCTTGGAGACGTCCGAGAACGTGATCACAGTCTGCCTTTCCGGAGGACGACGACGAGGAAGAGCAGTCCACCCGCGAATTCGATGACGACCGTGAGGAAACCGGCCGCGTAGAACACGTGCTGCATGACGAACTGTCCGACGACGAGCGTGAGCATGCCGAGCAGGAATGCCATCGGCAGCACGTACTGGTGTTTGTAGCTGCCGGTCAGCTGATAGGCCATCGTCGCGACGATGAAGCCGAAGAAGGTCATCGGCCCTGCCAGCGCGGTGGAGAACGACACCAGCAGCGCCACCAGAACGAGCACGAGCGTCAGTTCACGCTTGTGGTCGACGCCGATGGTCGTCGCGGAGTCACCGCCGAGCAACAGCGCATCGAGCCGGAAGCGTCTGCGCCACAACACCACTCCCACCGCGGCGCACACCGTGAACGCGAGGGGAAGCATGCCCGGATCCACCCCGCTGAGGCGACCGAACAGGCGAACGGACAGCAGGTCGTACTCGGTGGGGGAGAGCAGACGCTGCAGGAACGTCGAGAGGCTGTCGAAGGCCAGCCCCAGGACGACGCCGACGAGCAGCATCGTGAAGAGACTGCCGAGGCGACCGGAGAAGAGCCAGCGATAGAGGATCGTGGCGAACAGGACCATGGTGAGGGTCTGTGCGATCACTTTCGGGGTGCCGTCGGTCCGCGCGATGACGGAGCCGCCGAAGACGAACACCATGACGGTCTGCATCAGCACGTACAGCGAGTCGAAACCGACGATGGACGGAGTGAGCAATCGGTTGTCTGTGACGGTGTGGAAGACGACGGTGCCGAGCCCGTGGGCGAAGGCCGCGACGGCCATGGCGCCCAGCATCGTGGCGCGGCGTTCCACCGCGAACTCGAAGGAACCCCGGACGAACAGGAGAAGGAAGCAGGCGATCGCCCCCGCCAGCACCGCGGAGGCCACGAGAAGTCGTCGGCGCGGACGTGGTCCCGAGTCGGTGCGTACCAGCGTCGGCATCGAGGGTGATTCACGCAAGAACATGACGTCGCTGCCTCACCACGAGAAGGACGAAGACCGCGGCGCTGAGCGCGCCGAGAATCACCGAGGCTGGAATCTCCATGGGCGCGACCACCGTGCGCCCGATCAGGTCGCACGCCAGCAGCAGTCCGACGCCCAGCACCGCCACCCACGGGAGGTTCCTCCGTACGTCGTCTCCCAGGACCATGGACACGATGTTCGGCACGATGAGGCCCAGGAACGGGATGAAGCCGACCACCACGCTGGTGACACCGGTGCACACCGCCACCATCGCGACGCCGAGCACGACGGTCGCGTCGTAGTTCAGTCCGACCGTGGTGGCGAGGTCCTTCCCGAGGCCGGCGACGGTGAAGCGGTGCGCGAGCAGGTAGACGAGCACGGCGATGACGACGACGGCCCACAAGGGTTCGTAGAAACCGCGCACGATGCCGCTGAATCCGCCGGACCGCCACGCGGACATGGACTGCAGCAGGTCGAATGTGCCGGCGAGGAAGGTGGTGATCGCGCCGACGACGGCGCCCAGCATGATGCCGACCAGGGGGACCACCAGTTGTTGTTCCAACGAGATTCGACGCAGGACGCCCACGAACAACATGGTGCCGACGAAGGCGAACGCGGTGGCGATCAGCATCTTCGGCATCGGCCCCAGATTCGGCGCCAGCAACAGGGCCGCGAGAATGCCCAGCCCCGCCCACTGGCTCGTGCCGGCGGTGGTGGGCTCGACGAACTTGTTCTGAGTGATCATCTGCATGACCACGCCGGACACCGCCATCGCGACGCCGGCGAAGATCAATGAGAGGGTCCGCGGGACGCGAGAGATGAGGAACATCTCCCGCGCCACCGGGTCGGTGAGCAGTGTGCCGAGCGAGATGTCGAACTCGCCGACGAGCAGCGACGCCGCGACCAGGGCGGCGGTGACCACCGCCGTGCCCAGAAGTGCTGTCCTACGATGCATTCGAGAAGGCGTCCGCGAGCGGCTCGTACGTCTCGGCGTACGCCTGGATGCTCTCCCGGGTGTAGAAGTACGGATCGAGGTAGACGATCTGGTCCTCGGACGCGAACGTCGTGCGGGCGAACGCTTCCTGTGCATCGATCACCGACTTCGCCGGAGCGGCACCGGGTTCACCGGCCGCGGCGTCGCGGTCCAGCACGATCATCCAGTCCGGGTTCGCCGCGGCGACGGCCTCCGGCGCGAGGCCGGAGTCGCCGTGCACGTCGCCGGCCTCACCGGCGAAGACGTCGCGCAGGTTCAGTGGTTCGATGATCCGACCGATCCGTCCGGCACCGTTGTCGATCTTGCCGCCCGAGACGACGGACAGGAACACCGACTGGCCGGTGGTCCGCTCCGCCGCGTTGTCTTCGGCGGCGTCGAGAGCCGCAATGATCTCGGCCGCCTGCTCCTCGCGGCCGAAAACGACGCCGAGAGAGGCGGTCTGGCGCTTCAGTGACTCGACGTAACCACCCTCGGCATCGTCGGACGGCGCGATGTCCAGCGTCGGGGCGATACGACCGAGTTCGTCGGTTTACTCCGAGAAGCGGTAACCGCCGATGATGAGATCGGGTTCCGCCTCGTTCACGATCTCCAGATTCGGCTCCCTGTGCGTCCCCACGTCGAGGATGGCGTCGTCGTCGATCCAGTCCTCGAACCCTTCGTACGGCATGATCGGCTTGGGCAGCGCCACCGGTTCGACGCCGAACGCGCGCAGGGTCTCCAGCGACGTGTTGTCGAGGGCGACGACACGCTGCGGGTTCTGGGGGACCTCGACAGGTCCGGTGGCGGTGTCGATCGAAACGGTGGTGGCGGAGTCCGCGGACGTGGTGTCGTCGGTGCTGCAACTCGCGAGCGCGCTCACCGTGATCACGGTGGCGAGGAGGGCGAGGATCGGGGTTTTCGGGGTCTTCACGAGTCTCCAGGGGTGAGTTCTTGACCGAACCTTTACCCGCTGGAGAGTAACTACTTAGGTAAGGCTACGCAAACCCGTCCTGCGTGGCTGCGACGGTCTCAGCGGCCCGCGCGTGAATCGGCGTCCTGTCTGAGCCACCAACATGTCACCCCGTACAACGCTCCGAGCCACACGGCGGCCACCGTCAGCATGCCGCTGAGGCTGTTGCTGCCGGAGAACATCGCGACGGCGATAGCGACGATCAGCACGGCATAGCTGATGGCCACGACCACCACTCGGTAACTCGACCGGCCCACTGCGGCGCGGCGGTCGGCGAGGGAAGCGCTGAGAACGGAACTACTCATGATCAAGGCATACTCTTCCGTCCGAACCGGGGAGCGTTCGAGGCGCTCGCAAGGGGGCGCACCACGCTCAGTTCAGATCAACGGGTCCACCACCCCGTGCCTGGACGGTGTACCGCTCGCTTCGAGAATCTCACATCTCACTCCTTCTGCGTGTTCTCGTGTCGCTGGCGCTGTCTGGTTCCGTAGGCGGCTTCCTCGACTGCGTCGTCGTCTTCGAGGCCGGATCCGAGGGCGCCGCCGATGGTGGCGATGGAGGCGAGGAGCCAGCTGAGTTCGAGGTAGTCGGCGGTGGTCGCGCTGTGCCCGAGGGTCGAGGACAGGACGTGCGCTCGGAGGGAGAGCCAGGCGGTGAAGAGCAGCAGACCGAACAGGGCGATGTGGAGGACGACGACGCCGATGGTCAGGGTGATGACGGTCGCAGTGTTGTAGAGCCTTGAGCGTTCGCGTTCCTCGTTGGATTCGGGCCGTTCCCACAGTTCGTGGTCGATGACGAGCCAGAGGATGAGCGCCACCGTCGACAGGATCGTCGCCGCACAGAGGCGCCATCCGCCCATGGTGTCGGCGAACGACCAGATGGTGCTGGTGGACAACGCGAATGCGCCGGTGGCGAAGGCGCCGACGAGCACCTTGGACAGGCCGGTGACCAGCCGCCAGGGCCGGTTGGCTCGCACCATTCCCGAGAGCAGCCGGAGCCTGCGCAGTCCCTTCGGTGCGAGGTACCGGGTGCCGGTCTCGTGCTGTTCGGAGGGGAATCGTCTCGTGCCGCTCGTCGGTGCGAGTTCGGGTTCGCCGAGGATGCGTGCGAGGGCGAGTTCGACGATGGTGGTGACGCGTCGAGCGAGGTCGATGGCGCCGACGGCGGCGATGGAGATCAGCGCGAACGCGTGATCGGCGCTGACCTCGCCGATCACGGGGACGGTGTTGTCGCGGCGGGGGAGGTCGGTGAGGTAGACGACGATGTCCTCGTGGTCGGAGTCGGAGTCGGTGTCGACGGTGTCGATCACGTCGTCGAGCGAGGCGTGTTCGTCGGATACGAGGGGTTGTCGGCGCACGGTGGTGGTCCATCGGCGGGGCGGTGATCCTCGTTCGGTGAGGCGTTGGGGTAGGTGGTCTGCGAGGTACTCGGCGAGATCGGCGGGTTTGCCGGGGTCGGCGATGAGCAGTACCGATACGCCGTCTCCCGGTGGACGGGTGGGTCCTTCTCGGTGTGGGTCGTGGTCTGTCATCGCCCGGTGCTACCCGGTCGATCGACCGATAAATGTGACGACTGGCCGTCCGTGGTGGCTTTTCGCCAAGGCCGAGGTGCACGTGCAAATATCGAGCGGGCGGAGAACGCCGACACGGTCGACCTTGGGTGAGAACGCAGATTTCCGGCGCCGGGGATCTCGGAGCGCCCGAGGTGACACTGCGCGTCACAGTTGTCGTTCGCGATGCGATCCTGTGGTCGAGGGCTGACCGATCGCGAGATGCGCGGCGTGCAGTGCCGCCATCACCACCGTCTCGTGCGGCCCGACCGAGGGGACGCTCGGGAACATCGACGAGTCCATCACGTGGAGGCCGTCGATTCCGTGCACGGCGCAGTGGTCGTCGACCACGGAGAGCGGATCAGTGCCCATGCGGGCACTGCAGCACATGTGCGCCGACGTTCCGAGCCTGTCCACCAAGCGCTCCGCGCGAGCACTCTCGACCACGCCGAACGACGACGCGAGCGTTCGAGCCAGAGCGACGCCGGCCTGCAGCTCGGCTCTGTCTCGTGGTGAAGTGAGGTAGCGGTATTCGATTCGCGGCGCGGCGAATGGGTCGGCTGACACCGGCGAGATGCGTCCGCGCGAGTCGGGTCGCATGAGAGCAACACCCAGCACCGGATTCATCGGCGGCAGCCCGGATATCAACTGGTCGAAAGATGCTGTGTAAGGACGGATCTCCACATCACCGACGTGAAGGATGGCATCGAGAGCGCGTGTCCGTCCGCCGGACGTCGATCGAAACGGCACGTACGACACCGTCACCTCCGGGTGATCACGAAACCCCACTCCCACGCCGGGCAGCGTATGGTGCACGTCCACGCCCACGCTTCTGAGCAGTGCCGGGTCGCCGATGCCTGAATGCATCAGAAGCAGTGGTGTTCTCACCGCACCCGCGGTCAAGATGATCGTGTCCGCCCGGAGGACGAAGTGCCCGTCGTCGTCGGTGCCCGTGACGCCGACCGCGCGTGTCCCCTCGAGAAGTACCCGCGCGACACGGGTGCGTGGCCGCACGTCGACGAGATGGCGTACCGGCGCCAGATACGCGTGTGCCGTGGTGACGCGGTAGCCGTCCCGAACATTCGAGGGCACGGCCATCCACGCATCGGTGCCTTTCTCGGCTCGGCTGACACATGAAAACCCGGCTGACGAGCATGCCCGGGCGAAGGCTCGGCCGATCTCCGAGTCGATACTCGCCGTGGGCACCATGTGCCGCTCGACGTCGTCGTAACGGCGCCGGACCGTGGGCCAGGACCATGTCGTCCGCGGCCAGGCGTCGAAGTCGGCAGAGGGGGCGCGGAGAAAGTACGCACCGTTGACGGCGCCGCTTCCCCCGAGGACTCGGCCTCTGGCCATGAATCCTGTCCGACCGGCGGAGAGCTCGACCTCGAACGTGTCCACCCGCTCCGATCCGGGCCCGATAGGCAGCTGCGTCGCAGAGCGCAGATCCTCGGCGTCAATGTCGGACTTCCCGGCTTCGAGAAGTGCGACGGTGGCCCCCGCCGCAGCGATTGTCGCTGCGACAACGCATCCCGCACTACCGCCCCCGACGACGACGACGTCGAACGAGTCACCGGTGGTCACAGTCGGCCGTGCGTGTCGGGAGCCCACGATCGAACGGCTGCGGCGAGGGAGTCCCGCATCGATGCCACGAGCAAAGCGCCCTCGGCGGCGCTCGCACCCCGAGGGTCGCCCAGAACACCGTTGCTGGTGATCGCGCTCATCCCCAGGGTGCGTAGGCGCGGAAGCAACGAGGCGATCGGGGCGGTGATTCCCACCTCCACAGCAGACTCGTCGACCAGGTTCGGTGCGAGATGCATCATGAGGGACGTTTCCGTACGACCGGCGTGGGCATCGCCGCCGGCGACCGCGCAGGGAAACCATGCGACATCTCGGCCCTCGTATCGCAGGAGACCGACCGCGGAGACGAGGGACGACAGGTTGCCACCGTGGCCATTGACGAACACCACTCGATCGGCCCATCGGCAGATGGATCGGCCGTACTCGACGAGGACAGCGGTCAGTGCTTCGGCTCCGAGAGAGACCGTGCCGGCGAAGCCCTCATGTTCGCCGCTGGCCCCATAGGCGAGGGCAGGGGCGAGAACGGCGTCATCGAGAGATCCCGCGACTGCTGCGGCGACGCGGGTGTCGGTGTCCAAGGGGAGATGCGGGCCGTGTTGCTCCAGCGACCCCACCGGCACCGCCACCAACCGAGCCCCGACCGTCTCGCGCGAGCGCATCGCTCCCAGGTTCGAGGACTGAGCGGGCCTCGACGACGACACGCTGAGCCGCCCTACCGTCAGGACGACCGACGTGCGGAGGTCAGCACGGTGGTGGCAGCATCGGACACTGCCGGCGCGGGCACGCTCTCGCCCAGCCGGCGAGTGAAGCCGTCCGGAACGACGATGTCCTGCGGGGTCAAGTCGTGGATCGAACTCTTGCCCATGCCGAGCAGCGCGCTGTCTGTGCCCATACGCAGCACATCCAGAACGTTCTCCACACCGGCCTGCCCGTTCGCGGCGAGCCCCCACAGATAGGCGCGGCCGATCATCACTGCGCGGGCACCGAGGGCGACGGCTTTGACGACATCGCTGCCGCGGCGGATTCCGCCGTCGAGTAGTACCTCGATCTCGTCACCCACGGCCTCGGCGACGGCGGGCAACATGCGGATGGTGGCCGGTGTGCCGTCGAGGTTGTTGCCCCCGTGGTTGGAGACGGAGATCGCGGAGAAACCGGCGTCGACGGCTCGGTGGGCGTCGTCGATGCGGGAGATGCCCTTGAGCATGAACGGGCCGTCCCACTGCGCACGGAGCCAGGCGATGTCGTCCCAGGACGGCGGCGGAGTCTGCTGCCACATGCCGTACGCGCCGAAGAACGTAGGTAGCTGAGGCGCGCCGGCGGGCAAGATGTTCGGCGTCGTCAGGTTGGGAACTCTGCCGGTTCGCGCGAACTTGTACAGCCAGGCGGGCCGGAGAATGCCCTCGGGTGCGAACTTGACCATGGCCGCGAGATTCATCTTCTCCGGAATGGCGGGGCTGCCCCAGTCGCGCCCGTAGGAGAACGACCAGTCGAGGGTGAGGATCATCCCCACCGCACCGGCAGCTTTCGCCCGTTCCATGCGGGCGACCATCTCGTCGCGGGTGCCCAGCCAGTAGACCTGGAAGAGTGTTTGCGGGTTGGCCGCCGCCACGTCCTCGACCGACTTGGATGCGAACGAGGACAGGCCGATGGCGGTGCCACGTGCCGCCGCCGCACGAGCCACGGCGACCTCACCGTCGGGGTCGACCGCCTGAACTCCCGTCGGCGAGATGATGACGGGCATGGAGATGTGCTGCCCCATCACCGTTGTCGACTGATCACGCTGGTGACAATGTCCGGCGACCCTGGGTGCGAATCCGAGTTCGCCGAAGGCCGCGAGATTGTCGTCGTAGGTCGTGCCACGTTCGGAACCGGCGATCAGTGCGGAGTACACCGATGCCGGG
The DNA here is from genome assembly GCF_019836145.1 of Rhodococcus sp. BP-241. Lineage (NCBI taxonomy): Bacteria > Bacillati > Actinomycetota > Actinomycetes > Mycobacteriales > Nocardiaceae > Rhodococcus > Rhodococcus sp. BP-241. The sequence continues at coordinate 2,967 of NZ_JABUEI010000021.1, read as the reverse complement.
AGTCGCTTCTTCGCTCGTCTCTGAGCTTCGGCGACAGTCTCCATCCAGGCGGGTCGTGACCAGGGGGTGCGCATGGTGTCAGTCCTTCTCTCGAGGCATCCCCGCAAGGGGACTCTCGTCACACAGTTTCGGAGCCGGTCGGCCTCCGCCCTCCACGAGGGCGGGTGCGCCGTCGCGGCGGGTGAGCAGCGTCAACGGAATCGACGCTTTCGGGGTGGACCGCTTGCCGGTGCGGGAGTGGTCGACACTCGACTTCGGAACGGCGCCGCGGTCGGCGGCCAGGGCGGATTCGCCGTAGCCCTGTACACATTCGGGGTCGGGGCCGTCCATAGGCAGTCCGGTGAAGAACTTCGCGGCCATGCACCCGCCGCGGCAGGCGTCGAAGTGCGCGCATTTCGTGCAGGCGCCGGACGTCTGCGGTGAGCGCAGTTCCTGGAACAGTTCCGAGGTCTGCCAGACGGCCTGGAAGCCGCCCATGTCGGGGGTGGCGTCGCGGACGATGTTGCCGGCGAGGAACTGTTCGTGGATGGCGAAGGGGCAGGCGTAGACGTCGCCGATCGGGTCGATCAGGCACACCACTCGTCCTGCGCCGCAGAGGTTCAACCCCGGCAGGGCGTCGCCGAAAGCGGAGAGGTGGAAGAACGAGTCGCCGGTGAGCACACCGTCGCCGTTGGCGACGAGCCAGTCGTAGAGCTCGCGCTGCTGTCCGGCGGTGGGGTGCAGGTCGTCCCAGACGTCGGCGCCGCGGCCGGACGGTCGCAGGCGGGTGATGCGCAGGGTGGCGTCATAGGCGTCGGCGAGGGCCTTGAAGTCGTCGAGCTGGGAGACGTTGTGTCGGGTGACGACGACGGAGATCTTCGCGTCGCGGAACCCGGCGTCCTTCAGGTTCTTCAGGGCGCGGACGGCCATGTCGAACGAGCCGGGGCCGCGGACGGCGTCGTTGACCTCGGCGGTGGCGCCGTCGATGGAGATCTGCACGTCGACGTAGTCGGACGCGGCGAGCCTGGCGGCGACCTTCTCGTCGATCTTGACGCCGTTGGTGGAGAACTTGACGCCCACCTGGTGGGCGGTGGCGTAGTCGACGAGCTCCCAGAAGTCCGATCGCACAGTCGGTTCGCCGCCGCCGATGTTGACGTAGAACACCTGCATCTTCTGCAGTTCGTCGATGATCGACTTGCACTGCTCGGTCGACAGCTCCCTCGGGTCGCGCCGCCCGGAGGAGGACAGGCAGTGCACGCAGGAGAGATTGCAGGCGTAGGTGAGCTCCCAGGTCAGGCAGATGGGGGCGTCGAGGCCGAGTTCGAACTGGTCGACCAGGCGGCCGACCGGTTGCTCGGGGCGGGCGAGGGTGGAGGTCATGCCGGGCCTTCCTTCACGGGAGTGGGAACGATCATCGTCGAGTCCGCGAGAGCGGCGAGTGCCTGCGCGTAGCGCGGTATCGCCGATTCCTCGATTCCCATGGCCGACATCGCGGATCGTGCATCCGGATGCGACGACAGCGAGGTGACCAGTGACACGATGACGGCGTTCTTGAGGAACGAGAGCTTGCGGGTCCCGAAGTGATACAGCAACGCCCCGAACGGTTCCGGGCGCAACGCGACCTGAGGATTGAGCTGCCACGCCAGGGCCAGGTCCACCGTTCGGGGCGATGCAGCGAGCACGTCGGTCACGGCCGACTCAGTAGACGCCGCACATACCGTCGATGGAGACTTCCTCCACCAACGACTCCTGGACCAACGGTTCCTGCTGCGACGTGTCTGTCGTCTCGGTGGGATCGCTGTGAGTCATGACGTACCTCCGGTCTCGGGTTTCTCAAACGCGCATTCTCGTGTGAGGTGCGTGAATTCACTGTAGGACCGAGAGAGGTTCAGGTGTCCGATGTTCCTCTGTGACAGGCCTGTTGGCGCCCGAGGACTGCCCGATCGGGCAGGTGCGGAACCGGCCGTCACGTTGCGGCGTTCGGCCCTAGGATCGATGCTGTCCCCGACAGATGTGGGAGAGGCCTGTGACCGCGACACTCCAACCATTCGATTCCCTCGCACCGTGTGCGCCCGGTGTGTGGAGGCACGGCAACGTGACCGTCACCCGTTCCGACGATCGGATCGCCGGTGACATCCATATCGGGCGCAGCGGAGGCGTGCTGGAGGTGCGACACTCCCTGACCGCGGACCGTCTGAGCGATGCGCTGGTCGGAGAAGTCACCGACCGAGTGACAGCCGCCGGCTCGAGCAGATCGGAGTTCGAAGCGATCATGGTCGGCCTCGTGCGGTCCACCGTCCCCGGTGCGGTCGCAGCGTGGGCCACGTACTATCGTAATTCTTTGGCAGAGTTGACATCCGGTACGTCCGCCTTTGCGCCGATTCATGCCTGCGCTGACGATCTGGTCGACGGCGACAGCGTGCTCGACCTCGGTTCGTGCTTCGGGTTCTTCCCCCTGCGGCTCGCTTCTCGCGGCGTGAACGTGATCGCCACCGATCTTCACGAGGGAACCGTGCGTCTGCTCGACGCCATGAGTACTGCACTGGGCCTCGACGTCGCCACCCTGGTGTGCGATGCCGCCTCCGTGCCTGTGCCCGACGGTCACGTCGACACCGTGACGGCGTTGCACCTCCTCGAACACGTCGACGTGAGATCGGGTGACGCGATCGTGCAGGAGGCGCTGCGCGTCGCACGCCGGCGAGTGGTGATCGCGGTGCCGTTCGAAGAGGAAGCCGAACGCTGTCACGGCCATGTCCGTACCTTCGATCTCGCCGCACTGGCATCCGCGGTCTCGCGCAGTGGCGCGCCCTTCGACGTGTTCGAGCACCACGGTGGCTGGGCCGTGCTCGACGCACGCTAGATGTAATAGCCAGGGACGTTGTGGACGGCGTGGCGACAACAGATAGGTGAGGACCTCCGGTATCGGTGTGGTTACCACAACTGCACCGACAACCGAGAGGTCCTCGTGTCCCACGCTAACGCCTCCCT
>NZ_JABUEI010000020.1:0-22055 GCF_019836145.1 Rhodococcus sp. BP-241 | reverse complement strand
GTCCGTATCAGTCCTGACAGAGGCGGGTGCCGGGGTGGGCTCCGGTGCGGGCTCGGGCACCACGACCGGCGCTGCCGGCCGCACGGCGGCGGACGGAGCGTCCTGACGAGCGACCGTGGTGTCGGTCTCGTAGTAGTGGCGGTAGTCGTAGTCCCGCTTGCCGCGCGACGGGGCCATCGTGAGGATGACGCCCAGGACCGGAGCGCCCACCTGCGCCAGGTTGCCCAGTGCACGGGTGAGTTCGTCCCGCTTGGTGTGGCCGTGGCGCGCCACGACGATGGCGCCGTCGGCGTGCGCCGTGATGACGGACGCGTCGGTGACGGGCAGCAACGGCGGTGCGTCGACGACGACGTAGTCGAAGCTCGCGCGGAGCGTGTCCATGACGGTGCGCGCCGCCTCGGAGCCGAGCAGCTCGGACGGGTTGGGCGGTAACGGTCCGGAGGCGAGCACGTCGACACCGTGGAACTTGGTCGGCTGCAACACTTCCTCCACGTCCGCCTGTCCCGACAGCACAGTGGAGAAGCCGACCGACCCGACGAGGCCGAGGTACTTCGAGACACGGGGACGACGGAGGTCGCCCTCGATGAGAGCCACGTGGTGGCCGGCCTCGGCGAGGACCAGCGCGAGGTTGACGGCCGTGGTCGTCTTGCCCTCGGCGGGCACGGCGGACGTCACGACGATGACGCGCGGCGGGGAGTCCACCTCGAGGAACTGGAGGTTGGTGCGCAGTTCGCGGAACGCCTCGGCGGTGCCGGAGGACGATTCGGCGAAGGAGAGCGCCGCCTCCTCCTTGATGGTCTTGTCGAAGGGCACGACGCCGACGACGGGAACGCCCGAGAGATCGGCGAGGGCGGTGCGGTCCTTGATGGTGTTGTCGAGCCGGTCGCGGATCACGGCGAGCGCGATACCGAGCAGCAGTCCGACGGCCACACCGAGCGCCAGGTTGCGCGTGGTCTTCGGCGAGATCGGGCCGGTGGGAACCTGTGCCGGCTCGACGACGCTGACCTGGGCCAGCGGAGCGCCGCCGCCGGGAGGCGTCTCGAGGTCGTCGACGAAGTCCACGAACGTGGTGCCGATGCCGTTCGCGAGATCGCGCGCGGTCGTCGCGTTGGAATCGGAGACGCACGTGTCGATCAGCACGGTGTCGGGTGAGGACGTGGTGCGAACCTTCGACGCCAGTGCCGACGGGCTCATGGAGAGGCCGAGGCTGTCGATGGTGCGCTGCGCGACGCTCTCGCCGCCGAGGAGCTGCGTGTAGGAGGCGACGCGCTGCTGCGAGGCCAGGTTGCCCTGGTACACCTCGGTCACCGAGGACGACGACGAGCCGGTGGAGACGTAGAGGCGGGTGCACGCCTCGTAGACGGGCGTGGACACGAGTGAGAACACCAGCGACGCCGCTGCGGCGATCACCGTGGTCAGAACAATCACGATCCACCGCGCGCGGAGAATTCTCACGTAATCAGATATCTCCACCGAGACGACTCCTCACATCGATGACGGCCGGACCGAGCACCCGGACCACGCATCTGGGGCAAACTTCTGGACTCACCTTAACCATGTCGTGACCATCGGGCATCTCGGGAACGGGGTAAAAGCCCCGCTCCGGTTTTTACGCGATAAATGTGAGAAACACCGATTTCCGAAATCGCCATCGAGTTCGTGAGCACTGCATACTTCGGCCCGCGCCGCTCGCCGTGTGGCACAGTTCACCACGTGACCAAGCTCGACCGCACCGATGCTCGCCTGTTGCTCGCGCTCTGCGACATCCCTCGCGCCACCGGAGTCCACCTCGCCTCGGTTCTCGGACTGGCGCGAAACACGGTTCAGGCCAGACTCTCTCGTTGGGACGACTCACATACCCTCGCGCCGATGGACCGGCTCGTCTCCCCTCGGGACCTGGGGTATCCCCTCCGCGCGTACGTGGGCGCAGTGACGGACCAACACCGCCTCGAAGCGGTCATCGATCGCCTGCGGGACATTGCAGAGGTGACCGAGGTGGTCGGCGTCTCGGGCGGAGCGGATCTGCAGATCGGCGTCTCGGCCGCCGACGCAGATGATCTGTATCGCGTGGCCGGGCTCATTCTCGCGGTTCCCGGAGTCGAACGCACGACGGTCTCCGTCGTGATGCGCGAAGCGATTCCCTATCGCACACGCCCGCTGATCGAGCGACTCGCGCGCGAGAACGACAATTCCTGATTTCCGCTCCTGTTACGTGTGCGCAAAACAAGGATTCAGCCCGACGGAAGCGTGCAACCACCCCTCGACGCAGGTTCCACGCTGATACCGTCCGACAGGTGATACGCCCAGGTTCCGGCGGCCGCAGTCGTGGTCGGTCCCGGGCACCCTTGACCGACGTCGTGCGTCGCCGTATCGCTGTACTGATCCCGACGTTCGCCCTCCCCGGCATCCTGACGATGTTCAGCGCCGCCGGCCCGGCCGCCGGCGCCCCGCGTATCGCGGCCATCGCCGTCCTGCTGTCCACTCTTCCCGTGGCGGCAATCGTCGCAACGGCTCGCAAGTCGTTCACCTGGTGGCGCCGGGCGCGCACCCAGCGCGCCGTCGCTCTGGCCTTCACCGTCTACGCCGACGTGGGGACGTCGACCTTCCTCCTGCTGTGCAGCAGTCACGCTCTGGGTCTCGCCGGGTGCGCCCTGTTCGCGGTCATCAGTTCGTACGTCGCCTTCTTCGGCGGACGCGCCACCGTGGTGGTGCACCTGGTGCTGACCACCGTCGTGATCGGCTGGATGACAGCGCTGGTCCTGCGCGAGCAACCGATCGGCGCCATGGCCACCATCGCCGCGGCGACGAGCATCTGGCTGGCGGTCAACGCGACCATGTCCATCGTCAGCACCACCTCGATGTCCTTGCACCGGCACCTCGAGCGTCAGATCGACAGCGCCCGGACCGATCCGCTGACGGGACTGCTCAACCTGCGCGGCCTGGAGGTGCAGGCGAAGCGGCAGCTCCGCGGACGGTCACAGGTGGGATTCCTGCTCGTCGACCTCGATCACTTCAAGTGGGTCAACGATCATCACGGGCACATCGCGGGCGACGGGGTGCTCGCGCTCGCCGCCCAGCGCCTGCGCGATCATCTGGGTGACCGGGCAGTGGTCGCGCGACGCGGCGGCGAGGAGTTCCTGGTGGTGCTCGACGCGCAGTCGACGGGACTGCACGCTCTCGCCGAGTCGATCCGGCTCGCGCTGTCCGACACGTCCGACCTCATCCCGGTGACGGTGAGCATCGGGGTCTCGTGTCTCGACACCACGCGAATGACGGCGGCCCCGATCGCGTCGACCATCAACCACGGCATGCACCTCGCGGACATCGCCATGTATCGAGCGAAGGCGGCGGGCCGCAACACCGTGGTGGTCTACACGGACTGACGCCCGCACGGTTTGCCGTCCTCCTCCTCGGGTAGCTCGCACGCGAGCCATCACCCGACCGACGAGAGGACCGTCCCATGGCCGTCAATCCGATCGAATTGCAGAAGCACCTTGCCGGCGCCGACTACCCGGCGTCGCCGAAAGACCTGGCCGATCTCGCGAAGAGCAACGGCGCGGACGACGACGTGGTCGACGCACTGTCGTCCATGCCCGACGACAGCTACGACGGACCCGACGCCGTCAGCGCCGCCATCACCAAGAAGTAGGTCAGGAGTCGAAGCGCCGGGGCGGCACCGGACTCGTCGGCAGGTAGATCAGCTCCGACGATCCGATGTCCGCCGGCGCGACGTTCTGCGCGGCGATGATCGCGGCGGCGTGCTCGCTGTCCGTGGTGCCGTGCGCCCGCGCCAGGCGTGACAGCCGAGTGCGTGCCGCCGACGTGGAGTCGTCGAAGAATTCGGCCAACACACCGGTCGCACCCGAGATGGTGGCCGCGCCGCTGAGTACTGCCTGCACGGCGGCCGACGCGTCGACGCGTCGGATCTCCGACGCTCCGGTGGTGAGGGCCAACGCCGTCAGGTCGGCGAGCATCTGCCCCAGCTCGTCCGGACGCTGGGTCCCCCACGGTTCGGCGGTGTAGACGGCCAGGGCGCCGAGTCCGACGCCCAGTGCGACGACCGGATACGCCCGTACGGCGCCGACGCCGCTCTCCTCGGCAAGTGCGCGGTACTGCTCCCACCGGCTGCTTCCCGCCTCTGAGGCGGCGCCGATCATGGCCACGGCCGTTTCCCGGGCACTGGTGCGGACGGGACCGGACGTGAAGAGCCGCTCGTCGGCGGCCGCACTGCCGACACTGGCGGTGGCCACGGTATGCAGGGTATCGCCGTCCAGCAGGGAGATGACGGCGATGTGTGCGTCGAACCCGGTGAGTGCGGTGCCCGCGATGCGCTCGAGGAGGGCGGGCAGGTCGAAGCGAGTGATCAGCGTGGCGGTGATGTCGGCGAGGGCGAGCCGAGTGGGCGTCGTGTTCACCGGGGACCTCCGTTGTCTCGTTCGTCTCTCATGCTGATCCGACGGGCCACGACGTCGGCAGCGACCTCGGTGACGCTGCGCCCCCGTGCGAAGGCGTGCGCGCGCAGACGGTCCATCGCCACATCGGTGGTCACGGCCAGTTGCACCGCGATCATGCCCGCCGCCACGTAGACGTCGGCGCGGCTGTACGGGCCGGCGCCCTCGATGGCGGCGACGTCCTCCGATGCCAGAGCATCCTCCGGGGTGGCCGCCGCGTCGTCGGTGTCGTCCGGGTTCACGTAGTGCCCAAGCACCGTACGCGCGATCGCGACGGCGCACATCCGGGCCGCGTCGTGCTCGACGTCGGTCAGGTCAACAGGAGTCGAGCGGTAGAGCTCCAGGACGCCGAACGACGACGCGCCACCCAGCAGCGGGTAGGCGTACATCCCGCGAGCGCCCAGCGTGGCCGCGCCCTGTCCGAAGATGGGCCAGCGGGCCGCGGAATCGGGCGAGCGGATGTCGCCCACCCGCACAGGCTCTGCGGAGCGATGCGCGTCGATGCACGGGCCTTCGCCTACGGTGAACTGCAGTTCGTCGAGCTGCTGCGAGAGGGCGTCGGTGGCGAAGACGAGTTCGCGCACGTCGTGCGAGGTGCCGAGAAGCGCGACTGCGGCGCCGTCGACACCCGTCAGCCGCACCGACGTCTCGGTGACGTGGCGGATTCCGGTGAACGACGACGCGCTGTCACGCGAGGAACCACGACGCCCGTCGTCGCGGTCGGGGTCGTCGGGCATGGAATCCACGAGCGAACCTCCTCCGGACGCCCGGTGCGCCTCGACACCCAGTGTCCCACGCGAGGTGCACCGAACGCGGAATGCGCCTCCTACTTTCCGATGTCGCTGCGCAGCAGCTTCCAGGGGACAGCTGCGGACTCGAGCTGCACCGCAAGACTCATCTTGGAGGTGCCGTCGACGCGCTCCTCGAAGCGGATGGGCACCTCGGCGATGCGGAGTCCGTGCCTGATGACGCGGTAGTTCATCTCCACTTGGAAGGCGTAGCCGTTACTGCCGACAGATGCGACGTCGATGGTGCGGAGCGTCGATGCGTGCCAGGCCTTGAAGCCGGCCGTCGCGTCCTTGACCTTCAACCGCAGGATCGCGTTGACGTACAGGTTGGCCCACTTCGACAGCGCCTTGCGGTGCCACGGCCAGTCCTCGGCGACGGCGCCGCCGGGGACGTAACGGGATCCGAGCACGACGGCCGCGTCCGTGGTGGTCAGCTTCTCGACCATGCGCGGGATGGCCTCACACGGGTGGGACAGATCGGCGTCCATCTGCACGACGATGTCCGCCCCCTCCTCCAGCGCGCGGAGGATGCCGGCGACGTAGGCGCGGCCCAGCCCGTCCTTGGTGGTGCGATGCAGAACACTCACCGGGATGGCGGCGGAGGTGGTGAGCCCGTCCGCGACGTCGCCCGTCCCGTCCGGCGATCCGTCGTCGACCACGAGGACGCCGAGGTTCTTCATCTGCAGGTCGGTGAGCATTCCGACCAGCTTGGGAAGGTTCTCGCGCTCGTTGTACGTGGGTACGACGACGGTGATGCGGGGGTCAGCGGAGGCTTCGGACACTGTGGAATGGTGATGGATCGACCGGTAGATCGCAAGAACCGGACATAGCGCGTCATCACCACGTGGCGTCGACGGGCGAACCGACGGACCTGTCCCCGTATGTCCGACCCCGTCCGCCGTCCCGTTTCGCGCTGTAGAGAAGGTGGTCGGCGCGGTCGAGGCAGTCGTGGATGTCCTCGTCGACGCCCAGCACCGCCCAGCCGGCGGAGAACGTCTGCTCCGCCGGCATGACAGCGATCAGCCGGGTCAGAATTGCCGAGACAGTCTCCGGGCTGCCGCTGGGGATCGCCATCGCGAACTCCTCGCCGCCCCAGCGAGCCAGCACGACGTCGGGACCGAGCATGCGTGTCGCGGCATCGGCGAAACCGACGAGCAGGGCGTCCCCGGCCGCATGACCGTGAGCGTCGTTGTAGGACTTGAACAGATCGAAGTCGAGCATCGCGAGAACCAACGTTCCGACACCTGCCAACGACTGCACGCGCTCACGCCACCCGCGGCGGTTCAACAGGCCGGTGAGACCGTCGGTCATCACAGCCTGCGCGAGAGCGTCCTCCTTGGTGCGGCGGTCGGTGACGTCGTGGATCACCGCCATCGTCCAGACGGTCCCGCGAGCGTTGACGACGCTGGTGGCAGAGACCCACCCCCACCGGATCTCTCCGTCGGGACGCACGTAGCGCTTCTCGACGCGCAGAACCTCGCCGCGGCGGTCGGCGTCGGCAGCGAGCTGTTCCATGCCGCGGTGCTGGGCGATGTCGTCGGGGTGGGTGAACCCGCGTGACGACTGTCCGGCGATGTCGTTCCACGAGCGACCGACCAGACGGCAGTAGGCATCGTTGGCCAGCACCAGCAATCCTTGCTCGTCCGCCAGCGCCATGGGAACGGTGCTGGCGTCGAACATTGCCTGGTACGTGCCCTCGTCCACCTGCCGAGAACTCATGTCACGAGCGTACGCAAGTCACGGCCGTCATCAGGGTTTCATGGCACGGACGGCCGCCACAGCGGTCGACGCGACGAATCCCCAGATCGCGACCGGTGAGCCGCCGCCGACCATGAGTGTCAGCGTGGTGCAGAGAAGAAGGAGAGACAGAGCCGCCCAGATGCGTGCGTCGACACGCGACGTCCTCACTTGCGGCCCTTGCCCTTGTGTCCGCGTGACACCTCGTCCGGATCCGCGACCGCGGTGCCGGAGACGACCCGGTCATCGCATGACGTCTCACCGCCGGCGATCTCACCGATCAGACCACCGATTCCGGCTCCCACCGCCACTCCGATGGGGCCTCCCCCAGCACCGAGCATGCCGCCGACACTGGCACCGCTCAACGCGGTCCCCACCATCGCCGACGAGCACTCGTCGACCGCGGTCTCGAGCGATTCGACGAAGTCTCGCACCGGGTCGGAAGTGGTTGCTGCACTCGCAGATCCCGCTCCTACGACTGCTATGGATACCGCTGCGAGCGTGGCGCCGACAATGCGCTTCGTGATCATGATGTCCCCCGATTTCGTGGGGAACTACCGGGCAGTCCCCCTGCGTCATCAAGCAGAACAGCGGCGTCGGTGATAAGCCATGACGCGGGCGCACGAACTCTGTTGCCCAACATGGGCGCACGGCCCGCCCTAAAAAAATTCTGTGTTCAGTTCTGAACGGAGAGACCGGAACCGGCCCCTCGTGCCCGTTAAGGGATAGATCTCCGACCTCGTTACCGACAAGTCCTGATAAACACCGGCTATTCATTCGAATGGATGACAACTCTGTCCAAAATGCGATATCGGACACACCAGCGTGACACTTCTCGGCAGGACGTCCAGCGGTAGCTGTTGTATTATTTTCCGACTGGACAACGTAAAGGACCCGCGCACTCCGACCGCGTCCGAGGTCCGCAAGTCTCGAACTACGCTGCTAGGGGCTCCATGACCAATTTATCGGTCAACATCATCGGTACGAGAGGCTATCCGAGCTACTACGGCGGTTTCGAAACCCTCGTCCGTAGGCTCGCCCCGTACTTGGCGGACCAGGGCTGGGACGTGACCGTCTACGGCCGAGGCCGGACCGCCGACGCCGGCAAGAGCGAGGGTGACCCGAGGGTCAAGTCGATCGACACCCTCGGTGTCGAGTCGAAGTCGCTCAGCACCCTGTCCTACGGACTGTCCTCGACGGCTCACTGTGCGTACACCAAGCCCGACGTCGCTCTGGTCATGAACGTGGCGAACGGTTTCTGGCTGCCGCTCCTTCGCGCGCGCGGCATACCGACGCTGGTCAACGTCGACGGCATCGAGTGGGAACGCGCCAAGTGGGGCAACGCCGCGAAGAAGTTGTTCCGGGCCGGTGCAACCGCAACAGCCCGGCACGCGGACAACCTGGTCTTCGACTCCAAAGCATTGGGTGCGCGGTGGAACGAGGAGTTCAACCGCGAGGGTGAATTCATCCCTTACGGCGGATCGTTCGGCCGCGACCGGCCAGTGGTCGACGGCCTCCAGCGACGCGGATACATCCTCATGGTCGCGCGCTTCGTCCCTGAGAACACCGTTGCCGAGTTCTTGGAGGCGGCAGAAGAGCTCAGCGAGCGCTGGGACGTAGTCGTGGTCGGGTCATCCGGATACGGCGGCGAACTCGAGGACCGCCTCACTGCACTGACGAACCGCAACCCACGTGTGCGGTGGTTCGGTCACGTCAGCGACGACGAGATGCTCTTCTCGCTGTGGGAGAACTGTGGTGTCTACTTCCACGGCCACAGCGTGGGTGGAACTAATCCGGCCTTGGTGCAAGCTATGGCACTCGGAGCGCCGACCGTCGCAAGGGACACGGTCTTTAATCGAGAAGTACTGGGCGTTGGCGGAGTATTCGCTCAGGCATCGTCTACGTCAATACTAGGTCGCGTTTCGGAGATGATGAACGATCCAGTTACACAGGAACGTTCCAGTTCAACTTCAATTGCACGCGCTGCCGAATCGTACACATGGGAATCAGTTTGTCAGAAATATAGCGATGCTCTACACGCTGTTGTCAGAACGAACAAACGAGTCGATATTCAGTGATGCGACTCGCTGAACCCCTCACTCGGACAGGTAAATATGAAACGACTTGCAGTGATCGTCAACTACTATACAAGCGAGATGGTTGCAGACCTCTTACAATCGCTACAAGAGTCGAAGATTGACACGATTTGCATAGTAGACAATTCAGTTGACACGGCTGAGTTGTCAAAATTGAAGCAGCTTGAATGCAACGATACCTCGATCGTAGTCGTGCCGAGTGTCTCGAATTCTGGATTCGGCGCCGCAGTCAACGCTGCAATTGAACATCTTGACCCATCGATGGATGACCTCGTCTGGATCATTAACCCAGACACGATAGCTGAATCGGACTGTCTGAACAAAATCGAACAAACATTGACCCGGTATCCCAATTCCGTCGTCAGCCCCTTAATCACGTTCGGCGACAGAGGACATGTCTGGTTTGCCGGGGGCTCGGTAGACATCCGTAAGGGAAGAGTAGAGCATCAGCCGTACGACTCTGCCCCAGACCTGCAGACACTTGAACCATATAATGTCGGGTTCATGTGCGGCGCTGCCCCAGCTTTTCGCTACCAAACATGGAAGTTGCTACAAGGGTTTCGTGACGACTTGTTCATGTATTGGGAGGATGTTGATCTGTCTATACGAGCCAATCAATCCGGCATCGCGTTAATGATCGACCCTGCTGCCAGAATGTGGCACAAGGTTGGAGCGAGCAGCGGCAACGAGGGCCAAAGTTCTTTGTACTATTACTACGCGGCGCGAAATCGAATTTTGGTATGCAATACAGCAAACCGAACATCGATTTATTCGGCATCATTCTTTCTCGAAAATGCGAAATTTTTGCTCCGCCCATTGAGGCGCGAACATCACGAGAAGATATCTAAGGCAGCGAGCGTTGTTCGGGGGTCGCTTGCCGGCTACCGGATGGTTCGACTAACGAGCGAATCGACAACCGTTTCATAATTCAGTGCAGAAATGTTTCCACGACTGGTCAACTGACTCATATGCGGATTTTGCTCGAATATATATCGAAACTTTGTCTAGCTCGATAACACAACTCAAGGCTTGAGCCCATCCGGAATCACTGAATCCTGGCCAATCCGTACCGAATAATTGCTCGATATGGGGGTGCCTCGGTGCAACAACAGCTGTGCACTGTTCCAAGGCGCGGACCGCGATACCGCTCTGGTAGAACCGATCATAGGGGATGACGATGCAGGCCGAGGCCTTGAGAAACTGACCGAACTCCAATTCGCTGATGAACGAATCATCAACAGTCCACCCGCGCACCTCCGGCCATCCCCTCCCCGCGATCATCAAATTGATGTCACAAGCGCCCACTTCGTCACTAATTTCTGTCAGAGCGGAAATCGATCTGGTCGGTTTGTACTGACCCAGAACAGACACCATGGTCTGGCGATTGCTTTGAACGTGATCATCTGGATACTGAGGCATCATCATCGGGTGACGTACTACCATGGCAATAACCCGCGAGGTCGAGCGAAGTTCTTCCGCAGCTTCTGACGTGTGACAGATAATATGAATCCGCGGCATCAGACATGCGAGTCGAAATAGCAAGAGCGCAGCCGAACCGTGCCCTTGCGCTCGTATCAGTGGATTAACATCGTGAATGATGATATAGACCTTCGAGAAAAGAGCTTGGACAGACCATGTTGCGGCTTCTAGAAACCCAAAAGCCGGCCATACCACGAGAACTGGCGACCTTGACGGCACAATACGAGAAGTCAAAATCCGGAGCGCTACCCAGATTTTCGCCGTACCGGACTGCTGCTCTACTGACCTCGATCTAATCTCCGGCGCAATATTATTTTTCTGCAGATGAGCCGAAAGAGCCTCGACATAATGTTTGAGTGCGACCGGCAGTGGGTTCCAGATAAGGAGTCGCTGTGTTCGGCTGTGCATCTTGAGATCCTCCACGTTTAGCTCAGTCTGAGATGAACGATGCAAGTGCACTAGCCATACGTTCTGTATTGTTTACTAATTCAACTCGCCTACGCCCTTGTTGTCCAGCCTCACGGGACTTGTCCGGCTGACTAAGGAAGTCAAGTATCGCTCCAGCCATTCCTATGTGGTCGCCCACCGGAACGAGCTTTCCATCGACACCATTAGTAACGTAGTCGGTCATTCCAAGTGTATCGGTAACAACTACTGGGCGTCCGGATGCCATCGCTTCCAAACAAACGGTCATACCGGACCCGTGGCAGTTATCGCGAGTGGCGACTGCCACTACCGCGGCGCGACTGTACAACTCCCTTACTTCGAGATGCGACATCTTTGGCAGAAATTCGATGCGCCTGTCGTTAAATTCCATGTCTGGTGTGTGTCCTTGAACTATCAACCGCGCTGTAGGACGAGATCGTACCACCGAATCAAATGCTCGGAATAGTGTTACATAGTCCCTGTCGATGTCATTTCCCAAAGAAAGAATTATGTCAGTATCATCATATGGCGAATACGTAAAAAAATCTTTGTCGATTCCGAAGTTGATATATCGGACTGGCAGGACATCAGATGCCATCCACGATTCAATTAAGGGAACTTGTGCTTGCGACAGGCACCAGAGACCATTGAAGTCACGGAGAACTCGCTTAAGAGCGATAGTCCGAATACGGTTATTCCGGCGCGCAATATCATCGGGCGTCCATATTATCCCAGCGAACAACCGAAGGTCTTTCGGCGCGGATGCATGGAGCCGTGCAGCAGTACCCTCATCCCATGCTATTGCCGCGTCGGCGCCTGTTCGAAGGTTCATTTTTGAGGATACGGATGATGATAGCTTATTTCTAAGTTTAAGTGGTCCTACGCTAACCGCTTCTACGTCCGGGTAAATCTGATTTATGCGGTTGAGTCCGTAAGGCCAGCAGTCAGGAACCTCACCGTTGACGTACCGTCTAGACCACTGCTCTGCGTTGCGTTCCGCAGGAAAGGCTACTTGAATCTTGGAACTCATTTCAGGGCCGGCCCTCTCTATCAGTAGAACAGATATGACTAGAGCTTCTGCTTCATGGCGAATCGGAGCGTTTCGATTGGCAATCTTCGCCGAGTTATGACCGAGTTGATGCAAACCAAGGCTAAGAACAGGACCGAGTACACGAATCCGTACGGAGTGCGTGTGTCCGAAACGTTGACCAAGAAGTAAACACCCGCAGTCATACACAGTGGCGGCACCAGGAGAAACGCCACCGGACGAAGAGCGCCTGCGAGCCAGCCACGCCATGTTAGCTGCAGGACTTTGATTGCTTTACGAATGTACAGTGGCTCCAGTAAAACGATGCTGACCGACATTGCCGTCGCTACACCTACAATCCCGAAATGATGGCCCAACACTATTCCGGCTGGTACGTACGCAGCTAGCCAACAGAGCTGCAACAAGAAGTAGGCCCCCGGCGTTCCAGCTGCATCCATTGCCGGAATGAACGGGACGTGGAACATATTCACAGATAGGCCCATGAGCAACACTATGATCGTGATCGGTACGCCGTAAGCTACTGCTGCGTTCCCAAGCCACAGCCTGGAAATTTCGGTAGCAGCAAGAATCAAGACGGTTGACCCTGTGAGCGCACTGGCGGAAGCCAAGAAAAACAGACCGAATAGCGTCTTTATCGCGCTTTCTCGATCCTTCTGCCACAGCTGACTCAAAACAGGCCGGAAGGGATCAGTGGACCAAAATATCAACTGCCGCACACTGCTATAGACCCTAAATGCCGACGAGTAGTAGGTAACCGCAGCCGGATTACCAAGGCCGGCGACGATCAAAGTGCCAGACTGGAGTATCAACGTTCCCGTAAGTGCAACCGAGAAAGATCTCGTACTGTAACCGAGAAGGCTGCGCATCGTGGCGGTGCTTGATTCCGAAAACTTCACAACACCTAGTCGGCGACGCAGTACTGCATACGTCGAAACAATCGGAGGCAGCATGAGCGCAAAGGCCTCGGCGAAGGCAATAGCCACGATGCTTTTGAAGTGAAAGCACGCGATCAATGTAAGAACCACTCGAAAACCGGCGCCAAGCAACTGATTGCGGCGTTCGAGAACGTAATACCCTGCACCCATCAGAGTACTTTCGAACGGTTTTAACGCCAGTACAGCGACAATCAGTGTCCCAGCGGCCAGTAACGCCCAACACTCGGCGCCCTCCAATCCGGACGCACTAAATTTAGCCCACATGAGTTCACGCACAATTGTTGCGTAAAGTCCACAAACTAGCAGGGATACAGAAACGGTAAACGCAACTGCGGTTGATAGAAGTTGCGTAGGACTTAGCCCGGAACTTTTCGAACGGAATAGGCTACCGTAATGCACGAGAGCGGTACCAATACCAAGATCCGAATAGTAGAAGAGAGTCGCGGTCACCGATATGGTTAACCAAAGGCCGTACTTGTCAGCGCCTACCGCTGCAATGTTGAAGGGAATTAGCACTAACCCGGAAGCCATCACAACTACTCCGGATAGAACGCTGGCGAGAACTCCTTTGGCTGCTCCCGAACCCTTTTTAGTCAACTGAGCGACCAAAATCTTGGTCCTCCAAGGTCTCGGTCTGCGTAGATAGATAGTTCCTGCGCGGTAACGCAGTCTTCGGGCGGTCGGCCACCTGAACAGCCCAGTCGGCGAAGGCTGGTGCTGCGGCGTCCTTGTCCGAGAGCTGGTAGGTCAGCGGTGAGCCGTCGCGGCCGTGGGTGGGCCAGTCGATCGCCAGGTCGGGGTCCAGCGGGTTGATGTCGCGGTCCAACTCGGGCGTGTATTCGAGCGAGCACAGGTACATCACCGTGGACTGGTCCTTGAGCGACAGGATCGCGTGCCCCAACCCCTCCGAGAGGTATACCGCGCGGCGGTCGACGTCGTCGATCAGGACGCTGTCCCATGTTCCGTAGGTCGGCGAGTCCACTCGTAGGTCGACGATCACGTCGAGGAACGCTCCGCGCACGCACGTGACGTATTTGGCCTGCCCGGGCGGGTTCAGGGTCACGTGGATACCGCGGAGCACGCCCGCGGCGGACACCGAGCAGTTCGCCTGCAGCAGTTCCAGGGGCCGGCCGGTCGCCGCGGTGAATTCCGAGGACTTGAACCACTCGAAGAACACGCCGCGGTCGTCCCCGAACTGACGGGGCGTGAACTCGTACGCCCCGGCTATGGACAGCTCACGAAAACTCATACAACCCAACCTTCTTGTCGATGAGTTGGAGGAGGTACGTGCCGTACCCCGACTTCACCAGCGGGGTCGCCCTCTCGGCCAACTCGTCGTCAGTGATCCAACCTCGACGCCACGCCACTTCTTCGGGCGCCCCCACCTTGAGGCCCTGGCGCTGTTCGATGGTGCGCACGAAGTTCGCAGCGTCCAACAAGGAATCGAACGTGCCGGTGTCGAGCCACGCCGTCCCGCGCGGGAGCACCTCCACCTGGAGGGTGCCGGCGTCGAGGTAGTGCCGGTTGATGTCCGTGATCTCGTACTCACCGCGCGCAGACGGTGCGAGGTCGCGGGCGATGGAGACGACGTCGTTGTCATAGAAATACAGACCCGGAACCGCGAAGTTCGACCGCGGCTCGGCGGGCTTCTCCTCCAACGAGATCGCTTTCCCCCCGCGGTCGAACTCGATCACGCCGTACGCCGACGGGTCCGACACCTCGTACGCGAAGACCGCACCGCCACCGAGATTCTCAAACCTGGCCAACTGCGAGCCCAGGCCGGGTCCGTAAAAGATGTTGTCACCCAGGACGAGCGCAACCTGCTCGGCCCCGACGTGCTCGGCGCCCAGAACGAAGGCTTGAGCCAAGCCATTAGGTTCGTGTTGAACCGTGTACGTGATGGAAATACCGAAATGCGAGCCGTCTCCGAGCAATCGTTGGAACTGATTCACATCGTGTGGCGTCGTGATGATGAGGATGTCGCGTATGCCCGCCAACATCAATGTTGTCAGTGGGTAGTAGATCATCGGCTTGTCGTAGACAGGTACTAGTTGTTTGCTCACCCCGACGGTGATCGGATGTAGCCGTGAGCCGGTCCCGCCGGCCAGAATGATTCCCCGCATGAGGAAGCAGTCTCCCAGAACCGAGCGCATCGCGCGCCTCGAGCGATTCCGGTCACAGATACCTCTCGAGTCGAATCTCGAAAGCGATGAACGTAGTCTCGCCGCATGAGAATGCTCGTGACCGGCGGCGCCGGATTCATCGGCGCGAACTTCGTGCACCTGACCACCCGCACCCGCCCCGACGTGCACATCACCGTCCTCGACGCCCTCACCTACGCCGGCAACCGAGCCTCCCTCGACCCCGTCGCCGACCACATCACCTTCGTCCACGGCGACATCACCGACGCCGCCCTCGTCGACCGCCTCGTCGCCGAGACCGACCTCGTCGTCCACTTCGCCGCCGAATCACACAACGACAACTCCCTCGGCGACCCCTGGCCGTTCGTCCACACCAACATCATCGGCACCACCACCCTGCTCCAGGCAGTGCGCACCCACGACGTGCGCTACCACCACATCAGCACCGACGAGGTCTACGGCGATCTCGAACTGGACGACCCCGCGCGGTTCACCGAGACCACCCCCTACAACCCGTCCTCGCCCTACTCCTCCACCAAAGCCTCCAGCGACCTGCTCGTGCGCGCCTGGACCCGCTCCTTCGGCGTCCGCGCCACTCTCTCCAACTGCTCCAACAACTACGGGCCCTACCAACACGTCGAGAAGTTCATCCCCCGCCAGATCACGAACGTCCTCACAGGCGCCCGCCCCAAGCTCTACGGCGCCGGCCTCAACGTCCGCGACTGGATCCACGTCGACGACCACAACACCGCCGTCTGGACCATCATCGACAAGGGCACCCTCGGGCAGACCTACCTCATCGGCGCCGACGGCGAAACCGACAACCGCACCGTCGTCGAAACCATCCTCGAACTCTGCGGCCACGACACCAACGACTACGACCACGTCACCGACCGCCCCGGCCACGACCTGCGCTACGCCATCGACAGCACCCGCCTGCGCACCGAACTCGGCTGGACACCCACCTACACCGACTTCCGCGCCGGCCTCACCGCCACCATCGACTGGTACCGCACCAACGAGAACTGGTGGAGCACAAAGAAAACCGAGACGGAGTCGGCCTATCTCACCGCGGGCGAACGAGTGGGTGTAACGAGGATTCGGCGTTCGTAAACCCAGCATTCCACAACTTTTGCTGGTTCCGATCACTACAGCCTTGTGACCCAAATTAATATGAACAATGACACAGAATTATGGAATATATACCATTCAGGATGCTACCAAAAGTAATCCACAATGGACCGAAAAAAGGGCTTCCGTCCTGCGACGACACCGCTCCGCCGGTCTCATCCCAGAAGCTCTTCGACCTGCTCTTGCGCCTGCTCGGTAGTCGTAACGTAGTGGACACCTCGGCAACTCTTCAGGTAGTCCGTGTAAACGTCATGAATCTTGCCGTAATTATTGTCCAAAGCAACAACTGGACTGCCCATCAGCGCACCCAGCACAGCGGCATGGAGTCGGTCTGTCAATACGACGCGGCCGAGTGACAACGTCTTCAACGCGGCACGGAAGTTCAACGCGGCTTGCACTCGATAGCCCAACTTGAGTGCGGGATCAATACCGGCTGCTATCCTCGGAACCGTACTTGAAATTCGTCCAGGCAGTCTCGCGACCCTCCAGGCGGCCGAATCGCGGCCGCTCAGTCCCCAATCGAGGGTCACAGAGGGCTGCGTCATATTGAGCGCCGGACGCTCGACCCGTTCACGATCTTGGCGCAATAACTGCACGATCTCAAATCGAAAGTCAGGCGACGGTTTTGGCTGCAGCCCGATACCGAAAGCCGTATCCGGGCAGTGGACAACCCGATTCGAATCGCCGAACTCATCGTGTGCGAAAGCGAGGGATCGCTGTTCCCGAGCAAGAATGGTGAGATTCTTGTGAGATCCAAGAATTCTTTTCGATTGCTCAAGTTTTGCAGGAGAGTTATACCAAATGCTTTGAGGCAAGAAGACTATCTGTCGATCTGGAAAATCAGAGATAACCCGATGGCGCAGGATCTCGAAATGATCCCAGGCATCGCCGAAGTTACCACCGCCATGAAGCAGTATTGGGCCCTCAGGAACGAATTTTCGGACTAGATCGGCCCGATATCGGGTGAAGTCGCAGACATAATCGATAGACACGCCCATCTGCGCGAAGTACTCCATCTCGCCGAGGTAGATCAGTGTATCGCCAGCGTTCTGATGGGACGGAAAATCAATTA
This sequence comes from Rhodococcus sp. BP-241, assembly GCF_019836145.1. Lineage (NCBI taxonomy): Bacteria > Bacillati > Actinomycetota > Actinomycetes > Mycobacteriales > Nocardiaceae > Rhodococcus > Rhodococcus sp. BP-241. Next base: position 4,751 of record NZ_JABUEI010000020.1, on the reverse strand, counting down.
GTGCCGCTCGGCTCCCCCGCGGGATCACCGTCTCGAGTGCGCTGAGAGTAGCAGTTTGAATATCGTCGACCCACGGGAGTTCCATGCACAGCATCATGCCGCAACGAAGCGACTTCTCGCTTGCCGAGAGGGGTGCACTGCAGGTATGAACATCCGGCGTCCAGCCGACTGCCCTGGGAAGCCAGCAAGCACCAGGCGTTCGAGTAGGTCGCAACCGCCATTTGGACACGTGGTCGATGCCAGCCTCGACGACAAGCGTCACCCAGGCGCGACCAAACACATGGATGTTGGATGCCTCAACGAGCCAGGTGTACTTCAGACGGAAGCCGTATTCGGCGATCGCTGTCGTCGTATTTAGCGATCTCCGTTACCAACCGCCGCCTGCTCACGGGGGCCGCCACCGCGAGCCCGACCAAAAACCAGACGACTATCTGATACCGGGTGATCACGCCACTGTAGTAAACACAGGAAGATTGCCGACGAGAGCTATCTCAGCCAGTGACGCCTCGCGGGTGATTACACGCAAAATCATCACATCCATTCCGCTAATCGTGATCACCATTGCCACAAGGCCAAACCCGAGGCCGAGCGCCAAGAAGCCGTTGTCGAGGGAGCTGAACCGGTCGTAATAAACCGTGCCGTCCCGTCGCAGGTTGCAACTCGTAGCTCGACCGAAGACTGTAAGGGTGTCTACAAGCCGGTACATCCAGACTCGATATTGTGAGCTGAAAGAGGCCTCGGTACCGGCGGTTCCAGTAAGGCGACTATTCCCTCGGCGGTCGGTCAGATGTCTATCGGGAACAATCAGCTGCACAACAGGACCGCTTGCAAGAAGACGAACAACGCAGGCGTGACCACCTTCGCCGGCGACGGTACGGCGACGTCCTTCACGACCAAGTCCCGCAAGTCCCGGTCTCATCGCGACCCCGTCCGAGGCTCAAGCAGTTGCGGGATCACCGGCAGCATCGGCGCCGAGCCAAATGGTGTTCGACGCGCCAAATGCCCCGCAGTCGGTCGTGGCCGACGTCGGAAGTAAGGCCGCCGCTGCTGCGGTGGCAACTGCGCTCGCTGGGAAGATCACTGCTGCCGAAGCAACCGCCAAGGCCAACCTCGCGCAGGCGCGCGCTCAGGCGTACACCGACGCGAAAACATCCTCTGGATTCAACCCTGCCGCAGTGGCGGACCTCGACGTTTGGTTCGATGCCGACAACCTCATCGACGGCGTCTACAGCTACGAAGCGTTCGGCCGGGCAGACGCATCGAGCCTCGGAACATCGACGTCCGGTTTCGTATGGACACAACCGGTGGGCTCAATCGCCAGAAGCGCGCGTACCGCGAAGACCTCTGGCGTGAACGCGTTCGCCATACTTCCTGCTGTCGTGGTCGCCGACTACGCCGTGACCCTTGCCGTGAAACTCGGTCCGACCAGTGAATCGGCCGCGATCTATGCCCGGCACACCGCAACGAACAACCACATAAAGTGCGTCATCCGACGGGTATCGGGCGGCAGTGACTACCTTCAGTTGGTATCAACCGTGGCCGGCACCGAAACCCAGATCGGCTTTCTCAGCGCAGCAGGTCTCACCCTCGACACCACTCAGCAAGTCACCGTCGAGGTGAAAGGCAACGTGTATCGCGTCTACCTAGCGAAGCGTGGTGTCCAGATGCCGCAGCGCATCCTGTCCGACACCCCCGCGCCCCCGGTGTTGAACCGGCCGCTCAAGGGAAGCAATATTGATCCCAAAGCCGCGGACTTGAACCGGCCGAACGCGTGGGTCGGACTACACGGATCTTGGGACTGGGCGTGGATGAAGCGAAGCGTCGACCGGGCGAAGAGTCTGGGCGCAAACACCATTCGACTGGTGGGAGATGTCGAGACAGTCGCATCCGGCGTTATCAGCCAGGCAACTTACCTCGCGCAACTGGGACTGTTGGTTGACTACTGCGCCACACAGGGGCTGGACTAGTACCACTGCGCAGGCGACGCCACGCACTTCGGTGGTGCAGACGCGAACTACGTCGCGGCGTTCCTCAGCAGCCAGGCCGCATTGCTCGCAACCAAGTCGAACGTCCTAGCGTTCGAATTGCTCAACGAGATCGGCAACGCGATCATGCTCTTCCCGGAGCCCATGCTCGCGTCATGGGCCGCGCAATTCAGCGCAGCGGTACGTGCCGCCGCGCCGAACCTCCCGATCACCATCAGCGACGTCTCGAACGGAAACTCGACGATCATCGGAAAGTTCTCTGATTGGCAACGGATCCGTCGCTACGCGCCGTATGTCGACTTCCACGTCTACCCAGCCGTGGCGAACACTCTCAAGCCGTGGCACACGGCAGCGTGCGAGCTGGTGTCTGATCGTCCAGTAATCTTCGGAGAGATCGGCGCGTACCGCCCTTCGCGTACCGGCGCACAGATGGCCGATGCATACGAGACGATCCGGCAAACTATGATCCGGACGCCATCGGTGAAAGGCGTAATTCAGTGGGCGACCGTCAACAACGACTTCGGCCTGTACGACGAAACGACCGACACCCTTCAGACGGACATCGCGTCTACCTGGGCACTGTTCCCCTCGACCTGACCGGAAGGCGACAGCCGCTTCTTGGCAACGGCTGTCGCCACCGCCAGGCCGACCATGAACCAGACCACGATCTGATACTGGGTGATCATTGCGACGGTCGTGATGACCGGAAGGTTGCCGACGAGAGCTATCTCGGCCAATGACGCCTCACGCGCAATAACCCGCAGAACCATCACCGTCATGCCACCGATAGCGACCGCCATCGCGACGTAGCCGAATCCGAGGCCCAACGCCAGGAACCCGTTGTCGATGGAACTGAACCGTTCGTAGTAGACGGTTCCGTCCTGGCGGACGCTGTAGCTGGATGCTCGACCGATAACCGAGAGGGTGTCGACGAGCCGGTACATCGAGACGCGGTACTGCGAACTGAAGGAGGCCTCGGTTCCAGCGCTGTCGGTGAGTTGCCCGTAGTAGATTGCCCCTGCAACCAGGCCGCCTGCAACGACGAGCGCGAGCACTTGTTTCGGAATGCGGCGACCCCTCGGGCTGAATACGAACAGCAGGCACAGTGTGAGGCCGACTGCGATGAGGGACCCGCGGCTCTGCGTCGACGCCACAGCCAACCCCACGAAGCTCATCGCGATAACTCGGGTGGCTACCGAGAAACGAGATGCCGCCCAGATGAACGGGACGGACATCGCCAGTGCTCCACCTAGAGCAATGGGGTGACCGAATGCCCATTCGGAGCGAACCGATCCACCCCGTTCGAGCAACGGTCCCCATGTCTCGTAGGACGGGTTCGTCAGGTTGATGGACTCGAACGGGTGCCAGGACAGGATCCACTCTGCAGTCGTAGCGACGGCAACGAGAGCGAAGGCGATCGCGAACGCGTTCTCAGCCCACCTGATTCCAGCAGGTACCGCAACCAATCGTGCGATCGCGTAAGCGGCCGCCCAGTGCGAGATCATCGTGAACCACACCGGAAGGCTGGACGTCGCCAGGAATACGCCCGCGCCAGCGACTACGACGAGCGCCACGACTACGAGGTCAGCCACGTGTGGCACATACTTCGACGACGTCGCCACCGCCAGAACCACGACCAGCCCCAGCAGGGTGGGAATGGGCAAGAACCCCGCAACGTCGATGCCGACCCAGTACGGAACGAAACAGACCGACGCGATCCAGAGTCCTAACCCGAGCCGCGGCCGGTGCCAGATGGCCAGAACCATCACGAACGCGAACATGGCAGCCGTACCGAGAATGGGTTCGACGGTGACTGCTACCCCTGCGGCCACTGCGAGGATGGCGGCAACGGCCAGGTATGCGGAGTTGAACCGCGCCCCCGTCACGATGCCGGCGTCCAGATGGCATCGACGGGATCGGCAGACGTTGGACCCTGTGGTCCGAAGTCCATGAGTCCCGTGTTGTTGGCCAACCACATCAGGCCGAGGAAGGCTACGAAGAGCAGCGCGAGGCCAACGGCGGGGGAGCCTGCGGCGCGCCGGATAAATCGGTCCAAAGACTCGATCAGGTCGGTGATGCTCATGCGGGCATTGTGCCGTACCGAGCGGTTTCGGCGCGTGTCGAGCAGCCGCGCATAACGCGAGCTAACTGCCGTGTGCCGGTCCCCTGCATCCGCAGGGGCCTGGCAGGCCCGCGCCTGTTTCGATCGAACTCATGCCGTAGGCGCACTCAGCAGCCAGTGTTCCGCGGCAGCATCGCGAAAGGGGTTCTCCATCTTGGCGGCATCGAAGGTGACCGCGGCCGGGAGCTGCCACAGAATTGGTCCGAGGCGCTGACCCTGAGCGAACACCCCACACCTGAGGAAGTTGCCTAGCTGTAATGGCCAGGGACGTTGTGGACGGCGTGGCGACAACAGTGAGGTGAGGACGTCCGGTATCGGAGTAGTTACCACAACTGCACCGACAACCGAGAGGTCCTCGTGTCCCACGCTAACGCCTCCCTCACCCTCAAGGGACGATTGAAAGCTCGCGAGTTCGATCGTCGACGACCACTGGTCAATCCGGCGGGCCGCCGAACGGTTCCAGGTCTCACCGACCACCGCCAAGAAGTGGGCCGACCGATACCGGACCGGTGGGGCACCGGCGATGATCGACCGGTCCAGCCGGCCCCGCCGCAGCCCCGCGCGCACACCGAGACGCACCGAACGACGAATCGTGGCGCTGCGCTTCACCAACCGGTGGGGACCGCACCGGATCGCCTACCACC
>NZ_JABUEI010000002.1:0-679825 GCF_019836145.1 Rhodococcus sp. BP-241 | reverse complement strand
TTACTCACCCGTTCGCCACTCGTGTACCCCGAAGGGCCTTACCGTTCGACTTGCATGTGTTAAGCACGCCGCCAGCGTTCGTCCTGAGCCAGGATCAAACTCTCCGTTGAAGACTCTTATCAACCCCCGGCTAGAAACCAGGAAGTCAATGAAAACTAGAGAGCCAAATCCAGCAATAAAACTCACGCCAGCAATAACTCCATTGCTGACAAAAAAGAACCGGTCCCTCCCCGACGGGAAGAAGGAGAAGAACCAGCAAACCAAAACAAAATATTGGCACTGACATTCATCGACACACTGTTGAGTTCTCAAAGAACACGCACACACCACCACCACCCACACGAAGCAGGAGGATCCGGGGCAACCGTTCCAGCCTAACCACACCGCAACACCCGAGTCAAACACCAGGCACCACGTGGATCAGGAAGTTGGACTGTACGCTCAGCCTACACGACGTGCAGACGAGCCTTTTCTGTCCGATCGGCCATGCGACTCCGTCCCACCTCGTTCGCCCAGCCCCGTAAGGCCTTCGGTCGGTGTCCGTGTCGCTCTGACTCGAAGAAAGTTACGCCTGCGGACCGCTCCATGCAAATCGGCAGGTGTTCCGCGGTCCACGCGGCGTCAGCCCAGGTCAACCCGTATGTCGGCTCCCGCGCCCGCTCGCCCTGGACCTACAGACCGACTATGACGCCGCTCACATCGGTGGGGATGCCGCGCCGATCTCGTCCAGATCGGGCGCCGGGACGGGTTCGCCGACCTGCGTCGTCAACGGGAGGACGCCGGCCCACACTCCCCCGGCGGCGATATCCCCCTCGTCGTCGCTCGGTCCGCCCGACCGTGCCTTCACCGACGCCTCGTACAGCGGCAGTGCCACCACGCGAGTCGCGGCCAGCTCCTTGCGAGTGTTGGCCCTGACCACATCGGTCCGGCCGGGGACCAGCTGGTTCACGATGAGATCGAGTGCGACGGCGCGCTCGCCCTCGTCGTCCACGACACGGGGTGTCCCCCGCACCACGGCACTCCGGTAGTTCATCGAGTGATGGAACGCGGAGCGCGCCAGCACCAGCCCGTCCAGCACCGTGATGCTCACGCAGACGTCACCGGGAGCGCCCAGGGTCGTCGCGGCCACCGAGCCGTGGAGGTACAACGTCCCTTCGGCATCGGGACCGTCCAAGTCGTAGGCGAACGCAGTCGGGACGACGAGGGGACTTCCCTGCACCACCACTCCGAGGTGACAGAGCTGTGCGGCGTCGAGCACGTCCGTCAGAGCAGCGCGATCCGCCTGGGCGCGCGCTCGGTTGCGTCGCAACGTCGTTCGGGGTGTCGGGGAGAGAGCTGTCGCCGTCGACGAGGTGTCGGGCCGCCGGCCATGGGCATCGTGCATCGTCATGCGAATCAGTGTGCGGATCACAGTGGTCCGCTGTCACGGTCCACTTCGATACTGTTCGGCTGGACCACTTCGACCAGCGGGAAGGCATCGACGTCATGGCCTCACACGCGTTACCACTCTCCGTGGACCGATCCTCGACGCGTCCACTCCCGTTGCAGATCGCCGACGCACTACGCACCGCCATCGTCGACGGACTTCTGGTCGCCGGCGATCGTCTCCCGTCGACCCGATCGCTGGCCGCAGAGCTGTCGGTCTCCCGCGGCGTCGCCGATCAGGCCTTCGACCAGCTCGCCGCAGAGGGATGGATCGAGGGCCGCGCCGGATCCGGGACATTCGTCTCCCCCGACCTGCGGTCCGTCACACCGACCGCCGCCGCCGTATCCGACGCGCGTCCACGCGCAGAGGCGGACAGCGCTCTCCCCACGCTCGCGCTTCGACCGGGCATCCCCTGGACACCGCCCTCCGCGACCGCGGCATGGCGGCGGGCGTGGCGCATCGCCGGCGCGGAGCCCGCTCCCCCCGGTTACCCCGATCCGGCGGGGCCCGTCCATCTTCGCCGCAGCGTGTGTTCGCTGCTCGGCCGCGCGCGCGGAATGAGCGTCGATCCCGATCGCGTGGTCGTGACGACGGGTGCCACCCATGGGCTGACTCTGGCACTCGCGGCGATGCGCGCGGACCGTCCGGACCCGAGACCTGTTCTGGCGATGGAGGATCCGGGATATCGGACTGCGGCGTCGGCGGCGATCGCGATGGGCTGGGACCTGTACGACGTCCCCGTGGATGCCGGCGGCATGAGGGTCGACACGCTCGTGTCCACGCCCGAGACGACACGCGCCGTGTACGTGACACCGTCTCACCAGTACCCCACCGGCGGAACCCTCGACGTGGGACGTCGTGCCGCGCTCATCGCCCATGCGCAGAGCACCGACACCGTCGTCGTCGAGGACGACTACGACTCCGAGTACCGCTACGACGTTGCGCCGCCCCCCGCCTTGGCGCACCTTGATCCGGATCGCGTCGTCTACCTCGGCACCATCGCCAAGACCCTGGGCGCAGGCGTGCGACTCGGGTGGATGGTGCTGCCGTCGTACCTCGTCCGGCCGGTGCTCGACCACCGCCTGGCCACGGGCGACTTCCCGTCGACACCCCTGTGCTCGGCGATGACGTCACTGCTCGACGATGGCGAGTGGGATCGCACGGTGCGAGCGGCGCGGCGGCGCTACCGCGATCACGATGCAGCAGTACGGGATTCGCTGTCGCCGTTCGGTGAACTCCGTGGCCTGGGCGCGGGTATGCACACGACACTCGTCCTGTCGCCGGGACGAGCGGAGGCGGTCGCCCGCGGCGCAGCACACCGCGGAATCGAGGTACCGACCGTGGCGCTGTCCACTCGATCGCACACCGACGTGGGCGGGTTGGTGATCGGCTACGGCCGACTGACCGACACGGAGCTCCGAACGGCACTCACCGTTCTGGTCGACGAACTCCGACGCCACCGTGACTGACGCGCAGCGGCGCGAGCGTCACTGCACGCGTTCGATGTCTCCGCCGAGATCCTGCAGCTGCTCGACGAACCGCGGGTAACCGCGGTCGATGTGATAGACGTCGTGCACCTCGGTGGTGCCGTCGGCCACGAGGCCGGCGAGCACCAGACCGGCGCCCGCGCGGATGTCCGAGGACCAGACCGGTGCACTCGACAGCCGCGACACTCCGCGGACCACCGCGTGGTGGCCGTCCGTTCGCGCGTCGGCACCGAGCCGGATCATCTCCTCGACGAAGCGGAACCGGGCCTCGAAGACGTTTTCGGTGATCATCGACGTGCCGTTGGCCACCGAGGCGAGGCCGATCGCCATGGGCTGCAGGTCCGTCGGGAACCCGGGGAACGGGAGCGTGGCGAAGTTGACGGCCACCGGTCGTTCCTCCTGCACGACGCGGAATCCGTCGGGGCGGAGGGTGACGGTGCTGCCGGCCGCCTTCAGCTTGTTGAGCACGAGGGTGAGGTGCTTGGGATTGACCCCCGACACCGTGACATCGCCACAGGTCATCGCCGCGGCGATGCCCCACGTCGCGGCCACGATGCGATCACCGATGACGCGGTGTTCGGTGGGCTTCAGGCTGGGGACACCGATGATGGTCAGCGTCGGAGTTCCGGCACCCTCGACGCGAGCACCCATCTTGTTCAGCATCGCGCACAGATCGGCGATGTCCGGCTCGCGGGCAGCGTTGTCGATCACGGTCTCGCCGTCGGCCAGCACCGCCGCCATCAGGATGTTCTCGGTCGCGCCCACGGACGGGAAGGCCAGCCGGATCGTCGCGCCGTGCAGCTTCTCCGCTGTCGCGACCACACACCCGTGCTCGATCTCGCTGTGCGCGCCGAGCAGGCGCAGACCCGACTGGTGCATGTCGAGCGGACGCGAGCCGATGGCGTCGCCGCCGGGCAGTGCCACCACGGCCTTGCGACACCGCGCGACCAGCGGTCCCAGGACGCACACCGACGCACGGAACTGGCGTACCGCCGCGAAGTCGGCGTGATACTTCGGCTCTGCGGGGGTGGTGATGCGCACGGCATCCCCCTCGAGTTCGACGTCGCACCCCAGCCCACGGAGAACGTCGGCCATGAGGGGGACATCGAGAATGTCGGGGCAGTTGGTGAGGGTGGTCGTGCCCTCGGCGAGCAGCGCCGCGGCCATCAACTTCAGCACGCTGTTCTTCGCCCCACCGACCGACACGTCGCCGGAGAGACGACTACCGCCGGTGACCAGGAAACGTTCACTCACGACGTCAACAGTAGAGGCATCGGTCGTCGATCAGAGCATCGGCCGACTGCCAGTAGGGTTGATCCATGGCGGTTCACCTGACCTCGATCTACACCCGTACCGGCGACGACGGGACGACGGGTCTCAGCGACTTCTCCCGCGTCTCGAAGAACGACCCGAGGGTCGTGGCCTACGCGGAGTGCGACGAACTGAACGCTGCTCTGGGACTGGTGTTGGCGGTCGGATCACCGCCCGAGGGCGTGGCGACGGTGTTGCGCCGGATCCAGAACGATCTGTTCGATGCCGGAGCCGACCTGTCGACTCCCATCCAGGAGAACCCGAAGTACCCACCGCTGCGCGTCACGCCGGAGTACGTCACGCGGCTCGAGACGTGGTGCGACGAGTTCAACGACACTCTCGCGCCGCTGACCTCCTTCGTCCTTCCTGGCGGGACGGCTGCGTCCGCGTTTCTACACCAGGCGCGCACCGTCGCGCGACGGGCGGAGCGGGCAGCGTGGGCCGCTGTCGAGGCACATCCCGAGACGACGGGGCCGCTGCCGGCGACCTATCTCAACCGACTGTCGGATCTGCTGTTCATTCTCGGGCGGGTCACCAACCCGGACGGCGACGTCCTGTGGAAGCCGGGCGGCGAGCGTTCGCGCGATTGACCACGGGCCCGAGCGAGCGAGGTGTCAGGCCGGGCCGCTGCCCGGCATGTTGCGCTGCGACCGGTCGGACGGCCTCGACTCGAGCCACGACGTGAATGCAGTGAACGGGCCACGCTCCATGGCGATCTCGTAGCGGCGGTCCCCCGCGTCGAGTTCGACGATCGCGGTCTCGTCACTCATGATGTCGAACTCGGAGCTCTGCGGACTGCGCCGCTCGCCCTGGATCAGAGTCTGGCGGATCATGCGGCGGTCCGGACCCGGACGCAGACTCGACAGCTTGTAGAACACGAGCACGTTCTCGCCGTAGCGGACGATGCCGTGACGCCACCCACTTCCCGCCGCGGCGGGAAGACTGCGCAGGATCACGGCAGTGCCCCCGCGGCGGAGAAGCACCAACCGATACAGAAAAGCCGCGGCGAGCCCTCCGAGCAGCACGACCAGAACGACAAGCACTGTCATCCAGGACGTCATCTCTTCGGAACCCGCCGCGGCTTCTTCTCGTGTACCTAGGCCCGCTCGACCGCGCGGACACGCCCGCGTGCGATCGCGAGCGCCTCCTCGTCGTCGGAGCCCTCGGACAGCACGGACCGCGCAGCCTCGACGTCGATGTCCTCCGCGAACTCGGCGGACTCGGCGAGGATGGTGACGGTCCGGCCGGTGACCGACAGGAAACCACCGTGCACGGCGGCGACGCGCCGTTCACCGTCGCCCGTCGTGATGGCCACGGTGCCGCCCTCGATCAACTGACCGAGAACCGGCTCGTGTCCGGCCATGATGCCGATCTCGCCCTCGGTGGTCTGAGCGCTGACCAGCGTGGCCGTTCCCGACCACAGGCGTTCCTCGACTGCGACCAGTTCGACGTCCATCTCAGCCATCTCGGACTACTTTCCGGAGATCTTCTTGGCTGCGGCCTCGACGTCGTCGAGTCCACCGCAGCTGTTGAAGGCCTGCTCGGGAAGGTGGTCGTACTCGCCCTTGGTGACCTTGTCGAACGCCTCGATGGTGTCGGCCAGCGACACGACCGAACCCTCTTCACCGGTGAACTTCTCGGCGACGATGAAGTTCTGGCCGAGGAACTTCTCCAGACGACGGGCACGGGAGACCGTGACCTTGTCCTCCTCGGACAGCTCGTCCATACCGAGGATGGCGATGATGTCCTGCAGCTCCTTGTACTTCTGCAGGATGCGCTTGACCTCGTTGGCGACGCGGAAGTGCTCGTCTCCGACGATCGACGCCTCCAGGATGCGCGAGGTGGACGTCAGCGGATCGACAGCGGGGTAGATGCCCTTCTGCGAGATCGGACGCGACAGCTCGGTGGTGGCATCGAGGTGGGCGAAGGTCGTCGCCGGTGCGGGGTCGGTGTAGTCGTCGGCGGGCACGTAGATCGCCTGCAGAGACGTGATGGAACGACCACGCGTCGAGGTGATGCGCTCCTGGAGCTCACCCATCTCGTCGGCGAGGGTGGGCTGGTAGCCCACGGCGGACGGCATGCGGCCGAGGAGAGTGGAGACCTCGGAGCCTGCCTGCGTGAACCGGAAGATGTTGTCGATGAAGAGCAACACGTCCTGGTTCTGCACGTCGCGGAAGTACTCGGCCATGGTGAGAGCCGAGAGGGCGACGCGCATACGCGTGCCCGGCGGCTCGTCCATCTGACCGAACACCAGGGCGGTGTCCTGCAGAACGCCCATCTCCTCCATCTCGAGGTGGAGGTCGGTGCCCTCACGCGTGCGCTCACCGACGCCGGCGAACACCGACGTGCCGGAGAACTCACGTGCGATACGGGTGATCATCTCCTGGATGAGCACGGTCTTGCCGACGCCTGCGCCGCCGAACAGACCGATCTTTCCGCCCTTGACGTACGGGGTCAGGAGGTCGATGACCTTGATGCCGGTCTCGAGGATCTCGGTCTTGCCCTCGAGCTGATCGAAGGCCGGGGGCTTGCGGTGGATGCCCCACTGCTCGCCGTCACGGCCGAGTCCGGGGCTGTCCAGGCAGTCGCCGAGGGCGTTGAACACGTGACCCTTGACGACGTCACCGACGGGAACCGAGATCGGCTTGCCGGAGTCGACGACGGGGGTGCCGCGGACGAGGCCGTCGGTGGGCTGCATCGACACGGTGCGCACGAGGTTGTCGCCGAGGTGCTGTGCGACCTCGAGCGTCAGCGTCTTGGCGACGGCCTTCAGCTCGATCTCTGCGTTCAGCGCGTTGAACAGCGCGGGGATGGATCCACGGGGGAACTCGATGTCGACGACGGGACCGATGACGCGCACGACGCGCCCGTTCTCGGACGACTTGGCGCCGGAACCCGTGCTATCGGTTACTGCTGCGGTCATGTTCAGTCTCTTCCTGAGCTCGCGGCAAGCGCGTCGACGCCGCCGACGATCTCGCTGATTTCCTGGGTGATCTGAGCCTGGCGTGCCTGGTTGGCCTGGCGTGACAGGGCATTGACCAGATCGTTGGCATTGTCCGTGGCGGCCTTCATCGCGGTGCGACGAGCGGCCGACTCGGATGCCGCCGCGTCGAGCAGTGCGGCGTAGATGCGGGTGCTCACGTACTTCGGGAGCAGCGCGGACAACAGCGTGTCCGCCTCCGGCTCGAAGTCGTACTGCGCGGTGACCTCCTTCGACGACGGCGAGTCGCTGAGCATGTCTGCACCCAGCTCGATCTCCTCGTCGTCGTAGTCGATCTCCAGAGGAGCCATGCGGCGCACCGTCGGCTTGAGCGACAGCATCGACACGAAGGTGGTGTAGACGATGTGGAGTTCGTCCACACCCTCGACCGTGCCCTCGCCGTTCGGTGCCTCGATCTCCTCGCCGGACCCCGCCATGAACAGCTGGACGAGGTGCTTGGCGGCCTTCGCGGCATCGGTGTACGCCGGCTGCTGCGAGAAGCCCGTCCACGCGCCCTTGACGTCGCGATCACGGAACGTGTAGTACGTCAGGCCCTTTCGGCCCAGAACGTAGATGACCGGCTCCTTGCCCTCGGACTTGAGGAGCTGCTGGAGCTCCTCGGCCTCACGAAGGATGTTGGAGTTGTAGCCACCACACTGACCCGAGTCGCTGGTCACGACGAGCACGGCGGCCCGCTTGGGCTCCGCACGCTCGGTGAGCAGCGGATGGTCCAGCGAACCCGAGGCACTGGCCAACGCCGAGAGCACCTTGGTGATCTCGGTGGCGTACGGCTTCGACGCCTCGACGCGGGCCTGCGCCTTGGTGATGCGCGAGGTCGCGATCAGTTCCTGCGCCTTGGTGATCTTCTTGATCGAGTTGGTCGACCTGATCCGGGAGCGCAGCTCACGAATGCTGGGCATCTGTCACCTCACTCCCTGTTCGACGTGCCACGGGTCCGCTCATCACTTGCTGACAGTCTTGCGAGTGACGGTGACCTTCTCCTGGTCGACGTCGCCCTTGTCGAGCGCGTCGGCCTCTGCCTCGTTGACGATCCGCTCGCCCGAGGACGTCAGGAAGCCCTGCTTGAACTCGTCGGTCGCCTTCGTGATCGCGTCGGCGGCCTCGTCCTTGAGAACCTTGCCGCCGGCGATCGCCTCGTAGGCGCTCGACGCGTTGCGGTGCAGATCCTCGAGGAGCTCGCGGTTGAAGCGACGAACGTCCTCGACCGGGACCGTGTCGTAGTAGCCGGCGTCGACGAGGTAGATCGAGACGATCTGGTCCTCGACGGACACCGGGGTGTACTGGTCCTGCTTGAGCAGCTCGACCCAGCGGGCACCGCGCTCGAGCTGCGCCTTGGACGCGGCGTCGAGGTCGGACGCGAAGGCGGAGAACGCCTCCAGCTCGCGGAACTGAGCCATCTCCAGACGGAGCGAACCGGCAACCTTCTTCAGACCCTTGGTCTGCGCCGCGCCACCGACTCGGGACACCGAGGTACCGACGTTGATGGCGGGACGGACACCCTTGTTGAAGAGGTCCGACTCGAGGAAGACCTGGCCGTCGGTGATGGAGATGACGTTGGTCGGGATGAAGGCCGAGATGTCGTTGGCCTTGGTCTCGATCAGCGGCAGACCCGTCATCGAACCGCCACCGAGCTCGTCGGACAGCTTCGCGCACCGCTCGAGCAGACGGGAGTGCAGGTAGAAGACGTCACCGGGGTACGCCTCGCGGCCCGGCGGGCGACGCAGCAGCAGCGAGATGGTGCGGTACGCCTCGGCCTGCTTGGTCAGGTCGTCGAACACGATGAGGACGTGCTTGCCCTGGTACATCCAGTGCTGGCCGAGGGCCGAACCGGTGTACGGGGCGAGCCACTTGAAGCCGGCCGAGTCGGACGCGGGAGCGGCGACGATGGTCGTGTACTCCATGGCGCCGTGCTCGTCCAGAGCGGACTTGACGCCCGCGATGGTCGAACCCTTCTGGCCGATGGCGACGTAGATGCAGCGCACCTGCTTGTCGGCGTCGCCGGTCTCCCAGTTGGCCTTCTGGTTGATGATGGCGTCGACGCAGACGGCGGTCTTGCCTGTCTTGCGGTCGCCGATGATCAGCTGACGCTGGCCGCGGCCGATGGCCGTCAGGGCGTCGATGGCGGTGATGCCGGTCGCGAGGGGCTCCTCGACGGGCTGGCGCTCGAGCACCGATGCCGCCTGGAGCTCCAGGACACGCTGTTCGTTCGACTCGATGTCACCGAGACCGTCGATGGGCTTGCCCAGCGGGTCGATGACGCGTCCGAGGAAGTTGTCGCCGACGGGGACCGAGAGGACCTCGCCGGTGCGCTTGACTTCCTGGCCTTCCTCGATGTGCTCGTAGTCACCGAGGATGACGGCACCGATCTCACGGTCGTCGAGGTTCAGTGCCACGCCGAGGATGCCGCCGGGGAACTCCAGCAGCTCGTTCGACATTGCGGACGGGAGGCCCGTCACGTGAGCGATTCCATCGCTCGTGTCGGACACCAGACCGACCTCTTCACGAGAGGACTCCGGTGCGTAGTTCGCTGTGTAGCTCTCGATCGCGCTACGGATCTCGTCGGAGGAGATCGTCAACTCCGCCATGTTTTCCTGCTCTCACTGTCTGGTGTTTCGTGGCCGGACCGGCTGTGCGGTCGACGTCCGAAACGCGGGGTGGGGCTTGTTACCGAACTGGGCTTGCTACAGAACTCGGGTGCTGCGATGCGTACCGCTCACCGGAGCGACTTCCTCAGGGAGGCGAGACGACCCGCACCACTGCCGTCGATGACCTCGTCGCCGACACGGACGACCAGTCCGCTCAGCAGTTCCCGGTCCACCTCCACGTGGACGGTCACGGACTTGCCGTAGAAGCCTTCCAGCCTGGACGTGAGCCGAGAGATCTGATCGTCGCTCAGCTCGGTGCTGCTGCGGACGTGAGCGACCTCCTTGTCACGACGAGTGGCCGCGAGTGCGGACAGTTCGCCGAACACGGATGCCGGTGCAGCACCCTTCAGTCGGCCGACGGCCTGGATCGCCAGGGCCTCGGTGATCGCGGTGACCTTGCCGTAGAGCAACGTCGACAGGAGCGATCCCGACGCTTCGGCGGGCTTGCTTCGATCGGACAGCGCCTGCTCGAGGGCAGGATCGCCGGCGATGATGCGGCCGAGACGGAACAGCTCGTCCTCCACGGTGCCCAACTGATCCTGGTCCTGCGCCGCGCGCAGAAGTGCCTCACGGCCCAGGAGTACGAGCGAGTCGGTGAGGTCACGGGCCGACGACCAGTTCTGTGCGACGGCGGCCTGCAGTGCGGCGGTGGCCGCTGCACCGATCTTGCCGTCGAACAGGCGGCCCGCGAGCGCGCGTCGCGCGTCCGGAGCAGCCGACGCGTCCGCGAGTGCGGCGCGCAGTGGACGCTGTCCGTCGAGCACCGACACGACCCCGAAGAGGTCGGATCCGGCGCCGGCGGCAGCCGACGTCGCATCCGACGCCGCATCGAGCTCGGCCGTCAGGACGGTGCGGGCCTCGGCGAGGGCTTCACGACTCGCTGCGTACATGGTGCTCACTTCCCGCTAGCGGAATCTGCGCCGACAGAATCGAGTTCGTCGAGGAAACGATCGATCGTGCCGGCACGCTTGACGTCGTCGGACAGCTGCTCGCCGATGACCTTCTCGGCCAGCTCGACAGCCGTACGGCCCAGATCGGCACGCAGTTCGGTGACGATCTGCTGACGCTGAGCCGCGAGCTGCTGGTGACCGGAGGCCACGATGCGGTCGCTCTCCGCCTGTGCACTGGTCTTCATCTCCGCGAGGATCTGCTGACCCTGGGTGCGTGCGTCTTCACGGATCTTGGCGGCTTCCTGGCGTGCGTCGGCCAACTGGGCGCGGTACTGCTCGAGCGCCTCCTTGGCTTCGGCCTGTGCCTCTTCGGCGCGCTTGATCCCGCCTTCGATCTTCTCGGACCGCTCGGAGAGCACCGTCTGGAATCGCGGGAGCACGAACTTCCAGAAGAAGAACCCGATGACGGCGATGCAGACCGCAGACCAGACGATGTCGTAGGTCGCGGGGAGGAGAGGATTGATGTCCTCTTCCCCCTCCGCTGCTGCGAGGACTGCGAATGTCGACATGGCGATCAGAAAATGAAGCCGGCGACGAGGCCGATCAGCGCGAGGGCCTCGGTGAATGCGATACCGAGGAACATGTTGGTGCGGATCTGGCCGGCGAGCTCGGGCTGACGCGCGATGCCCTCGATGGCCTTACCGACCACGATGCCCACGCCGATGCCGGGGCCGATGGCCGCGAGGCCGTAGCCGATGGCTCCGTAGCCTGCGCCGGTGACTTCCTGTGCTTCCTGCGCGAGGTAGGTGAGGCTCATTGTGATGTGTTCCCTTTCTGTTGCCCACGACCGGTCGGCAGCGGGTCAGGTCTGTCTGGTGGCTGGAGAGTCGGTGGGTGGGTCAGTGCGAGTCGGCGTGCAGGGCGAGGTCGATGTAGACCGCCGTCAGCAGCGCGAACACGTAGGCCTGCAGGAAGATGACCAGCAGCTCGAACAGCGTGAAGCCGAATCCCGCGACGAGCGAGAACAGGCCGAACACCTTCATGCCGGTCGCCGCCTCGAAGAAGAAGAACTGCGTCGCGCTGAAGAACAGCACCAACATGATGTGGCCGGCGAGCATGTTGGCCATGAGTCGCACGGTCAGCGTGAAGGGCCGCAGGATGAACGTCGAGATGAACTCGATGGGGATCAGCAGCAGGTGCAGCGCGATCGGCACGTTCGGAACGACGATGCTGCTCTTCACGTACTTGAAGAACCCGTACTTCTTGATACCGACGTAGTTGAAGACGACGTACGCGAGGGCTGCCAACACGATCGGCATGCCCACTCGGGCATTCGACGAGATGTTGATGAAGGGGATGACACCCGAGAAGTTGAGGAACAGCACCGCGAAGAAGATGGTCGCGATGACGGGCAGGAAGCGCTTGCCCTGCTCCTTGCCGAGAACCTCGTCTGCGATCTGATCCTTGACGAAGCCCAGTGCGAGCTCACCGACGTTCTGGATACCGCGGGGCACGATCTTCGGGCTGCGCATCGCGAGGCTGAAGAACGCGAGAAGAACGACCGTCATGATGATGCGGACCAGCATCAGCCGGTCGAGCTCGAACGGGGTGCCCTCGAACAGGATGGCCGGTGGGAAAAAGTCGGACAGTGACGGCGGATGGAACTCCGCGGCCAAGTTGGTGACGCTCAGCGGTCTCTCCCGTGTTCGGCCGCGGGCGAAGGACACCCGCGGTTCGATCGGACATATGGCATTCGGGCACGATCGAGCTAGGACGATCTACAAGTCGACTCGGGTCGGCTCGAGTAGTCGTCAGCCGCGTCGGACCGTGCTCACGGTCCCGCGTCTGTCGGGTGTCGGCGACTTCGTCGACTCGGTGACGCGACGTCTCGAAACAGACGCTTCGTCGCGGTACACACTCTCACATGGCGTGGACTACGAGAAACAGCTTCGGTGACGTCGATCACCTGCAAAGACGGTTCCGGGCGGCGCGATGTGTCCGTTACGCCCGGTAAGCCCTCGCTCGAAAGGAACTTTATCAACACAACACGCTGAGTTGTGTCGGGGGTCGCTCCGCGGACGACACTACTACAAAATGTCGTACTACTGAACGTCCGAGTCGGGGTCGCCCGCGGGAGAATCGACGTACGGAACACGCTGCCGGAAGATGCCGTACATCTCGGCGCCCAGGACGATGACCAGGGATGCGAGCACCACGATGCCCAGTGTCGGGCGGTTGTAGAAGTCCATCCCCCGCAGCAGTCCCAGCACGATCACCGCGATCAGCATCTTCACGATCCACCCGCCCAGCAGGACGGCCCCGACCGCGGTCGGCGGCAACTTGGCTGAGAACAGGACGGATGCGGCGGTGGCGAGGATGAACAGACCACCGACCGCGGACCCGAGCAGCGCGCCCCACAGACCCTCGAGGCCGGCGACGAGCACCGCGATGATCGCGGCGACCACGGCGAGGCCGAGCAGGGCGATGACGCCGTACCGGACGGCGGCGCGGAGCGGTGCGGTGGAGGACGGGATCGGTGCGGGCGAGAAGGTCACGACACGCAGGTTACCGGCGGCCCGGATCCCGGAACGACGGCACCGCGGTGACCACCAGGGCGAAGACGAGTCCGCCGGCGAGCAGCAGCACCACGAGGCGGCGATCGAACAGGGACGCGCCGACCGCCCCGAACGCGAGCACACCGACCCACAAGTAGATGAGCAGCACCACGCGGCGATGCGAGTGACCGATCTGGAGCAGACGGTGATGCAGGTGCATCTTGTCCGGGCTGAAGGGGCTGCGGCCTGCACGCGTGCGACGCACGATCGCGAGCAGCAGGTCGAGGATCGGGATGAACATGATCGCGCCCACCAGCAGCAACGGGGTCAGCAGACCCAGGAGGTCCCGCGTGCCGTAGGCACTGAGCCCGATACGTCCGGACGCACTGGTCGCGACGGTGGCGAGCATGAGGCCGATGACCATGGAACCCGAGTCGCCCATGAAGATGCGCGCCGGCTGGAAGTTGTGCGGCAGGAACCCCAGGCACGCACCGGCGAGGGCCGCGGCGATCATCGCGGGCGGGTAGGCGCTGACGTCACCGCCCTGCTCGTGCAGCAGTCCGACGGAGAACAGACAGATGGCCACCGCGGCGATCAGGCCGACGCCCGCGGCGAGGCCGTCGAGACCGTCGATGAAGTTCATCGCGTTGATCATGACCACGGCGATGAGCACGGTGACGAGACCCGCCTGCAGCTGGTCCAGAATCAGCGTCGACCCCTCGCCCCACGGCAGATACAGCAGGTACCAGCTGACGCCCATCAGCACCAGGACACCGGCCGCGGTGACCTGACCGGCGAACTTGGTCAGCGCGTCCAGGCCCCACCGGTCGTCGACCACACCCACGGCCATGATGATGAACCCGGAGACCAGGGCCGCCTGGACGTCCGTGGTGAACTCGAACCCTCGGGTGAGGGCCGGCAGCTTCTGCGCGAAGAGCAGCGCGACGAGCAGCCCCAGGTAGATACCGATACCCCCGAGCCGGGGCGTCGGGGTGACGTGGACGTCGCGCTCACGCGGTACGGCCACCGCGCCGAAACGCAGAGCGCCGAGCCGGACGGCTCCGGTGACCAGGAACGTCACCACCGCTGCCGTGAGCATGACGAGAAGAAGCTCGCGGATGGGGACACCGGCGCCCCCGTCCGACTGCGCCAGGAGCGCACTCGCGTGCGCGGGCACGGCCGTCACCACGGTGACTCCCGCGGCGGAGCCGAGTGCGGCATTCGTCAGGCGCTTCCGGCGACGAGCGACTCGGCGGTCACGCCGAGGACCTCGGCGATCTCGCTCGTCGAGACCGCGCCGACGCGGAGAATGCGCGGGGTGTCCCCCGTCAGGTCGACGATCGTCGACGCGAGCGCATGCTCGGCCGGACCGCCGTCGAGATACACGGCCGCGGACCCGCCGAGCTGTACGCGGGCGTCCTCCGCCGTGACGGCGGGCGGGCGGCCGGAGATGTTCGCACTCGAGACGGCCAGGGGGCCCACCTCGCGCAGCAGTTCGAGAGCCACCGGATGCAGCGGCATGCGGAGCATGACGGTGCCGCGGGCGTCGCCGAGGTCCCACGCGAGCGACGGCGCCTGGTGCACGACGAGACTCAGGGCTCCGGGCCAGAACGCGCGGATGAGATCGCGCGCCGCCTGCCGCACTCCCAGCACGAGGCCGTCGATCGTGTGCCAGGACCCGACGAGCACCGGCACCGGCATGTCGCGGCCGCGCCCCTTTGCGCGGAGCAGATCCGTGACGGCGCTGCTGTCGAAGGCGTCCGCGGCCAGCCCGTACACGGTGTCGGTGGGCATCACGACCAGTCGGCCGGACGACAGCGCACGCTTGGCGGCATCGAGACCTGCCGCGCGAGAGGCGGAATCGGAGCAGTCGTAGACGGTGGACACCCGGCCCATCTTGCCACTGCGTGCACGGCACGCCTGCGCAGCGGTGGCGCGATCTCGCGTCCTAGGTGATCCGGCGCTGCCGACGAGCGACGACGAAGCGTGGGCGGTCCGCGAGATCCCGATGCTGGGACACGTCTCCGAACACCGCTCGCCCCTCCAGGAGGGCGACCACCCGGTCTCCGTGCGAGTCGTCGTGCTCGATGCCCACTCCCCCGTCGATCCGCAACCACCGCGCGATGTTCGCGATCATCGGCTCGATGACGGACAGCCCGTCCGGGCCACCGAACAGCGCGACGTGCGGATCGTGGTCGATCACCTCGGGATCGAGCCGCGCACTCGTCGGCACGTAGGGCGGGTTCGCCACGACCAGGTCGACGGTGCCGTCGAGCTCCGTGAGCACCGTCCTCTCGGTCACGTCACCGTGATGCAGATGCACGGGAGTGTCGCCGTCCGACGCCCGCAGGTCGGCGTTGCGCCGCGCCCACGCCAACGCGTGCGGATCCTTCTCCACCGCGTGCACCACGGCGTCCGGGCGAGCGTGGGCGATCGCGAGGGCGAGTGCGCCGCTTCCGGTGCACAGGTCGAGGACGACGGGCGGATGCCGCCCGGCGGACTCGAGGAACGCGAGTGCCCAGGCGAGCAACAGTTCCGTCTCCGGGCGGGGGACGAACACCCCGGGGCCCACCTCGACGTCGATCTCCCCCAGTGACGACGTTCCGATGATGTGCTGCAACGGAATTCGCTTCGCACGCTGCGCGACGGTCGCACGGTAGGCCTCGGCGACCTCGGGCTCCACCAACGGGGTCAGGCCGAGCCGCCCGCGGGGAACCGACAGCAGATGCGCGGCGAGCAACTCGGCGTCGACCCGCGGGCTGGGGACGCCGGCCTCGGTCAGGACGCGGGTTGCCTCGACGATGGCCAGACGTAGCGGGACGCGACTCACCGACACAGCTTCGCACTGCCGGTCGGCCCGGCGATCACGTGGAGGTCATTCCGCCTGGAGCCGCGCCTGTCGGTCGGCCGCGGCGAGCGCGTCGAGGAGCGCGTCCATGTCACCGTCGAGAACGGCGTCCAGGTTGTGCGACTTGAAGCCGATGCGGTGGTCGGTGATGCGGTTCTCAGGGAAGTTGTACGTGCGGATGCGCTCGGACCGATCGACGGTGCGCACCTGGCTCGCACGCCCGGCCGCCGCCTCCTTGTCGGCCGCTTCCTCGGCCGCCGCCTGCAGCCGCGAGGCGAGCACCTGCATCGCCCTCGCCTTGTTCTGCAGCTGGGAGCGTTCGTTCTGACAGGTGACGACGATGCCCGTGGGCAGATGCGTGATGCGCACCGCGGAGTCCGTGGTGTTGACGCCCTGGCCACCCTTGCCGGACGAGCGGTAGACGTCGATGCGCAGATCGGTCTCGTCGATCTGGACGGCTTCGACCTCGTCCTGCTCCGGGTAGATCAGGACGCCGGCCGCCGACGTGTGCACTCGTCCCTGCGACTCGGTGACGGGAACACGCTGCACCCGATGCACGCCGCCCTCGAACTTGAACCGCGACCACACACCGTCGGCGGTGTCGGAGCGCGCCTTGATGGACAGCGTCGCGTCCTTGTACCCACCCAGATCGGAGACGTTTGCGTCGAGGATCTCGACCCGCCAGCCGTGGCGCTCGGCGTACCGGACGTACATCCGAGCGAGATCGGACGCGAACAGGGCGGACTCCTCGCCGCCCTCACCCGACTTGACCTCCAGCACGACGTCGTCGGCGTCGTGAGGATCACGGGGCGCGAGCAGGTCGGTGAGGGTGGTGTCGAGCTCGGCGACGGTCGCCTCGAGCGCCGGGATCTCGGCGGCGAAGCCGGCGTCGTCGGCAGCGAGCTCGCGGGCCGCCTCGAGATCGTCGCGGGCGGCACTGAGCTTGGAGTACACACTCATGATCGGGGCCAGCTGCGCGAACCGCTTCCCGGCGCGGCGAGCCGCCGCCGGATCGTCGTGCAGCGAGGGATCGGACAGGTCGCGCTCGAGTCCGGCGTGCTCGGCGAGGATGTCGTCGATCGCGGACGGTGTCGCGGAGGCGGCCACGGTGTTCTCCCTGTCGAACCGAAGAATGTCAACGAACAATGGTGCAGAAACGACCGACGCCCGCCCCGAGACGAATCTCGGAACGGGCGTCGGCGGAAGAGCTAGCTGTCGGCGTCGGCCTTCTTGCCTGCGCGCTTGCCGTAGCGAGCCTCGAAGCGAGCCACGCGGCCGCCGGTGTCGAGGATCTTCTGCTTGCCCGTGTAGAACGGGTGGCACTGCGAGCAGACCTCGACGTTGATGCGCTCCGCCGAGTTGGTGCTGCGGGTCTCGAAAGTATGTCCGCAACCACACACGACTGTCGTCGCTGTGTAATCGGGGTGGATTCCTGCCTTCATGGTGTCCCTTTCATGGTCGCCGGGTCGCCTCGACTGTCGAGTGCGTGAACCGGAACCGGACTCGGCCGATCAGTATGCCAGAGCAGCTGTCCGCGCTGGTAATCGTCTCAACATCGGTGCCGAGACGTTTGTTCCGTCGATCCTCGGGGGTCAGTCCTCCGGCGAACCGGGCGCCGTCTTGGAGACCGACATGAGAAACTCGATGTTGTTCTTGCTCTTCTTCAGTCGGTCGATCAGCAGATCGATCGCCTGGTGCGAGTCGAGCCCGGAGAGCACCCGACGCAGCTTGTGCAGCACGGCCGCCTCGTCGGGACTGAGCAGGAGCTCGTCCTTGCGGGTGCCCGACGGATTGACGTCCACCGCCGGGAACACGCGCCGCTCGGCGATCTTGCGATCGAGCTTGAGCTCGGCGTTGCCCGTGCCCTTGAACTCCTCGAAGATCACCGTGTCACCTGTCGAGCCGGTCTCCACCATCGCCGTGGCGATGATGGTGAGCGATCCACCGTTCTCGATGTTGCGCGCGGCACCGAGGAAGCGTTTGGGCGGGTAGAGCGCCGTGGAGTCGACACCACCGGACAGGATGCGACCCGAGGCCGGCGAGCTGTTGTTGTACGCACGGCCCAGACGCGTGATCGAGTCGAGCAGCACCACCACGTCGCGGCCGTCCTCGACCAGACGCTTGGCGCGCTCGATCGCCAGCTCGGCGACCGAGGTGTGGTCGCCCGGCGGGCGATCGAAGGTGGAGGCGATGACCTCACCCTTCACGCTGCGCTGCATGTCGGTCACTTCTTCGGGACGCTCGTCCACGAGCACGACCATCAGGTAGCACTCGGGGTTGTTCGTCGCGATGGCGTTCGCGATCGCCTGCAACACGCTGGTCTTACCCGCCTTGGGCGGGCTCACGATGAGCGCACGCTGCCCCTTGCCGATCGGCATGACCAGATCGATCACGCGCGTCGTCAGGATGTTCTGCGTGGTCTCGAGGCGCAGTCGCTGATTCGGGTACAGCGGCGTCAGCTTGTTGAACTCCGGCCGCTTGCGGTTGCCGTCCGGCGGCGCACCGTTGACCGTGTCGAGACGGACCAGCGGGTTGAACTTCTGCCGGGAGTTGTTCTGCTCCCCCTCGCGGGCCACTCGCACGGCACCGGTCAGTGCGTCACCGCGCCGGAGGCCGTTGCGGCGCACCATGTTCATGGAGACGTACACGTCGTTCGGTCCCGCGAGGTACCCCGAGGTCCGGACGAACGCGTAGTTGTCGAGCACGTCGAGAATGCCGGCGACGGGCTGCACGACGTCGTCGTCGCGCAGTTCGGGCTCGCGCTCACGATCACGCTGGTTGCCGCCGCCCTCGGGAGCACCGTCACGATCGCGCCCACGGCGACGCTCGCGGAAACGACGTCCCCGCCTGCCGCGGCCCTCGCCGTCCTCGTCGTCGCGGGGACCGTTGTCACGAGGCCCGTTGTTGCGGTC
The DNA here is from genome assembly GCF_019836145.1 of Rhodococcus sp. BP-241. Lineage (NCBI taxonomy): Bacteria > Bacillati > Actinomycetota > Actinomycetes > Mycobacteriales > Nocardiaceae > Rhodococcus > Rhodococcus sp. BP-241. The sequence continues at coordinate 660,750 of NZ_JABUEI010000002.1, read as the reverse complement.
ACCCTGGTTGCGGTCGCCCTGGTTGCGATCGTTCCGGTCACCCTGATTGCGATCGCCCTGGTTGCGGTCGTTGCGGTCGCCCTGGTTGCGGTCGTTCCGGTCGCCCTGATTGCGATCGCCCTGGTTGCGATCGCCCTGGTTGCGATCGTTGCGGTCACCCTGGTTGCGATCGTTGCGGTCACCCTGGTTGCGATCGCCCTGGTTGCGGTCGCCCTGGTTGCGGCCCTGGCGCTCGCGGCGCGGCCGGTCCCCGTTCTGACGATCACCCTCGCCCTGGTCGCGGTCGTCGCCACCGTCGGTGCGGGTGGTCTCGGCCGGAGCCGTCGTGGTGGACGCTGCCGCGTCGGTGGACTGGTGCGCGCGGCCGTCCTGCGCAGGCGCAGCGTCGTTCTGCGACTCGGCGGCGGTGTCGGTCGACTCCGCGGCGCCGGCACGGCGGGTCGCTCCGCGACGGTTCCGCGTGCGACGCGGGCCGTCGGGGTTCGCGCCGTCGGACGCTGCACCGTCGGAACCCGAGGTGTCGGCGCTGGGGGTACCGGCGTCGGAGCTGGAGGCGCTGGCGCTCGCACCGTCGGCTCCGGAATCCCGGGGGGCCACGGCGTCGGACACACCGGCGGACGGTGCGTCCGACGTGGCGGCGGGCGCGGACCGGCTCACGCGGGGTGCGCGCGACGGTGCCTCGGTGGCAGCCGCGGACGCGGGCACCTGCTTGGCCTCGATCGCGGACACGAGGTCGCCCTTACGCATCCCGGAGACACCCTTGATGCCGAGTTCGGACGCGAGTCCGCGCAGCTCGGTGAGCACCATCCCGGAGAGTCCGGCACCGCGGCGCGACGTGCGCGGGCGCGTGTCGGACTGGGTCGCCGGAGCAGCGATAGATTCCGTATCGGTCACGGAGGTCCTTTCCTTCCCTCGCGCGCCTGGTGCGCAGATCGAGGGTTCGTTCCGCCGTTCGACTCTCGTGTCGAACTCGGATGCCGCGTACGTTCGCGTCGTGCAGAAGAGCGAAGGCTGTTCCAGGATGCGACTTCCCTGGCGGCCGTGGCGCGCCGATCGACGACGGCGGCACCGCTGGAGCTCGAGGCCGGGAAGTAATGCCCTGGAGAAATCGGCGCGCTGACTGCGCACGATGTACGGACGCGTACCACAATAGCCGTGATGCGAGGTACGGGCAAGAATGTCCGCGTCAGCGCGTCGTGACGCCGTCCGCGATCTCCAGCTCCAGCACCGTCATCCCGTCGTCCTCGGCGCGGTCGGCCAACTCGCGCGCGATGCTCGCCGTTCCGAGCACGAGCACGGTGGGTCCGGCGCCCGAGACCGTCGCGGCGTGCCCGTGCGCGCGCAGGGTCTCGACCCATCGCGACGTCACCGGCAGGGCGGAGGCCCGGTAGGGCTGGTGCAGGCGATCCTCGGTGGACACCATCAACAGATCGGGTCGCGTCGTCAGGGCCACGACCGCGAGCGCGGATCGGCTCGCGTTGAACGCGGCGTCGCGGTGCGGAACGAGGTCGGGCAACAGTCCGCGCGTGTGCGCCGTGGACGACCGTTCGGTCGGGATGAGCACCGTCGCACCGATGTCCGGGTGCACGTCGAGACGGGCGGCCGCATAGGCCCGCGGCCCCTCCGGCGGTCCGGACTCGCGGCTCCAGGACACCACGGCGCCGCCGAGCACGCTGGCCGACGCGTTGTCCGGATGACCCTCGAACTCGGCGGCCAGCTGCACCATCTGCTCAGGCGACAACGCGAGAGCCGGATCCAGGGACGCCGCGAGGCAGTTGGCCGCGGCGAGCCCACCGACCACTGCCGACGCCGACGAGCCGAGGCCGCGAGAATGGGGAATCCTGTTGTGGCACCGTACTTTCAGACCGTCCGCCCACACGCCGGCCGACTCGAGACCACGCTCGATCGCTCGCACGACGAGATGCGACGGACCCCACGGAACCTCGCGCGCACCCTCACCGTCGACCTCGATGTCGAGCCCGGACTCCGCCACGGTGACGACGACGTCGTCGAACAGACCCAGGGCGAGCCCCAGTGTGTCGAACCCGGGTCCGAGGTTGGCACTGGAGGCAGGCACGCGGGCGTGCGCCACCGTCCCGGTGGTGAGTGTCCTCGTCACGTCGGCCGGCCCGGCCACTATGCCGACTCGGGAGCAGCCGGGTTCACCGACGACCCTGGCGCCACAGTCGATCCCGCGATCGAGATCCCGATCATTCGGACGTTCCCTCGAGTCGGAGAACGCTGGTGACGGCGGTGACGATGTCGAGTTCCTTCAGCGCGTCCACGGTGGCCGCCAGAGCCGAGTCCTTGGCGCGGTGCGTGACGACGACGAGACGGGCATGCTTGCTCGCGCCCTCCTGGCGCACCGTGGAGATGCTGACGTCGTTCTTGGCGAACTCGGCCGCGACGGCGGAGAGCACTCCGGCGCGATCCGCGACCTGCATGTTGACGTGGTACCGCGTGGGGGTGTCCCCCATGGGTGCGACGGGGAGCTTGGCGTACGTCGACTCCCCGGGTCCACGGCCGCCGTAGAACTTGTTGCGCGCCGCCATCACCAGGTCGCCCATGACGGCGGACGCGGTGGGAGCGCCGCCCGCACCCTGGCCGTAGAACATGAGCCGTCCCGCGGCCTCGGCTTCGACCACGACGGCGTTGAAGGCACCCGACACCGAGGCGAGCGGGTGCGACAGCGGTACGAGCGACGGGTAGACGCGGACGGAGATGCGGTCGTTGCCGTCGTCGTCACTCACACGCTCGCACAGCGCGAGAAGCTTGACGGTGCAGTCGAACGCACGCGCGGTGGCGATGTCCGCCGCGGTGATCGAAGAGATCCCCTCGCGGTGTACGTCGGCCGAGGTGACCCGCGTGTGGAACGCGAGCGAGGCCAGGATGGCGGCCTTCGCCGCAGCATCGAAGCCCTCGACGTCGGCCGTCGGATCCGCCTCCGCGTATCCCAGCCGTCCCGCCTCCGCGAGCGTGTCCGCGTAGTCCGCACCCGTCTCGTCCATGGCCGAGAGGATGAAGTTCGTCGTGCCGTTGACGATGCCGATGACACGGTTCACCCGGTCACCGGCGAGAGACTGCATCAGCGGCCGGACCACCGGAATGGCCCCTGCCACAGCGGCTTCGAAGTACAGGTCGGCGCGGTGGCTCTCGGCGGCGTCGGCCAACTCACCGGTGTACTCGGCGAGGAGTGCCTTGTTGGCCGTGACGACCGACTTGCCGGCGTTGAGCGCGGCGAGGATCAGTTCGCGGGCCGGCTCGATGCCGCCGAGCACCTCGACCACCAGGTCGACGTCGTCGCGCGCGACGAGTGCGCGCACGTCGGTGGTCAGCAGGTCGGGGTCGATGCCGCGGTCCTTGCCGATGTCGCGCACCGCGACTCCCCGCAGCACGAGCGGCGCACCGACGCGGGCGGTGAGATCGGTGGCGTGATCGAGCAGGATGCGCACGACCTCGCTGCCGACGTTCCCCATACCGAGGACGGCGACGCCGATCGGCTTGTCCACGGGACTGACGAAGGCCGCGGCCTCCGACGACACTGACGATTCTGGAGCGGTCACCGGTCTACCTCCAAGCTGAGCAGGTCGTCGAACGTTTCGCGGCGGAGTACCAGCCGCGCTTGCCCGTCCCGCACGGCGACGACGGCCGGACGGGGCAGAAGGTTGTACCGGGACGACATCGAGTAGCAGTACGCACCCGTCGCGCCCACGGTGAACAGGTCACCGGGACCGAGATCCTCGGGCTGCCACGTGTCGCGGATGACGATGTCGCCACTCTCGCAGTGCTTTCCGACGATCCGGGCCAGAACGGCCGGAGCCTCCGACGTACGCGACGCGAGGCGGCCGACGTACTCGGCCTGATAGAGCGAGGTCCGGATGTTGTCGCTCATGCCCCCGTCGACGCTGATGTAGCGGCGCGTGTGGGTGCTGTCGACGGTGACGTCCTTGACGGTGCCCACCTCGTACAGCGTCACGGTGCCGGGTCCCGCGATCGCACGTCCGGGCTCCACTGCCAGTGTCGGAGTAGGGATCCCGGCGGCCGCCGACTCGGACTCGACGATGTGGGCGAGCTTGGCGGCCAGATCCTGCACGGGGGGCGGGTTGTCCCCCGGCACGTAGTGGATGCCCATGCCGCCGCCGAGATCGACCACGGTGATCTGCGAGGTCTTCTCGGTGCCGAACTCGGCCTTGATGTCGCGCAGCAACCCGATCACGCGGTGAGCCGCGAGCTCGAACCCGTCGACCTCGAAGATCTGGGATCCGATGTGCGAGTGCAGGCCGACGAGGCGCAGATTGTCGGTCTCGAACACTCGACTGACGGCCCGGAGCGCGCTGCCGTCGGACAGGCTGAAGCCGAACTTCTGGTCCTCGTGGGCGGTGGCGATGAACTCGTGCGTGTGTGCCTCGACCCCGACGGTGATGCGGATCAGGACGTCCTGCACCGTTCCCGCCGCGGCAGCGACCTCGTCGAGCCGGTCGATCTCGATCATCGAGTCCAGCACGACGTGCTCGACACCGGCGCGCACTCCCGCCTCCAGTTCGGCCCGTGACTTGTTGTTGCCGTGCATCGCGATCCGGTTCGCCGGGAAGCCCGCGTTCAGTGCGATCGCCAGCTCGCCGCCCGAGCACACGTCGAGGGACAGACCCTCGTCCGCGACCCAGCGAGCGATCTCCCCACACAGGAAGGCCTTGGACGCGTAGTGCACCCGCTCGGGGGCACCGAACGCCTCCGCCATCTCGCGGCAGCGCGACCGGAAATCGTCCTCGTCGATGACGAACAGCGGCGTGCCGTACGTGGCGGCGAGTTCCGTCACCGGAACACCGGCCAGCGTCACGACACCGTCGTCACCACGAGCTGCGTTGCGGGGAAACACCTTCGGATGAAGGTCCGTGAGTGCCGCGCTGTCCGCCGGACGCTCCGGCGTGCCGGGGCCCGACTGCTCGGCGTGCCGCGGCCCGGCGGGATGCGCGCTCACATCTTCTCCGGTGCACTGACACCGAGCATGGCCAGGCCGTTGGCCAGGACCTGCCGGGTGGCGTCGCCCAGGGCGAGCCGCGCTGTGTGGACGGGCATCGGATCCTCGTCTCCTCGGGGAAGTACTCGACACGCTCCGTAGAACCGGTGATAGGCACCCGCCAACTCCTCGAGGTACCGGGCGATCCGGTGGGGTTCGCGCAGCCCCGCCGCACTGGCGACGACGCGGGGGAACTCCCCGACGGTACGGACGAGGTCACCTTCCGCGGCATGGGTCAGCAGAGCGAAGTCGGGATCCGCGGCGGAGACGCCCAGCTCCTCGGCACCGCGGGCGAGAGAACACAACCGGGCGTGGGCGTACTGCACGTAGTACACCGGGTTGTCGTTGCTCCGGCTCGCCCACAGCGCGAGATCGATGTCGATCGACGAGTCGACCGACGACCGCACCATCACGTACCGCGCGGCGTCGATCCCGATGGCCTCCACGAGGTCGTCGAGAGAAATCACCGTGCCCGCACGCTTGCTCATCTTCACGGCGACACCGTCGCGGACGAGGTTGACCATCTGACCGATGAGCACCTCGACGGTCGCCGGATCGTCGCCGAAGGCTGCGGCAGCGGCCTTGAGCCGACCGATGTAGCCGTGGTGGTCCGCGCCGAGCATGTAGATGCACAGGTCGAATCCGCGAGATCGCTTGTCCTGGAAGTACGCGATGTCGCCGGCGATGTACGCGGCGTTGCCGTCGCTCTTGACCACGACGCGATCCTTGTCGTCGCCGTACTCGGTGCTGCGGAGCCACCAGGCCCCGTCCTTCTCGTACAGGTTGCCCGAGGTTTTCAGCGTCTCCACAGCGCGCTCGACCGCGCCGGACTCGAAGAGCGAGTTCTCGTGGAAGTACACGTCGAAGTCGGTGCCGAACTCGTGCAGGTCCGACTTGATCTTCGTGAACATCGCGTCGACGCCGAGGGCTCGGAACACCTCCTGCCGCTCGTCGTCGGGCAGACCCATCACGTCCGGTCGCTGCGTGACGACGGCCGCGGCGATCTCGGCGATGTACTCGCCCGCGTAGCCGTCCTCCGGAGCGGGCAGACCCAGCGCCGAGGCGACCAGCGAGCGTGCGAACCGATCGATCTGCGCGCCGTGATCGTTGAAGTAGTACTCGCGGGTGACCGCGGCACCCCGCGAGGTGAGGATGCGCCCCAGGGCGTCGCCCACCGCGGCCCAGCGGGCGCCGCCCAGGTGCACGGGACCCGTGGGGTTCGCCGAGACGAACTCCAGGTTGATCGAGGTCCCGGTGAGCTCGTCGGACCAGCCGTAGCGATCGTTCTCGCGCTGCACGCGCTCCACGATGGCGCCCTGAGCGGACTTCGCGAGCCGGATGTTGAGGAATCCGGGACCGGCCACGTCGACGGCCTCGACAGCGTCGGCACCGGCCAGAGCGTCCGCGAGCCAGGTCGCCAGGTCGCGGGGGCTGACGCCCGCCTTCTTGGCCACCTGCATCGCGACGTTGGTCGCGTAGTCGCCGTGCTCGGGATTGCGCGGGCGGTCCACCGTCACCGTCGCGGGCAACACGGCAGGATCGAGTCCGTGCTCGGTGAGCACGGCCGCTGCGGTGGCATGCAGCAGTTCGGCGAGGTCGGCGGGAGTCACGGGGCCTTATCCTATGGTCTCGCTGCACAGCACCCCGACCGCGGTCACCGGTGGGTCCGACGGGAGCGCTTCAGCGAGGGCTCAGACTCCCTCCGTACAGTGGGGCTGCCTCGAGTAGGCGGCCACTCATCTCCTCGATCGAAAGAGCGCTCCGACCATGCCAAGCGGTTCCGACAAGAAGTCAGCCAAGGCCATCAAGGCTGCCAGCAAGACCGGCACCCGGAACAAGGGTGGTGTCCCCTCCAGCGTGGGATCGGGCAAGCGGCGCCAGATCCCGTGGCTGACGGTGGCGGCATCCGTCGTGGTCATCGCGCTGATCGGCGCCCTGGCCTGGAACCTGGTGCCCAAGTACCAGGACCGCGCCGAGGCGCAGCGCTTCGCTCCCACCGAGGAGAACCAGGACCCGTCGACCGGCATCGACGGCGTGGTCACGCAGGACTATCCCGCTGCGCTGCACGTCACCGGCTCGCAGCGTGTCGCCTACGACCAGTCGCCGCCGTTCGGTGGCCCGCACGACCAGGTGTGGGCCAACTGCATGGGCACGGTCTACCCGGACGGTCTGCGCACCGAGAATGCCGTGCACTCGCTCGAGCACGGCGCCGTCTGGATCGCCTACAACCCGGACGACCTGAGCGAGGACCAGATCTCGACGCTGGCCGCCAAGGTCGAGAACCAGCAGTACATGCTCATGTCCGCCTACCCCGGACTCGACTCCCCGATCTCGCTGCAGTCGTGGGGCCATCAGCTCAAGCTCGACAGTGTCGACGACCCCCGGATCGACCACTTCATCGCCGCACTGCGCCTGAACCGCTACGCCTACCCCGAGGTCGGCGCGAGCTGCTCCACGACGCCGGAGACCTTCGACCAGGACAACCCGCCGCCGTTCGACGGCAGTGCACCGGGCCCCGACGCGGTGCCGATGAGTGGCGAGGGCCTGACCCCCGACGCCTCCGAGACGGGTGCGGGTCAGCTCCCGGGCGGGCTGGGCCTGCCCACCGACGGCCTGCCCACCGACGGCGCGGCAGTGCCCACACCGTGAGCGTGACGACGGAGGAGCGGCCCACGGCGCAGCGGAGTCAGCGGTCGGCCCTGCTGGTCCTGGGCGCGGTGGCCCTGCTCGTCATCGGGTTCGCCGTCGGCTTCCTCGCGCAGACCCCGTTGCGGGACGATCCGGCACCCACACCGGGCGCCGATTCGGTCGACGTCGGGTTCTCCCAGGACATGACCGTGCACCACAACCAGGCGATCGAGATGGCGACCATCGCGCTCAGTGGCGCCTCCGATCCGCTGGTCAAGAATCTCGCGTACGACATCCTCACGACACAGCAGAACCAGGCCGGGCAGATGCAGGGCTGGCTGGCGCTCTGGGACGCCGCTCCGTTGCCGACGGGCGGCTACATGGGCTGGATGACGGAGGACGGCGGACACTCCATGTCCGGCTCGTCGATGTCGTCCATGTCCGGGTCCGGCTCGTCCACCGGTCCCGTGCAGACCATGCCGGGTATGGCGAGCACGCAGGACATGACGGCGCTGCGCGCCGCCACCGGTCCGGCACTGGACGTGCTGTTCCTCCAGTTGATGCTGCGCCACCACGAGGGTGGTCTGCCGATGATGGAGTACGGCGCGGTGCGTGCGGAGACGCCCGCGGTGCGCAATCTCGCGCAGACGATGGTGAACACCCAGACCTCGGAGGCTCAGCTGATGACGCAGATGCTCACCGAGAAGGGTGCTGCTCCGCTCTGATCGCGTGATGCGCTACTGTTGGCACCGCCCGAAACGGCACATCGGAGTTCGCTCCGGTGCGCCCCCGTAGCTCAGGGGATAGAGCGTCCGCCTCCGGAGCGGAAGGCCGCAGGTTCGAATCCTGCCGGGGGCACCCATCACTCGCCCGGTGCGAGCACCGTCAGTCGTTCGCCAGGAGCGCTGTCATCACGGCGTCGGCCGTCAGCCGGGCCGTCGGTTTCCTCGCAGGCGCCAGGTCGTGTCCCGCAGCCTCGATCGTCACGATGGTCACCGCTCCCCCGATCCGCGTCGTGTGCTCGCGCAGTTCGTCGCCGGTGGCGAACGGGTCCCGCGAGCCGTGCACGATCACGGTCGGAGCGGCGATGCCCGGGAAGTGCTCGGTCCGCAGGGTGTCCGGCTTCGTCGGCGGGTGCAGCGGATAGGACAGTGCGAGAAGAGCGTCCGCGATGTCGGGGTCCTCGGCGAGGAGCATCGAGGCCTGACGGCCGCCGTACGAGTGACCCCCGACGATCACCGGTCCCCGCGCATCCAGCGCCCGCACCGCGGCGGCGATACCGGCACGATCCGCGGCGGCGCCCGCTCGGTTCGGAGGGCCCTTGGGCCGAGCCTGACGAAACGGGAGATCGATCCGCGCCGTCAGTACCCCACGGTCCGCGAGCTCGTTGGCGACGGCCACCAGAATCGCTGCGTCGCAGTTGCTTCCCGCACCGTGGGCGAGCACGGCCGTCGCGACGGGTGCGCCGGCAGGTTCGTGGACGACGCCGTGGATCCCGTCGGCTCGCCACTCCCGCACCGTTCCCTCCGTCATGCCGCGACCGTAACGCAGAACGGGCACCGACCACAGCGGTCGATGCCCGTTCTTCTCGTGCGTCCGGTGTCAGGGAACCTGCGTGAGCCCCACCGTCGGGAAGAACGCGCAGGTCTTGCCGTCGTGCGAGACCTGGCCGAAGATCGCCGACAACACGGTGCCCGAGCCCGTGGCGACGGGTGCCAGGCGCACACCGGCGTTGGGGAACTTCGAGAGGTTGTTCGTCAGCAGGTCGCGTCCGATGGAACGGAACGGCTCACCCAGTGGCTCGATGATCTCCGCGAGGACGACGTCGGTGAGACCACCCATGTCGGCGAAGCCACCCTTCAGCGTGGTGACGTTGAACCACGCCACCTGCATGCCGGACTTGTTCGCACCGTCGTTCACGATGCCGCCGGGCGCCGGAACGAAGGCGTACAGCGTCTCGCCCGGATCGGCGATCGTGGTGTCGATCCCGGGCAGTGTCGGAATGGTGACACCCGGCACCTTCGGCGTGTACGGGCCGGGAGCCGAACCGGCGACCGCGGGCACGATGCCGAGCGGCGCACCCGGGAGCGCGGAGCAGTTGATCGCGGCCGTCGGGTAGAAGAACGGCGTGAGACCGAAGCCGCCGAGCAGTCCGTTCGCAGCGTCCAGCAGCGCCAGCGGGTTCGTACCGGCGGGCTCCGCGACATCGACCGACGGTGCAGCACCCAGCACGGCGCGCGCCGCCTCGAGGGCGACGTCCCCCGGCTCAGCGGATCCCTCGAGAGTGGCCAGCGCCTGCTGGAACGGGTCCGGAGCGGGTGCCGGATCGGCAGAGGCGACGGCCGGCAGCGCGAGCGCTCCGGCGCAGGCGATGGCCAGGGCGGCCACCGTTCGACGAGGCCGACGGAATGTACGCATGCATGCTCCTGAATGGCTCGGGGTCGACGATCTCGGGATCGAGATGCGCGTGCGGTCCCGTGGGAACCGTGTGGTCCGATTCGATCACGGGTTTCGTCAGGTCACGGTCGTCGAGACTGCATTGATACCAAAGTGTCGCATGATGCAGATGTGACGGATGTGGCGATCGACTCGGTCGCGCGCCGAGTCGATCCACCGTGCGAACGTGGGAAGATCGACCCATGTCGTCAGCGCCGAAGCTTCCGCTGGACCCCATCGCGGAAGCTCACCGTCAGTGGATCCGCCACGGATGGTCGGACGCCGCCGACGGCATGGCCGCGGTCACGTCCATCATGCGCGTCCAGCAGATCATGATGGCGCGCGTCGAAGAGGTCCTCAAACCCACGGGGCTGACCTTCGCTCGCTACGAGTTGCTGACCCTGCTCACCTTCACGAAGACCGGCGCCCTGCCGATGGCGAAAGCCAGCGCGCGCCTGCAGGTCCATCCCACCTCGGTGACCAACGCCGTCGACAGGTTGGAGAAGGCGGACCTGGTCACGCGGGTGCCGCACCCCACGGATCGCCGCACCACACTCGTCGAGATCACCGAGGCGGGACGGCAATTGGCGGTCAAGGCGACGGAAGATCTCAACGACCGCGTGTTCGGGCTCCCCGGAGTCGCGGGTGCGGATCTGGACAGACTGGTGTCCATCCTCGCAGGGGTCCGGCGGCGCGCCGGGGACTTCGACGACGAGGACACGTCCGGCTGGTGACAGCAGAGATCCGGTGCCACTCCCCTCGCTCGGCGAGGAGAGTCGCACCGGATCTCGGTACGGCCGGATCAGCGGTGGCGGAACACCGGCTGACGCTTCTCGGTGAAGGCGGTCATGCCCTCGGTCTGATCGTCGGTGGCGAACGTCGAGTGGAACAGGCGACGTTCGAACCGAACACCCTCCGCCAGAGTCGATTCGAACGCCCGATTCACGGCTTCCTTCGCCATGACGGCGATGGGAAGCGACTTCGCGGCGATCGTCTCGGCCGTCTCCAGCGCATCGGCGAGCAGATCGGCCGCCGGCACGATCCGCGACACGAGCCCTGCTCGCTCCGCCTCCTCGGCGCCCATCTTGCGACCGGTCAGACACATCTCCATCGCTTTGGCCTTGCCGACGGCACGCGTCAACCGTTGCGAGCCACCGATTCCGGGGATCACCCCCAGAGCGATCTCCGGTTGGCCGAACTGAGCCGTGTTCGCTGCGATCAGGATGTCGCACATCATGGCCAGCTCGCATCCCCCACCGAGGGCGTAACCCGCCACGGCGGCGATGGTCGGTGTGCGCACTGCGGCGAACGCGTCCCACTCGGAGAAGAAGTCCTGCGTGTAGACCTCCATGTAGGTCTTGGACTGCATCTCCTTGATGTCGGCACCGGCCGCGAACGCCTTCTCGGAACCGGTCACCACGATCGCCCCGATCGCCGGATCACGATCGAACGCCACGGCAGCCTCGACCACCTCGGTCATCAGCTGAGAGTTCAACGCGTTCAGCGCCTTCGGCCGGTTCAGCGTGATGACGCCGACGCGGCCCCTGGTCTCGACCGTGATCGTCTCGAACAGCTGCGTCTCCACTGTCGGCGTCCCGATGTCGCTCACGCGGTACCGCCCGAACGCTCACGGATGTCCTGCACGATGCCGGAGAAGTCCTTGTCCCCGTGCTCGGCGGCGTACGCCTCGTACATGGCCGAGGCCAGCATGCCCAGCTGCGCCTCGACACCGTTGGCGCGCACGGCCTCCGACACGAGACCCAGATCCTTGCGCATCAACGCGGCGGCGAATCCCGGCGTGTAGTCGTTGTTCGCGGGACTCGTCGGCACCGGCCCCGGAACGGGACAGTTGGTGGTCAACGCCCAGCACTGTCCCGATGCCGTGCTGGCGACGTCGAACAGTGCCTGATTGGTCAGCCCCAGCTTCTCCCCGAGCACGAAGGCCTCGCTGACGGCGATCATGGAGACCCCGAGAATCATGTTGTTGCACAGCTTGGCCGCCTGGCCGTTGCCGCTCTGTCCGCAGTGCACGATCTTGCGACCCATGATCTCGAGCAGCGGATTCGCCTCGGCGACGGCAGCGTCGTCGCCCCCGACCATGAACGTCAGCGTGCCCGCGGTGGCTCCACCGACGCCGCCCGAGACGGGAGCGTCGACGGCGCGGTGGCCCGCGGCCCGCGCGACGTCGGCCGCCGTTCGGGCATCGGCCACGTCGATGGTCGAGGAGTCGATGAACAGCGTGCCGGCGCCGGCAGCGGGGACGACGTCGGCATAGCAGTCGAGGACGTGCTTGCCACTGGGCAGCATCGTCACCACCACCGAGGCACCCGCCACGGCGTCGGCGGCCGACTCGGCGACCGTGATGCCCTTCTCCCGCGCCTGGTCGAGCGAGGCGGGAACGACGTCGAAGCCTCGGACGTCGTGGCCGGCCGCGGCGAGGTTGGCCGCCATCGGCCCGCCCATGTGCCCCAGCCCCAGGAAGGCGATCACGGTGCTCACGATTGTGGTCCTTTCGAGACGGAGTCCGCCGCAGCGGATGTCAGACCCAACTCGGCGTCGCCGAGCGGTGCGAAGAAACGATCGACGTCGGAGGTGGTGACGTCGTCGAGGTGGGCAGGCGTCCAGCGCGGTCGACGATCCTTGTCCACCACCTGCGCGCGGATGCCCTCGACGAGGTCGGGGCTGTCCAGGCAGGCGATGGACACGCGGTACTCGTCGTCGAGGACCTCGTCCAGCGACGACGCCGCGGCCGCGCGGCGCAGTGAGCGGAGCGTGACCGCCACCGACGTGGGGGACTTCGCCTCGATCGCGTCGGCGGCAGCGACGGCCTCGTCGCGGCCGTCGGCACGTAACCGCGCGACGATGCTCGCCGCGTCGTCGCCCGTGTAGGCCGCGTCGATCCACTCACGCTGCGCCGCCAGAGCCGACTCGGGAACGGGCGAGACGAGCGACAGGGCGGTGTCGACGGTGCCCGTGTGCAGGGCCTCGACGAACGCCGGCAGATCCTCGGTGGGCACGAAGTGGTCGGCGAATCCGGCAGCGACGGCGTCGCCCGCCGTCATGCGCGCGGTGGTCAACGCGAGGTGGGTGCCGATCTCGCCGGGCGTCCGGGCGAGGAGATACGTCCCGCCGACGTCCGGAACGAAGCCGATGCCGACCTCGGGCATCGCGACCTTCGACTTCTCCGTCACTATGCGGACCGTCGCGTGAGCGGAGATACCCACTCCGCCGCCCATCACCGCACCGTCCATCAGAGCGACGATCGGCTTGCCGTACCGGTTGATCCGCGAGTTCATGACGTACTCGTCCCGCCAGAACTTCGCGGTGGCGGACCCCGTCGGCCAGTTCTCGCCCGCCTTCGCCTTCGCGTCGTCGTGGATCGCGACGATGTCGCCGCCGGCGCACAGACCACGCTCACCGTTGCCGGTGATCAGCACGGCGCGCACCGACGGGTCGTCCTCCCACCGCACGAGAGCCGCGTCGATGTCGCGCACCATCGCGTGGCTGAGCGCGTTGATCGCGCGCGGCCGGTTCAGGGTGACCGTGGCGACCCCGCGGTCGACCGTCAGCAGGACGTCGGAGTTTTCCGCGGCGGTGTCGCTCACGCGGCACCCACCACCGATCGGGCGATGACGATTCGCATGACCTCGTTCGTTCCTTCCAGGATCTGGTGCACTCGGAGATCGCGGACGATCTTCTCCAGACCGTACTCACTGAGATAGCCGTAGCCACCGAGCAACTGGAGCGCGTCGTTGGCCACGGTGAACCCCACGTCGGTGGTGAACTTCTTCGCCATCGCACACAGCTGCACCTTGTCGGGAGCATCGGCGTCGAGAGCACTCGCGGCCCGCAGGAGCAGGACCCGGGCCGCCTCGAGATCTGTCCGCATGTCGGCCAGGCGGAACTGCAGTGCCTGCGCGTCGAGCAGCCGTGATCCGAACGCACGACGGTCGGCGAGGTAGGACACCGCGGCGTCGAACGCCGCCGTCGCGCCGCCCAGCGAGCAGGCCGCGATGTTGATGCGACCGCCGTTGAGGCCGTTCATCGCGATGCGGAACCCGTTGCCCTCGCCGCCGAGCAGATTGTCGGCCGGCACCGTGACGTCCTCCAGGATCACCTGGCGGGTGGGCTGCGCGTTCCAGCCCATCTTGGCCTCGTTGGCGCCGAACGACAGTCCCGGCGTGTCCTTCTCGACGACGAACGCGGAGATGCCGGACGGGCCGGGCCCGCCGGTGCGTGCCATGACGACGTAGACGGCGGACTCGCCGGCACCCGAGATGAACTGCTTCACGCCGTTCAGGACGTAGGTGTCCCCGTCGCGCACCGCCTTGGTCGACAGCGCGGCCGCGTCGGATCCGGCGCCCGGTTCGGTGAGGCAGTAGCTGCCCAGGGTCTCCATCGAGCACAGAGCCGGAAGCCACTGTCGCCGTTGATCGTCGGAGCCGTAGGTGTCGATCATCCACGCCACCATGTTGTGGATCGACAGGTACGCGGCGATCGACGGATCACCTGCGGCGAGCTTCTCGAAGATCCGCACGGCGTCGACGCGGCGCAGACCGGAGCCGCCGACGTCCTCGGCGATGTAGATCCCGCCCATACCGAGTGCGGCGGCCTTGCGCAGGACGTCGACCGGGAAGTGCTTGGTCCGGTCCCACTCCACGGCGTTCGGAGCGAGGAACTCCGCGGCGAAATCCGCTGCCGTCTCGCTGATCGCGCGCTCGTCCTCGTCGAGCGCGAAGATGTCCGCCACCGTCAGTCCATCGTCGGGATGACGAAGTGGTTCTGCGCCACAGCTTCCTTGCGGCCGCTGGGCCACCGCTGGGTGACCGTCTTGGTCTTGGTGTAGAACCGCACCGAATCCGGGCCGTGCTGATTGAGGTCGCCGAATCCGGACCGCTTCCAGCCACCGAAGGTGTGGTACGCGATCGGCACCGGAATGGGAACGTTGACGCCGACCATGCCGACGTTCACCCGCGCGGTGAAGTCGCGCGCCGTGTCACCGTCGCGCGTGAAGATCGCGACACCGTTGCCGTACTCGTGAGCCGACGGCAGGCGCAGAGCCTCCTCGTAGTCGGCCGCACGCACGATCTGCAGCACCGGTCCGAAGATCTCCTCCTTGTAGATGCGCATGTCCGTCGTCACCTTGTCGAACAGCGTTGCGCCGGTGAAGAACCCGTTCTCGTGGCCGGCGAGGGAGAAGCCTCGGCCGTCGACCACCAGGTCCGCACCCTCGTCGACACCGATCTGCACGTAGTCCGTGACGCGCTGGACGGCCTCGGCCGTGATGAGCGGTCCGAAGTCGCTGCCCGCGTCGTCGCTGCGTCCGACGCTGAGCTTCTCGACGCGCTCGACCAGCTTGGCGCGCAGGGCCTCCGCGGTCTCCTCGCCGACGGGAACGGCCACGGAGATGGCCATGCAGCGCTCACCCGCACTGCCGTAGCCGGCACCGATCAGCGCATCGGCCACCTCGTCGAGGTCGGCGTCGGGCATGACGATGGCGTGGTTCTTCGCTCCGCCGAAGCACTGGGCGCGCTTGCCGTGCGCCGCCGCCGTCTCGTAGATGTACTGGGCGATGGGCGTGGAGCCGACGAAGCCCACCGCACTGACGCGGGGGTCGGTCAGGATCGCGTCGACTGCTTCCTTGTCACCGTTGACGACGTTGAAGATTCCGGGAGGGCCACCGGCCTCGAGGAAGAGTTCGGCCAACCGCAGCGGCACGGAGGGGTCCCGCTCGGACGGCTTGAGGATGAACGCGTTGCCGCAGGCGATCGCGGGCGCGGCCTTCCACAGCGGGATCATCGCGGGGAAATTGAACGGGGTGATGCCGGAGACGACACCGAGAGGCTGACGCATCGAGTACACGTCGATACCCGTTCCGGCACTCGCCGTGAACTCACCCTTGAGCAGATGCGGGATGCCGGTGGCGAACTCGACGACCTCGAGTCCGCGCTGGATGTCGCCCTTGGCATCGGCCACGGTCTTGCCGTGCTCGGACGAGAGCAACTGGGCGAGCGGCTCCATGTTCTCGTTGATCAGGGCCAGGAAGCGCATCAGGACGCGGGCACGCTTCTGCGGGTTCTGCAGCGCCCACTCGACCTGCGCCTCCTCGGCGTTCGCCACGGCCGCCTCGACCTCCGCCGTACGGGCGAGCGGAACGCGGGCCTGCACCTCGCCGGTGTTCGGGTCGAAGACGTCGGCGAAACGGCCCGACTCCCCCGCCACGTGCTGTCCACCGATGTAGTGCGTCAGTTCTCGGGTCACGGATCCACCTTCGTCGTCGTTGAGTGAGGTGATCCTATAGTCGGACGTCCATGTATGTCCAGGATCACGCCCCGCCCATCCGCCGATAGAGCGCATCGAGCTCCGCCATCGCGGACCGCACCCCGCGCTCGTCGACGTCCGCAGTCCGCAACGCGATGCGCAGCAACGACGCCTCGAGATCGTCCGACGCCGGCGAGAACAGCGGGTCCGGCAGCGCGGGCAGCGTCGTCGCGTCACCGAAGTGATCGTCCGGATCGACCGTCGCCTCCGCGTCCTCGACGAACCCGACCAGGGCATCGAGGTCGACTCCGCGCAGCGCCAGCAGGCGGGTCGGGTCCTCGTCGATCCGCTCCGCGGCGAGATACGTCAGCGCCGCGGCGTGCTTGCAGGGCCACCCGCTGTCGGGGCAGGTGCAGTCGAAATCGAGCTGCGACGCACTCGACAGCAGCAGCCGCGGCCCCAGCGCCCGCGGAACAGAGCCGGAGGCGAGCTCGGTCAGCATGCCGGGCGACTCCTGCACGTCGGACATCAGCGCGTCCATGTCGAACGGATCCAGGACAGCGATGCTCACGGACGCCGAGAACGGCTCCACCTGACTGCCCTGGACGTCGCCGTCGATCCGCCCCGGCCGGAGTTCGAGGGAGATCACCTGCCCGCCGCGGGCGTACGTCCGTCCGCGCGAGAGCCGCCCGGCGTCGGCGATCGACTCGATGGTCTCCACGAACTGCTTGCCCCACCACGTGCGACCGAAGGCGCCCCGAGAGGTCTTCGCCGCGATGCCGTCCGGGATCCGCCGCCGGGGGCCGAACTGGTCGAACTGCGCCATCAGTCGCCCACCGCGTCCTCGGAGAGCGTGAGCAGATCGCGCAACTCCCCCGTCGACAACTCGGTGATCCAACTCTCGCCGGAGCCCACCGCGAGATCGGCCAGATCCTTCTTCGTGGTGAGCATGGTGTCGATGCGCTCCTCCACGGTGCCGACGCACAACAACTTGCGCACCTGGACGTCCTTGCGCTGGCCGATGCGGAACGCGCGATCCGTCGCCTGGTTCTCCACCGCCGGATTCCACCACCGGTCCAGGTGCACCACGTGATTGGCGGCCGTCAGGTTGAGGCCGGTGCCACCCGCCTTGAGCGAGAGCATCATGATCGGAGGACCGCCGGCGGACTGGAACTCCTCGACCATCGCGTCCCGTCGGCCCTTGCTCACACCACCGTGCAGGAACGGGACGGGAACGCCGAACCGGCGTTCGAGGTACGGCGCCACCATCGAGCCGAACGCCGTGAACTGGGTGAACAACAACGCCTTCTCGCCGTCGCCGAGGACCGAGTCGAGGATGTCGTCCACGAGTGCGAGTTTGCCGGAGCGGTGCTTGCCACGACGTAACACCGTCGACCCGTCGTCGAGGAAGTGCGCAGGGTGGTTGCACACCTGCTTGAGCCGGGTCAGTGCGCCGAGCACCGCACCCTTGCGCGCCATGCCCTCGCTCTCGGCGATCTGTCGCATCATCTCGTCGACGACGGCCTGGTACAGGCTCGCCTGCTCGGCGGTGAGGTTCGAGCGCACGGTCATCTCGAACTTGTCGGGCAGATCCGCGATGACCGTCTTGTCGGTCTTCACCCGCCGCAGAACGAACGGTGACGTGAGGGAGCGCAACCGGGCCACGGCGGTCTCCTCCTTCTCGCGTTCGATCGGGATCGCGAAGCGTGCCCGGAACGTGGCCGGGGTGCCCAGGATGCCGGGGTTGCAGAAGTCGAAGATCGACCGGAGCTCGTCCAACCGGTTCTCCACGGGCGTGCCCGTCAGCGCGATCCGGTGCGCCGCGGGAATCGCCCGCGCCGCGCGGGCCTGCGCCGTGCTGCTGTTCTTGACGTGCTGGGCCTCGTCGAGCACCACCCGTCGCCAGGTCTGCGCCGACAGTTCGCCCACGTCGCGGGCCAACAATGCGTACGTCGTGACCACCAGATCGTGCGAGCGCACCGCAGCCGTCAGGTCGTCCCCCGTCGCGCGATCCGGCCCGTGGTGCACCAGCACGCGCAGGGTCGGCACGAACTTCGCCGCCTCGCGCTGCCAGTTGCCCACCACCGACATGGGCGCGACGAGCAACGTCGGTGTCACCGATCGCTCGTGCGCCAGGAGAACCAGCAGCTGCAGCGTCTTTCCCAACCCCATGTCGTCGGCCAGTACCGCCCCGAGGCCGGCCGAACTCATGAAGGCGAGCCACTCCACACCGCGCTGCTGATACGGCCGCAGCGTCGCGTGCACCGAGTCGGGCACCTCCACCGGTTCCGGCCGGCGGTCCGGGTCGAGCAACTTCTGCGCCCAGCCGGTGGCCTCGATCCGCTCGACGGGAACCGGCGGCGGTTTCTCGGCGGACAACTGCCCCAGCACGTCGGCGAGCGGCAGGGCGCGGTCCCGGTTCTGCTTCTTCACGTACTCGATCGCGCGGCTCAGGGCGGTTCCGTCGGCCTGCACCCAGGTGCCGCGCAGTCGCACCAGGTCGCCCTTCGTCGACGCGAGCCGGGCCATCTCCTCCGGCGTCAGTTCCATGTCGCCGATGGCCAGTTGCCAGTCGTACGAGACGATCTCGTCCAACCCCACCGCCCGGTTCTCCGCGGTGGGCGACGGCGGCGAGTCGACCTTCAGCCGCAACGACGCGTCGAGGCGACTCCACGCCCGCGGAAGCAGCACCCCGACCGACACGGCACGCAGCTTCTCGACCCCGTGCAGCACGAAGTCGGTCACCGCCGCCGTGGGCAGCAGCATGTCGAGCGAGCCGGTGTCCGTCGCCATCGAGCGCAGCGGCTCGTACGCGGCCATCGCCTCGCCGAGCTTCGCCACCGCGACCCGGAACAGTTCCGCGTCGCGCACACCCGGCGCTCCGCCACCGCGGTGCACCACTACCGGCGTCGGCGCCTCACCGTCCGGACGCAGCAACACCTCGAGCGGCCACAACGGCTCCCCGGTCTCCTCGTCGTCGTCCGGTTCGGTGAGCCGCAGGACCAGCTCGGGCTCGTCGCCGCGCAGGCTCGCCCGCCACTGCTCCAGTGCCGCCTCGGAGCGAGCCGATCCCTCCTCGTACGGCTCCTCCTCGACGAGGGACCACAGGAGCGGATGCTCGACTCCGGGGCGTCCGATGACGCGGCGCACGATCGGATCCGTCACCTCGGCGAGCAGGTCGTCGAGGACGGCGCGCGCACCGCCCTCCGCACTCTGCACCGGCGGCATCGCGGCCGCCAGTTCCGCGCGCCACGCGCGCTGTGGCTCCCCTCCGACCAGTCGCCACCGCAGCCACCACTGCGACTCGAACCGCACCTGCACCGGGACCACCCGCGCAGCACGGACCCACCGCTCCACCCCGGCCACCACGAGGGCGAGATAGCGCAGATCACCGGAGATCGCGGGGTGGCGGGGCGGAACGCGCAACAGCAGTTCCGCTGCGTCCGCCGGCGCCAGCGCGATCGACGGCATCGACACCGCCACGTGTCCGCGCGGCGTCGGCAGGGTGACGTCGGCACGGTGCCGCATCCGTCGGGACATCACCTTGGCCAGGTGAGGCGGGAGCTCCGGCGTGTCGGCCGAGTGACGGTCGCCGCTCGGGGCGTCGTCGTCCTCCCACAACATCAGGCCTCGACCGGGGGTCCAGAGGCCGTGGAGCATGGTGCCATCCAATCACTGCGAGGCCTGTGCAGAACGTCCCGCGTCCTGTCGGACCCACCCGGCATACTCGCTCCTCGTGACCTTCTCCTCGACCCGGCCGACGCGGCGTCTCGCGTCCGCGCTCGTCGCCGCGATGGTCCTGGCCGTCCTCACCGGCTGCTCGACGCTGCTGGGCGCGCCCACTCCCGCACCGGGCAGTCCCCCCGCGACGACGATCGAGTCACTGCTCGCGCAGGTCGCCGTCGTGGACTCCCGGCCCGACGTGCCGGGGTACGAGCGCAGTTGCAAGGCCGGGGACGGATGCGTGTTCGGTCCCGCCTGGACCGACGACTACGACGGTCCGGGCGGACACGACGGCTGCGGCACCCGCGACAACGTGCTGCAGCTCGCGCTCACCGACGTGCAGTTCCGGCCGGGAACCAACGACTGCGTCGTGGTGGCGGGATCGTTGAGCGATCCGTTCACGGGATCGGTGCTGCCGTTCAGCAAGCAGAGCGCGGGCGACGTGCAGATCGACCACACCTACCCGCTGGCGGCGGCGTGGGACATGGGCGCATGGCAGTGGCCGCTCGATCAGCGCATCCGTTTCGCCAACGACATCACGTACAACCTCATGGCCGTCTCGGGTGCGGAGAACCAGTCGAAGAGCGACAAGACCCCCTCGGACTGGATGCCTCCCAACGGCGCGTACCACTGCTACTACGCGGGGCGGTTCCTCACGGTGGCCGTCCGGTACGGGCTTCCCGTCACGGTGGCCGACCGGGACGTGCTGACCACGGTGTCGAACTCCTGCCCCTGACTCCGTCCGAACCCGAGCCGTCGCCGGAACCGTTACGCTGCCCGTCATGTCGCGTGTGTTCACCAAAGACACCCAGCTCTGCATGTCGTTGTCGGGGCGGCCCAGCAACATCGGGACCCGGTTCCACAACTACCTCTACGACGAGCTGGATCTGAACTTCGTCTACAAGGCGTTCACCACCACCGACCTCCCCGCGGCCGTCGCCGGAATCCGTGCGCTCGGAATCCGCGGCTGCGGAGTGTCCATGCCGTTCAAGGAGGCCTGCATCGAGCACGTCGACGTCATGCACGACTCGGCGTCCGCGATCGACTCGGTGAACACCATCGTCAACGAGGACGGCGTGCTGCACGCCTACAACACGGACTACCAGGCCGTCGCGGACCTCGTCCGGGAGGCCGGTCTCGACCCGTCGTGGTCGGTCGCGGTCACGGGCAGTGGCGGCATGGCCAAGGCCGTCGTCGCCGCGCTGCGGGACACGGGCTTCACCACGGGAACTGTCGTGGCGCGCAACGAGAGAACCGGACCGGCTCTCGCCGGGAAGTACGGCTACGGCTGGTCGGCCACCGCCGACGACGTCTCGGCCGACGTCCTCGTCAACGTGACACCCGTCGGGATGGCCGGCGGTCCGGACTCCGACGCGCTGCCGTTCGCCACCGAGCAGATCGCCGCCGCTCGCGCCGTCGTCGACGTGGTCGCGGTGCCGTCCGAGACACCGCTGATCGTCGCAGCGCGCGCCGCAGGAAAGCCCGTGATCACCGGTGCGCAGGTGGTGGCACTGCAGGCCGCGGAGCAATTCGCGCTGTACACCGGCGTGCGCCTGCGCACCGAGCAGATCCAGCGGGCCTCCGAGTTCAGTCGGCGCTGAGGTCGTTCGACCAGCCGACTACTCACGGAACATTCTGGCGGTGACCTCGAGGGCGGCGCGACGTGGGAGCAACCGCACACCGGCCGACTGCAGCTTGTTGTTCACTCCGGACACCACCGAGGCCGGGGGCCGCTTGGCCGCGAGCGCCGCGAACGTCGTGTCCATGACCTGTTCCGACGTCTGCATCTTCCCGAACGCGGCGTCCTTGCTGCCGAGCACCTCGAAGAACTCGGTCTCGGTGGGACCCGGCGAGACCGCCATGACGGTGACGCCGGTCCCGCGAGTCTCGACGGCCAGCGCCTCGGTGAAGCTGAGCACGAACGCCTTGCTCGCCGCGTAGACGGCCATTCCCGGGAGCGGTTGGTACGCCGCCGTGCTCGCGAGCGTGACCAGCACACCCGCGCCGTGCTCGATCATGCCCGGCAGGAACGCACGCGAGAGATCGACGACAGCAGCGATGTTCACGGCGATCTCGTTGCCGAGCGTCACCGGATCCTCCTCGACGAACGGCTGGTGCGTCCCGAATCCCGCATTGTTGATCAGCGAGTGCACCGTGATGCCGCGGTGACCGAGAGTCGCCTTCAGCGCCGATCCCGCACCGGGCACGGCGAGGTCCGCGGCGATCGGGGTGGCGGTGACACCGTGCCGGGAGGAGATCTCCGCAGCCAGCTCCTCGAGGCGATCGAGTCGCCGCGCGACGAGCACGACGTCGCACCCGAGGGACGCGAAGCGTCGTGCGAAATCGGCACCCAGGCCCGAGCTCGCGCCGGTGACGAGGACGGTGGATCCGGTGAGACGCGTACGCAGCGTCGACATGGTCATCCGCTCACTGTAGGGACCGGACGTCCGACGATCAGAAGTGCTGCCATGTGGGTTTCTCCGACAACGCGTACCGGTAGTAGTCACTCGACCCCAGCGCCGACGCCGCGCCCTCGTCGACGACCACGGTCACGTGCGGATGCATCTGGATCACCGACGCCGGACAGGACGCGGCCAGCGGCCCCTCCACCGACGCGGCGAGAGCGTCCGCCTTCCCCTCGCCGAGTGCGACGAGGACCAGATGGCGGGCCTCGAGAATCGTGCCCAGACCCTGGGTCACCACGTGATGCGGTACCTCGTCGGCGGAGTGGAAGAAGCGTGCGTTGTCCTCCCGCGTGCGGCGCGTGAGGGTCTTGACCCGCGTGCGGGAGACGAGCGACGACCCCGGTTCGTTGAAGCCGATGTGGCCGTCGGACCCGATGCCCAACAGTTGCACGTCCACACCGCCCGACGCGGCGATCGCGGCGTCGTAGCGAGCGCACTCGGCCGCGACGTCCGCCGCCTCGCCGTTCGGACCGTCGATGGCATCCGGGTCGATGTCGATCTCCGCAGCGAACTCCGTGGCGATCACCGAACGGTACGACTGCGGATGGGCGGCCGGCAGACCCACGTACTCGTCGAGGAGGAACGCCCGGCAGGACGCGAACGACAACGCCTCCTCGCGATGCCGCCGACCGAGCTCCCGGTACGTCCCCAACGGGGTGGACCCCGTCGCCACGCCCAGCACCGCGGCACCCTGCCGAACCCTGCGTTCGACGATGTCCGCCACGGTGCGGTGCACCGCCGCTGCGTCGTCACGGATGACGATCTCCATCCGGCACACCCACTTCCACTCGTCCGCGCCTCACGACGCTCGTCACGGTCAGATCGGCATCGGTGATCACGATGTCCGCGCGCATCCCGGCCGCCAGGCGCCCCACCGTGTCCTGCAGGCCGAGGAACCGAGCCGGTGTGGTCGCCCCCATGCGCACCGCCGACACCAGGTCGACTCCCGACTCGGCCACCGCCCGTCGCACGATGTCGAGGACTGTCGACGTTCCGCCCGCGATGGCTCCCGGCTCGTCGCCGTCCTGCGTCAGGCGCGCCACCCCGTCCGCGACCGTCACGTCGAGCGAGCCCAATCGGTAAGGGCCGTCGCTCATCCCGGCCGCGGCCATGGCGTCGGAGACGAACACGATGCCGTCGGGTCCGACGAGGTCGACCACCATGGCGACCGTCCAGGAATCGAGATGCACGCCGTCACCGATGAGTTCGAGCACCATCTCGCCGCGTCCCGCCGCCGCGAGACACGCGGCCACCGGTCCGGGCGCCCGATGATGCAGCGGCGGCATCCCGTTGAACAGATGGGTGGCGCTCACCGGCCCGGTCAGCCGCGCCAGCGCTGCCGTGACCGTGACCGCATCGGCGTCGGTGTGGCCCACGCTCGGACGGATGTCGTTCTCGGCCATCACCCGAGCGAGGGCGTCCAGGTTTTCGGTCTCCGGTGCCAGCGTCATCGACCGCACGGCTCCCCCGCCGGCCGTCACCACGGCGTCGAGGAGACTCGGATCACCCGGAACGATCGCCGCCGGATCCTGTGCACCGCAACGGCTACGGGCGAGGAACGGCCCCTCGAGATGAACGCCCGCGATGTCGCCGCGGCGCCACAGATCCGCCAGCAGTGTCGTCCTGTCGACGAGCACCTCGCGCGGGGCGGACACGAGGGAGGCGAGCATGGTCGTCGTCCCGCTGCGCACGTGATGCGCGACAGCGGCATCGACGGCGTCGGCCGTGGCATCGGGAAAGCCTGCTCCCCCGCCGCCGTGGCAGTGCACGTCCACCATGCCCGGCAGAATCGTCGAGGACGACGGCGGGACGGCGATGTCCGTCCGCTCGCGGGCCGGGCCCACCCGGACGATCCGATCGTCCTCGAACTCCACCACCCCGTCCTCGAGCACGCCGTCCACCAGGACGACGCGCCCGCGGAGGAGGGTCACGCCGAGCCGCCGCCGGCCGGCTTGTCCGTCGGCGCGGTCGTGGCGTCCGTCGATGCGGTGGTGGCCGCCGGTGCGCCGGTGGTCACCGCCGCGTCGTCGAGGGTCACGTCGTCCTCACGTCCGGGCGTGCGCAGATTCCACTTCTTGATGACGAAACTGAACAACACGTAGTAGATGACGGCGTAGACCAGGCCGATCGGGATGAGAAGCCATGCCTTGGTGGCGATGCCGTAGTTCAGCAGGTAGTCGATACCGCCCGCGGAGAAGAAGAAGCCGTCGTGGATGCCCAGTGCGTTGGTCAACGCCATCGAGGTACCGGTCAGCACGGCGTGCACGATGTAGAGCGGCCAGGCGACGAACATGAACGAGTACTCGAGCGGCTCGGTGATACCGGTGACGAAGGCCGTGAGACCGGTCGAGAGCATGATGCCGCCGACGAGCTTCTTCTGCGACGGCTTCGCGTTGCGGTAGATCGCGAAGGCAGCGGCGGGCAGCGCGAACATCATGATCGGGAAGAAGCCGGTCATGAACACTCCGGCGCTCGGGTCCCCGGCGAAGAAGCGGTTGAGGTCGCCTCGGACGATCTGGCCGCTCGCGTCCGTGTAGTCACCGACGAGGAACCACACGACGGAGTTCAGGATGTGGTGCAGGCCGGTCGGGATGAGCATGCGATTGGCGAAACCGTAGATACCGCTGCCCACGACGGAGTGATCGGCGACGGTGGTGCCCACCCAGTTCAGGGCGCTGTAGAACAGCGGGTACACGAAGGACATCAGGACGCCGACCACGAGACCGGTGATCGCCGTCAGGATCGGGACGAGGCGTCGGCCGCTGAAGAAGCCCAGGTAGTCGGGCAGCTTCTGACGGTAGAAGCGTTGCCAGAGAACGGCGGAGAGCAGACCGATGATGATGCCGGCCAGCACGCCGTAGTCGATGACGGCAGGGTCGCCGTTCGCGTCGACCTCGCCGTCGAGCACCACCGGCGACATGGCCGTGAAGACGCCGTCGACCACCATGTAACCGACGACCGCGGCCAACGCGGTGGAGCCGTCCGACTTCTTCGCCCAGCCGATCGCGATGCCGACTGCGAAGATGAGGGGAAGCCACGTGAAGACCGACTGCCCCGCGGCCGAGATCACCGATGCGGTGGTCTCGAGCGGGGTGAAGCGTCCGAGCAGATCGGGCTGGCCGATGCGGAGCAGGATGCCTGCGGCGGGGAGCACTGCGATGGGCAGCATGAGACTGCGCCCGAATCGCTGCAACCCGGCGAGTGCGCGGGAGTCCTTCTTCTCGGTGGGCGTCTGTGGTGCGGTGTTCCCGGTGGCAGTCGTGCCGGCCATGGCGACCTTCTTCTCGTGTGTGTTGTGGACCGGTTCCATCACGGGTACTGTCCGGTCATAACCAGTTGTAGTTTGACCAGGTGGCAGCCTGATGTCAAACAGAAAGTGTGAGCACGCCCACCTGCATCGCATCGCGCCGGGGGCGGGTCACCGAGCGGAAGGAGCACCGCATGTCCAAGGCGGACGCCATCGTCGCCGGGCTCGGAGGAGCCGGGAACATCGTCGAGATCGAAGCCTGCATCACGCGGCTCCGCACCGAGGTGCGAGACGGAGCACTCGTGAACGAGGCCGCTCTCAAGGCCGCCGGAGCACACGGGGTCTTCCACAAGGGGACGGCCGTGCAGGTCATCGTCGGGCCCGAGGCGGACACCCTCGCCGAGGACATCGACGACATCCTGTGACCGACACCGCCGTGGGCAGCCCGCTCGCGGGCACCGTCATCGCACTGGCCGACGTCCCCGACCCGGTGTTCTCCTCGCAGATGGTCGGCGCCGGCGTGGCTGTCAGACCCGCTTCGACGACCGGAATGGTGGACGTCCACTCGCCCGTGTCCGGGCGCATCCTCAAGCTGCACCCTCATGCCTTCGTGGTTCTGACGGAGGACAGGAAGGGAGTGCTGGTGCACGTCGGTATCGACACCGTGACGATGAAGGGCGAGGGTTTCGAACTCGTCGCGGCCGAGAAGGACTCGGTGTCGGCCGGAGACGTCGTCGTGCGCTACGACCCGGCCGCCGTCGCCGCCGCCGGATTCGACGACGTGTGCCCCGTCGTCGTGATGGACTCCGCCGCGGACTCCTTCGCGACGCCGTCGGTCGGGTCGTCCGTCTCTGCCGGCGAGCCGCTCTTCGTCCTCTGACGGGCCGGGGTCAGGCCAGCCCGACCAGCTTCTCCGACTCTCTCCACAGCCCGTCGACCACGGCGGGATCGTCGACCTGCCCGTTCGTGCGACCGCGAGCCTTGTGGCGGCTGTAGTAGATCCCGGCGACCTCGGCGTCCGGCTTGTCGACGGCCACCGACACCAACGGCTCGGCGCCCGACTCGGCACTGATCGAGGCCACGTACTTCAGCGGAGTCCGGTAGATCACCCGGAACAGGACGTTGGCGTTGCCGAAGTTGCTGCGCACCGCTCCGGGATGGACGGCCACCGACGTGATGCCGCGGTCGGACCACCGCTCCGTGGCGCCGCGGGTGAAGCCGATGTTCATCAGCTTGCTGGTGCAGTAGGCGCGGAACTCGGCCGGCGAGGAACGGTCGTAGGCCATGTCCTGCAGATCGATTCGTCCACCGAGGTTGCCCACGGACGACGTGTTCACGATGCGACTGCCCGCCGAACCGCCGAGTCGGTCGAGCAGCAGGTGGGTGAGCAGAAACGGCGACAGGTGATTGATCTGGACGTTCGGCTCGTGCCCGTCGGCGGTGCGCTTCGACGGATCGAACGTTCCACCCGCGTTGTTCAACAGGACGTCGATGTGATCGACGGAATCCCGCAGCTCGTCCGCGACCCGTCGCACGTCGTCGAACGAGGCGAAGTCGGCCACGAACGCGCGACCACCGATCTCCGAGGCCGCGGCGGCGGTCTTCTCCGGTGAGCGGCCCACGACGAGCACCTCCGCACCGCGTTCCGCCAGGGTGCGCGCGGCGATGCGCCCGATCCCGTCGCTCGCTCCCGTCACGACGATGGTGCGACCGGTGAGCGAACGGGGAGTGGGCACGGAGGAGCCTTTCGATCTGCGGATGGAACGCCTCGACCGAAGTGTACGAGCGAACGGCGTCGGCGACGCTGTCGGCTGTGGACGTCAGCGACGCTGTGGCCGCCGCCCGCCCTGGACCTCCATCGTGAGCTGATACCGATCGCAGCGGTACCAGCTCTCCGTGTGTTCGATCGGCCGGTCACCGCTGAACGACACCCGGTCGAAGTACAGCACCGGCGCCCCACGCTTCGTCCCCAGCAGCGTCGCGGTGTCGTTGTCGGCCGCCGTCGCGCTGACCGTCTGCTCGGCGCGATCGATGGTCTGCCCGTAGTGGGAGGACACCGCGTCGTAGATGGACTTGCTCAGATCGAGTTCGACCAGGCCCGGCAGCACGGCGGCGTCGTACCACCCGTCGTCGACGCTGACGGGCTCTCCGTCCGCCAGCCGCAGCCGCTTGATGTGGTACGCCTTGCCGCCCGCGGCGATGTCCAGCGCACGGATGGTGGCCACCGACGGATCCTCGAGCCGCGCGAAGAGAACGACCGTGGTGGGTTCGAGACCCTGCGCGCGCATCTCCTCCGAGAACGACGCCAGGTGGAGCCTCGACTGGACGGGCCGACTGGCGACGAACGTGCCCTTGCCGCGCACCCGCACCAGGTGCCCCTCGTTGACGAGCTGACCGATGGCCTCGCGCACGGTGATCCGGCTGACCCCGTAGTCCTCCATGAGGCGCCGTTCGCTCGGCATCAGATCGCCGGGCTGGAGTTCCTTGGTGCACCGGTGCAACAGGATCGCGCGGAGCTGCTCGTGCTTGGGTACGGCACTGTCGCGAAGGTGGACGGGCATCACCACGGCGTGTACTCCCGAGAATCGGCGCGACCGGAGCGATCTGTGGCGCGAGCGGTACGGACTGGTCCCGTCCAACTTACTACCGTGGCTTCGCCCCGTGCGCCTTTTGCGCACCCTGGGATACGCGAAAGGCGCACGGGGATGGAATCCTCACCCGCATGACCGAGAGCACCGTCCCGTCCGCAGCCGACTGCCCCGTCCTGTGGCCAGTCGCCACCCGCTGGGAGGACAACGACCACTACGGGCACGTCAACAACGTCACGTACTACTCGTACTTCGACACCGCGGTGAACGGGTGGCTCATGCAGAGCACCGGCCTCGACATCCGCACACTCCCGGCCATCGGCGTGGTGGCCGAGACGTCCTGCAGGTTCCTCAGCCAACTGAGCTTTCCCGACGATCTGCAGGTGGGTATCGCCGTCGAGAGACTCGGCAACACCTCGATCGTGTACGCACTGAGCATCTTCCGGGTGGACGGCGAAAACCTGACCCCGGCGGCGGCGGGACGGTTCGTGCACGTCTACGTCGACGCCGAGACCCGCCGCCCGACACCGGTCCCCGACGAGATCCGCGCGGTCGTCGAGGCACTCGGACAGTGACAGCCCCCGGCCGGGTGTCCCTCGCCGTGCCGATCGGCGCGGGTGTGGTCACGGCGCTCGTCGGCTTCACCAGTTCGTTCGCCGTGGTCCTCACGGGCCTGCGCTCGGTGGGGGCGAGCGAGTCCCAAGCCGCGTCCGGACTGTTCGCCATGTCTCTCGTCATGGCCTTCGGAATCACCGGTCTGGCACTGCGCTACCGCATCCCGATCACACTGGCCTGGTCCACACCCGGTGCCGCGTTGCTCGCGGGTACCGGAGCGGTGGTCGGCGGATGGCCGGCGGCCGTGGGAGCGTTCGTGACCGTGGGCATCGCAATCGTGCTCACCGGAGTGTGGTCCGGCCTCGGCCGCGTCATCGCGGCGATCCCGGTGTCGTTGGCACAGGCGATGCTCGCCGGCGTCATCCTGCCATTGTGTCTCGAACCCGTGCGGGCCCTCGCGGACAATCCCGCGGCGGTCGCCCCCGTCGTCGTCACATGGGTCGTGCTGCTGCGCTTCTCCCCGCGCTGGGCGGTACCGGCGGCCTTCGCCGTCGCCGCAGTGGTCATCGGCATCTCGCTCACGACGGGCGACACCGAGATCGGCGCCCGATCGCTGCTCCCGAGCCTCGACCTCGTCGCACCCACCTGGACGTGGCAGGCGCTGATCGGCATCGCGCTGCCGCTCTACATCGTGACGATGGCGTCGCAGAACATCCCGGGAACGGCCGTCATGGCCTCCTTCGGCTACGCGGTACCGTGGCGAGCCTCGATGACCGTCACCGGTGTCGGCACAGCGATCACCGCACCCGCCGGCGTTCACGCCGTCAACCTCGCTGCCATCAGCGCAGCGCTCGCGGCCGCCCCGGACGCGCACCCGGACAAGGATCGTCGGTGGATCGCGGCGGTGGCTGCCGGGGCGTCCTACCTGGCCCTCGCGCTCGCCTCGGCGGCGCTGGCGACCCTCGTCGCCCTCGCGCCGGCCGGCATCGTGGAAACCGTTGCGGGACTGGCGTTGCTGGCCACCCTCGCGGCATCGCTGGCCGCCGCGTTGAGCACCGAGGCGGACCGGGTGCCGGCGGCCATCACGTTCGTCGTCGCCGCCTCGGGTGTGGCGATCGCGGGGATCGGCTCGGCCTTCTGGGCGCTCGTGCTCGGTCTCGTCGTCCGACTGGGCCTCACCCGACGCGCCTGAGGACCGGCGCTCCTCGTGCGCCTTTCGCGTATCCAGGGGTACGCGAAAGGCGCACGGGGGCGGAGCCCACTCAGAGGATCCCGGCCTCCTCCGCCGTGGCGACGGCGCGGCCGATGATGCCGTCCACCAGATCCGTCGTCGGAGAACCGTCGCGTGCCCGGTTGCGCTCGTCGTCGATGGCCCGGCGCATGACGCCCTCGGCGATGACGGACAGCTTCCACAGCGCGAGGGCGTGCCAGTACCCCACCGCGGAGACGTCGCGGCCGGTGGCGGCGGCATAGAGCTCGACCAGCTCGTTCCTCGTCGGGAAGCCCGGCAACGTGGAGGACATGAACATGCCCGCGTTGTCGTCGTCGGCCTCCGACCAGTAGGCCAGCAGCGCACCGACGTCCGCGAGCGGGTCGCCCAGCGTGCACAGCTCCCAGTCGACCACCGCGACGATCGCGTCGTCGACACTTCCCTCACCGGCTCCGCTGGTGATGATGTTGCTCAGATGGAAGTCGCCGTGCACCAACGAGACCTCGGTCTGCTCCGGAGCCGAATTTGCGAGCGCGGTGGCCAGGCGTTCGATGTCCGGGACGTCCCGCGTCTTCGACTGCTCCCACTGAGCCGACCACCGCTTCAGTTGGCGTGCGGCATAGGGCTTGTGGCTGGCGAGATCCACCAGGCCGGTGCTCTCCAGATCCACGGCGTGGATCTTCCCGAGCGTGGCGGGCATCGCCTCCCCGATGGCCCGTCGACGCTCCTGCGACAGCGTCTCCGCGACGGTGGGGCTGTCGATCACCAACCCGTCGACGTGACTCATCAGGACGAGCGGCGCATCGGTGACCGACGGATCGTCCGTCAGCGCGATCGTCGTCGGCACCGGAACGGCGGTGTGCTGCAACGCCGACAGGATGCGGTACTCGCGAGCGACGTCGTGTGCCGACGCCAGCAACGTGCCCAGCGGCGGACGCCGCAGGACCCAGTTGCTGCCCGCGGCGTCGGTCACCGCGAAGGTCAGATTCGACTGCCCGTTACCGATGCGCTCGAAGGTGAGTGGCCCCGAGACCCCGATGTCGAGGCTCTCCATCCACGCCGTCACCGCACCGTCGTCGAGGCCCGGCGTCGTTCCGGTGCTCACTTGTCGACCTTGCGGTACGGCGCGAGCTCGGTGCGTGCGATGGTCCGCTTGTGCACCTCGTCCGGACCGTCGGCGAGACGCAGGGTCCGCAGGTGGGCGTACATGCTGGCGAGCGGGAAGTCGTCGGAGACACCGCCGCCGCCGTGGACCTGGATGGCGCGGTCGACGATCTTGAGGGCCATCGCGGGCGCGGCGACCTTGATGGCCGCGATCTCCACGCGCGCTTCCTTGTTGCTGAACTCGTCCATCATCCAGGCGGCCTTCAGCGTGAGCAGGCGCGCCATCTCGATGTCGATGCGGGCTTCGGCGATCCAGTCCTGGATGTTGGCCTGCGCCGCGATCGGCTTGCCGAACGCCACGCGGGACGACGCACGGTCACACATGAGTTCCAGTGCGCGCTCGGCCATTCCGATCGCACGCATGCAGTGGTGGATTCGGCCGGGGCCGAGACGTGCCTGGCCGATCATGAAGCCGGCACCCGGTCCGGCGAGCACGTCCTTGCCGGGGACGCGGACGTTCTCGAACAGGACCTCGGCGTGACCCTCGCGGTCCTGGTACCCGAACACGGGCAGTCCGCGCAGGACGGTGACGCCCGGCGCGTCGATCGGCACGACCATCATCGACTGCTGTTCGTACGTCGACGCCTCGGGCGCGGTCTTGCCCATGACGATCAGCACCTTGCAGTTCTGGTGCAGGGCGTTCGAGGTCCACCACTTGCGGCCGTTCAGGATCCAGTCCTCGCCGTCGGCCACCATGGACATCGCGATGTTTGTCGCGTCGGAGCTGGCGACATCGGGCTCCGTCATGGCGAAGGCCGAGCGGATGGTGCCCTCGAGCAACGGGGCGAGCCACTTCTCCTTGTGCTCGTCCGTGCCGAAGCGGGTGAACACCTCCATGTTGCCGGTGTCCGGTGCGGCGCAGTTGCAGGCCTCGGGCGCGATCGCGGGGCTGCGGCCCATGATCTCCGCGAGCGGTGCGTACTCGGCGTTGGTCAGACCGGGGCCGTAGGCGGGATCCGGGTGGAAGAGGTTCCAGAGCCCGCGAGACTTGGCGTCGGCCTTGAGTTCTTCGAGGATCGGCGGCTGGAAGTGCGGATCACCGGACTCCAGGATCTGCTGGGCGTAGACCGCCTCCGCCGGATAGACCTTCTCGTCCATGAACGCCAGCAGGCGCTGCTGGTAGTCCTTGCACCGATCCGAGTACGCGAAATCCATGTCAGCGATCCTGTCCTGGCCGTGCGGCCGTCTCGAGAGATGTTCGGTACCGACGCATCCCGGCGATCCACCGGTCGTAGTCGGCACTCTTGTGCGAGTAGAACGTGAGCACCTCGGGGTGCGGGAGAACGAGGAACTTCTCGGTCTCCATCGCCTCGAGGACGATGCGAGCGACGTCCTCCGGTTCGAGGACGGTGCCGGCGCCGGTCACGGCGGAGGCCGCCACCGAGGCACCCTCGGCGTCACTGTCGAAGCCCGAGTTCAGGAGCGCCGTGTTGACGCCCATCGGGCACAGGCAGCTCACCGCGATGCCCTTGTCGCCGTAGGTGACCGACAACCATTCGGCGAAGCCGACGGCGGCGTGCTTGGACACCGAGTAGGTGGCCGATCCGATCTGGGTGAGCAGGCCCGCCGCGGACGCGGTGGACAGGAAGTAGCCGTGCGTTCCGCGCTCGATCCATCGCGGGATCACCACGCGTGCAGCGCGCACATGGGCGAGGACGTTGACCGACAGCGCGGTGTCCCAGGCGGCGTCGGTGCTGTCGAGCCCCATCCCTGCCGTCGTCCCGGCATTGGCGATGTAGATGTCGAGTGGCCCGAACGCCTCCTCGACCCGCTCGATCATCTGGGCGATCACCGCGTCGTCGGCGACGTCGCCGCCGACGGCGATGCACCGCTCCCCCAGTCGCGCGGCGACCGCATCGGCGGCCGCCCCGTCGAGATCGGCGACCAGGACCGAGTTCCCGGCCTCGACCAGTGCAGTGGCGAGGGCGGCGCCGATACCGGCGCCACCTCCCGTGACGATGGCGACCTTGTCTGTGACCCGCATCATTCAGATAGTAGGCATGCGCAGTGGGTGACGGGCTTTCAGGGTCAACGAACTCGAGGTCGACCTCGAGTTCAGAAAGAGGTCCGGTGCCGCTCCTGCTCGACGATCTCGTCGATGTCGCCGAGCCGCTCCATCGAACTGACTGCTCGGCGCGTGCGCATGTTCTTCGCCAGCCGCTCGCGGTGCTTGTGCGTGAACGCCCAGTACCCCGCCGTGAACGGACACGCGTCCTCCCCGACCCGCTTCTTGGGGTCGAACGCGCAGCCCTTGCAGTGGTCGGTCATGCGGTCGATGTACGCGCCGCCGGACGTGTAGGGCTTGGTCGCGATCACTCCCCCGTCGGCGTGCTGACTCATGCCGAAGACGTTGACGGGCATGACCCACTCGTACCCGTCGACGAAGTGCTCGGTGAACCACCGGGTGAGCGCCCGCGGGTCGTACCCCCGTTGCAGCGCATGGTTTCCCAGGATCATCAGGCGCGGGATGTGGTGCACCCACCCGCGATCGTGCACGCCGGCGAGGGCGTCGGACAGGCACGCTGCGGTGACCTCCTCCGCGTCGAGGGTCTGGAACCATCCGGGCAGCGGGGTGTCGGCGTCGAGCGCGTTCGTGCGCATGTAGTCCTCGCCCAGATGCCAGTAGAGGTGCCACACGTACTCGCGCCACCCGAGGATCTGGCGTACGAACCCCTCGACGCTCGCCAGCGGTGCCGTCCCGTCCCGGTAGGCCTGCTCGGCGGCGCGCGCCGCGTCCAACGGGTGCAGCACACCGAGGTTGAACGGCACCGACAGCAGCGAGTGCGACATGGTCCAGTCCGCCGCCATCACGGCGTCCTCGTAGGGACCGAACGTGGCGAGACGGGTGGCCACGAAGGTCTTCAGCGCCGACGCCGCCTCAGCTGCGGTGACGGCGAAGAGACGCGGTCCGTCCTCGCCGGACCAGTCGACGTCCATGGCGTCGAGATCCGCGCGCACACCGGCGTCGATGTCGTCCTCCTCCGGCCACCACGGTTCGGGAACACCGAGTGTCGTCCGCTTCTTGGGCGGCTTCTCCCTGTTCTCCGCGTCGAGGTTCCAGGTGCCGCTCACCGGGTTCTCGCCGTCCATCAGGATGTCGAACCGGCGGCGCTGCTCTCGGTAGAAGTTCTCCATCAGGAACGACTTCTTGCCGCCCGCCCACTCGGCGAAGTCCGCACGGGACAGGGCGAACGTCGGAGTCGGCACGATCTCCTCGACCAGACCCTCGTCGGCCAGCCGACGGACGAAGGCCTCCGCACGCCGCGACGTCGGTTCGTGCACGACGACCGGGCGCCCGACGCGGGCGAGGCCCTCGCGGTAGGTGTCGGCTCGGATGTACGTGGCACGGTCGCCGAGTTCGTCCGCGAGGTGCCGCATGCCGCTGAGCAACAGATGCGCCTTCTGCCGATGACCCCGTCGACGGCCCAACGCGCGCGCCGACTCGATGATGACGACGTCGCGGTCCACCATCTCCTCGGACGAGTGGACGTGGGGGCCGAGTTGATCGGCGAACACCCAGAGCGGAGCCGGAGAGGACATGCTCTGCTGTTCCCCGTCCTCCGCGGAGCCAACCGGCCGGGAACCGCTACGCGTGACCGTCCGACACCGTCGCCCGATGCCCATCCTGCTCGTTCTGTGCGTGTCGGGGAGGCAATCGCCGAGCGAGTTGCTCACTCTCGTCCGCATCACTTGCGCAATGCGGTCAGGCGAGCATGCTGTGAGGTGAGCCACACCCGGTTCGTCCACACTGTGCGCCCTCCTCTCACGACGAGGTCCGCGCACCGGCGGAGAGGAATCCATGACCCGATCGGACACATCACCGCGGGGCGATCGCATCGCGCATCCCGTGCAGCTCGTCCAGCCCGACGGCCGGCGAGTGCACGACCCCGAGCACTGGCGACTCGTCGCCGACGTCGATGCCGCTCACATGCTCGACATGTACCGCGACATGGTGGTCGCTCGCCGCATCGACACCGAGGCGACCGCGCTGCAGCGCCAAGGTGAGCTGGGACTGTGGGCACCGCTGCTGGGTCAGGAAGCAGCCCAGGTGGGCTCGGCTCACGCCGTCACCGCGGACGACTACATCTTCACGAGTTACCGCGAGCACGCGGTGGCGTACTGCCGAGGCGTGCCGGTGGAGAAGCTCACCGCACTGTGGCGCGGCACCGCACACTCCGGCTGGGATCCGGACGAGTACAACATCACCAACCCGGCGATCATCGTCGGAGCGCAGGGTCTGCATGCCACCGGATACGCCATGGCGGCGCGACTCGACGGTGCCGAGATCGCCACGGTCGCTTACTTCGGTGACGGCGCCACGAGCGAGGGCGACATCTCGGAGGCGTTGTCGTTCTCGGTCTCCTTCGGGGCCGGCGTCGTCTTCTTCTGCCAGAACAACCACTGGGCCATCAGCGAGCCCGTCGCGCTGCAGAGTCCGCTGCCGCTCGCCTCCCGCGCCGCCGGCTTCGGCATGCCCGCCCTGCGGGTCGACGGCAACGATGCCGTCGCCGTCCTCGCCGTCACCCGTGCCGCCGCGCACCGCGCCCGCACCGGCGGAGGCCCCACGTTCATCGAAGCCATGACCTACCGCATGGGCCCGCACACCACGTCCGACGATCCGACGCGGTACCGCGCCGACGCCGAGCGCGACGTGTGGGCGGCGCGCGATCCGTTGGACCGCCTCGACAGACTGCTCACCCGCGAGGGCGCCCTGACTCCGTCCGTGCGCGAGGACATCGCCGCGACCGCCGACGACGTCGCCGCCCGGCTCCGCTCCGCCACGATCTCCGCCGCCGATCCGGAGTCGTCCACCCTGCTCGACCACGTCTACGCCGAACCCCACGCTGTGGTGGACCGCCAGAAGGAGACACTGCGATGACCACCGGAACCCTCTCCCGCGCCGGCGCGACCACCGCGTCGTCCGATCTCCACGTCAAGGGCACCCTCGGTGGTGCGATCAATGCAGGTCTCCGTGCCTCCCTCGAAGCCGACGACAAGGTCGTGCTGATGGGCCTCGACATCGGCAAGCTCGGCGGTGTGTTCCGCGTGACCGACAGACTGCAGAAGGACTTCGGCGATCAGCGCGTGCTCGACATGCCCCTCGCCGAGTCCGGCATGGTGGGCACCGCGTTCGGCATGGCGCTGCGCGGCTACCGCCCCGTCGTCGAGATCCAGTTCGACGGGTTCGTCTATCCGGCCTTCGACCAGATCGTGTCCCAGGTGGCCAAGATCCGGTACCGCACCGCCGGTCGCATCGGCGCCCCGATGGTCATCCGCATCCCGTTCGGTGGTGGCATCGGAGCCGTCGAACACCATTCGGAATCTCCCGAGGCGTACTTCGCCCATACGGCCGGCTTGCGGGTGGTCAGCCCGAGCACGCCTCACGACGCCTACTGGATGATCCAGCAGGCCGTGCACTCGGAGGACCCCGTCGTCTTCCTCGAGCCCAAGCGTCGGTACTGGGACAAGGGCGAATGGGCCACCGATGCGCCCGATCTGCCGCTGGACGCCGCTCGCGTGTGCCGCACCGGTACCGACGCGACAGTGGTGGCCTACGGGTCGATGGCGCAGACCGCACTGAAGGCCGCCGACGTCGCCGCGCAGGAGGGCCACAGCCTCGAGGTGATCGACCTCCGGTCGTTGTCGCCGCTGGACACCGACACGGTCTGTCGGTCCGTGCGTCGGACCGGGCGCCTCGTCGTCGTGCACGAGGACACGGGCTACCTCGGCATCGCGGCGGAGGTGGCGGCCCAGGTGTCGCAGGAGTGCTTCTACTCGCTGGAGGCACCCGTCCAGCGGGTCACGGGCTTCCACGTTCCGTACCCGCCGGCACGCCTCGAGCGGCACCACCTCCCGGACGTCGATCGGATTCTCACGGGAGTCGACACGGTTCTCGCAGGCTGACGCGCCGCACGGGAATCACTGCGCCGGGTCACAGGATTCTGCCAGCCTCGTGCGCCATCATGGGGACCCGTGAGTACCACGACGACGCAACAGATCGCGCTTCGCGCCCGACGCACCACCCCTCGGTGGTGGGCACTGACAGGCGTGTCTGCGGCGGCACTGGTCGTGCTCTACGCCGTCCTGCCGCTGCTGGGCGTGCGCTACCCACCGGCGTCGGTCGCGCTCGAGGCCCTGTACGCCCCGGCCGACACGGTGCTCGACGTCATCGACGTGACGACCGTGCTGGTGGTGGTCGCCGCGCTGACGGTGGTCGCGGTGGTGCGCAAGTTGCCGTACGGCATCGGCGCGATCCTCATGCTGTGCCTCGGGTCGACCCTGACCGCCGCAGCCGGGTCGGCATGGCTGTCCGATCACATCGCGACGTCGGCACTTCCCGACGGCCGCGTGGTCGCAGCATCCTCGGTGATCGCGTCGGGTGCGCTCGTCGTGCCCGGTCGGCTGCGTCCCGTCGTCCTGGGGCTGGGCTCGGCCCTAGTCGCCGGCGTGGCCCTCGCCGCCGTGGTCACCGCGGGTGCGACAGGCATCGGCATCGTCGGGGCGCTGCTGGTGACCGGGATGTGGTGGGGCGCCGCCGGTGTCGTCATGGCGCACTCCCCCGTCGCCGCTGCCCGCGAGGCGAAGAACCCTCTCGACACCGCGGCCCTGATGCTCCGCCGCCGGTGAGCGGGCGGGGCATCAGGGCCGGGTACACCTAGAGGGCTTTGAGTTCCTCGATGACGGCGTTGACGGATTTCTTCGCGTCGCCGAAGAGCATCGACGTGCGGTCCGCCGTGAACAGCGGATTGTCGATACCTGCGTACCCGGAGCTCATCGACCGCTTGAGCACGATCACCGACCGCGACTCGTCCACGTTCAGGATCGGCATCCCGTGGATCGGCGAACTCGGATCGTTGCGCGCCGCCGGGTTGGTGACGTCGTTCGCGCCGATGACGAGGGTGACATCGGTGCGGGAGAACTCCCCGTTGATGTCGTCCATCTCCTTCATCGCCTCGTACTCCACGTCCGCCTCGGCGAGCAATACGTTCATATGACCCGGCATGCGCCCGGCCACCGGATGGATCGCGTACTTCACCTCCACGCCCTTGGACTCGAGGATCGACGCCATGTCCTTGACCGCGTGCTGGGCCTGGGCGACCGCGAGACCGTAGCCGGGCACCACGATGACCTGCGAGGCGTACGCCATCTGGATCGCCGCGTCGGCCGCCGAGGTGGACTTCACCGTGCCGCCGGCATCGTCCGGGCCACCGATCGCGGACGCGCCGCCGCCACCGAAGGACCCGAACACAATCGCCGGAATCGACCGGTTCATTGCCGTCGCCATCAGATTCGTGAGGATGGTGCCGGACGCGCCGACGATCATGCCCGCCACGATCATCGCGGTGTTGTTCAGCGCCAACCCCGCCGCCGCAGCCGACAGACCCGTCAACGCGTTCAGCAGCGAGATCACCACCGGCATGTCCGCGCCGCCGATCGGGAACACCACGAACAGGCCCATCAGCGCCGCCGCGACGAGCACCAGCACGATCCACCACTGCGAGGTGCCCTCCCCCGGGGTGGCGCGCAGACCGATGTAGACCGACACCGCCACCGCGAGGAGCAGCAACACGATGTTGGTGAGCTGGAAGATGCGGGCGTTCTTCACGAACGCCTTCTCGACCTTCTTGTTCAGCAGCTCCTGCAGCTTCAGGAACGCCACCAGCGAACCCCAGAACGACACCGAGCCGATGACCGCCGCGAACAGTGACCCGATGACGATGTGCACCGTCGGCTCTTCACCGTGCTGGAACGCGGAGAACCCGTCGGTCTCGATGAACTCCGACCAGGCGATCAACGCGACCGTGCCGCCGCCCACGCCGTTGAACAGCGCCACCAGCTGCGGCATCGCCGTCATCTTCGTGCGCTTGGCCGGCGGGACACCCAGCAGGACACCGATGGCCAGACCGGCGGCGATGAGGATCCAGTTGATCGCCGCCGTGTCACGGACCTCGATCAGAGTCGCCACCACGGCGATACCCATACCGACAGCGGCGATCCAGTTGCCGCGCACCGCCGTCTTCGGACCGGTCAGACCCATCAGACCGTAGATGAACATCGCGAACGCGACGATGTAGAGAATGTTGACAAGATTGTTCATCAGGAATCAGCACCCTTCTCGCCGGTTGCGGTCGACACAGCAGCGGGCGCCTTCTTGCCCTTGAACATGCCGAGCATGCGGTCGGTCACCAGGAACCCACCGACGACGTTGAGCGTGCCGAAGATCAACGCGACGAACGCGATGATCCGCACACCCCACGGCGCGTCCTCCGGCAACCTGCCCAACACGATGAGGGCGCCGAGCACGACGATGCCGTGGATGGCGTTGGTACCCGACATCAGCGGCGTGTGCAGCGTGTTCGGCACCTTGGAGATGACAGCGAAACCGACGAACCCGGCCAGGACCAGGATCGCGATGTTCGCGAGCAACGGTGTGTACATCAGGCGTCCGCCTTCACGGTGGTGTCGGCCGTGCGCGTCACGCACGACTTCGCGAGGACCTCGTCGGTGAAATCGGGGGCGAGGGCACCGGCATCGTCGAGCATCAGTTCGATCAGTGCCGAGATGTTCTTCGAGTACAGCTCACTCGCGTGCTCGGGCATCGTCGCCGGCAGATTCAGCGGCGAGGCGATGATGACGTCGTTCTTCACCACCGTGCGACCCGGCTCGGTGAGCTCGCAGTTGCCACCGGTCTCCCCCGCGAGGTCCACCACGACACTGCCCGGTCGCATCCCCGCGGCAGCCGCCGCGGTGACCAACTTCGGCGCCGGACGACCCGGCACCAGAGCGGTGGTGATGACGACGTCGAACGTCGAGATCGCCTTCTCCAGCGCCGCCTGCTGCTGGGCACGCTCGTCCTCGGTGAGCTCACGGGCGTAGCCGCCCTCACCGGCGGCGTCGATCCCCAGATCCAGCCACTGCGCGCCGACCGACCGCACCTGATCGGCGACCTCGGGACGCACGTCGTACCCGGTGGCGCGGCCACCGAGACGCTTCGCCGTCGCCAACGCCTGCAGCCCCGCCACACCCACACCGAGTACCAGCACCGTCGCCGGCTTCACGGTGCCCGCCGCGGTGGTGAGCATCGGGAAGAACCGCGTCGACTCCGACGCCGCGAGCAGCACCGCCTTGTAGCCGGCGACGTTGGCCTGCGAGGACAACGCGTCCATGACCTGCGCGCGAGAAATCCGCGGGATTGCTTCCACCGCGAAGGCCTGCACGCCCGCGGCGGTCAACTCCGGAATGATCGTGTCCGCGTTGCGCGGCGCGAGGAAGCCGATGAGCGTCGATCCGCGGCGCAGCTTGCGCACCTCGGCCGACGACGGCGGCGCCACCTTGACCACCACGTCGGCGCTGTACGGATCGCCGATGCTCGCACCGGCGTCGACGTACAGCTGATCGGGGATCAGAGCGCCCAGACCGGCACCCGCCTCCACCACCACGCGCACACCCTTGCCCGTCAGCGCGGCGACCACCTTGGGGACCAGCGCCACCCGGCGCTCCCCCTCGTTCGTCTCACGCACGACGCCGACCAGCGTCCCTGCTTCTCGAGAATCTTCCACCAGCTGTACTTCCTGTGAATGGCGGCACGTCCGCGTCCCGCGGAGCTGCACTGCCGCCGACTGTCGTCGGTTCCGAGAACGACCTCGTCGACGGTGGCTCATGTTCGCCCGCGTGAGAGGTCCTGGAGTCGGCCGGGTGGGCCCACCGCAAGGTAACGCACGACACAGACATAACGAGCGTCGAGGTCGAATGTGAGGCGGAGGTCATAACGGACCGAGTGTGTCGGTGCGACTTGGCACACTCGCTTCATGACCACCGACAGTGCCGACCCCGCATCCGACGTTCCGCAGCCCGTGCTGGAGGCCGTCCGGTCCGCGTCCCGCGTCGCCGTGCTCACCGGGGCCGGGATGTCCGCGCAGTCGGGCGTGCCGACGTTCCGCGACGCGCAGACCGGGCTGTGGGAGCGGTACTCCCCGGAGGAGCTGGCCAGCCCCGACGCGTTCGTCCGCGATCCGGATCTGGTGTGGGCCTGGTACCGCCGACGAGCGCAGCTCGTGGCCGCCTCGAGCCCGAACGCCGGTCATGTGGCCCTCGCGCAGTGGCAGAGGTCCGCACCGCAGCAGACCGTCGAGATCGCTACGCAGAACGTCGACGACCTGCACGAGCGCGCCGGGTCCACCGTGCTGGCCCACGTCCACGGCACGCTGGCCGCCGTGCGGTGCTCGATCTGCGAGGAGCCTTTCGAGGGACCGGTCGACGACGTCGAGGACGGCGCGGAACGCATCGCGCCGCCTGCGTGCGGTCTCTGCGGGAGTCCGGTCCGCCCCGGTGTCGTGTGGTTCGGCGAGCCGCTCCCGGAAGTGGAGTGGGCAGCGGTCGCGGCGTCCGTCGAGGCCGCCGACGCCGTCCTGGTCGTGGGAACGTCCGGCGTGGTCTACCCCTTCGCGGGGCTTCCCGCTCAGGCTCGCAGCGCGGGCGCCGTCGTCATCGAGATCAACCCGGACGAGACCGCGGTCTCCGACATGGCCCACCACGTCTGGCGGGCGACCGCGGCCGACTCCCTGCCTGCACTCGTCGCCGCCGTCACGGAGCAGCAGCGATGACCGAGTGCGTGTTCTGCGACATCGTCGCCCGCCGCGCCCCCGCGACGATCGTCCACGAGACCGACTCGGTGCTCGCGTTCCTCGACATCCGGCCCGTCACCCGCGGGCACACCCTGGTGGTTCCCAAGGTGCACTCCTCGGGGCTCGAGACACTCGACCCGGTCGTGGGTGGGCAGGTCTTCGCCGCCGGCCAGGCCCTGGCCGGCGCGATGCGCCGCAGCACCCTGGCGGCGGACGGGGTCAACCTCGCCATGAACGACGGACGCGCCGCCTTCCAGACCGTGTTCCACTCGCACCTGCATGTCGTACCTCGCCACCACGGCGATCGCATCCGCTTCGTCGCCGGCATGATCACGCGGCGTCAGAGCGAGCCCGAGGCGACCGCCCGGGCAATTCGGGCCGCACTCGCCTCCTGAGGTCCGATGCAGCCGCTCAGGCGGCGGCGAAGAACCAGGAGACCACGAGAGCACCGGGGTCGATGACGCCGCGCGCCGCGTCGCCGATGTAGCTGGCGCGGCCACGCTGGGCGACGGTGTCCGTCGTGGACTCGGCACCGCGCGTCGCAGCCTCGGCGGCCGCGGCGAGGGCCGCCGAGAGCTCGACCGATCCGGCGTCCCCCAGAGCTCGTGACGCCGGGTCCAGCGCGTCCACCATGGTCTTGTCCCCCGGCTGCGCACCGCCGAGATCGGTGATGGCGGCCAGTCCGTCGGCCACTCCCGCGGCGATGCTCGCGGTGCTCGCCCCGGGACCGTCGAGGGCGACCGAGACCCGGTGGAAGAACGCACCGAAGAGAGCGCCGGACGTTCCGCCCGCATTGCCGAGGAATCCACGAGCCAGGATCTCGAACACCGCTGCGGGCGAGGCACTCTCGTCCACCGCGAAGTCGGCCAGACCGATCTCCATGTTGACTCCGAAGTCGCCGTCACCGGCTCGGCGATCGAGGTCGGTGAGCTCGTCGATCGACGACCGGACACGCTCGACGAACGACGAGACCCAGGTGGTGACGAACGGGTCGGCCGCGCCGCCGGGAAGCTCCGACGCCGCTGCCGCGTCCGTGTCGTCCACGGCGTCGTCGTGCAGGTCCTGC
The DNA here is from genome assembly GCF_019836145.1 of Rhodococcus sp. BP-241. Taxonomy (NCBI): domain Bacteria; kingdom Bacillati; phylum Actinomycetota; class Actinomycetes; order Mycobacteriales; family Nocardiaceae; genus Rhodococcus; species Rhodococcus sp. BP-241. The sequence continues at coordinate 617,765 of NZ_JABUEI010000002.1, read as the reverse complement.
GCCGGCGAGCGGGGCCACGCGGGCGCCTCGGTCGGGGCGTCCCACAAACCGAGGATCTCGTCGTCGCAGCGGACGGCGGTCAACGACACCCCCGCCATGTCGAACGCCGTCACGAGGCTCCCGACGAGCGTGCGTCGGACGGTGATGCCGCGCCCCTCGAGATACCGCAGCGCGGCACCGAAGACGATGTCGAGTTCGAGCGGATGGGTCGCGCCGAGTCCGTTGACGATGAGCACGACGTCCTCGCCGCCGGACAGTCCCAGCGAATCGGCCACGGGTCCGAGCAGCGCCTCGGCGATCTCGGTGGCGGTGAGCGTCGCGACGCGCGCGGTGCCGCGCTCGCCGTGGATACCGACACCGAGTTCGACCTCGTCGTCGCCGAGCTCGAAGGACGGGGACGACGCGCCCGGAACCGTGCACGGACGGAAGGCCACCGCCATGCTGCGAGCGCCCTCGGCGACCCGCCGCCCCAGCGCGGCGACGGAGGCGAGGTCGTCGCCGCGAGCAGCGGCGGCGCCGCAGATCTTCTCGACGGCCACCGTCGCGGCGGTTCCGCGTCGGCCGGGCCCGTCCTCGCTCTCGGACGCGACGTCGTCGGCCACGAGCACCGTCTCGACCGTGATGCCGTCGGCAGCACACAGATCGGCCGCGATGCGGAAGTTGATGACGTCGCCGGTGTAGTTCTTGACCACGTGGATCACGCCGGCGCCGGCCTCGACGGCCCGCGTCGCCGCCTCGATCTGCAGCGCGTTCGGGCTCGTGAACACAGACCCCGGCACCGCCGCGTCCAACATCCCGGCGCCGACGAAGCCGGAGTGGAGCGGTTCGTGGCCGGAACCACCGCCCGACATCACGGCCACGCGCCCGTCCGTCGTGCGCTCGCGGCGCGTGAAGTATCCGGGCCGTTCGACGAAGCGGAGGTCGGCGCTGCGCCGGGCGGCGGCGCGGCAGGCGTCGACGATGACGCGGGACGGATCATCGATCATCTTGTGCAGCGACATGCACCCGACACTAACCACGTCTGCACACCCGACGCGTGCGTACTGACCTACGCTCCCGCCATGCGCCTGTTCCTCGCGTCCTACCGATTCGGGCTCGCCCGTGACCGGTTCCTCGAACTCACCGGACCACCCGGCCGCATCGCCGTCATCGCCAACGCGGCGGACTCCTGGCCCGACGCCGCGCGCGCGTCCGCGGTCACCAGTGAGTTCACCCTCCTGCGCTCGGCGGGTTTCCTCCCTGTCGAGGTCGACCTGCGCGAGTTGATGCCGAGCACGGCGCACGACGTCCTGGCCGCCTTCCCCGCCGTGTGGGTCCGCGGTGGGAACACCTTCGTGCTCCGGCGCAGGATGGCCTCGTCCGGTGCAGACGAGGCGATCGCTCGACTACTTGCGGAGGATTCCCTCGTGTACGGCGGGTACAGCGCCGGAGCCTGCGTCCTGGGTCCGACGCTGCGGGGCGTGGAGTACGCCGACCCGCCTGGCGAGGTGGAGCCGACCACGGGCGAGGACGTGCTGTGGACCGGCCTGGGGATCATCGACGACGTGCTCGTGCCGCACTGGGCGTCGGACACTCTGGATCCCGACGGAGCGTCGGCCGCGATGGCCACGGCGTGCGACGCGGCGGGAACGCCGTACCGCACGCTCACCGACGACCAGGTCTACGTCGTCGACGGCGGCGATGCCGCGGTGATCTGACTGTCAGCCGCTGTGCGCGATGGGCATCTGGAACGGCGCGAGCCGGTCCATCGCCGACCACGCGAGCCGGCAACGCCGCACGGTCATCTCGTCGGCGTCACGGAGCAACGCATCGAGCAGCAGGCCCGGACGTTCGGACCACTGGGCGGCGAGAGCGTCCATCTCGGCATCGGTGAACAGTCCCGAGCGTCGTAGCGCCGACGTCCACTCGGTCACCTCGCCACGATGGAGCGACTCGAGGGTGTCGTAGTCGACGCCGCCGGAGACGAAGTCGTAGGAGAACAGCGCCGCCGCGCACTCGAACGGGGTGTTCTTCGTCGGTCTGCGCGACGCTGTCGTCGATGGTGCAGATGCCGACCGTGTGATGTCGTGTGACGGTGCCATGAGTGCCTCCTTCTCGCCCCCTCGGTCTCGGCCCACGTGCCGATCTCCGTCATCCGGACGCTAATCCTCCGACGTGCTCTTGTCGGCACCCATCGGGGCACGATCTGGTAACAGAGTTGCTCGTGTGACTGATGTGAACATCGGCCGGACGTCGACCCGGCCACCGTTCGACGCGGTCTCCCACTGTCCCGCACAGTGTCTCGTCATTCCGGCGAGGTCACGGGCAGGGCTGGGGGTAGCGTCGAGACGTAGGACCCGCCGGTCGAGGAAGGTGAGCATCATCGACGATCTCGTGACGTCCCTGACAGACGCGGTCGGAGCCGCCATCGTGGTGACCGATCCGGACATCACCGCCGGCTATCGCCAGGACTGGGCCCGTGATCCGAACGCCGGCACTCCGCTCGCCGTCGTGCGCGCCACCAGCACGGCCGACGTCCGCGCCGTCATGCTCTGGGCCACCGAGCATTCCGTCCCGGTGGTGCCGCGCGGCGCGGGATCCGGTCTGTCCGGTGGTGCGACCGCCGTCGACGGCGGCATCGTGCTGACGACCGAGGCGATGCGCGCCGTCACCGTCGACCCGGTGACGCGGACGGCCGTGGTCCAACCCGGTCTGCTCAACGTCGAGGTCAAGGCCGCTGCGGCCGAACACGGCCTGTGGTACCCACCGGATCCGTCGTCGTTCGAGATGTGTTCGATCGGCGGCAACGCCGCCACCAACGCCGGCGGCCTGTGCTGCGTCAAGTACGGGGTGACCACGGACTACATCCTCGGTCTCGAGGTGGTCCTCGCCGACGGCACCGTCGTGAACCTGGGCGGCCCGCGTCTGAAGGACTCGGCCGGCCTGTCGCTGACCAAACTCTTCGTCGGCAGCGAAGGCGTCCTCGGCATCATCACCGAGGTGACGCTGCGACTGATCCCGGCTCAACCACCCGCGAGCACGGTCGTGGCCACCTTCACCCGCCTGTCCGACGCGACCGACGCCATTCTGGCGATCACCCGCTCGCTGCGGCCCGCCATGCTCGAGTTCATGGACTCCACGTCGATCAACGCCGTGGAGGACGCCATGAAGATGGGCCTCGACCGCACGGCGGCCGCGATGCTCATCGCCCGCTCCGACTCACCCGGCGCGCACCGTACCGAGGAGACCGAGACCATGGCCGCGGCGTGCACGGCCGCCGGCGCCGACGAGGTGTTCGTGACCGACGATCCCGACGAGGGCGAAGCGTTCGCCGCGGCCCGGCGCTTCGCCATCCCCGCCGTCGAACGCACCGGATCCCTCCTGCTCGAGGACGTCGGAGTTCCGCTGCCCGCACTCGCGGACCTGGTGCAGGGAATCGCGAAGATCGCCGATGCCCGCGGCGTCGTCGTCGCCGTCATCGCCCATGCGGGCGACGGGAACACGCACCCGCTGATCGTGTTCGACCCCGAGGACGCGGACATGGAGGAGCGTGCGCACCAGGCATTCGGCGAGATCATGACGCTCGCGATCTCGTTGGGCGGCACCATCACCGGGGAACACGGTGTCGGCCGGCTCAAGAAGGCGTGGTTGCCGGATCAGGTGGGCGAGGACGTCATGGAGCTGACCCGGCGCATCAAGCACGCCCTCGATCCCGCGGGCATCCTGAATCCCGGTGCCGTGCTCTAGTTCCGGGTGTACCCGTCGGCGACCTCGAGCACCTCGTCGAGGATCTCGAGTCCGCGACGGATGTCCTCCTCCGTCGTGACGAGCGGCGGCGCGATCTGCAGCCGATTGCCCGCCACGAACGGCCACAGCCCGCGCTCCTTGGCCGCCTTCGTGACGGCCGCCATGGGAGCTGCGGCGGCGCCGGTGGCGTTGAACGGTGTCAGCGGCTCGCGGGTGCCCTTGTCCGTCACCAGTTCGACGGCCCAGAAGAACCCCATGCCCCGCACGTCACCCACGCTCGGATGCGCCTCACCCAGCTTGGTGAGCCCCGGCCCGAGGACGCCTTCCCCCACGGCGCGGACGTGGCCCAGGATGTCGTCGCGCTCGAACACCCGGATCGACGCGATACCGGCGGCGCAGCCGAGCACGTGTCCCGAGTAGGTCAGACCTCCCGGATACGGCGTGTGGTCGTACCGCTGCGCGATCTCTTCGGAGATCACCACTCCGCCGAGCGGGACGTAGCCGGAGTTCACACCCTTCGCGAACGTGATCAGATCGGGCTCGACGCCCCACGCCTGGCACGCGAACCAGTGCCCGGTCCGGCCGAAGCCCACCATCACCTCGTCGGCGATGTACACGATGCCGTAGCGAGTGCAGAGTTCGCGGACACCGGCCAGATATCCCGGCGGCGGGACCAGCACGCCGTTGGTGCCGACCACCGACTCGAGAATGAGCCCCGCGATGTTCTGCGGTCCCTCCAGCGTGATGACCATCTCGAGGTGGGCCAGCGCCGCGGCCGTCTCCTCCTCGGGGCCGGTCGAATTCCACGGTGACCGATAGGGATACGGCCCGAAGAACCGGACGACGTCGACGTTGGTCGGCTCGGTTCCCCACCGGCGCGGCTCTCCCGTCAGACCGATGGCCACACCGGTGCCGCCGTGGTACGACCGGTACGCGGCCAGCATCTTGGTCCGCCCGGTGTGCTGGCGAGCGAACCGCACGGCGTGCTCGACGGCCTCGGCCCCGCCCGTGGTGAAGAAGACCCGGTTCAGGTCACCGGGAGCGCGCTCGGCGATCAGTCGAGCGAGTTCGCTGCGCTTGTCGTTCGCGACCGTCGGGGAGATGGTGGTGAGCACACCGGCCTGCTCGACGATCGCCGCCACGATGTCGGGGTGCTGGTGTCCGATGTTGACGTTGACCAGCTGCGAGGAGAAGTCGAGGTACTTCCTGCCCTGGTCGTCCCAGAAGTAGGACCCGGACGCCCCGGTGATGGTGACCGGGTTCAGCTCCGCCTGGGCGGACCAGGAATAGAAGACATGGTCGGTCATGTACCACCTCCGTTATCGGGCGATTCCGGATTCCGTCGCCACCTCTGACGTCATCATGGCAGGAAGAACCGACTCGCCGTAGGCATCCAGCGTCGCGGTCTTCGCATCGTGTTGGAGGTAGACCGCGAACTGGTCCACACCGAGCGACTCGAGCTGCCGGAGTCGCTGCACGTGCTGCTCGGGCGAGCCCAGGATGCAGAACCGGTCGACGATCTCGTCGGGCACGAAGTCGGCGTGCGTGTTGCCGGCTCTGCCGTGTTGGTTGTAGTCGTACCCCTGGCGGCCGGCGATGTAGTCCGTGAGAGCGGCCGGGACACCGGAGGTCGCTCCGTAGCGGGACACGATGTCCGCGACGTGGTTTCCCACCATGCCGCCGAACCACCGGCACTGATCACGGGCATGCGCGGCGGCGGCCGCGGAACCGTCGGTGACATAGGCGGGGGCGGCGACGCAGATGGTCACGGCATCGGGGTCGCGCCCCGCCTTCTCGGCGGCGTCGCGGACGGTGGCCACGGTCCACTCGACGATGTCGGGATCAGCGAGTTGCAGGATGAACCCGTCGGCGACCTGCCCGGTGAGTTCCAGTGCCCGCGGGCCGTATCCGGCGATCCACACCTCGAGCTCGGACCGCGACGCCCACGGCAGCCGCACGGTGGTCTCGCCGATGCGGGCGGACCGCCCGTTGCCGAGTTCGCGGATGATCTCCACCGACTCGGCGAGCCGCGCGATCGTGGTGGGCTTCCCACCCAGAGTGCGCACCGCGGAGTCGCCGCGGCCGATCCCGCACACGGTGCGGTTGCCGTACATCTCGTTGAGTGTGGCGAACGTCGATGCCGTCACCGTGACGTCCCGCGTCGACGGGTTGGTCACCATCGGTCCGACGACCACCGTGCGGGTGCTCGCGAGGATCTGACTGTGGATGACGTAGGGCTCCTGCCACAGCAGGTGTGAATCGAAGGTCCACACATGGGAGAAGCCGTGCGTCTCGGCGATGCGAGCGAGTTCGACCACCCGCGAACTGGGTGGGGTGCACTGCAGCCCACTCCGAAGTCCATCCCTCACACCAGATTCTGGGACAGGTCGCGGCGCACGAAACGGCCGTGCCCGGCGCGGCCCAGGTACTCGCCGCGGTCGACGACGACGGCCCCGCGGGAGATCACCGTGTCGACATGGCCGTCCACGGTCATGCCCTCGTAGGCGGAATAGTCCATTCTCATGTGGTGTGTCTCGACTCCGATGGTGGTGCGGCCGTTCGGGTCGTAGACCACCAGATCCGCGTCGGCACCGGGCGACACGATGCCCTTGCGCGGGTACATCCCGAACATGCGTGCCGGCGTCGTGCAGCACACCTCGACCCACTTCTCGAGCGTGATCTTCCCCGACACCACACCCTGGTACATCAGGTCCATCCGATGTTCGACCGACCCGATTCCGTTGGGGATCTTGGAGAAGTCGCCGATACCCATCTCCTTCTGATCCTTCATGCAGAAGGGACAGTGATCGGTGCCGACCGTCGAGACGTCCCCTGTGCGGAGGTACCGCCACAACTCGTCCTGGTGCCCCTCGGCACGGGACCGGAGCGGGGTCGAGCACACCCACTTCGCGCCCTCGAAGCCCGGCGCACCGAGTTGCTCCTCGAGCGAGAGGTACAGATACTGCGGACACGTCTCGGCGAAGACGTTCTGCCCCTTGCCCCGTGCCGTCGCGATCTGCTCGAGCGCCTGTTTCGCCGACACGTGGACCACGTACAGCGGCGCTCCCGTCACGTCGGCCAACATGATCGCGCGATGCGTCGCTTCCTCCTCGAGCTGCCACGGTCGGGACGTGCCGTGGAAGTACGGCGCCGTGTCACCGCGTGCGATCGACTGCTCGACCAGGACGTCGATGGCGATGCCGTTCTCCGCGTGCATCATCAGCAGCGCGCCGGTCTCCGCGGCAGTCTGCATCGCCCGCAGGATCTTCCCGTCGTCCGAGTAGAAGACGCCGGGATAGGCCATGAACAGCTTGAAGCTGGTGACTCCTTCGGAGACCAACTCGCTCATGGCCTTCAACGAGTCGCTGTCGACGTCTCCGATGATCTGGTGGAATCCGTAGTCGACGGCGCACGAACCGGCAGCCTTGTCGTGCCACGTGGCGAGGGTGTCCTGCACGCGCATCCCGGGGTTCTGGATGGCGAAGTCGACGATCGTGGTGGTTCCGCCCCACGCGGCAGCGCGCGTCCCCGTCTCGAACGAGTCGGAGGCGAAGGTGCCGCCGAACGGCATCTCCATGTGGGTGTGGCCGTCGACCCCTCCGGGGATCACGTACTTCCCGGTCGCGTCGACGACGACGTCGCTCGACGACGCGAGGTCGGCGCCCAGAAGCGTCGAACCCGGTTGCAGCACTGCGACGATCGTCTCACCGTCGATCAGGACGTCCAGGGGCTGCGACCCCGTCGGCGAGACGACGATGCCCCCGTGGACGAACGTGGTCGTCACGGTGTCACCAGGGGACCGTAGGCGTCGGGTCTGCGATCGCGGTAGAAAGCCCACCGATCGCGGACGGTCGCGATGAGCGACAGGTCCAGATCGCGGACGATCACTTCGGCCGCGCTGTCCGAGGCGACCTCGCCGACGAACTTCCCCTCGGGATCGACGAAGTAGCTCGTACCGTAGAAGTCGTTGTCGCCCAACTCCTCGTCTCCCACTCGGTTGATCGCGCCGATGTAGTACTCGTTGGCCACGGCCGACGCCGGTTGCTCGAGCTTCCACAGGTAGTTCGACAGGCCTCGCGAGGTGGCGGACGGATTGAACACGATCTCCGCACCGGCCAGTCCGAGTGCGCGCCAGCCCTCCGGGAAATGGCGGTCGTAACAGATGTAGACCCCCACCTTGCCGACGGCGGTGTCGAACACGGGCCAGCCCAGGTTGCCGGGGCGGAAGTAGAACTTCTCCCAGAAGCCGTTCAGGTGCGGAATGTGGTGCTTGCGGTACTTGCCCAGGTATGTGCCGTCCGCGTCCACCACGGCAGCGGTGTTGTACAGAATGCCTGGCTGTTCCTTCTCGTAGACCGGCAGCACCATCACCATGCCGAGTTCCTTCGCGAGAGACTGGAAACGCTCGACGGTGGGTCCGGGAACCGATTCGGCGTAGTCGTAGAAGGACGCGTCCTGCACCTGGCAGAAATAGGGGCCGTAGAACAGTTCCTGAAAACAGATCACCTGCGCGCCCTGCTCGGCTGCCTGGCGGGCGTACTCCTCGTGGGCCTGGATCATCGATTCCTTGTCGCCGGTCCAGGTGGTCTGAACCAGTGCTGCTCGAACGACAGTCATGACATGACACCTCCGCGTCGGCCCCGTACCGGTGATCCTGCACCCGATCGGCCGGGTCGTCCACCGGTGGAATTCAGCCGTTCGCCACCTCGGGAGGCAGGGAGTCGAGCATGTCCACCGACGAGCCGTTCCAGCGATAACGGACCAGCGCCGGTCCGCCGGAGACCTCCGCGGTCGCTTCTCCGTCCCTGAGCCATCGGTACGACACCGTCACCGTGTCGTCCAGCTGCGCATACGGATCGATGTCGGTGAACGCGTACGGACGGGCGGTCGCCGTTCCGAGATACGCGCCGTCGTGGAAGAACAGCACCGTCGTGGGGCTCGAACCGGTGGCACCGTCGGGAACGGCCATCGCCCAGGCCAGCGTGGCGCACGGATCGCCCTGGCTGTACAGGCTCCAGGCACTGTCGGAGAAGGTGGGCAGAGAGTCGATCGCGGAGGCGACCACCGAGTCGTCCAGGCACGGATCGGCAGGAGTCTGCCTGTTGCCGTCCACCACCTCCTGCGGCAGGTCGTCCAGCATCACCACGGACGATCCGTTCCAGGTGTAGCGGACGAACCCGGGTCCGCCGGACTGCTGCGAGGTGGACTCACCCTCCCGGAGCCACCCGTACGACACCGTGACCGTGTCGTCGGTCTGCGAGGCGACGTCGGTGAACGAGTACGGCAACGCGGTGGCGGTACCGAGATAGGTGTCGTCGTGGAAGAACAAGACGGTCCACGGACTCGACCCCGTGCCCCCGTCGAGCGCCGCGAGCGCCCACGAGAGGGTCGCGCAGGGATCGCCCTGGCGGACGAGCCGCCACCCGCTACCGAAGAACTGGGGCAGCGATTCGATGCCCGCCGCCACGACGGAGTCCTCCACACACGCGGTCGACGGTTCCGGCGCGGCCGACGAGGCGGGTTCCGTACCCGGTGCCGGACCCACCGCTGTCGAGGTCGTGGTGGTGGTCGGAGGAGGTGGCGCCGCGGAGCCCTGGCCGGAGTCGGAGCACCCGCTCGCGAACAGCACGGTGACGGCCAGGGTCGCGAGAAGTGTTCGTCTCATGATCGGTCCATCCGAGCGAACAGACCGATCGTTACGTCGTCGACGAATTCGTCATCGATCCGTGATCCGAAGGAATAGGAAACATCATTGTTGTAGAAAGGGTGACCATATCTAGGTCAGCCTGACCTTGCTGGTGGAGACGCTTTTCGCGTATTACCGTCATCGTCATGACTTCCCTCGAAATGCCCCGCGTCAGTGAGTGCAGTGTCAGCGCCTGTTCGTACAACCACGACGGATGCCACGCCTTCGCCATCAATGTCGGAGGCTCGAACGGAACGGCCGATTGCGGCACGTTCATTCCCTTGAGCACCAAGGGCGGTCTCGACACCGTCTCCACCCAGGTCGGTGCGTGCCAGCGCGTCGACTGCTCGTTCAACGACAACCTCGAGTGCAGCGCGGCAGCGGTCCGCATCGGCGCCGGCGAGTCGTCGGACACCGCGAACTGCCTCACCTACAGCAAGGCCTGACGAACCTCAGCTGAAGCCGAGCACCTTCTCGCCCCAGATCTCGCGCAGCTCACGGTCCGGATCCTCGACCAGAGCATCACGCCCGTCGATGACGAGAGTGCGACGACGCTCGTCGTAGGGCGCCCAGTGCTTCGACCCGTCCAGCGCAGCAGGAACTCCGTGCCACGCGAACGCCACCCAGCGTCGCTGAATTCGCCGGGAGACCTGCTGCGCTGCCTTGCGCCCACCCAGCCAGAAGGTCGGGTCCCGGTCGAAGGTCCCGAAATTGCCGAAGACGTACGGCAACTCGGTGGCGTGACCGGCGCCGATACGTGCCGCGCGCAGCACGGGTGTCGCGTGATCGAAGCGGTAGACGAACGTCGGCGCTCGTCGGCAATGGGCCTCCGCGATCCACAGGCTCGGCATCCGGAACCCTGCGTCGCGCGAGAGGGCCAGCGCGCCAGCACTCTTCGGCAGGTCCGGGTACGCGGAGAGGATGTCGGCGATACGGGCCGGTGAGAGATCGGGATGATCGACGGCGATCGCCTCGAACATCGTGCTCACCGTGTCCGAGGTGACGGGCATCAACGGCGACTTCATCAGGCGGAACACCGATGCCTCGTCGTGATTCGACCCGATGATGAGCGGGACGTCGTGCGAGAAGCCCTTCTGGAACGCGGCCACCGGATACCGGGGCACCACGTCACCGTCGACGACGGGTGCGAATCCCAATGTGCCGGGCACCTTCTCGGGAACCTCGTAGACCAGCTTCTCGGCTGCGTCGACCAACCTCTCCACCGGCATCGTCCGCAGCTCCTCGGCACGCTCCGCGGGCAGATCGACGAGTTCGAGGAACCGCTGCGCGACGGTGCGCGCGCGTTCCGGGCCGTACACCGAGGTGGCCGGGGAACTCTGGGCGATCGCCTTGTGGAACAGACCTTCCGCGTGCGGTGACGTCATGAGAGTGGTCACCGACGCGCCACCGGACGACTCACCGAAGACGGTGACGTTGGTCGGGTCGCCGCCGAACGCGGCGATGCAGTCGCGCACCCACGTGAGCGCCGCGATCTGGTCGCGGAGCCCGAGATTGGTCTCGAAGACGCTGCCATCGGTGTCGAACGACGACAGGTCCAACCACCCCAGCGCGCCCACCCGGTAGTTGACGGTCACGACCACCACCTCACCGAGGCGGGACAGGTTGCGCCCGTTGTAGATCCGTTGCGCAGATGATCCCAGGACGTAGGCGCCGCCGTGGATCCACACCATCACCGGACGGGAGATGCCGTCCGGTGTCGGGGCCCAGACGTTGAGAGTCAGGCAGTCCTCGTCCATCGGGATGGACGAGTCCATGGGAATCGGGCCGTCACGGCCCTGCGGTGCCATCGCACCGAAGGTCCTGCCGTCGCGGACCCCGTCCCACGGCTCCGGTGGGCGTGGTGCGCGGAATCGGTGCTCCGCCACGGGTGGCGCCGCGAACGGGATGCCCTTCCAACTGACCACGTCGCCGTGCCCGTAGCCGCGGATCTCACCGTCGCGCGACGAGACGACATGGCTGCTCTCGGTTGCCCCCACGAGGACCGACGTTACAGGGAGTGCGGGGATCGGACCCCGATGGTCGTCACGCTGTCACCAGTCGACCGAGCGCGAACAGGGCCGCTGGAGAGTAGCCGAGGACGAGCGGTGCCAGACCGTCCACGACCAACCACGTCGACGAGCCCGACCCGGCGCTGTCGACACCGTGTTCCAGGGTGAGCCCGGCACTCGGAGCGCCGATCCACGCGCGCCACGACCACACCCGTGCGGCCTCGTCCACGGAGTGGACCTCGAAGGACACCCGCACGCCGAGGGGTCCGCGCACCGTGCCGGTCGTGCCGGCGGCGAGACGGTCGGTGGACGCGTCGACCCCCATGATCTGCGGTGCCCACGTCGACCAGAGCGACAGGTCCATGTACCGCTCCCACGCGACGTCGGCGGAGGCGTCGCCGGTGCGTCGCAGAGTCTTCTTCATGACCGGCGGGATTCACCGTTCCGGCGCTGCTCAAACTGTCGTCAGGTCGCCGCTCCACAGCGGTCGCGCCGGGCGTAGGGTCCGAACCAAGCGATACTCCTCCGCCATCGACCGGCGCGGCCGGTGGCCGACATGTAGGTGGACAAGGATGACCACACAGGCATCGGCCAATCACACGGCCAAAGTCATCGGCGTGACCATTGCGGCCGCCGTCGGCGGCTTCCTCTTCGGTTTCGACAGTTCCGTCATCAACGGCGCCGTCGACTCCATCCAGGGCAGATTCGCCCTCGGCGAGTTCCTCACCGGCTTCACCGTCGCGATCGCCCTGCTCGGGTGCGCGGCGGGCGCCTGGTTCGCCGGCGGACTGGCCGACCGGTGGGGACGCAAGAAGGTGATGCTGCTCGGGTCCGCGCTCTTCATCATCTCGTCGGTCGGCTCGGGTCTCGCCTTCAGCGTTCCCGACCTGATGCTGTGGCGTGTGCTCGGCGGTCTCGGCATCGGCATCGCGTCGGTGATCGCCCCCGCGTACATCGCGGAGATCTCGCCGGCCCGGATGCGCGGCAGTCTCGCGTCGCTGCAGCAGCTGGCCATCACCATCGGCATCTTCGCCGCACTGCTCTCGGACGCCGTGCTGGCGGATCGTGCGGACGGTGCGTCCAACGACCTGTGGCTCGGCCTCGAGGCCTGGCGATGGATGTTCATCGTCGGCGTGATCCCGGCCGTCGTCTACGGCGTCCTCGCGTTGCTCATCCCCGAGTCGCCGCGTTACCTCGTGGGCAAGCACCTCGACGAGGAGGCCGCGCAGATTCTCGCGAACATCACCGGCGAGAAGCACCCCAACGAGCGCATCCACGAGATCCGCCTGACTCTGCGCAAGGAGCAGCGCTCGTCGTTCGCCGACATCCGCGGTCCGCGCTTCGGTCTGCAGCCGCTGGTGTGGGTCGGCATCATCATGGCCGTCCTGCAGCAGTTCGTCGGTATCAACGCGATCTTCTACTACTCCACCACACTGTGGAAGTCGGTGGGCTTCACCGAGAGTCAGTCCTTCACCACGTCGGTCATCACCTCCGTGATCAACGTGGCCATGACGTTCGTGGCCATTCTCTTCGTCGACCGGGTGGGTCGGCGCAACCTGCTCATGGCCGGTTCCATCGGTATGTTCGTCGGTCTCCTCATGGCGGCGATCGCGTTCTCCCAGCAGATCGGCACCGGCGACGAGGTCTCCCTGCCCGATCCCTGGGGCGTCGTGGCGCTGATCGGCGCAAACCTGTTCGTGATCTTCTTCGCGTCGACGTGGGGACCGATCATGTGGGTCCTGCTCGGCGAGATGTTCCCGAACCGTATGCGCGCCATGGCTCTCGGCATCGGTACGGCCGCGAACTGGGTGGCCAACTTCGTCATCTCGCTGCTGTTCCCGTCGCTCACCGAGATGGTCGGACTCTCCATCGTCTACGGCGGCTTCGCACTCTTCGCCGCCCTGTCGTTCTTCTTCGTGAAGTCCAAGATCCCCGAGACCAAGGGCATGGAACTGGAGGACATGAAGTAGCCGCACGACCGCCGGTGCTATGGTCGGCGAGTTCTGACACGGGGTGCTTCGCGTCGCGAGGCTGAGACCACACCCGAGAACCTGATGCAGGTAATTCTGACGAAGGGATGTCACGGCCATGACGCCGTACGACCATGCGGTCGACGCTGCCTCCACCACGGATGCAGCCGACCTCACACGCTTCACCGACCTCCTCTGGGACCGCACGGCAGGCCTGCGGGCCCGGATCGACGACCTCGAGTTCCTCACCCGACTCGGCGACGGCACCCTGCCGACCACGTCGTTCCGGACGTACATCGAGCAGGACGGCCTCTACCTCGAGGGATACGCGAAGGCCTTGGCCCTCCTGTCCTCGCGCGCCGTCGATCCGGAGGCCGGAGCGTTCTGGGCCACGTCGGCGGCCACGGCCGCGACGGTCGAGAAGTCGTTGCACACCAGCCTTCTCGCCGACGTCGCACTCGGCGGTCCGTCGGAGACGCCGGTCGAGCACAGCCAGGCGTGCCTCGGGTACGTCTCGTTCCTCACGGCGACGGCGGCGACCGACACCTACGCCGTCGGCGCCGCGGCCGCGCTCCCCTGTTTCTGGATCTACGCCGAGGTCGGCCGCGGACTCGCGGCCTCGGCCCGCGCCGTGCTCGACGCCGATCCGGACCACCCGTACGCCCGGTGGGTGACGACGTACGACGCCGAGGACTTCCAGACCTCCGCCGCGCGCGCCCGCGAGCTCGTCGACGCGGCTGCCGAGGTGGCCGGCCCGGCCGAACGACAGCGGATGAGTGACGCGTTCGTCGTGGCGATGCGCTACGAACTGCTGTTCTGGGACACCGCCCTGAACACCGTGCCCTGGCCTGCTTCGGGGTCGGACGCATGAGGGCGCGGCACACGAGGGTCGGGCGCGTCGCGGCTCTGCTCACCGTGTCGCTCGTCGCCGCCGCGGGTCTCGCGGGCTGCGCCACGTCCGATGCCTCCGACGCGAACACGATCCGCTTCGCGCTCGACTGGACACCCAACACGAACCACACGGGCCTGTTCGTCGCCCAGCAGGAGGGCTACTTCGCGGACGCCGGGCTGAACGTCGAGATCCTGCCGTACAACTCGACGTCCCCCGACACGCTGATCGACTCCGGCAACGCCGAGTTCGGGATCAGCTTCCACAGCTCCGCCACCTACGCCCGCGCTGCCGGTGCGAAGGTGACCTCGGTGATGGCGCCGCTGCAGCACTGGGCCACCGGCATCGGCGTCCGCGCCGACCGGCAGGACATCCGGAGCCCTCGCGACCTGGACGGGCGGACCTACGCCGGGTTCGGCGACGCGGGCGAGGAGGCCACCCTCCGCAAGGTGATCGAGAACGACGGTGGCACCGGCGATTTCGAGACCGTGGTGCTCGGGACGTCCGCGTACGAGGCGGTCTACTCCGGTACCGCGGACTTCACCGTCTCCTACTTCGCGTGGGAGGGTCTCGAGGCCGAGCGGGCCGGAACCCCGATGACGTACTTCGACTACACCGACTTCGGCTTCCCCGACTCGTACGCGATCGTCGTCGACGGCGGTGACGAGTGGATGGCCGAGCACCCCGAACAGGCGCGACAGTTCGTGCAGGCCTTGCAGAAGGGTTACCAGAAGGCCGCCGACGATCCCGACGCGGGCGCGCGCGATCTGATCGACGCCAACCCGGGAGCATTTCCCGACGAGGACCTGGTCGTCGAGAGTCAGCGCATGCTGGCGGAGGACTACATGCTCGACGAGAACGGCCGCGTCGGGACGCAGACCCTGGAGCGATGGTCCGGGTACTCGAAGTTCCTGTTCGACGCCGGTGTCCTGGCCGGGCCCGACGGCGCACCGCTGACCACCGAGCCCGACTGGTCGACCTACTTCACCGATGAGTACCTCGATCAGGGCTGAGCGCGGCGGACAGGTGGGGCGGTACGCGCCGGCGCTGCTGCTCGCGGCGGGCCTCGTGGCGGCCTGGCAGGTGTACGTGGTCGTCAGCGGCATCTCGCCGCGCGTACTCCCCTCCCCCGCCCGCGTCGTCGATCAGGGCTGGACGAACCGTGCCGTCATCGCGGGTCACGCATCGTCCACCATTCAGGTCACTCTGCTCGGTTTCGCCGTCTCCCTGACGATCTCGTGGATCATCGCCACGGCCGTGGACTTCTCGCCGTGGCTGCGCCGCGCCATCGTTCCCCTGCTCGTGGTGTCGCAGACACTGCCGGTCATCGCCGTCGCTCCCCTGATGATCATCTGGTTCGGATTCGGCATCCTCCCCAAGCTCCTGGTGATCGCGCTGGTGACGTTCTTCCCGATGACCCTCGGCCTGATCGAGGGATTCGCCTCCGCGGACAAGGAGTCCGACGCACTGCTGCGCAGCATGGGAGCGTCACGGCGACAACAGTTCCGGTACGTCCGGCTCCCGTCCGCGCTGCCGCGCTTCTTCACCGCGCTCCGCATCGGGATCACCTACGCCGTCGTCGGTGCCGTCTTCTCCGAGTACGTCGGCGCCACGTCGGGTCTGGGCATCTACATGGCGCAGCAGAAGAACGCGTTCCGCACGGATCTCGTGCTGGCCGCGGTCATGGTCACGGCGGTGTGCAGCATCGCACTCTTCCTCCTCACGTTCGTGGCCGAGCGGCTTCTCGCGCCGTGGGCGCTCGCGGCGAAGGAGGGAACGCGATGACGGATCCTGTTCTGGAGCTGACCTCGGTACGCAAGTCCTACCCGGGGACACCGGTACTGGACGGGATCGACCTCGCCGTCGAGGGGGGACAGTTCGTGTCGATCGTCGGCCCGAGCGGCTGCGGCAAGAGCACGCTGTTCACCCTCCTCGCCGGTCTCGACACCGCGGACAGCGGCACCGTGGTGACACCGCGCTGCGCGTACATGCCGCAGAAGGATCTGTTGTTCCCGTGGCGTTCGGTTCTCGCGAACACCGCACTCGGGCTGGAGGTGCAGGGGGTTCCGAGGGCGCAGGCGCGGAGCCGGGCCCGCGACCTGTTCCCGGTCTTCGGCCTCGACGGCTTCGAGAACGCACGCCCCTCGTCGCTGTCCGGCGGGATGCGGCAGCGGGCCGCACTGCTCCGGACCGTCGTGCAGGGACGCGACGTCCTGCTGCTGGACGAGCCGTTCGGCGCTCTCGACTCGCTGACCAGGACGGCCATGCAGGACTGGTTGCAGGAGGTGTGGCAGCGGTACCGCTGGACGGTCCTGATGATCACCCACGACATCCGGGAGGCGGTGCAGGTGTCGGACCGGGTCGTCGTGCTGTCGCCGCGGCCCGCGCGGGTGGTCGCCGACGTGAGCATCGATCTGCCGCGGCCGCGACGCGCCGAGACCGCCACCACGCGGGAGTTCGCGACCTACGAACGCGCACTGCTGGACGCCCTCGGAAGCACGGGCCCTCGTCCCGGCGCGGGCGAGTAGGTTCGGTCCATGGCAGACACAGACGACACCCGCGTGGAGCACCATCCCGATCGTCAGCGTTTCGAGATCCTCGTCGGTGAGGAGGTCGCCGGCTACGCCGAGTATCGGCAGACCGATCCGACGGTCCGGGACTTCGACCACACCGTGACGCTTCCCGAGTTCCGCGGCCGCGGACTCGCGGCCGTCCTGGTGCGTCACGCACTCGACGACACACGCGCCGCGGGGCTGAAGATCGTCCCGTCGTGCTCCTACGTGCACCACTTCGTCGAGACGCACGAGGAGTACGCCGATCTGACCGTGTGAGCCGGGACTCGCGACACCGTGTCGGTGGGCCGCGTTACGGTCGCCCCATGAACGACCTGAACAGTGTCGACCTCTCGCCCGAGGCCGCCTGGAGCCGGTTCCGCACCCTGCTCGCCGATCACCTCGACGGGATGCCGGCGGGACACTCTCTGGTGCTCGCGTGCCCGCACGCCGACTCCGATCCGGTTCCGCCGTGCCTGCAGTTCTACGGATGGGACGACGAGACGGTCCGGTGCGAGGTGCTGGCGGACGAGTACCTCGCCGAGCACCGCCGGTGGACGTCCGAGGGGCGCGCACTGCTGGAGCAGTTCGGGTTCGCGCCGCCGCCGTCGCTCCCGCACACCGCTCGCCGCGATGACGAGCCGGTGAACTGGTTCGTCGATCGCCCGCGGCGCTACGCCGACCAACTCGCCGACGCCGCTGTCCGCGTCCTGCACTCGGTGTGGGGTGTCCCGCATCCGTCGTTCCTCGAGCTGGACGGCGACCTGTGCGGCCCCGTGATCGAGGACCGGTTCGGCGCGTCGTCCACGGACCCCGAGGACGCGCCGCCGTCCGACCCTGTCCCGTTCGACCCGCTGCGGCCGGTCCGCACGTCCGGTCCCGATGCCCGTCTCGAGATCATCGAGCAGACGCTCCTGCACATCCTCGGGTTCGTGCCGCACCCCGACGAGGACGGCGACTACCCGTTCCGTCTCGGGCCGGCCTGGCTCTACCTGTGCCCCACCCCGGAGGCGCCGTTCGTACAGATCCTCGCGCCGCTCGCGGCCGGCGTCACCGACGAGGCGCGAGCACTGTCGGTCGTCAACGACGTCAATCGCCGGTGGCCGCACGTCAAGGTGCTGCTGGACGAGGATCGCATCGTCGCCACCATCGACGTCACGGTGGTGCCGTTCGTCCCGCAGCACGTGGCCGACATGCTGGCCGTCATGGAGAAGTTCGCCGGCGAGGCCGCCGAGCATCTCCGGGCCGGGCTCGGGGCGCGGCCCTACCTCGACGCGTTCGGTGAACCGACGCCCGAGTACGACGCGGGTGACGGGACGGACGAGCACGGCGGTCCGGTGATTCCCGAGGCACTGCGCACGATCGCCGAGGCGGTGTGGGAGCGCGGCGCCGACATCGACGTCGAGGAGGTGCTGAACGCGTGCGGACACGATCGCACGCGCGTCGTCCGCTTCCTGGACGTGGCACGCGAGTGCGAGCTCTCCGCCCTCGATCGCACGCTCGACGACACCGATCCGCGAGTCGCCGCGTCGGCCGGTCTCGATGCGCGGGTCTGGCGCACCACCTCCGCGCTCCTCACCTCCGCGCACCGGCGTCTGGCCGCCGACCGCGTCGACGGACCGACGCGGTCGTCCGGCTCCCAGCTCGACCTGTTCGGGACCGACCTCGCCGGCGGAACCGGTGACAGCCTCTTCGACTGACGAGAAGGGTGCTGCCGATAGCCTTCGATGTGTGGTGACCACTCCGCGCTACGGCGGCGACAGCCTGTCCGATCTTCTGCCGTCGGTGCTCGGCGCACTCGGCGTCCCCGGTGAGTCCGACACCGTCGGGCTGGGGTTGTCCGGGGTCCGGCGGGTCTGCGTATTGCTGGTCGACGGCCTCGGAGCTCGACAGTTGGCGGCGCACGCCTCGGCAGCGCCGACACTCTCCTCGCTCACCGAGCGGGTCGTCACCGCCACGTTCCCGTCCACCACCGCGACGTCGTTGGCGTCACTGGGCACCGGACGCACGCCCGGTGAGCACGGCATCGTCGGCTACCTCACCGCCGTGCCCGGCTTCGACCGTCCGATGAATCCGCTGCACTGGCGTCTGCACGGTCAGGGACCCCGCGTCGATCTGCTCGCCGAGCTCGTTCCTGAACAGTTCCAACCTCGCGACACCGTGTTCGAGCGCGCCGCGGCGGACGGGGTGTCCGTCACTCGCATCGCGCCGTCCTACCAGCGCGAGTCCGGGCTCACCCGCGCCGTGCTGCGCGGCGGGGACTTCTCCGCGTCGGTGTCCGCGGGCGACCTCGTCGCCGAGACCTCGCGCGCGCTGCGGCGCGGCCGGCGGTCCCTCGTCTACTCGTACTGGTCCGAACTCGACCTCACCGGCCACGTGCGCGGGCCGGACTCCGACGCGTGGCGCCACGAGCTGACTCAGGTCGACACCATCGTCGCCGGCATTCTCGGCGAGTTGCCCTCCGACGCAGCGCTGATCGTCACCGCCGATCACGGGATGGTGCAGATCGGCACCCGCGTGGACATCGACGCGACGCCCGCGCTCACCGCCGACGTCCGGATGATCTGCGGCGAACCCCGCGCGCGCCACGTCTTCGCCGACGCCGGCGCCGCTGCCACGGTGCTCGATGCCTGGCGGGAGACCCTGGGTCCGGACCACCTGGTGGTGGGCCGCGACGATGCGGTCTCCCGGGGCTGGTTCGGGCCGTCGGTGCGCCCCGACGTCGCGGCGTGCATCGGTGACGTCCTGGCTCTGGCTCTCGGCGACGGCGCCCTGATCCGCCGCGGGGCCGAACCGAACCAGTCGGCGCTGCCCGGCCATCACGGCTCCCTGACCGACGTCGAGATGACCGTTCCTCTCCTCGTGGCACGGGGCTGACACGCCGAGAATCGCCCTGATTCCAACGCTTCGCGGGGCGCCGCGACGGTCCTACGGTGGGACGAGTGACCCTCGACAACTCTTCTCTCGCCCTGCACTGGTTCCTTCCCACCTACGGCGACAGCAGGTCGATCGTCGGCGGCGGACACGGCACGCGAGTCGGCGCCGCAGGCGGAGATCGTCGCGCGAGCATCGGGTACCTGTCGTCCATCGGCCGCGCGGCCGAGGAGTTCGGCTTCACCGGTGCACTCACCCCGGCCGGCGCGTGGTGCGAGGACGCGTGGCTCACCACGGCGATGCTCGCCCGCGAGACCGAGAAGCTCGCGTTCCTCATCGCCTTCCGACCGGGTCTGATCAGCCCGACCCTCGCGGCGCAGATGTCGGCGACGTTCAGCAACCATGCGCCCGGCCGACTCCTGCTCAACGTCGTCACCGGGGGCGAGGCTCACGAGCAGCGTCAGTACGGCGATCACCTGTCCAAGGACGAGCGGTACGCCCGCACGGACGAGTTCCTCACCATCGTCCGCGGCCTCTGGCGCGGCGAGTCGGTGACGCACCAGGGCACGCACATCCAGGTCGAGGACGCGTCGCTGCCGTTCCTCCCCGACCCCACGCCTCCGCTGTACTTCGGCGGCTCCTCTCCCGCTGCGGGCCCGGTGGCGGCGGACCACTCCGACGTCTATCTCACGTGGGGTGAGCCGACCACGGCCGTGGCGAAGAAGATCGAGTGGATCCGCGGACTCGCGGCCGAGCGCGGACGCACCGTGCGCTTCGGCATCCGCCTGCATGTGATCACCCGCGACACGTCCGAGGAGGCCTGGAAGCAGGCTGGCGCGCTCGTCGAGGCGCTCGGCGAGGACGCCGTCGCGACGGCGCAGTCCAACCTGGCGCGGAGCGAGTCGGTGGGCCAGCGCGCGATGCTCGCCCTGCACGAGGAGAGCCGCAGGACCGGGTCCTGGAAGGACCCGCGCGCACTCGAGATCTCCCCCAACCTGTGGGCCGGTGTCGGCCTGGTGCGCGGCGGAGCCGGAACGGCCCTCGTCGGGAGCCACACCGAGGTGGCCGATCGCATCGCGGAGTACGCGGCCGTCGGCATCGACGAGTTCGTTCTCTCCGGTTATCCACACCTCGAGGAGCTGTACTGGTTCGGCGAGGGTGTCATCCCCCAGCTGCGCAGCCGCGGACTGTTCTCCGGCGGCGCCGCGGCACGCGCCACGGGCCACACCCCGTTCCTCCCCGCCCGATGACCACCGAACCCGGCCCGAAGACCCTGCCGCCGGTGCTCGACGACGACGCTGCGCTGGCCGTCGCCGCCGCGCTCGGGGCGAAGATCGCCCCGTCCGCGATCGAACGTGACCGCGATCGACGGCTGCCCGGCCCGGAACTGGACCTGCTGTCCGCGTCGGGGCTGCTGGGCATCACCGTGCCCGCGGAGTTCGGCGGCAGGCCGGTCTCGGCGCGCACCCTCGCCTCGGTGTTCCTCTCGCTCGCTCGCGGGGACGCCAGCATCGCGCAGATACCGCAGAGCCACATGACCTTCCTCGACGCGCTGCGGCGACAGGGATCGACGGAGCAACAGCGACGCTTCTTCGCCGAGGCCCTCGCCGGTCGCCGCTTCGCCAACGCCCAGAGCGAGCGCGGCACACCCTCCATCGCGGTCGACCGGACCACGGTGACGTCCCGTCCGGACGGCACCTCGTCGCTGAACGGCACCAAGTACTACTCGACGGGCGCGCTCTTCGCACACTGGTTGGTGGTCCGCGGCGTGCAGGCGGGCCCCGGCGAGCAGGGTGATCAGAGCCGGAAGGTGCTGGCCTACATCCCGGCGGACGCGCCCGGAGTGCTCGTCGAGGACGACTGGGACGGGCTCGGACAGCGCACGACGGCCAGCGGCACCGTGACCCTGACGGACGTCGTGGTGCCTGCCGACTCCCTCGTCCCGTACTCCGCCCTCTTCGACGGCGCGACCACCTACGGGGCGCGCGCTCAGCTGCTGCACGCCGCCATCGATGCCGGCATCGCCCGCGCCGCCGTCGACACCGCTCGCGAGGTCGTGGTCGTCGCTCGCCCTCCGGTGGACGCCGACGTGGCGACGGCCGACCGGGATCCGTTGCTGCTGCAGCAGTTCGGCGAAGTGGAGATCGGGGTGCGCGGGGCCGAGGCGCTCGTGCGCGAGGCCGGCGAGGCGATCGACGTGGCCGAGCGCGAGCTCACACCGGACAGCGCCGCCGCGGCCTCCATCGCGACGGCAGCGGCCAAGGTCGCCTCGGCGCGTGCGTCCCTCGACGCCACCACGGCACTGTTCGACGCGGGCGGAACTCGCAGTGCCGCAGCCTCTCTACGGCTGGACAGGCTGTGGCGCGACGCGAGGACCCACACGCTCCACGACCCTGTGCGATGGAAGACTCAGCACGTCGGCCGGTACGCGCTCACTGGGGCGCACCCGCCGCGCCACGGACTGATCTAGTCGCGCACCGGTGTCGCGGCGTAGGGACGGCCGAACTGCGTCCGGACTCCGTCGGAGTACAGCACGGAGTCCGGCGGACGGGCGGCCAGGTCCCCCACGCCCGCCGCGGCCATGAGCTGGTCGTCGCAGCGCACCAGGGTCGCCGCGCGCAGCGGCCACCGGCGGTGGGTGTTGGGGACGAAGACGGGTCGGCTCGCGACGGACGTGTGCATCCCCCACCGAGCGGTGAGGAACACCGACAGCGGATCGTCGGACATGTCGGTGTCGCCGGGGGACACGGTGAAGTCGGTCGTCGCACCACGGTGCGGCGGTGCCAGTCGCCGAGAGCGGTAGCCGACGACCCGGTTCCGAGGATCACCGTCGTCGACGATGTCGATGTGCGACCAGCGATACGGCACCCCCGCCGCGTTCGTGGCCAGCACCACTGCGGCACGGGTGGCGTCGAGAGAACGGAACACGACCCCTCGGCGATCGTCACCGTCGCGGCTGTAGAGCCGCACGTTGATCTCGCCGAAGGTTCCGAGTCGCGGTACCGGTCGGCCGTACCCCAACCCGGCCCCCACCATCTCGAAGCCGATCAGTCCGACATAGGTGTACCCGTCCATCGTGTCGGGGACGATGCCGCGAGGCAGCAACGGCGCGACGACGTCCGGGGCGACACGCCAGTGCAGGAACACGAGGCGTTCCCACCGCTGGTCCATGATCACGGGGCGCGGCAGCACAGGCGGGCGAGGCCAGAGATCGACGCTCCGATCACGCACCGAAGAGGTTCTTGGCCTTGAGGATCAGCTCGTAGACACCCCAGGCGAAGGGAACCCCGACCCACAGCCAGGACACCACCACGACGGGCACACGCGCGCCCTGCTTCGTCTCGCTCATACCGTCGCCTCGTTCTTGTCGTTCGTACCCTCGTCGGTCGCAGTGCCCGGCGTCGTCGCCTCCGGGTCCGGCTCCGAGTACTTCGGATCCACGGGCTTGATCAGTTCGTTCGCGACGAAGCCGATGGAGAGCAGGACGATCATCGTCACGAACGCGGGAACGTACCGTCCGGTGGTTCCCTCCTCGCCGAGGTCGGCGATCGCGTTGACGATCAGTGGTCCGAGCACGCCCGCGACCGACCAGGCCGTCAACAGTCGTCCGTGGATGGCACCGACCTGATAGGTACCGAACAGGTCACGCAGGTAGGCGGGCGCCGTGGCGAAGCCTGCACCGTAGAACGACAGGATCACCATCGCGCTGACGAGGAACAAGACCTTGTTCGTGTTCGTGAAGAGCGAGATGTACAGGTAGAGAAGCGCACCCACACCGAGGTAGAGACGATAGATGTTCTTGCGACCCACCAGGTCGGACACCGACGACCACACGAACCGGCCGAGCATGTTCGTCAGCGAGAGGAACGCGACGAAGCCCGCGGCCGCTGCCACCACGGATTCCGGGGCGGTGGGGTCGGGAAAGAAGTCGGTGTAGATGCCCGCGGCGCGCTCGAGGATACCGATGCCGGCGGTGACGTTGAAGCACAACACGATCCACAGCAACCAGAACTGCGGGGTCTTGACGGCGTTCGCCGCGGACACGCGTGCGGTGTGCTGACCCGCCGGGGTCTGCGGTGGCGTCCACCCGGCCGGCTTCCAGTCGTCGGCGGGAACCCGGATCAGCACGACGCCGAGCGCCATGAAGACGGCGTAGCCGAGGCCGAGCGTGAGGAACGTCGTGGCGATCGAGGCATCGGTGTTGCCGCCGTACGCGGACAGGAGTTTGGTGGTCAGGGGCGAGGCAACCAGGGCGCCGCCGCCGAATCCCATGATCGCGATACCCGTCGCCATGCCCGGGCGATCGGGGAACCACTTGATCAGCGTGGAGACCGGGGAGATGTACCCGATGCCGAGGCCGATGCCGCCGACGAGTCCGTATCCGACGATCACCAACCAGAACTGGTCGAGGCTCATGCCGAGGGCGGAGATGAGCAGCCCGGAGCAGAAGAAGAGGAGCGACATCGTCATGGCCCACCGCGGACCGTGCGTCTCCACCTTCGTCCCGAGCACGGCTGCGGAGAGGCCGAGCATGACGATGGCCAGCTGGAACGGGATCGCGGTCATCGTCCCGCTCAGTCCCATGGCGGTGTCGGAGGAGATGGCGGCCTTGAACACGCTCCACGCGTAGGCCTGGCCGATCGCGAGATGAATCGCGAGGGCGGCCGGCGGAATGAGCCAGCGGCTCCATCCCGGTGGCGCGACGATACGGGCGCGTTCGAGTACTGCTGGCATGGAGGTCGTCCTTCCGGCGCGGGTCACGCGCTCAGAGGTCGACCGCGTACTACCGTGCTTTCACCGATCCGACTCGTTCCAAACAGGACGAAGGCACGGGCGCACGTCAGAGCGTGTCCCGCGAGATCTGATCGGACACCGAATGGGTGTTGTCGGCCGAGATCTCCCGCGTACCGGACCGGGAGATGAGATCGTCGATGCGCTGGTCGAGGCCCACGGTGCGCTGCACGGCGTCCAGGCTCCGGTGCTCGATCTCCGCCACCGCGATCTCGTCGACCACGCGTGACAACGCTGCGACCCGGTCGATCACCTGATCCCACACCGGGATGAGATCGGCTCGGCGCACGAGCACCTCGCGTCGACCCTCCTCGTCCACCGTGTCCCCCTGCGCCTCGAAGGCCGCGGTGAGTTCCGCGTCCAACTGGGCGAGTGCGACCACGTCCACCGCGATCTGCACCAGTTCGGTTCCCGGGTCGAGCTGCGCCCGGGCCACCGCGAACAGGTCCGAGCGCCAGATCCGCGAGGAGAGGATCCGGTCGTGGTACATCCCGGCGAGGAACAGCAGGGTGTCGTAGCGATCGGCGAACCGATCCGCGTCCGTGCCCGCGAGGGTGCGGACGACGTCGGCGCCCCGCGCGTGCAGCGTGTCGAGGCGCTCCGCCGCGGCGCCGCCGAGGATCCCTCGGGCTCGCGAGAGTGGACCCGGTCCGACACCGAGCGGAGTCGGCGTGTGCCGCAACGCCTCGAAGAGGGCGGTGCGCTGGTCGACGTCGAGGTGGATGCCCTCGCGCCGCTCCCGGCGGATCGCGCGGACCCCCGACGCGTAGTGACCGGAACTCATCACGAACCGCGTGCGGTACGACCCCAGTCGACGTTCGAGCAGCACGTGCCGTTGCAGCAGAGCCAGGCGCGTGGGCCCGGTGCGCAGTACGGCCGTGCGACCGTCGATCCAGTGCAGCTCCTCCGTGATCAGCCGCAGGGTGCCGAATCCGCCCAGTGCGGGGAACTTCCGGCCGGCGCGCAGGCGCGCGAGCGCGATTCCGCGCGTCTCCTCGTCGAGACGACCCAGTGCGACGAGCAGCGCGGCGCGGTCGGACAGCGGCTCGTGAGCGCGTCCGGACCGGTCCGACTCGATGCGCGTCGACTCGGCGATGGTCCGCACGGTGTCCGCTCGACGGGCACGCATGTCCGCGGGGTCACTCGTCACCGTTCTCCACCTCCCCCACCGATTCTGCAGGTGCCACCAGTGTTCCAGATCGAGTCGGGACACGGTTCTCACGTCCGCGGCCACCCCCGCGCGGCACTACCATCGAAGCGTGACGAACATGGAACGACTACGCCACCTCGCCGGGCTCCACGGCGTCGCCACGTCGTACGAGGGGTGGGACAAGGCCCGCCGCGACGTCGGTGAATCCACCCTCCGCTCGGTCCTGACGGCGCTCGACGTGCCCGTCGACAGCGACGACGACATCGAGACCGCGATCGTCGATCACGACGAGGCACCCTGGCGGCGCACCGTGCCGGCGGTCGTCGTGGTCACGTCCGGCAAGGACCACCACGTTCCCGTCCACGTGCCGCACGGGACGTCCGTGACGGTCACCGTCGAGCTCGAGGACGGCGGCACGCGCGAGGCGGCTCAGCAGGACGTCTGGGTCGACCCCCGCGAGATCGACGGCGCCCTCGTCGGCCGAGCCACGTTCGCCGTCCCGGTCGATCTCCCGCTCGGATGGCACACGCTGCGCGCGGAGGGGGACGACGGTCTCGAGGCGTCGTGCACGCTGGTCGTCACGCCGGCCCGTCTGTCCACCGCCGAGGCACTGTCCGATCGTCAACGATGGGGCGTGCTGGCGCAGCTCTACTCCATCCGGTCCGCACAGTCGTGGGGCATCGGCGATCTGGCCGATCTGGCCGACATGGCGGCGATCCTGGGCGGCGAGCACGGAGCGGACTACGTCCTGGTCAATCCTTTGCACGCCGCGGCGCCGCGGCCACCGATCGAGGCCTCGCCCTATCTGCCGACCACCCGTCGATTCTTCAATCCGCTCTACATCCGCGTCGAGAACATCCGTGAGACAGCGATGCTGCCGCGCGACAGGTATGCCCGCATCCGCGACACCGCACGCCGACTGCACCGCGCCGACGGTCGCACGGACGATCTGGACAGGGACAAGTCTCTGCGCGCGAAACTCCGTGCGCTCGAAGCGATCTTCCTCGTTCCGCGGAGCGCGTCCCGCCAGGCCGCGTTCGACGAGTTCCGCGCCGCGGAGGGCGTGGGCCTGCACAACTTCGCCACGTGGTGCGCACTGACGGAGAAGCTGTCGCCGGACGACACGCGATGGCAGACGAAGGCCGCCGCCCCCGGCACGCCGTGGGTCCAGCGGCAGCAGGCGAAACTCGCGCATCGCATCGAGTTCCACAGCTGGCTCCAGTGGATCTGCGACGAGCAACTGGCCGAGGCCCAGGCCACCGCGCACCGGGCCGGAATGGCCATCGGTGTCGTGCACGATCTGGCTGTGGGAGTGCAGCTCTCGGGTGCCGACGCCTGGTCCCTGGGTTCCGCACTGGCCGAGGGCGTGACCGTCGGCGCTCCCCCGGACGACTTCAATCAGCAAGGGCAGCAGTGGAACCAGCCACCCTGGCGGCCCGACCGGCTGGCCGAACTCGGGTACGCACCGTATCGCGACATGCTGCGCACCGTGCTCAAGCACGCGGGCGGGCTGCGGGTCGACCACATCCTCGGACTGTTCCGGCTCTGGTGGATCCCCACCGATGCCGAGACTCCCGCGGGCGGCACCTATGTCACGTACGACCACGAGGCGCTCATCGGCATCCTCGCGCTCGAGGCGGAACTGGCCGGCGCCGTGGTCATCGGTGAGGACCTCGGCGTCTTCGAACCCGTCGTTCAGGACTACCTGGCCGAGCGGGGCGTGCTGGGCACGTCCATCCTGTGGTTCGAGCGGGACGACGACGGCCCCATCGCCCCGGAGAAGTACCGCGAGCTGTGCCTGACCTCGGTGACCACCCACGACCTGCCGCCCACCGCCGGGTACCTGGCGGGTGAGCACATCGATCTGCGATCGCGGCTCGGCCTCCTCGAGAGAGCCGTCGACGAGGAGCGTGCGCAGGACGAGAAACAGCGTGAGTCCGTACTGGACCTCGCGCGCGAGCGTGGCCTGCTCGCGGACGGTGCGTCCACCGGGGAGACGGTCGCGGCGCTGTACCGGCTGATCCAGCGCAGCCCGTCCCTGCTGATCGGAGTGGCACTGGTGGACATGGTCGGCGAGCACCGCATCCAGAACCAGCCGGGAACCGACGAGACCCAGTATCGGAACTGGCGCGTTCCCCTCGCCGACGCCGCGGGCCGCGCGGTCTCGGTGGAGGACCTGCGGCGCGCGGACCCGTTGGTGCAGTACTGAGACGCCCTCACCCCGCCGACGCGGCGGGGTGACGGGTGGTCGTCAGATCGCGCCGAGCAGGGACTTGTCGTCGCGCTTCTCGCCGCTCTTCAGCATCTCGCGCGCGGTGTCGAGTCCTTCCCACACGTTCCACATCAGCACACCGCGGAGCACGGAGTCGTCGTCGAGGTAGTACACGACACCCTCCTTGCCTGGCGTCTTCCAGTCCTCGACCGTCCTGAGGTCGGTGCTCATCGTGCCCACCGCCTGGTAACCGTTGTCGAACACGTCGGAGTAGAAGTACGGCGTGTACGTGTACGGCTCGGTGGAGCCGGCCATGATCTTGCCGACCGTCTTTCCCATGCTGTTGGCGTTGTCCACGTGCTCGATGCGACGACGGCCCAGGATCGCGTCGGGGTAGTTGGCGACGTCGCCCGCGGCGTAGACGTGCTCGTCCGCCGTGCGCAGGAACTCGTCGACCACGATGCCGTTGTCGACGTCGAGCCCCGACTTCTCCGCGAGGTCGGTGTTCGGCGTCACGCCGAGCCCGAAGACCACCGCGTCGGCATCGATCGTGGAACCGTCGCTGAGGGTCAGCGACACCGCATTGCCCTGCTGCGCACCGGAGTCGACCTTCACACCCGTGCGGACCGTGACGCCGTGATCCTCGAAGTCCTGCTGGAACACCGACGCGAGGTCCGCGGGGAACATGTGGCCGCCCACCACGTCGTCACTGCTCACCAGGGTGACGGTGACCTTGTTCTGCGCGAGCGCCGCGGCGATCTCGGTGCCGATGTAACCACCGCCCACCACGACGATGTGGGTGCCCTCCGTCGCCAGCGCCCGCAGGCGCCGGTAGTCCGCGAAGGTGCGGAAGTAGACGACCCGCTCGGACGGACGCAGGTCCAGCGTCGTCGGGGTCGCCCCGGTCGCCAGCAACAGCGATCCGTAGTGGTGGGTGTCCCCCTTGTCGGTGGTCACCGTGCGGGCGTCGCGATCGATCGACGTGACCGTCGTCGACAGCACCAGCGTCGCACCCGTCTCCTCGGTGCCCAACGGCACCTCGTCGGTGGTGAACTCCGCGTCGGTCCACAGCTTCTTGCTCAGCGCGGGGCGGGTGTAGGGACCGTCGACGTCGGAGCCGACGACGAGGATGGTGCCGTTCTCGTCGTGCTCGCGGATCCCCTTGGCGGCGTTGTCGGCCACCATTCCTCCGCCGACGATGACGTAGTCGTACTCGGACACGTTGTACCCCTCTTCATGAGCCGTGCGCGCCGACCGAGTCGGGCCGCGCGTCACCTGCACAGGGAGTAGCCGATGCGGGCTCCGCGGAAACCCGACCGTGTCGTACCTGCGTGCTGTGATGAGTTCCGACGCTCGGCCGAGTCACATCGGACGGGCGCATCGTCGTGTCACGTCCGGAAGGGAAGTCTCATGGCCTCACGCAGTTCGGGTGCCACCGCCATCAGCGCGGTCGGCCTCGTCAAACGGTACGGGGGCGTCGACGCACTCGACGGTCTCGATCTCGAGGTGCCCGAGGGCACGGTCATGGCACTGCTCGGGCCCAACGGAGCCGGGAAGACCACCACCATCCGCGTGCTCACCACACTGCTGCGGGCCGACGCCGGCACCGCACGGGTGGCGGGCCTCGACGTCGTCGCCGACGCGGCGGAACTCCGCTCACGCATCGGCGTCTCGGGGCAGTACTCCGCGGTGGACGAGTATCTGACGGGCTTCGAGAACCTCGACATGGTCGGCCGGCTGTACCACCTCGGGAAGAAGCGCAGCCGTGATCGGGCACGTGAACTGCTCGAACGGTTCGACCTCGTCGAGGCGGCCGACCGGCCGGTCAAGGGCTACTCGGGTGGGATGCGCCGACGCCTGGACCTGGCGGGCGCCCTCGTCGCCGATCCACCGGTCCTCTTCCTCGACGAGCCCACCACCGGGCTCGATCCTCGCGCCCGCCTCGAGCTGTGGTCGGTGATCGAGGAACTGGTGCAGGGCGGGACGACCCTGCTCCTCACCACCCAGTACCTCGAGGAAGCGGACCAGCTGGCCGACGAGATCGCGGTGATCGATCGTGGTCGCGTCATCGAGCGCGGCACCGCCGACGAACTGAAGTCGCGAGTGGGCGGAGCCAGGCTGGAGTTCGCCTTCGACACGGACGGCGATCTGACGACGGCGCAGGGCGTCATGGAGCGTTTCGCACCGGGTCAGGTCACCTCCGATGCCGCGTCCCGGCGGCTCACGGTCGGTGCGGACGACGGGACCACCACGTTCGTCGACGCGCTGGTCCTGCTCCGCGAGAACGGCGTCACCCCTGCCGACGCCTCGCTGGGCAAGCCCAGCCTCGACGACGTCTTCCTCACTCTCACCGGCCAGACGTCGACCCGGCCCGACGCGGCCGATCAGCAGCCCAGCGGACAGGAGACGGCCCGATGAACTCACCCACCACGGCGCTGAGCGACGGCGCGACCATCGCCCGACGCAACCTCATCAAGATCAAGCGCGTCCCCGACCTCATCGTCTTCACACTGCTGTCACCGATCATGTTCGTCCTGGTCTTCGC
Organism: Rhodococcus sp. BP-241; assembly: GCF_019836145.1. Taxonomy (NCBI): domain Bacteria; kingdom Bacillati; phylum Actinomycetota; class Actinomycetes; order Mycobacteriales; family Nocardiaceae; genus Rhodococcus; species Rhodococcus sp. BP-241. The sequence continues at coordinate 587,361 of NZ_JABUEI010000002.1, read as the reverse complement.
GTACATCTTCGGATCGGCCATCGAGATCCCCGGCATGTCCTACCGCGAGTTCCTCATCGCCGGCATCTTCGCGCAGACCGTCATCTTCGGGTCCACGTGGACCGGCCTCGGGCTCGCCGAGGACATGCAGAAGGGCATCATCGACCGCTTCCGCTCCCTGCCCATGGCTCCGTCCGCGGTGCTCGTCGGACGGACCAGCAGCGACATCGTCATCAACGTCATCAGCCTGGTCGTGATGTCTCTGACCGGTCTGCTGGTCGGCTGGCGCATCCGGTCGTCGTTCTGGGAGGCCGCGGCAGGATTCGGGCTGCTGCTGCTCTTCGCCTACGCACTGTCCTGGGTGATGGCGGTGATCGGTCTGTGGATCCGGACGCCCGAGGTGTTCAACAACGCCAGCTTCATCGTCATCTTCCCGCTGACGTTCATCGCCAACACGTTCGTGCAGAGTCAGGATCTGCCCGGGATCCTGCAACCCATCGCCGAGTGGAATCCTGTCTCCGCCATCACGCAGGCGAGCCGGGTGCTGTTCGGGAACACGAACCCGACGATGCCGCCTCCGGACGCGTGGCCACTCCAACACCCCGTGCTCGCGACGGTGGGCTGGTCGATCCTCATCCTGATCGTCTTCGTACCGTTCGCCATCCACCGCTACACCAAGGCGGTGAGCCGCTGACGTCCTGAGCCGTCGACGTCCTGAGCCGGGGCGGCCGCACCTCGCGTTCACAGCCTGATCACACGAAGTTCGTGTAGAAATTATCTCCTGTGACGGCAACCAGACCTTCTGCGGAGACTGCAGCGGCCGCCCCGTCCGGCGGGGCGCGCCGACCGCAGGAGATTCTGCGTCGTGCCCGCCGCGCGGACATCGCGGTCCCGGCGATCGCCTTCCTCCTGCTCGCCCCGCTCTACAGCGCACTGTCCGTCGTCGGTCAGCACCAGCTGCGCACCTCCGGTTTCGACCTCGGCATCTTCGTGCAGCAGATCGCCTCGTACGCACGCCTCGACGCGCCGACGTCGGATCTGCTGGGCACGGGCTACAACACGCTCGGTGATCACTTCTCTCCGATCACCGCACTGCTCGCGCCCTTCTACCGACTCGCCCCTGTCCCCGAGACCCTGCTGATCGCCCAGGGCGTCCTGTTCGCCGTGGGTGTCGTGCCCCTCTCCCGGTGGGCGTGCCGCAGCCTCGGCACCGTCGCGGGCATCGTGGTGGCCCTCGGCTACGGACTGTCGTGGGGCCTGCAGTCGGCACTGAACTTCGACTTCCACGAGATCGCCTTCGGCGTCCCGATGCTGGCCTTCGCCATGGCAGCGCTCGGCCAGGGGCACTGGCGTGCCGCGGTGGCGTGGACGCTCCCGCTCGTCTTCGTCAAGGAGGACATGGGGCTGACCGTCATCGTGATCGGCGCCCTGATCGCCTGGTGGACCACGGGTCGCACACGGATTCTGGGCCTGGCGACGGCCGCGTGGGGCGCGGCGTGGATCGTGCTGGCCATCACGGTGGTCATACCGCTGCTGAGCGCCGACGACGCCTACGGTCAGGGTTCGAAACTTCCGCCCCTCGGTGAGGGCATCGCCGACACGACACACGGTCTCGTCAGCGGGGACTCGCGTGCCGCGACCGTGCTACTGCTGTTGGCCGTCACCGGCTTCGCAGCACTGCGGTCACCGTTGACGCTGGTGGCAGTACCCACCGTCGCATGGCGGTTCCTCAGCGACAACACCAATTTCTGGAAGCCGATCTTCCATTACAACGCGATCCTGATGCCGATCCTGTTCGCCGCGTTGATCGATGCACTCATCCGCGGTCGGCGTGACATGCACCTGTCACCGCGTGCCCAGAGAGTGGTGCTCGCCGCCGTCGCCGCCGTCGCTCTGGTCGCGCTGCCCTTCCAGCCGCTGGCTCGGCTCGCCGACGCCGACGGGTGGCGCGTCGACCCGCAGGTGACCACCGCGAGAGCCGTGTCGGCATCCATACCGCCAGGGGACCGCGTGTCGGCCTCCAACAACCTGGTCCCGCAGTTCGTGTCCGACCACCCCGTCTCGGTGTTCCCGCAGCGGGAGACCGATTCCACGACACCGGACTGGATCGTCGTGAACATCGGCCGGCCCGCCGGGTGGCCCAAGGACGAGTCGGGCGACAACACGGCGATCAGTGCAGCTCTCGCGGACGGTTACTCGGTCGTCTCCGACGTGAACGGCATCCTCGTACTTCGTCGGTGACGGGTCAGCGTCCGGGAACGGGATTCGTCCAGCCCGGGTCGGGTGCCGCATGCCGACCTTCTCCGGACGGCTGTACCGACTGCGGCGCGGTGTCGCTCGCCGACGGCGGAGCCGGGTTGCTCACCGACGGCGGAGCCGGGTTGCTCATCGTCGGCGGAGCCGGGTTGCTCACCGACGGCGGAGCCGGGTTGCTCATCGTCGCAGCTCTCGGCGACGGCTGACGGGGCTCGTCGGCCTCACCGGGAGGCGGCGACGGAGGATCGATCGGGTCGCGATCCGGATCGGGGCCGGTGTGCGGCCCATGACCACCGGACTGCACTTGGGGAGTGGCGGGGAGCGGCGCGGGGCCGGGACCCGGTGTCGGGTCGGGGCGCGACGGTGCGGGGTCCGGCTCGGGAACCGGTGCCGGCGCGGCAGGTGCCGTGACGGCCGGCGTCGGCGCGGGAGCCTCCTCGACCTCGACGACGTCGGCGACGTCGTCGACCACCGGAGCCGGGGCCGTCGCGGGGGGCGGCGGTGCCGTGTCGACCGGCGGCGCGACCGGCTCGGGTGCCGTGACCGCCGGGGCGGGCGGCGTGACGCCGGGGATCTCGAACGGAAGCGGCGGAAGCTGGAAGACGAACGGTGCCGGCGCCGGCGCGGTGCCGTTCTGCACGGCTGCGGCCTGGTCCTCTCGCCGCTCTTTCCGCTCGTCGGCTTCCTGCGCCGCGAGGTCGTCGGCTGCCTGCTTCGCTTCCTTCTCCTGGCGTTCGCGTTCCGCGTCCTCTGCGGCACGCTCCTTCTGCGACAACTCGTCGCGACGCCTGCTCTCGGCGACCTTCTCCGCCGCCGTGTTCGGTTCGTCGTTCACCGATGTCGGAGCAGCGGACGCCGCGGGAGCGACGAGGACGGACGCGCAGGTCACCAGCCCCCAGGCACCCACGGCCATCGCACTCGCGGCGAGACCGGATCCCACTGTGCGTCGGCGGCGTACGGGCGCGCGGTGCGTCATCGTGTGTCTCTCTCGAGTCGTGGCGGGAGGAGGGCCGGAAGACGGGTCACGGAGCGGGACAGACGCCGGTGCAGTCGATCTTGCGGACGATGGCGAAGCCGTCGTCGTCCTCCCGCACTGTGAACTGCTGGTCGTACCGGAACTCCCGGCCGTCCGGAACCGTGAGTGTCAAGACGGCGTCGAAGACGAGCGGGTCGGAGGTGGGCGCCACGTCGATGCGGTGCCGTATCGCCGGGTCCACCGCGTCGATGGATCGCTGCAGATCGGCCACCGTGGCGTCCACACCGGCCGTGTCGGACAGATCCCAGAGCGCTGCGGCCGCTGCGGCGTCGCGATCTCGGTAGTACAGATCGTCGTAGCGCACGATCACGGCGGGACCACTCGCGCGGGCAGCATCGATCGGCGGCGGCGCCGCCGACGCGGTCTGATCGGCCGCGTCCGCACCGACACCCGCGGTGGCGACCGGGACCGGTGCGGAATCCGCGGGGGCGCGCTGCATCATGACGGCGGTGCCGAGTCCTCCCGCGACGAGAAGGGCACCGAGGGCGGCGAGGGCGGGAAGTCGCCCGCTGCGACGACTCGGCCGGGTGTCGGCAGAGCGCGCGCGCAGTGTCGCCGTCGTGCTGTCGAAGGAGGGTGTGTGGTCGTCGGCGTGCAGACCCGGGTGCGCGTCGGGAACGATCGGGCGTACGGGCCCGCGCGTCCGCATCACGACGGCGGCGACGTGCGACCAGGCGCGGCGAACGTCCGCATCGGAGTCCGACGTGGACGGCACGTCCAGCACGGTGCGGACGCCCGCATCCCCGAGCACGCGTCGCAGATCCGTGGAGCCGGATCGCGAACCGGCATGTACCGCATCGTGTTTGACGACGACGATGCGGTCCGACCAGGTGTCGCGGCCGCTGCCGCGGAGCGAGTCCATCAGTGCCACGACGCGCAGTGCGGCGGCCTCGGAATGGGGAATCGGGACGACGATCGAGTCCGCGTCGTCGATCATCGCGACGAAGTGCTGCTCGTCGCTGCGGGCGTGCACGACGACGGTCTGCCGGTGGTGCGTCAGGACGGTCAGAACGGCCTCGATGGCGTGCGGGTCCTGCAGCGACGCATCCGCTCCGAGAGCATCGTGCCCTTCGGGCCGGGTGTCGACGTAGTGGGACAGTGCTCGCGGATCGCACTCGGGCGCCACCAGGGCCTCGACGTCCTCGGCGATCTGCGCGGCGGCACCGTGCCCGGTGGCCTCACCGGCCAGATCCCAGGCGATCACGCCCCCCGGCCGACGCTCGCCGACCGCGGCGGACATCCCGGCCAGCGCATCGCTGCCGAGGATCTCGCCGAGACCGATGTCGGCGATCACGATGCGGTGTCGGACGGGGAGAGCGCCGGACAGAACCCGCCGATCCTCGCTCTCGGTGGTCCCGGGGTGCGAGCCGAACAACCCGCGGCGGTGCGGTCGCGGTTCGTGTTCGACGCCCGGGGTGAGGAATGTGGACACTAGGCGAGCTCGTCGTGGCTCGGTGCCGAGGTGGACCGGACGACGGGCAGGTGGTGACGACTCGTCATACCCTGTCCCCCGTCCTGTTTTCACCGCCTGTAACGGTCCCCCCGACCGCAGTCGAGGAGAATATAGCGCACACGCACGACGTGCGGGCAGTGCTCGGAGAACCGACTGCCACGAGACGCCGCGCGCGCGGTGGATCAGGAGTGACCGAAGGGCACCGGCGAGTCGCGACGCAGTCCGCTGGCCCGCAGCACCCGGCGACGGACACCGGCGCGCACCGACTCCTCGCTGCCGATGATGCGCACGGTGCGGCGGGCGCGCGTGATGGCCGTGTACAGCAGTTCCCTCGTCAACAGCGACGACGTCTCGTCCGGGATGACCACCGAGACGGTGTCGTACTGGCTTCCCTGACTGCGGTGAATCGTCATGGCGTACACCGTCTGCACGGCCGACAGCCTGCTGGGATGAACAAGGAACGGAGTCGACCCGCGCGCGAACGCGGCGACCACGCCGCCGTGTCCGTCGTCGACGACCACGCCGGTGTCGCCGTTGTAGATACGGTTGTCGTGGTCGTTCGTCGTCACCAGGAGCGGTTGCCCGAGATACCACTGTGCGGCGTCGAGGAAGGTCGAGGTGTCGGCGCCCACGCGGTCCATCGCCCACCGTGCCCAGTGATCCACACCGGAGGGGCCCTCGCGGTGCGCGCACAACAGGCGGTGCCGCTCGAGAGCGGCGAGGGCCGCGGCCGCATCACCGGACGCGGCGGCCGCGGTCACGGCCCGGGCCGTGGAGACCACATCGCGTTCGAGCGATGACACGTCGGACCGCGGACCGAACTCGAGGGCGGGATCGCCCGAGTTCAGCAGGCGCACCACCTCGTCTTCGTCGCCGTCACGCACAGCGACGGCGAGATCGGCGATGACACCGCCGAACCGACGCCCGCGGCTCAGTCGCACGGTGCCCGCGGCGAGTCGGCGCACCTCGCCCGTCGAGAGACTCTTCTCCGACGAGTCCCCCGCCGCCGGGACGGACCCGAGGTCGGCGCCCACCAGGGCGGTGACCACCTCCGGCAACGCCGCCGTCACCGGCCGCGCGACCAGATCGGCCAACACCGCGCCCGCGTCCACCGAGGTCAGCTGGTCGGGATCGCCGACCAGTACGAGCCTGGTGTCGGCGCGGACCGCCTCCATGAGTCGGCTCATCAGCGTGGACGACACCATGGACGTCTCGTCGACGACGACCACGTCGTACGGGAGCCTGTTGTGTGCGTCGTGACGGAACCGACTGCGGCTGCCGGGCTGCCAGCCCAGCAGCCGATGCACCGTCATCGCCGGGATGTCGTCTCGCAGTCCGAGTTCCGGTGCCTGCTCGGCCACCGACTCCTGCAGTCGCGCAGCCGCTTTCCCGGTCGGCGCGGCGAGCCCGATCCGTAGACCGGGGCCGTGCACTGCGGTGAGCAGAGCGAGAATGCGCGCGACCGTGTGCGTCTTGCCCGTTCCGGGGCCGCCCGCGATGACGGTGGTCCACCCGGTCACCGCGAGTGCCGCCGCGATGCGCTGCCTGTCGGGCACCTCGGTGCTCGGGAAGTAGGTGGCCAGTCCCTGCCGCACCGCCTCCACGTCGACAGCCGGCGCGTCGAGTGCGCGCGCAGCCAGCACGTCGCGGATCACTTTCTCCTGCAAGTAGTACCGCTGTAGATAGAGCAACGGGCCGTCCGCGGTGTCCACCACGAGCACCGGTCGCAGCGGACCGCTCTCCCCGCCCAGGACGAGTGGGCTCGCCCGGAGGGCGGCCACGACCGCCGCGTCGTCCGGCCACGGCAGAGCGTCCGTGTCGACCCCGTCGTCGGCCGTGACGTCGCGCAGGCGGGTCAGGTCCAGGCACACCGAGCCGACGCGCACCGCGCGCACGGCGAGTGCCACGGCGAACAGCGTCAGTTCGTCCCGTTCCCCGCCGAGCGCGCCGAGTCGGAGGGCGACGTGCACGTCGGCCGCGGTGAGGACGCCGACGTCGTTGAACGCGCGCAGCACTCCCTTGCCGCGCTGTGCGACAGCGCCCGGGTACACCGCGGTCACGACCGGACTCCTGCGAGCAGATCGGACAGTGCGGTCACGAGATCGGGGGACGGCGCCCAGGAGAAGACCCCGCGCCCGGGCGGAGTGTCCGGGCCGATCATGCCTCGGACGAAGTGGTACTGCACTCCTCCGAGGTGTACCCGGGGGTCGTATCCCGGTCGACGCCACCGCAGATAGCGATGCAGCGCAACGGAATAGAGCAGTGCCTGCAGCGGATAGTGCGACTCCATCATCTCGCCGGCCATGTCCTCGACCGTGAAGTCGTCGACGGTGAGGTCGCCACTTCTGATGCGATTGGTCTTGTAGTCCACCACCACGTAGCGGGAATCGTCGGACGACCCGACACGCAGGACCGTGTCGACACTGCCGGTGAGGTAGCCCCGGAGCGTCCGGTCGTCGAGTCGGCGCATCCGCTGCGGATAGGCCGCGAGCACGTCGTCCGAAGCGAGGTGGTCCGCCACGAGATCGGCGACGGCGTGCACGGTCACGTGCGCCGTTGCGGCGTGGTCACCGCCCGACAACGGGATCTCGAAGTCCATCTCGGCGAGCCTGTTCGACGGGTGGACGTCGGCGAGCGTGCCGGTGCCCGCCGCGCCGAAGTTCAGGGGCGTGCGCAGGACGGCCGTCAGCGCTCGAGAGAGATGATCCGCGTCGATGTCGGCACCGTGTGCCGAGACGGCCTCGACACACCGGCGCTGCACCTCTGCAGGCAGATCGTCGACGGAGGTGTCGACGTACTCGAGAATCTCGTGCACCAGGGTGCCGAACGCGGCTCCCGCGGGCAGACCGTTCATGAGCGAGGGGGCCCCCGCGCCCACACCTGCCGCGAACGGGTCCTCCACCGGTTCGTCGCCGAGTATCGGGTCCTCGGACTCGACGACCTCGACCGGCTGATCGTGCGCGCCCGCGGTCAGCGCAGAGTAGGACGTTCGCCGCCACGCGGTGTCCAGCCTCCGGTCGAAGTGCGCGACGGCCAGTGCGCCACCGCTTCTCTCGGACGTCCGCGCGGGCCGGGCCACCACCGTCACGTCCTGCACCGCCTCGACGCCGATCGCGCTGCCGCAGCGCGACTGCAGGGTCGTCGCCGCGGAGGCATCGTCCTGCAGGCGCACCGTCGACTCCGGTTCCGCGATGCCGGGCACTCTGCCGAAGAGCAGTCGATGCAACGGGGACGCCGCCGTGATCGCCGTCGGTGCCCACCACAGCACCAGACGGCACTGCGCGCGGGTCAGAGCGACGTAGAGGAGGCGCATCTCCTCGCCCGCCGCCTCCTCGTCGTGGCGCTGCTTGCGTTCGCGGTACCCCGGAGTGGAGGACCCACCGACGTCGCGCACACGCGCACCCTCGTCATCGTGGAAGAGCAGGGTGTCCGGATCGAACGATCCGGCGGCACCCCACGCGAACGGGACGTACACGATCGGGAACTCCAAACCCTTCATCGCGTGCACCGTGGCCACCTGCACGGCCTCGGCATCGCTGTCGAGCCGTCGGCTGCGGTCGGCCACAGCGCCGCTCGTGGGGTCCTGGATCCGGTCGGCCAGCCAGCGGGTCAACGAGGTCACCCCGTGTCCGCCCTCGAGCGACTCGCGCTGGACGAGTTGCGCGACGTGCCGCAGGTCCGTCAGATCGCGTTCACCGGATTCGGTTGCCAGCAGACGTTTCTGGAGCTCGGTGGATCCGGTGAGATTCTCGACCATCGCCGCGAAGCCCACCCCCGTGACGAGCGCGGACCACTCGCGGCAGCGCGCACTCAGTGCGGAGGTCGCGGCGTCGCCACCCTCGTCGAGGCTGCGAGCAGACCATCCGAGCAACGGTGTGAGCGCGGCGCGCCGCACGACGTCGGCACGGTGCGGTTGCTCCAGTGCCTGCAGGAGCAGCAGCCAGTGCACCGCGGACTCGGTGGCGAACACCGACGAGCCGCCGTACAGCACGGACGGCACGCCGGCGCGCTCGAGAGCGGACCGCACCTGCTCGGCCTGTCTGCCCGACCGGACGAGCACGGCGATGTCTCCGGGAGCGACAGGCCGCGGCGACGCGCCGTCGACCGTCAGCGTCGCGTCGCCGTCGAGAAGCGCGACGATGTCCTGCGCGACGTCGTCGGCGATACGCAGTCGAACCTTCTCGGTGGCCGGGAGGCCCTTGTTGTTCAGCGGACCGGAGCCCGTTCGACCGAACACGCGCAGGCGCACTGGAGGCAGCGGGTCCCGCGTCGTGGCGGCCAGCAGCCGAGGTTCCCGATGCGATGCCGTCACCGGAGTGACGACGATGTCGGGATGTCCCAGTGCGGCACCCTCGTACAGGTGCGCGAGCGAGCCGATCACGGCCGCGTCGCTCCGCCAGTTGGTGGTGAGTGCCAGATGCCGGTCCGCCACCGCGACCGCGTCGAGGTAGCTGAGCACCTCGGCGCCGCGGAACGCATAGATGGCCTGCTTGGGATCACCGACGAGAACCAGGGTGCACTGCCCGTGGAACGCCCTCCGCAGGATGGACCACTGCAGCGGGTCGGTGTCCTGGAACTCGTCGACGAGCACCACCGTGAACTTCTCGCGGACACGCGCGCACGCGGCCGGGCCGTGCGTCTCGTCCGACAGCACGCCGTGCAGGAGTTCGAGGAGGTCGTCGAAGTCACGGACCCCGAGCCTCCGCTTCCGGCGCTCGGTCTCCTCCCGCGCCTCGCGGGCCACCGCGACCCGCTGACCGGCCGCCGTGTCGTCGGGAGCGTCCGGACTGAGCACGGCCCGCCGGTCCGAGACCGCGGCCCGGGCCACCGTGCGCGCCTGCGCGACGGTCAGGGGCGGCGCACCGACCTCTGCGCTGTAGCGACGCAGATACAGGTCGTCGACCACGTCGTCGACGAGATCGTCCACGGACTCGACGAAGGTCGCGTCCGGTTCCCGCTCACCCGCGATCCCGAGTCCGTCGAGCATGCGTTGGCAGAAGCTGTGCGTCGTGGCGATAGTCCCGGCGTCGAACTCCGACAGCGCCGTCAGCAGCCGAGTGCGCCGCAGCACCACCTCGTCGTCGTCGACGTCGGCGAGCAGTGCGATCAGCTCGTCACCGCCCGTACGGGCCGCCGACGGATCCGCCAGGGCGGCCGCGACCTCGGCGAAGCGTGCACGCGTGCGTTCGCGTAGCTCGCGCGTCGCGCCCTTGCTGAACGTCACCAGCAGTACGCCCGCGATGTCGGTGACGCCCTCGGCGACGTAGCGGGCGGCGAGGCCCACGATGGCGTAGGTCTTGCCCGTGCCGGCGCTCGCCTCGAGCACGGTAGTGCCCAGCGGGAGCGGCCCGGTCAGATCGAACGTGCTCATCGCTGCTCCATACCTTCGAGAGCGCTCATCGCTGCTCCATACCTTCGGGAGCGCTCATCGCTGCTCCATGCTCTCGTGGGTGAGCAACGGCTGCCACACTCGTCGCGCGAGCACACCGAAGCGCGTGCCGTCGGCCGACCACTTCGCCTCGTCGGCGGCCGGAGGAATCGCTGTCCACTGCCCGAAGTCGACTCCGCTTCCGTGCACCAGAAGTACCGCCGGCTCCGTGACGTCGCCGAACCGATCCGAGAACTGCTGAGCTGCCGCCGCGAGGGCCATCTCCTCGCTGCTTCCCCGAACGACTCTGGTGGCGTATGCCTCCCCGGACTTCAGCGCCAGGGGCAGTGGCTCGCGCAGACCGCGGTCGCGCAGGTCCGCCAGCTCTGCCAGAACCGCGCGGGCGTCCTCGGGTGTCGTGAGGGTCGACCGCGACACGGGCCGTGAGGACCGACCCCGCGCGGTGGTGACCGCCGTCCATCCGTCCGAGCCGCTCTGCGCCGCGACCGCCAGCAGGTGGATCCAGGCCTCCAGTCGCCGCTTCGGGGCCATCCTCGAATAGGACGTGCGCGCCACGGTGGTGCCGTGCACCCCGGGAACGGTGCCCGTGAGCCGCCGCCCCCCGTCCAGATCCACGACGACGTCCACACTCTCCGGCGGCCCGACGTGGATCTCGGCCGCCGCGTCGGCGATGGGCACCACGTCGTTCTCGATCTGCTCGAGCAGGCGCGCCCCCTGGGCGAAGGGCGGCAGCGTTCCGCGGCGCCATTCCGCGGCCCGGAAGTCGGCCAGTTCCACACCGGTCAGGAGCGCCGACAGCATGCGCTCTCCGATGTCCCAGGCCGACAGCGCGTCCAGCTCCACGGCGAGGGCGTCGACGACGTCGTCGTCCCGCCCCGACAGACCCACCTTCAATCGCTGCCGCACGAACGCGGTGACGGGGCTCTGCACGAACGCCACCAGCTCCGCCAACGCCACGTCCGCGGAGTCTCGCGCTGGAAGCGGACCGTCGAGGAACGGCTGCCGCGGCACGAAGGGAGCGCTCGCCGCCACCGCGCCCGCGAGCGCGGCACTGTCGAACCCGGCGGGAGCGCTGCCGTCGAAGATCGACGGATCGAACGGCTGCAGCGGGTGCCGCGTGACCGCGCGGTTGTTCTCGACCCCCGCCGTGGCCGCCACGACCTCGATGACCTCCGACAACGGGATGGCGGGAGGTTCGTGGGCACCCGACACCGGATTCGCCCCGGTATGGAACAGAACCAGTTTTTCGCCGGCCGACATGAGGGCGTCGAGCAGCAGCTGACGGTCTTCGCTGCGGATGTCACGCTCGCCGATCAGCGCACCGCGTGCGAGGACGTCGTCGCCGTCGAGGTGGCCGGCGCGCGGGAAGACGTCGTCGTCGAGCCCGAGCAACACCACCACCCGGTGCGGCACCGACCGCATCGGGACCATGGTGCACACCGTCAGTTCTCCGGTGCGGAAGTTCGATCGCGTCGGGCGCCCGGCCAGGCGATCGCGCAACATCGACCGGATGTCGGCGAGCTGCAGGGAGATGTCGTCACCGTGTTCCAGCGCGGCGGACAGTTCCCGCAGCGCGTCGACCCGATGTCGGACGTCTGCCGGCCCGACCTCGGTGAGCAGGTCGATCGCTCGGATCAGGCTCGCGCGCCACGTCCGGACCGGATGCTCGCCCCGCATACCGCGCAACACGACAGAGACCCGGTCGACCAGTTCTGCGTACCGACCGGCGAGATCGATGTCGTTCCCGTCGACGTCGTCCACGGGCAGAGCCAGGCCCAGCCAGTCCCCCGTGGTCTCGTCGGCAGCGGCGCCGAGCAGCAGTCGGTCCATGGCCGCGGTGAACGTGTTCTGACGAAAGTCGCCCAGACCGAACAACTCTCGCTGCACAGAGTCGATGCCCCAGCGCGCACCGGACACCCGTGTCCACTCGGCGAGCCGTTCGAGATCGTCGTCGGAGAAGCGGAACCGGGTCCGCACAGCCTCGGACGCAGCGAGATCGAGCATCTGCGACGCGGTGACGCGGTCCCCGGCCATCTCGATCATCGCCGCGATCACGTCGAGCACGGGATTGGTGCGCCGGAGCCCCCGATCCGCCAGCCGCACGCGGAGTCCGTGCGCCGGGTGCGCCGAGGGATCGCCCACCGCGCCCTCGTTCCCGAAGGCCGCTCGCACGAGCGGAGCGAAGGTGTCCACGTCCGGGCACATGATCAGGACGTCGCGCGGTTCGAGCGTCGGATCGTCCTGGAAGAGGTGCAGCAAGGTGTCGCGCAGCACGTCGACCTGCCGGGCGGGGCCGTGGCAGGCGTGGATCTGCACGCTGTCGTCCATCCCCGGGACGTCGGGCGCGGCCGGGGCGCGGTCGGCCACGATGTCGTTCTGCATCCGCCTCAGGACCGTCGTCGACGCCTCGACACGCCGCGCGTCGGACCGCTCCGGATCGGGAAGATGGCGGTCCGCATCGGCCGTCGGTTCGAGAAGCGGTTGCAACTCGCGCACGTCGCGGCCGAGGCTCACCAGCAGGGGATGACCCGCCGTCGACACCGGCGGCGCGTCGACACGCCGAACCGACCCGGCGCCCGCACGCCGGGACGTCGCAGCCCACGAGACCGGGCTGGGGTGTGGCAGCCACAGATGGACGTCGCGGTGATAGGCCACCGCCCGCAGCACGCGTCGCTGCAGGGTGGTGAGACGGGTCGCCCCGAACAGGGACAGGCGCGACGGAAGATCGAGCGTCGACCCGTCCTCGGCGAGGGCGTCGCAGACCGGGTCCAGTCTCTCCGCGGGGCCGGGCACCCCGATGCGCTCCCGCACCCGGCGCCACAGCTCCGCCTGCCACAGGAGATCCGGCGCGAGCGGGGCGCCGGCGCCGTCCGTGTCGGCACCGGCCGCCCAGTCGACGATCATCGAGGGCCGTTGTGCGGCATACGAACGGAAGAGCCCGGACACGTGGGACGCGGTGGACCAGCGTCGACCACGGCGGTGATCGTCGGGCGCCGCCGCCGCACCGCCGATGCTCCGGGAGAGAACCGAGCACCAGGGTTCGGTCGAACACTCGTCGATCACGCGTAGGACGGTCCACAGCAACGGGCCCGCGGCCCACGGATCCGAGTCGGCGTCCACGCCCGTCACCACGGCCAGGACGTCGTCGACCAGGCGGCCGGGCGACGGGAAGTCGATGTTCGCCGCGATGCCGTCCGACACTCCTGCCGCCCCCAACGAGAGGGAGAGCCGTTGTTGGAGCCACCGCTCCACGCCCTTCGCCGGGACCGCGACGACGTCTGCGGCGAAGGCGTCCGCGAGGGGCTCGGCGAGCAGCGTCGCGAGACCGGTGGCCAACGTGCTCGCGCGTTCGGCGCGGTGGAGCTCGAGCACGTGGCCCTCCTGGAACGTCGTGGTGTCCCCGACCGTGAGGTCCGGTGTCGACCCGACCGTAGCGCCCGGCTCCGACAGATCACCGTTGACATCCACTGTGCCGTGGTTCACACTCGACCTGTCAGACAGCCTGACAGCAACCGAAGGAGAACGCCGTGGCCGCCACCCGTACCGAGCACGACCTGCTGGGAGAGCGCGAGGTGCCCGCCGACGTGCTGTGGGGCATCCACACTCTGCGCGCCACCGAGAACTTCCCCATCACCGGACGACCGATCTCGTCGAACACCAAGCTGATCCGCGCGCTCGCCGCCGTGAAGTACGCGGCCGCGGCGGCCAACATCGAACTGGGTCTTCTCGACGGGGTGCGCGGCGACGCGATCCTGCAGGCCGCCCGCGAGATCCTGGACGGCCGGTGGCACGACCAGTTCGTCGTCGACGTGATCCAGGGCGGCGCCGGCACGTCGACCAACATGAACGCCAACGAGGTCATCGCCAACCGCGCGCTGGTGCTGCTCGGCCACCGTCCCGGCGAGTACGCGCACCTGCACCCCAACGAGCACGTCAACCTCGGCCAGTCGACCAACGACGTCTACCCCACCGCCTGCAACATCGCGACGATCCTCGCGGTGGCCGACCTGTCCGAGTCGATGCGCATCCTGCAGGACGCCTTCCGCGCGAAGGCAGAGGAGTTCCGCGCCATCGTCAAGATGGGCAGGACCCAGTTGCAGGACGCCGTGCCGATGACACTGGGCCAGGAGTTCGGCACGTTCGCCGTCATGATCGACGAGGACCGCGCCCGCCTCGAGGAGGCGTCACTGTTGGTTCACGAGATCAACATCGGCGCCACCGCGATCGGCACCGGACTCAACGCCGCCCCCGGCTACCGCGAGGCAGCGGTCCGGCACCTCCGCGAGATCACCGCACTCCCCCTCGTCAGCGCGACGGATCTCGTCGAGGCCACGCAGGACGTCGGTCAGTTCGTGCATCTCTCGGGAGTACTCAAGCGGTGCGCCGTGAAGCTGTCGAAGGTGTGCAACGACCTCCGCCTCCTCTCCTCGGGACCGCGTGCAGGGTTCGGCGAGATCGACCTGCCCGCAGTACAGGCGGGCTCGTCGATCATGCCCGGCAAGGTCAACCCCGTCATCCCCGAGGTGCTCAACCAGGTGGCCTTCCAGGTCATCGGCCAGGACGTCACCATCACGATGGCGGCCGAGGCAGGTCAGCTGCAGCTCAACGCCTTCGAGCCCATCATCATGGAGTCGCTCACCTCCGGCATGACGCACCTGGGTGCGGCCTGCCGGACGCTCGCGGACAAGTGCGTCGTGGGGATCACCGCGCACGAGGCCCACCTGCGAGACAGCGTCGAACACTCCATCGGACTGGTCACGGCACTCAACCCGCACATCGGATACCAGGCCGCCACCGAGATCGCCAAGGAGGCACTCGAGAGCGGACGAGGAGTCGCGGAGCTGGTGCTCGAACGCGGCCTCCTGACAGCGACACGTCTCGAAGAACTGCTCCGCCCCGAACATCTCGCGAACCTCCAGAACTGAGGACCCGATGACCACGACCACCGATCAGCACGGCGCCGACGACGCCCTCCACGCCGCCGAGAACGACGGCTATCACAAAGGCCTGAAAACGCGGCAGGTCCAGATGATCGCCATCGGCGGCGCCATCGGAACCGGCCTCTTCATGGGTGCAGGCGGACGTCTGGCGCAGGCCGGCCCGGCACTCGTCATCGCGTACGCGGTATGCGGGTTCTTCGCTTTCCTCATCCTTCGGGCGCTCGGCGAACTGGTGCTGCACCGGCCCACGTCCGGGTCCTTCGTGTCCTACGCTCGCGAGTTCTTCGGGGAGAAGGCCGCCTTCGTCTCCGGGTGGCTGTACTGGCTCAACTGGTCGATGACCGCCGTCGTCGACGTGACCGCCGTGGCGCTCTACATGAACTTCTTCGGCCGCTACTGGGACCCGATCGCATCGGTACCGCAGTGGGTCTTCGCCCTCGCTGCACTGCTGCTGGTTCTGTCCCTGAACCTGGTGTCGGTCAAAGTCTTCGGCGAGCTGGAGTTCTGGTTCGCCCTGATCAAGGTGCTCGCCCTGGTGGCGTTTCTGTGCATCGGCCTCTACCTCCTCGTCAAGGGGACACCGAACCAGGAGCAGGGCCTGTCGATGATCGCCGACAACGGCGGGCTGATCCCCAACGGTCTGCTGCCCGCCGTCGTCATCATCCAGGGCGTCGTGTTCGCCTACGCCTCCATCGAGCTGGTCGGTACCGCCGCGGGCGAGACGCCGAACCCCGAGAAGGTCATTCCGAAGGCGATCAACACCGTCATCATCCGCATCGCGGTCTTCTACGTCGGGTCCGTGCTGCTGCTGTCGCTCCTGCTGCCCTACTCCGCCTACCGCGCGGGTGAGAGCCCGTTCGTCACGTTCTTCGGCTCGATCGGAGTCGAGGGCGCGGACACCGCCATGAACCTCATCGTCCTGACGGCGGCGCTGTCCTCGCTCAATGCCGGGCTCTACTCGACCGGTCGCATCCTCCGATCGATGGCCGCGGCGGGCAGCGCGCCGCGCTTCGCGATGAAGATGAGCAAGGCCGGCGTGCCCTACGGCGGGATCCTGCTCACGGCAGCGGTTACCCTGCTCGGAGTGGTGCTGAACGCGGTGGTGCCCGAGCAGGCGTTCGAGATCGTGCTCAATCTCGCCGCGCTCGGCATCGTCAGCGCCTGGGCCATGATCGTGTTGTGCCAGCTCAAGCTCTGGCACCTGTCGAAGGAGGGCGTGGTGACGCGGCCGTCCTTCCGGTTGTTCGGCGCCCCGTACACCGGCATCGCCACCCTCGTCTTCCTGGTGGTCGTCCTGGTCCTGATGGGCTTCGACTACCCGATCGGCACCTGGACGCTCGCCTCCCTCCTGGTCATCGTTCCCGCGCTGTTCATCGGCTGGCGCGCAGCGCGCCCGGGCATCGAGCGGCTCGCCCGCGAGCGCGCCCGTGCGGGAGGGGGAACGGTCGCCCGATGAGTTCACCCGCACTGCCGACGGTCGTCATCCTGACCACCGGCGGAACCATCGCCAGCCGCGTCGGCCCCGACGGTGTCAGCACCACGGGCCGTCACGCCCACGACGTCCTGGTGGATGCCGGACTCCGCGTGGGAGTCCGGGTCCGAGTCACCGACGTCCTGTGCGTCGACAGTGCCGCGATGTCGCTCCTCGACATGAACACCGTCCGCGGCGCCGTCACCGCGGCGCTGCGTGACGACGCGGTGAGCGGTGTCGTCGTCCTGCACGGCACCGACTCCCTCGAGGAGACGGCGATGCTGATCGATCTCTCCCACACCGACGTTCGCCCCGTCGTGATCACCGGCGCCCAACGCACCGCGGACCACGTCGAGAGCGACGGCCCGCACAACGTCGAGTCGGCGCTCCGCGTGGCCGCCGATCCCGAGCGACGGGGCCACGGTGTACTCGTCGCCTTCGGCCCGCGCGTTCTCCGGGCCCGCGGGGTACGGAAATCGCACACGACCGCGCTCGATGCCTACTCCGGAACGCCGGCGGTGGACCCGGTTCCGCGGGAGACGCTGCCGGACAGTTCGATCGACGGGATCCGGGTCGACGTGGTCGCGCTCTACCCGGGTGTCGACGGACTCGTCATCGACGCCCTGCGGTCCGCCCGCACCGACGGGATCGTGCTGCAGGCGATGGGCGCGGGCAATGCGAACGCCGCCGTCGTCGACGCTGTGCGCCGGTGTACCGATGCCGGTGTCCCGGTGATGTTGTCGACGCGGGTGCCGTCCGGCGGTGTCGTCACCACTTACGGCGGCGGCGGAGGGGGCGCCGACCTGGTACGTGCCGGTGCGGTGTCCGCGGGCGACCTCAGTCCCGCCCAGGCGCGAATCCTGCTGTGCGCGTTGCTGAGCAATCGCCTGCCGATCACAGCGGATCTGGCCTCGATCAGTACTGCTCGGTGACCATCACCGCAGTCGTCCCGTTCTCGAGTGCCTCGAACACGTGGGGCACGTCGCCGGGGTAGGACAGGTAGTCCCCCGGCCCCAGCTCCTCGGTCGCGTCCACCGGCCCGCACACCGCGCGGCCGGACGACACCACCACGTGTTCGATCACCCCGTGCATGTGCGGATCGGACAGCCGGGGCGTCCCCACCTCGGCGGCGAGCAGGTACAGGTCGCGGCGCGCGGTCGGTGGGCAGGACGACAGCAGCGTCGCGGTGTAGTCCGACGACTCCGCGGCGATCGACGGACCCTCACCGCGTCGTACCAGGCGGACCTCCTGCCGCGGCGGTTCCACCAGGCGCGCGAAGGGCACGTTCAGCGTCACGCTCAGAGCCCACAGCGTCTCGACGCTGGGATTGCCCGTTCCCGACTCGAGCTGGGAGAGGGTCGACTTCGCGATACCCGCGCGCCGGGCCACCTCGGCGAGAGACAGGCCCGTACGTCGACGCTCCCGGACGAGCGACGCGGCGATCGCCGCGATGGGTGCGCTGTCGGACATGACTGCATGATGCCACAGTGTTCGTCTCACACTCCCTTCGTTCGCCTTGACGAACGGCACCGCGACCGTTCACCATGAGCACCATGCGTTCGATATGGCGAACACCCCTGTGGCTCACGCTCCGGGACGACCCCGACGTGGCGGTGCGGGACATTGCCGTGGTGTGCCTGGCCGACGCCCTGGTCGGTGCCTCGCTCGGTGCGATCGCCGTCGCCTCCGATCTGCCGTGGTGGCTCCCCTGCCTCCTGTCGATCGCGGTCTTCGCGGGCGCCTCGCAGTTCGTCTTCGTCGGAGTACTCACCGGCGGCGGCAGCGTTCTGGCCGCGGTGTCCAGCGCGCTCCTCATCAACGGCAGACTGCTTCCGCTCAGCTTCTCGGTGGCACCGCTGCTCGGTGACCGACCCGCCGCACGCCTGCTCGGGGCCCATCTGGTCACCGACGAGTCGGTCGCCTTCTCGATGGCCTCGACCACCAGGCGGGGCAGGACCCTCTCGTTCTGGTTCTGCGGCGCGTTCCTCTTCCTCGCGTGGAATCTGGGCGTGCTGGCCGGTGTGGGCCTCGGCGCCGGCGTGGAGAGCGCGGAGTCGCTCGGACTCGACGCCGCCTTTCCTGCCGTCCTCCTCGCCCTCGTGATGCCCTCCCTGCACGATCGCGTGACACGCATCGCCGCGGGTGTCGGCGCCGTGGTCGCCGTCGCCGCTGGGGTCGTGGTGCCCGCCGGCGTCTCCGTGGTGCTCGCCCTGATCGCCGTCATGCCGTTCGTGCTCCGACACGGGCGCAGGAACGACGCCTCGTGAGCACCGGGGCCATTCTCGCGGGTGTCGCCGCACTCGCCGTCGGCACGTTCGCGTTCCGCCTGATCGGGATCGCGCTGCGCGGGCGCCGGGAACTGTCCGCGTCGGCCGAGAAGTCGATGACCACAGCGGTCGCCGCCGTGTTCGTCGCCCTCGTCGCGACCTCGACGTTTCCCCGTGACGCGGGCCTCGCACTCCCCGCCGGGGTCCTCGTCGCCGCTGTTCTCGCCTGGCGCAGAGCGCCTTTCGTGCTCGTGGTCGTCGCCGCAGCGGCAGTCACCGCGGGCCTGCGCTGGCTCGGCGTCAGCTGACCCGGGCGCGGGCGTAGCATCGTCCGAGTGCCCTTGCTCCTGACCTCGCGTCGCTACGTCGACCTTCGCCTGCAGGCCAGCGCCATCTGTCGATAGACCGTGTTCCTCCCCGGTCCACTCGTCCATAGCGCACCCTTTTTCTCGGCCGTTGTTCTCGGCCGCCCCAGCATTCTCGGAAGGCACCACCATGTCCGCGCCCAGCGCTGCCCCCACCCGTCGACTGCCGCACTGGCTCACGTCGTTCGGGCCCCAGATCGTCGCCGGGTTGATCCTCGGCGTCATCGTCGGACTGATCGCCCGATCCATGCCCGACGCCGCCGACGGCAACCCCAACTGGCTCGTCGAGACGGTGTCGACCATCGGATCGAGCTACGTCAAACTGCTCACCGTCGCCGTGGTGCCCCTCGTGTTCACGGCCATCGTCAGTTCCATCGCCAACCTGCGCGCCGTCACCAACGCGGCACGCCTGGCGGGCCAGACCCTGCTGTGGTTCGCCATCACCGCGTTCATCGCCGTGATCGTCGGCATCATCATCGGGCTGGTCGCGCAACCGGGTTCGCGCACCGGCGTCTCGCCAGATCTCGGGAAGGAACCGTCGAGCACAGGGTCGTGGTGGTCCTTCCTCACCGGCCTGGTTCCCAACAACTTCCTCGCGCTCGGCGCCCGCACCAGCGAGACCGAGGGTGCACTGAGCACCACACTGAACTTCAACATCCTGCAGCTGCTCGTCGTCGCCGCGGCGATCGGTATCGCCGCGCTGAAGGTGGGCAAGGCGGCCGAGCCGTTCCTGTCGTTCAACGCCTCTCTGCTCGCGATCGTGCAGAAGGTGCTGTGGTGGATCATCCGGTTGGCCCCCATCGGTACGGCGGCGCTCATCGCCAACGCCGTCGCCACGTACGGATGGGACGCGATCGGCTCACTGGGCGTCTTCACGGTCTCGGTGTACGTCGGACTCGCCATCGTGTTCTTCGTCGTCTACCCGATCATCGTTCGGGCGCACGGTCTCTCGATCCGCAACTTCTACTCGGGCGTGTGGCCCGCGACGCAGCTCGGCTTCGTCTCCCGCTCGTCCATCGGCACCCTGCCGCTGACCCAGCGCGTCACCGAGCGCAATCTCGGTGTGCCCCGCGAGTACGCGTCGTTCGCGGTTCCGCTCGGCGCCACCACCAAGATGGACGGGTGCGCGGCCATCTACCCGGCCATCGCCGCGATCTTCGTCGCCCAGTTCTACGGCGTCGATCTCACGATTACCGACTATCTGCTCATCGTGGTCGTCTCCGTGATCGGTTCCGCGGCGACGGCGGGCACCACCGGTGCCACGGTCATGCTGACCCTGACGCTGTCCACGCTCGGCCTGCCGCTCGCCGGTGTCGGTCTGCTGCTCGCGGTCGAGCCGATCGTCGACATGGGTCGCACCGCCGTCAACGTCACCGGCCAGGCGCTGATCCCGGCCATCGTCGCCAAGCGCGAAGGCATCCTGGACCAGGAGCGGTTCGACGCCCCGCGCAACGGCGACCCGTTCGTCGACGACGTGGAGCTCGCGCGCTAACTCACGAACAGCGGCCCGCGCACGAAACCCACGATCAACACCAGTAGTCCGCCGATCTCGGTGGCCGCGAGCGCATACATGAACGCATGCGTTCCCGGCACCGGGCGGACGAACTGGTTGTCGGTGTCGCGCAGGAATCCGTGCACCACGTAGCTGACGATCGCAGCGACGAAGAAGAAGACGACAGCCCCCGACGCGACCAGATTCACCCACGTCGGCCAGGCGCCGAAGTGCACCAGAGGCATCAGGACCAGAGTCGCGAACGAGTACATCAGCGCCGCCCGGTGAGCGATGTCCACGTACGGATGCGCCTGCCCGTTCTCGGACGTCGCCATCTGGCGGAATTTCCAGACGCCGAGGATCAACGCG
Source organism: Rhodococcus sp. BP-241 (assembly GCF_019836145.1). Taxonomy (NCBI): domain Bacteria; kingdom Bacillati; phylum Actinomycetota; class Actinomycetes; order Mycobacteriales; family Nocardiaceae; genus Rhodococcus; species Rhodococcus sp. BP-241. The sequence continues at coordinate 566,344 of NZ_JABUEI010000002.1, read as the reverse complement.
GCCAACAGGATCAGTGCGGACGCCAGGATCAGGAGCGTCGCGTCCCAGTCGACAACGCGGTACGTACGGAGCGTCACGCGAGCATTGGACCATGGTGGGGCAGAATCTCCACCATGCGCCCCACGTCGTCCCCACCCTCACCGTCAGGGCTGCACAGCTCCGTCGAGGAGTACCGCGCGCGGTGGGATCACTTCGCCGCGGCCACGGCAGCGCTGTCGGCCGCCGTCGAGACGTTCGTCTCCGAGGCGGACATCGACATCGACGCCGTCGAGGCACGTACCAAGTCCGTGGAGTCCGCTGCCGGCAAGTTCGCCCGCCTCCGTGAGGACGGGTCGCTCGAGTTCACCGATCCGCTCGCCGAGGTCACCGATCTCGTCGGGATCCGTGTCATCACGTATCTGACGTCGGACATCGACCGCGTCGCGGACGCCATCTCGAAGCACTTCGTGCTGCTCAAGACCATCGACAAGTCGTCCCTCGCCCAGGAGTCCGGCGTGTTCGGCTATGCCGGACGGCACCTCATCCTCAGTGCGGACGGCGACCGCGTCCCGGCGGGATGCGAGCAGTTCACCGGCCTCGGCTTCGAGGTGCAGATCCGTACCGTGCTGCAGCACGCCTGGGCGGAGATCGAACACGACATCCGGTTCAAGAACTCCCGCACGCAGGGTTCGCCCACCATCGACCGGGCGTTCACGCTCGCGGCGGGGCTGATCGAACTTGCGGACGCCCAGTTCGAACTCGCCGATCGGCACCACAAGGAGAAGATCACGGAACTGCGCGCGGCAGATGCCGCACGCGGGATGGATCTCCAGCTCACCGCCGATCAGCTGCGCACCATCGTCACCGACCTCCTTCCCGACTACACCCCCAGTCGGAGCGGTCACTACGAGTGGCTGCTGACTCTCGTCAACGCGAACGGGATCACGACGGGCGCGGAACTCGAGGAGGCCCTCGACCCCGCACGAGTCGAGTACGTGACGGCGGCCATGGACTACCAGTACCGCCCCGGTCAGGTGCGGATGGTGGACGACCTCCTGCTGGACCGCTTCGGCGAGGCCCACATCGCGCGCACCTCCTCGCTCACCACCGAGCGTGACCGTCCGGGCAAGCTGCGCTACCGACTGAGCAAGTTGCAGGGCCAGTCCGGCTGACGGGTGTCCGCTCGGTCTGGTATCCCTACGGCGTGACGACGCCACCGAACGACGCTCTGTCCACCATCACCGTGCGCGGCGCGCGGGAGAACAATCTGCGTGACATCGACATCGATCTCCCCAAACGGTCGCTGATCGTGTTCGCCGGGGTCTCGGGGTCCGGCAAGAGCTCGCTGGTGTTCGACACGATCGCCGCGGAGGCGCAGCGGCAGATCAACTCCACGTTCAGCGCGTTCGCCCAGACCTTCCTGCCGTCCTACGGTCGGCCGGACGCCGACCTCATCGCCAACCTGTCGGCCGTCGTCATCGTCGACCAGAAGCGCCTCTTCGGCAGCCCTCGCTCCACCGTCGGCACCATCACCGACATCGGCGACTGGCTCCGCATGCTGTGGTCGCGCGGAGTCACCCCGTCCATCGGCTATGCCAACGCGTTCTCGTTCAACGATCCCGCCGGCATGTGTCCCGAGTGTGAGGGGTTGGGCGAGGCGAAGGTCATCGACATCGACGAGTTGGTGGATCAGTCGAAGTCGTTGCGTGAGGGCCCCGTCAAGCACCCGGACTTCCTGCCCGGCAAGTGGCCCTACCGGCTGTACGCGGATTCGGGACTGTTCGATCTCGACGTTCCCCTCGAGCAGTACTCCCCGCGCGAGCGGCACCTGTTCTTCGACGCGTCGCCCGGCGAGGTCGAGATGGTCAACCCGGACGCCGTGTTCAAGACGTACGAGGGGCTGCTCTCCCGGTTCCGTCGAAGCTATCTCTCCAAGGATGCCGACGCGTTGAAGGGCAAGTCGAAGGAGGCGTACGACCGTATCGTCACGCGGGGAGTGTGCCCGTCCTGCAGGGGAACTCGCCTCAACGAGACGGTGCACGCCGCGACGCTCGAGGGACTCTCGATCCCCGACGCGTTCGCGATGCAGGTCTCCGACCTCGCCGACGTCATGGACACGTGGGCGCTCGGCGACCTGGACGGCCCACGCCGCGAGGTGGTGACACAGCTCCGTCGACTGGTCGATCTCGGACTCGGGTACCTGAGCCTCGATCGTGCGACGTCCTCGCTGTCGGGCGGCGAGTCCCAGCGCATCAAGATGGTGCGCCACCTCGGCGCCACGCTCAACGACATGCTGTACGTCTTCGACGAGCCCACCACCGGGCTGCACCCGCGCGACGTGCACCGACTGAACGACATGCTGATCGCGTTGCGCGACAAGGGGAACACCGTGCTCGTCGTCGAACACGACGCGGAGGTGATGGCCATCGCCGACCGCATCGTCGAGATCGGCCCTGGCGCCGGAAAGCACGGCGGCACGGTGGTCTTCGAGGGCACCTGGCCCGAACTGCGGCAGTCCGAGACGCTCACCGGGACGGCGCTGCGTCGAGACGGTCGATCGCGGCGCACCCCGCGCACTCCGAACGGGTGGATGCGCATCGAGAACGCCGACAGCCACAATCTGAAGAACGTGTCGGTGGACATCCCGCTCGGCGTTCTCGTGGCGGTCACCGGTGTCGCGGGCTCGGGCAAGTCGAGTCTGATCCACGGCCACCTCCGCGACGTCCGGCCCGACGCGGTGGTCATCGACCAGGCACCCATCCGCGGTTCGCGCCGCTCCTCACCCGCCACCTACACCGGACTGCTCGATCCGATCCGTGCACACTTCGCCAAGCGAACGGGACAACCCGCAGCGCTGTTCTCGCCGAACTCGGACGGAGCCTGCCCCGACTGTCAGGGCACCGGCATGATCTTCACCGACCTCGGCTTCACCGACCCGGTGTCGAGTACGTGCGAGACCTGCCAGGGTCGACGCTTCCGCTCCGGCGCGATCAAGCACACCGTCGACGGCGTCTCGATCGCCGACGTCTTCGACATGTCCGTCGACGAGGCCCGCGAGTTCTTCACCGTGAAGAAGGTGCGCGACGTACTCCGGCGGTGCAGTGATGTCGGTCTCGGTTATCTGTCCCTGGGCCAGAACCTGACGTCCCTGTCCGGCGGCGAGCGTCAGCGCCTCAAGCTGGCGACGGAACTGGTGGGCAACTCCCCGGTCCTGGTGCTCGACGAGCCCACCACCGGACTGCACTCGTCCGACGTGGACAACCTGGTCGGACTGCTGTCCGGCATGGTCGACGAGGGTCGATCGGTCATCGTGATCGAGCACAACATGGACGTCGTCGCGGCCGCCGACTGGGTCGTGGACCTCGGTCCGGACGGTGGTCACGACGGCGGCGAGGTGGTGTTCACGGGCACCGTCGACGAGCTCGTTCTGGCCCGGACGCACACCGGCACCCACCTCGCGCAGGCTCTCGCGGAGTAAACCCCCGGTAAAGTGCGGGTATGAGCGACACCGTCACCGCTGCCGCCAGTACGGAACTGGGTGGAATCGCAGGCTGGGCCGTCAGCCTGATGGAGAGCATCGGCGGGCCGGGCGCCGGCATCGCCGTGGCCGCCGAGAACTTCTTCCCACCGCTGCCCAGCGAGATCATCCTCCCGCTGGCCGGGTTCACCGCGTCACAGGGTGGCTTCTCCCTCGCGAGCGCACTGTTCTGGACCACGCTCGGATCGGTGCTCGGCGCTCTCGGCCTCTACTGGCTGGGCAAGAAGCTGGGCCGCGACCGGATGTACGCCGCCGTGGACAGGATGCCGTTCGTCAGCACGGACGATCTGACCAAGGCCGACGAATGGTTCGTGCGCCACGGCCGCTCCGCCGTGTTCTTCGGTCGGATGATTCCGCTCGTGCGATCCGGCATCTCGGTGCCCGCAGGCGTGTCCGGGATGCCGGTCCTGCAGTTCCTGCTCTACACGACGCTCGGCAGCCTCCTGTGGAACACGATCTTCGTGCTCGCGGGCTACTTCCTCGGGGAGAACTGGCACTACGTCGAGGATTACGCCTCGGTGTTCCAGTACGTCGTCATCGGGCTCATCGCGGTGGCGGTGGTGGTGCTGGTGACCAAGCGCGTCCGGCGGCGCCGACGGTCGGACGCCTGACCGCACCCTGCACGGTCCTACTGCGCGAGCGTGGCCGCAGCCTGAGCCCACAGGAAGTACTTGTTGGTGCCGAGATCGCGCACCGTGGTGATGTTGAAGGCAGCCTTCAACTTCTCCGCATCGCCGTCGCTGACGCCCTTGAGGGCCGCGACCGGCGCGTCGGCCAGTTCCTCGATCGTCTTGTCCGCGTATGCCTTGTCGAACTTGTCGGCGATGCCTGCCATGATTTCCTCCTGACGACCGATGCGCCCGCTGCGCACCCCGGTCGACACTACGACTCGGGACTACTCGTGACCTGAGAGTGCGCTGAAAACACCGGCTGCACCATCATTTACGACGAACCGGACGTACTGCCACGTCAAGGAGACCCGGTAGCGTCGGCGCCATGACCCTCCACACCGCGGTGTTGCCGGGCGAACGTCGTCGAGCCACCGTGTTCCTTCATGGTCTCGGGTCGGCGGGTGTCGCTGCCTTCGGGACCGTGGCCGCGGGACTGGACGACCGCCTGCGGTTGCTCCCGGATCTGCTCGGATTCGGCGACAGCGCCGACGTGGCGACCGACGGCTACACCCTGGACGATCACGCGCTCGCCGTCGCCCGGATGCTGGATCAGCACGAACTCGTCGGACTCGACGTCGTCGGACACAGTATGGGTGGATCCATCGCCATCGTCCTGTCGCGGGCACGACCCGACCTCGTACGACGACTGACCGTCCTCGAGCCGAACCTTCTCCCTTTCGACGGCGAGGCGAGTGTCGAGATCGCGGGACAGTCGGAAGAGGACTTCGCAACACAGGGAGTGACGTCACTCATCGCTTGGGCCGACGCCGCGTGGGCGGAGACGCTTCGGCTGGCCGATCCGGTCGCGCTCCACCGCAGTGCTGTCGGCCTCTGTGTGGGCCCGCCGGACACCACCGTTCTCGACATCCTGCTCGCGTCCCACGTGCCGAGAACACTGCTGTACGGATCGAGGACGGGAGAACCAACGCACACCGGCCGGCTTCGTCAGGCCGGTGTCGAGGTCGTCGAGATACCGAACGCCGGGCACGTGATGATGGCGGACGATCCCGCTGCCGTCATCCAGGTGCTCAGGTGATAGATGTGCCGGAGCGAGGTCGGCCGAAGACCGCCCGCACGGACTCCAGATCAGCAGCGACGGCGGCGCAGTCCCGCTCGAACTCGTCGTCGGTCATGTCCAGTTGCCGAACCGTGAACACCACCTCGGCGCCGTCCGGATGGGCGAGCACCCGCAGCGGGTTGTTCACGACGGTGCCGTCGGGCAGCGTCACGTCGTGATCCAGCACCCCGAAAGCGTTGCGCGGGACGAACCGCACCCGGACCGTGCCCATCGGTGACTCGGCCAGCAAGTCGTCACCGTCGCGGGTGAAGCCCGATGCGAGTCCTGCGGCCCAGGCAGTGAGGTTGTCGACGTCGGCCAGGTAGCCGTACACCGCCTCGGGCGGTGCCGCGATCACCACACTCACATGTCGACTGATCATCGTAGGAGCGTAGCCACGCAGCAGGCTCTCCGCGAGTACGTCCACAGTGTCGTGATCAGCGGCGATGCGACGACACGTCGGACGTACTCGCGAGGCCAGGAAAGTCCGCGAAGCCTTGGAGGCCCGGGATGGCTCGTCAGGCCGGCTCGGCGCGCGTCCAGGTGTTCACGAAGCCCACACCGCTGCGCACGAACAGCTGCGTCACGGGGCAGCGACGCTCGACCTCCGCGACGAAGTGATCGAACGCATCACCGGTCGCGTCGGTCTCCACCGTCGCCTCGACGGTGACGGTGTCGAAGTTCGAGTTGCCGTCGGCGCCCTTGACCAGGACGTTGGTGTCCAGATCACCCTGCACACGGAAGCTGAACTTTCCCAGCGTGATGCCGAGGTCCTTGGCGACGAGGGTGGCGGTGACCTGGTTGCACGAGGTCAGCGCACCGAGTGCGTAGAACAACGGACTCGGCGCCTCGTCCTTGCCGCCGAAGGCCGGGTACGCGTCGGCGTCGAACTCGTGCCCGGCCGTGCCCTCGACGACGAGGTGCTGGGCGACGCCGGTACCGGACGCCTCCACGACGAAGGGAACGACGGAGGTGCGAATGGTGGAAGTCATGCACCCCACGGTCGAGCACTGTCCACCCTCGGGCCAGGGTTGCGATCACGCAGATTCTCGGGCCGTCCGTCAGCGACCCCCACGCCGAGGCGTCCAGGTGACGCGACAGGTGTGCGACATTTCGGCGTTGCGCGTGCCTGCGCCGGACCGGGCAGACTGGGATGACCACAACCCCACCTGAACAGGAGCCACACCGTGCCCTCAGTCGACCGGGACGTCGCCATCGTCGGAGCCGGGCCCTCGGGTCTCGCCGCCGCCACCGCGCTGCGGAAGGCCGGCCTCACCGTGGCCGTCCTGGAGGCACGCGACCGGGTGGGTGGCCGAACCTGGACCAAGGAGATCGGCGGCGCCGTGCTCGAGCTGGGCGGCCAGTGGGTCTCGCCCGACCAGACGGCCTTGATCGACCTGCTCGGCGAGTTGGGGCTCGAGACGTTCGACCGGTACCGCGAGGGCGAGTCCGTCTACGTCGACACCGCGGGTGTCGCCACGCGCTACACCGGCGAGGACTTCCCCGTCGCGGAGTCGACCGTGAAGGAGATCGACCGTCTCATCGCGATGCTCGACACTCTGGCCGCGGAGATCGGGCCCGAGGAACCATGGGCCCATCCGCAGGCACGCGAGCTCGACACGGTGTCCTTCGAGGGATGGCTCGCGCAGCAGTCCGACGACGCCGAAGCCACCGCGAACATCGGCATGTTCATCGCGGGCGGGATGCTCACCAAGCCCGCCCATGCATTCTCTGCGCTGCAGGCCGTGCTCATGGCCGCGTCGGCAGGCTCGTTCTCGAACCTCGTCGACGACAGCTTCATTCTCGACAAGCGCGTCGTGCAGGGCATGCAGCAGGTGTCGGTCGCCATGGCCGAGCGCCTCGGTGACGACGTGCACCTGAACGCGCCGGTGCGGACGATCCGCTGGACCGACGACGGCGTCACCGTTCTCGCGGACGGGGAGCTCGAGGTGACGGCGCGCCGGGTGATCGTCGCCGTGCCGCCGAATCTGTACACGCGGATCTCGTATGACCCGCCCCTCCCTCGCCGTCAGCACCAGATGCATCAGCACCAGTCCCTCGGTCTCGTCATCAAGGTGCATGCGGTGTACGACAGTCCGTTCTGGCGGGAGGAAGGGTTGTCGGGCACCGGTTTCGGCGCCACCCAGATCGCCCAGGAGGTGTACGACAACACCAACCACGAGGACTCCCGTGGCACCCTCGTCGCCTTCGTGTCGGACGAGAAGGCGGACGCGATGTTCGAACTCGGCGCCGCGGAGCGCAAGCGCACGATCCTCGAGTCGATCGCCACGTATCTCGGACCGAAGGCGCTCGATCCGGTCGTCTACTACGAGTCCGACTGGGGCACCGAGGAATGGACGCGCGGCGCGTACGCGGCCAGCTTCGATCTCGGCGGTCTGCACCGCTACGGACGCGACGTCCGCACCCCGGTCGGCCCGATCCACTTCTCCTGCTCCGACATCGCGGCCGAGGGGTATCAGCACGTCGACGGAGCCGTGCGCATGGGCCACCGCACCGCCGAGGTGATCGCGAGCGTGCTTCGAGGCTGACAGTCAGGTCCCGCGTGCGATGAGGGCGAGCAGCAGCTCGGCGCGCACGCGGGCATCGTCGAGGGAGCACGGCACCGTCGCCTCGATGCGCGAGACCCTGCTGCGCAACGTGTGTCGATGCACCCCGAGGGCCGAGGCCGCCGACTCCCAGTGGCCGTTCGCCTCGAGGAACGCACGCAGGGACGCCACCAGGTCGGTCCCGTTGGCGGCGTCGTACTTCTCGAGGGGCGCGATGGTCGCGTCACCGACGGTCGCGAGGGCCTGACGCGTCGAGGCGTGCGCCAGCAGGACGCCGCCCACCAACGAGCCGAACTCCACGGGATCGGCGCCGGCCGCGGCGGACGACGCCGCCAGCCGACTCTCCTCCACCGCCTGCGCGAGCTGCGGAACAGGATGCGGCGCACTGATTCCCACCCGGAGCCGCCGACGTTCCGAGTTCTCCAGACCGGCCATCGTCGATGCCGCGAACGTCGAATCGTCGGTTCCGCGCGTCACCAGGGTCACCCGCGACGACCAGCGCCGAGCGAACAGCTGACGGCCCGCCGCAGCGCTGTGGGTCGCCATCGCGGCCTCGACACGCTGGGCTCGCGAGGGCGTGTCGGCATCGACGGTCACGGCGCGCACGGTGCCGTCGGCCCCCGCGGCCAGATCGATCTGCGCCCACACGGGTGCCAGGCCGTCGAGATCGGACAGCACGAGGCTCAGTGCCACGGAGTTGAGCTTGTCCTGCGCCGACTGCACCCGCGCCGGCTTCTCGAAGTCGAGCGCCAGGAGTGACGCCGCGTGGCCCACGAGAATGTGGTCGACGTTCCCCAGCACCGGCCCCACCACCGCCACGTGGCCGTGCGTCGCCGAGCCGATGGCGATGCGCTGCACACTGATCGAGATGCCCGCCGGGGTCACCGAGACCCGGCTGGACACGGTTCCGCGTTCGGCTGCGAGGGTGCGGATCTCGTCCAGCACACCGGAACCGCCACCGCGCGGATGCTGTTCGAGCACCCGTCCGGTGTCGTCGAGGAGCACCACCGCGGACGACGTGGCCGTCGCCAGCTCCCGGACGATCGCGGCGGCGCCCCCGGCGACCACGGCGCGGGTCATCCGCGGCTGCGCACGGGACGCACGCACGACGGCGTCGTACTGCTGCTCCGCCAATCGGTTCATCACGAGAGTCACCACCGCCGCGAACGGCGTGGGCAGGGGGACCTCGAGGACGGGCAGACCCAGCCGATCAGCGGCCTCGACGAGGTCGGACGGCACCTCGGCGAACGACAGGCCCGTGCCGAACCCCACCGCCGCCACACCGGCGTCGTGCAGTCCCTCGAGGTACGCCACCCGCTCCGGTGTCGTCACCGGCAGCCTCAACCCCGTGGTGAGCAGCAGTTCTCCGCCGGAGAGCCACCGGAACGGTTCCGACAGTTCCGTGGTGTGCACGAACGACACCTCGCGGTCCAGCCCGCCCGCGCCGGCTCGCAGTTCGAGGGCGAGCGCCTTCTGCGCCAGAACCCAGCGCACCGACACCGTCACGACGTACCCCTCTCCGGTCGGGAAGCTCCCGACGCAAGGGAACACCCCCGCTACCGCACTGGACAAGTCGGAGTGACCCACCCCCGGACGATCATCGTTTTGTCCGCTGCCGTTTCGCAGCGTCAGGCGCACACTGATCGAACCACCCAGCCGCCCCGACGGAGAGGTACCTCGTGTCGCACGACGTGCTCCGCAACTACATCGACGGCGAGTTCGTCGCCAGTTCGTCCACCCTGACTCTCGACCTGATCAGTCCGGTCACCGAGGAGATCGTGGGCGTCTCCCCCATCTCCACCGAGGCCGACGTGAACGACGCCGTGGCCGCCGCGGAGCGCGCCTTCGCCACGTGGGGCAAGACGACTCCGAAGACCCGGCAGACCGCCCTGCTGAAGCTCGCCGACGCCCTCGAGGCCCACTCGGACGAGCTCGTCGAGGCGCAGAGCCGCAACACCGGCCAGCTGAAGCAGGTCATCGCCGACGAGGAGGTGACCGTCGGAGCCGACCAGCTGCGGTTCTTCGCGGGTGCAGCCCGCATGCTCGAGGGGAAGTCCGCCGGCGAGTACATGGAGGGTTTCACCTCCTACGTCCGCCGCGAGCCCATCGGTGTCGTCGGCCAGGTGACGCCCTGGAACTACCCACTCATGATGGCCATCTGGAAGATCGGGCCGGCGCTCGCGGCCGGCAACACGATCGTTCTCAAGCCGAGCGACACCACGCCCGAGAGCACTCTGGTGCTCGCGAAGCTGTCCAAGGGAATCCTTCCCGACGGAGTGCTCAACGTGGTGCTCGGTGACGGCGGGACCGGCGCGACACTCGTCGGGCATCGGTCGCTGGGCCTGGTGTCCATCACCGGGTCCGTTCGTGCGGGCATCGAGGTCGCCGTCGCCGCCGCCCGCCAGCTCAAGCGCGCCCATCTCGAGCTCGGCGGCAAGGCTCCGGCCATCGTCTTCGGCGACGTCGACATCGCCTCGGCCGCGAGCGGTATCGCCGAGGCGGCCTTCTTCAACGCCGGTCAGGACTGCACCGCGGCGACCCGCGTGCTGGTGCACGAGTCGATTCACGATCAACTCGTCGACGCGCTCGCGGCCAAGGCCCGCGAGCTGACACCGGGCAGCCCGGACGACGCGGACGCGTTCTACGGACCGCTGAACAACAGTCGTCACTACGCGACCGTCACCGACAAGCTCGCGAACCTCCCGGCCTCCGCGACGATCGTCACCGGTGGCAACCGAGTGGGAGACATTGGCTTCTACCTCGAGCCCACCGTGATCACCGGAGTCGACCAGCGGGACGACATCGTCCAGGAGGAGACGTTCGGACCGGTGCTGACGGTGCAACCGTTCGCCGACGAGGCCGAGGCGATCGAGAAGGCCAACGACGTACGGTTCGGGCTGGCCTCGAGCATCTGGACCAAGGACCACGGCGTCACCCAACGCGTCAGTGCGGCGCTGGACTTCGGCGCCGTCTGGATCAACTGCCACATCCCACTCGTCGCCGAGATGCCGCACGGCGGCTTCAAGTACTCCGGCTACGGCAAGGACCTCTCGGCCTACGGCGTCGAGGACTACACCCGCCTCAAGCACGTCATGAGCTCCCACGACTGACATTCCCTGCTCTGCGAAGGACTTCACCATGGACATCAGCTACCGCCTTCCTCAGAAGCGCGCTCTCCTCACCGAACTTCCCGGACCGCGTTCACAGGAACTGACGGCCCGGCGACGCGCCACCGTCGCCGCCGGCGTCGGTTCCAGCGTTCCCGTCTACGCGGCCGATGCCGATGGCGGCGTGATCGTCGACGTCGACGGCAACTCGATGATCGACCTCGGCGCCGGCATCGCCGTCACGAGTGTCGGCGCCTCCGATCCCGCTGTCGCGGAGGCCGTCCGGGAGCAGGTCGGCCACTTCACGCACACCTGTTTCATGGTGACGCCGTACGAGGGCTACATCGCCGTCGCGGAGAAGCTCGCCGAGCTGACCCCGGGTGACCACGAGAAGCGCAGCGTCCTGTTCAACTCGGGCGCAGAAGCTGTCGAGAACGCGATCAAGGTCGCGCGACTGGCGACCGGCCGCGACGCCGTCGTGGCCTTCGACCACGCGTACCACGGCCGGACGAACCTCACGATGGCACTGACGGCGAAGACCATGCCGTACAAGACGAACTTCGGGCCCTTCGCACCGGAGATCTACCGGATGCCGATGTCGTACCCCTACCGCGACCAGCCGGGGCTGACCGGTGAGCAGGCCGCGCTGGCGTCGATCGACCGCATGGAGAAGCAGATCGGCGCCGACGCGGTGGCCGCCGTCATCATCGAGCCCATTCAGGGCGAGGGCGGGTTCATCGTTCCCGCACCCGGATTCCTGCCGACTCTGCAAGCCTGGGCGCGGGAGAACGGCGTCGTGTTCATCGCCGACGAGGTACAGACCGGGTTCTGTCGAACCGGGTCGTGGTTCGCGAGCGACGACGAGGGAATCGTCCCCGACATCATCACGATGGCGAAGGGAATGGCAGGCGGAATGCCGTTGTCGGCCATCACCGGTCGCGCGGATCTCCTCGACCTCGTCCACGCGGGCGGGCTCGGCGGAACGTACGGAGGCAACCCGGTGGCCTGCGCGGCTGCCCTCGCTGCCATCGAGACCATGACCGCTCTCGACCTGTCCGGACGCGCCCGCCACATCGAGTCCCTCGCCATGCCGCGCCTACGCGCCCTCGCCGAGGAGACCTCGGTGATCGGCGACGTCCGCGGACGCGGTGCGATGCTCGCCATCGAGCTCGTCCAGCCGGGCACCGACATCCCGGATCCCGTCATCACCAAGGCCATCGCGGCGCATGCTCTCGCGGAGGGCGTCGTACTGCTCACCTGCGGGACATACGGCAACGTCATCCGGTTGCTGCCTCCCCTCGTGATCAGCGACGAGCTTCTCGACGACGCGATGACGGTGCTGGAGAACACGGTTCGAACGCTGGCGGCACAGTGACCGACTCTGCTGCCCTGCTCGCCTCCGTCCCCACCGGTCTGTGGATCGACGGCGCGTTCGTCGACGCCGCGGACGGCGGCACGTTCGCGGTGCACGATCCCGCCACCGGTGACGTGCTGGCCCGCGTCGCCGATGCCGGTGAGAAGGACGCACTGCGGGCGCTCGACAGCGCCGTCGCCGTGCAGGACGAGTGGGCGGCGACCGCACTTCGGACACGGTCGACGATCCTGCGCGCAACGTGGGAAGCGGTGATCGAGCGCACGGAGGATCTCGCGCTCCTCATGACTCTCGAGATGGGCAAGGCCCTCCCCGAGAGCCGCGGCGAGGTGACGTACGGCGCCGAGTTCCTCCGCTGGTTCAGCGAGGAGGCGGTGCGCATCCAGGGCCGCTACACACAATCTCCGTCCGGCGCGGGCCGCATCCTCGTCACGAAGGTTCCGGTGGGTCCCGTTCTCGCGGTGACTCCGTGGAACTTCCCGCTGGCCATGGGAACCCGCAAGATCGGCCCCGCCCTGGCGGCCGGGTGCACGGTACTGGTGAAGCCGGCCGAGGACACGCCGCTGACGATGCTGCTGCTCGCCGAGATCATGGCGGGCGCCGGGTTGCCGGCCGGGGTCCTGTCGGTACTTCCCGCGTCGAACGCTCCCGCGGTCACCGAGCCCCTGCTCGCCGACGAGCGACTCCGCAAGGTCACCTTCACCGGTTCCACGCGGGTGGGCAAGATCCTCATCGAGCAGTCGGCGCGCAACGTTCTGCGTACGTCGATGGAACTCGGTGGTAACGCACCGTTCGTAGTCTTCGACGATGCCGACATCGATGCCGCCGTCGACGGCGCCATGGCGGCGAAGATGCGCAACGGCGGAGAGGCCTGCACGGCTGCCAACCGCCTCATCGTCGCCGAGAGCGTCCGCGAGGAGTTCACGGAGAAGCTCACCGCACGGATCGCGGCGCTCACCGTCGGGCCCGGCTCGAGCGACGGGACGAACGTGGGGCCGCTGGTGAACGAGAAGCAGCGCACCAACGTCCGATCCCTCGTCGACGATGCGGTCGCCGCCGGCGCCCGCGTGCGCACGGGTGGTCACGTCATCGACGGCCCGGGCTGGTTCTTCGAACCCACCGTGCTCGACGAGGTTCCGCCGTCCGCACGCATCGTGCGCGAGGAGATCTTCGGACCCGTCGCGGCCATCACGAGTTTCGTGGACGAGCAGGACGCCGTCGATGCCGCCAACGACACAGAGTTCGGACTCGCCGCATACATCTACACCCGCGATCTCGATCGGGCACTGCGTGTCTCGGACAGGATCGCGAGCGGCATGGTCGGTGTGAACCGGGGCGTCGTGTCCGATGTCGCAGCCCCGTTCGGCGGAGTCAAGCAGTCCGGTCTCGGCAGTGAGGGTGGCACCGAGGGCATCGACGAGTACCTCGACACGAAGTACGTGGCTTTCCAGTAGGTCCGGTTCCACCGAAGCTTCCCGAAGGGACGCACCATGCGGTTGATCGTCGGTTATCTCGCCACTCCCACAGGAGAGGACGGGCTCGTCCTGGGTGTGCAGCTGGCCCGCAGTCTGGGTGCGGCGTTGGACATCTGCATGGTGGTGCCGCCCGACCGCGCCGTCCCGGCCGAGGCCAGGTTCGCCGAACTGCTCGCCCAGCGCGGCCGGGCGTGGCTCGACCAGGCAGCCGCGTCGGTGCCCGACGACATCGAGACCGCGGTGCATCTGAGCTTCTCGGAGTCGTTCTCGTCCGGCCTCATGGACGAGGCGGCGCGGCTCGGGTCGGACGCCATCGTCGTCGGTGGCGCCAAGGACGGCCTGCTCGGACGCCACACTCTGGGCACCGTGTCGACCGAGCTGCTGCACTCCGCCCCGATCCCGTTGGCCCTGGCGCCGTTCGGGTATCGCACGTCGACAGCCGACCGGATCCGCGAGGTGACGTGTGCCATGGGCACCCGCACGGGCGCCGACCTCGTGCTGCGCACCGCGGTCCGGTCGTGCGAGCGGATGCACACGTCGCTGCGACTGCTCTCGCTCGTTCCGCTCGACGACACCTCCGACGTCGAGTCCCTGCGCGACCCGGACCGAGAGGCGCGCGCCATCGACCACGCACAGCAGATGCTCGACGCCGCCCGGTCCGGTCTGCCCGAGAGTCTGACGGTGACGTCCTCGGTTGCCGACGGCTCGACGGTCGAGGCCGCGGTGTCCGGTCTGACGTGGGAGGACGGCGACGTGGTCGTCGTCGGGTCCAGCCGACTGGCACAACCGCGCCGCCTGTTCCTCGGCTCGACCGCGTCGAAGATGTTGCGGGCACTGCCCGTTCCCATGGTGGTGGTGCCCAGCACCGAGTTCCGTTCCGACATGCCCAGCAGCACCGATCCGACGGAGGCTTCCCGATGAGCAGTGAACTCACGTCGTCCAAGGGACTGGCCGTCGGACGGATCGGCACGTTGTCCGGCGCCGTTCTCGGCATCTCCTCCGTCGCACCCGGATACACGCTCACCGCCAGCATCGGGTTGATCGTCGCCGCGGTGGGCCTGAAGATGCCGGCCATCTTCATCGCCGGGTTCATCCCCATGTTCCTCACCGCCTACGCGTACCGGGAGTTGAACTCCGACTCCCCCGACTGCGGCGCCTCGTTCACCTGGTCCACCAAGGCCTTCGGGCCCTACGTGGGCTGGATGTGCGGCTGGGGCATGGTCATCGCGACCATCATCGTGCTCTCCAACCTCGCGGCCATCGCCGTGCAGTTCTTCTATCTGTTCATTGCGAAGCTGTTCGACACTCCCTCCATCGCCGACCTGCCGGGCAACAAACTGGTCAACGTCGGTACGACGGTCGTGTTCATCGCTCTCGCCACGTGGGTGGCCAGCCGCGGAATCACGACGAGCGAGAAGCTCCAGTTCGCGCTCGTCGGCTTCCAGATGGTGCTGTTGATCGCGTTCGCCGTCGTCGCGCTGGTCCACGTCGGCGCGGGGGACGCACCGGCCGGGTTGTCGTTCGACATCGGCTGGTTCGATCCGTTCAGCGGACTCACCATGGGCGCCTTCGTCATCGGCGTCACCGGCTCGATCTTCGCGTTCTGGGGATGGGACACGTGCCTGACGCTGGGCGAGGAGTCCAAGAACCCCACGAAGACACCGGGGCGCGCGGGGCTGCTGTGCGTCGCGACCATCCTGCTGACCTACCTGCTCGTCGCGGTCGCGGCGATGATGTACGCCGGTGTCGGCGAGGAGGGTCTGGGGCTCGGCAATCCCGACAACGCGGAGAACGTCTTCGGTGCCCTGGCCGATCCGGTACTCGGCAGCTGGGGCGGCATGCTGCTCTACCTCGCGGTCTTCGTCTCCTCGATCGCCAGCCTGCAGACCACGTTCCTGCCGGCGGCGCGGACGTCGCTCGCGATGGCGGCCTATGGCGCCTTCCCCAAGAAGCTCGCCGAGGTGAGCCCGCGGTTCCTCGTCCCCTCCGCCGCCACCGTCGCGGCCGGTGTGATCACCGCGGTCTTCTACACGGCGGTGACCTTCCTGTCGGAGAACACCCTGATCGACACCATCGCGGCACTGGGCATCATGATCTGCTGGTACTACGGCATCACCGCATTCGCCTGCGTGTGGCACTTCCGCCGAACTCTTTTCGCCAGCGTTCGGAACACGGTGTTCCGGTTGATCTTCCCGTTGCTCGGTGGCCTGGTCCTGTTGGCGGTGTTCGTCGTCTCGGTCGAGGAGAGCATGGACCCGGAGAACGGCAGCGGCGCCGAGATCGGCGGCATCGGACTGGTGTTCTTCCTGGGCTTCGGCATCCTCATCGTGGGTGCAGTTCTCATGATGGTCATGCGCTTCGTGACGCCGGCGTTCTTCCGCGGCGAGACGCTGACCGTCGACACCGAGGCTCTGAAGGACGAAGCCGACCTGGTGGGCTGAGAGGCTCGTCAGCTGCGGGGCTCGTCAGCTGCGGGGCGAGCGTGCCTGCAGCCCCGCGATGAGCACTGCGAGCCCGAACTCGAACGCCGCGTCCGCGCGGCCGGCGCCCGAGGTCTCCAGCGCCGCGCGCATGGCGTCGTTCGCTTCGTCAGCCGAGGCCCAGACCTGTTCGGGCGCTGCGAGATCGAGCGCTGACCCCAGGACGAAACTGTCGACGGCGGTGATCGCGTGCAGCACCTCGGCGGGCGCGAAGCCGCCGTCGGACAGGGCCGTCGCCAACGCGTTGTACATGTCGAACGCCACGGCGGAGCGCACCGTGTGCGCCGTGAACAGCGGGATGGCGCGCGGATGTCGGGCGTAGTGGCGGCGGTACTCCTGCGCGATGCGGGAGACCGCCTCACTCCAGTCGCGGGAGTCGGCCGGGATCTCGATGCCCGCCATCATGCGCGTACGCATCAATTCCACGATCTCGGCCCGCCCCGCCACGTGGTTGTACAACGACGACGGCCGCACCGCCAGCCGCTCGGCGAGTCCCGGCATCGTGAAGTCGCCGTGCCGATCGACCAGCGCGAGCGCGGCATCGGTGATCAGGTCGGTGGACAGCAACCGTGTCGACGGACGCGGCATCGCCGGCTCCTTCCTCTTGCGTTCGGGCCGTCGTCACACCATACTTAACGAATCACATTCGTTTTACGGACGAGGACACCCGATGCTGACCATCACCGCCACCACCCCGCCGCCGTCGCCCGCCCGCACGCGCGAGCCCGGCCGCCCACCGGTACGAGTGGCGCTGGTGCAGCATCGGTGGCACGAGGATCCGAGCGTGGTGCGCGCCGAACTGGAGGACGGGATCGCCACTGCGGCAGGGGAAGGCGCTCGCATCGTCTTCCTCCCGGAGCTGACCCTCAGCCGCTATCCGGCGTTCGTGCCGGGCGGCGAGAACCCCGCCCGCAGCGCGGAGGACCTGGCCACCGGGCCGACGGTCACCTTCGCCGCCGAGGTCGCCGCGCGTCACGGCATCGTCGTGCACGCGTCGCTGTACGAACGCGACGACACCGTCGGCGACGGCCTCGGGTACAACACCGCCGTCCTGGTCTCGCCCGACGGCGAGGTGACGGCCCGGACTCGGAAACTGCACATTCCCGTCACCGCCGGCTACCACGAGGACACGTACTTCCGCCCCGGACCTGCCGACGACCCGTACCCCGTGCACCGTGCGGCGGACCTCGCACTGGGAATGCCGACGTGCTGGGACGAATGGTTCCCCGAGGTCGCGCGGGCCTACTCGGTGGCCGGCGCGGAGGTCCTGGTCTATCCGACGGCCATCGGCTCGGAGCCGGATCATCCCGACTTCGACACCCAACCTCTCTGGCAGCAGGTCATCGTCGGCAACGGCATCGCGAACGGCACGTTCATGGTGGTACCCAACCGCCACGGTGACGAGGGCGCCATCACGTTCTACGGTTCCTCGTTCATCTCCGACCCGTACGGCCGCGTTCTCGTGTCGGCTCCCCGCGACCGCTCGGCCGTCCTGGTCGCCGATCTCGACCTCGACCAGCGTGGCGACTGGCTGACGCTGTTCCCGTTCCTCGACACCCGACGTCCGGATACGTACGGCACCCTCACCCAGCCCGTGGCGGGTACCCGGTGACGTGGCGCATGCCCGCCGAGGGCGAACCGCACGAGCGCACCTGGATGGCGTTCCCCAGCCCCGGTTACTCGCTCGGCGACACCGAGGAGGAGCGCCACGAGGCTCGCACGACGTGGGCCGCCGTCGCCCGCGCCGTGGCCGCGTTCGAGCCGGTGACCGTCGTGGTGGATCCCCGTGAGGCCCGCGTCGCCGCGGAGTACCTGGGATCGGGCATCACGATCCTCGAGGCACCTCTCGACGACGCGTGGATGCGCGACATCGGGCCGACCTTCGTGGTCTCGGACGACGGAACCGTCGGCGCGGTGAACTGGGTCTTCAACGGGTGGGGCGCGCAGGAGTGGGCGACGTGGGAGAACGACGCCCGGATCGGTGCACTGGTGGCGCGGGCGGCCGGCGTTCCCGTCGTCGCGTCCGACATGGTCAACGAGGGCGGCGGCATCCAGGTCGACGGCGCCGGAACCGTCCTCCTCACCGACACGGTGCAGCTCGACAGCGGACGCAACCCCACCTGGTCGAAGCAGGACGTCGAGGCGGAGCTGTCTCGCACTCTCGGTGTCGATCGCACGATCTGGTTGCCGCGCGGCCTGACTCGGGACTCCGAGACCTACGGCACCCGCGGCCACGTGGACATCGTCGCCGCGATGCCGACGCCGGGCGTCGCCCTCGTGCACGATCAGCGCGACTCCACGCATCCGGACCACGAGATCAGCCGCGACGTCATGGATCTCCTCACCCGGGAGGGACTCCGTGTCGTTCCGGTTCCCGCACCGACCGTGCTGCGGGACGACGAGGGCGTCGTCGACTACAGCTACATCAACCACTACGTGGTCAACGGCGGGGTCATCGCCTGCAGCTTCGACGATCCGAACGACGACGAGGCGGTGCGCATCCTGTCCGAGGCCTATCCCGGCCGACGCGTCGTGAGCGTCGACGCCCGGCCGCTGTTCGCCCGGGGCGGCGGCATCCACTGCATCACTCAACATCAGCCGGCGCCTGTCGTACCCCTCCCCTAGCGTGACGCCACCGACAACGGGGGGACGGACATGGGCGGACATCGCCGGGGGCAGCGCAGACGCAGCGAGCAGAGGACGGTGCGCGAGGTCGCCGCACTCGTCGCGGAGCCGGGGTCGCAGTACGGCAGCCGCTGGAACGCGGAGCCGTACAGGTTCTGCGACTGCGACGACGAGGAGTGCGTCGGCGGCGCCGTCTACTGCGAGAACAGGGTCTACGCGCACGAGGAGCTGGGCCGCGTTCTCGGCCGACCGGACCGGCAGCGCGGCGCCTCGTAGGGTGGCAGGCATGACCACGCGCCCTGCCCCTGCGACCGTGCCTCGTATCGTCGGGCGGCTCGTCCTCGGCGCGTTCCTGGTGTTCGCCGGACTGAGCCACCTGTTCTGGGCCCGGCAGGAGTTCGCCGCGCAGGTACCGACGTGGATGCCGCTCGACACCGATCTCGTGGTGGTCGCATCGGGTGTCGTCGAGGTGGTGCTGGGCCTGGCTCTCATCGCCGTGACGCGGTACCGGGTGGCGGTGGGGTGGGTCACGGCGCTGTTCTTCGTCGCCGTGTTCCCGGGCAACATCTCTCAGTTCGTCACGCACACAGACGCTTTCGGTCTGGACACCGATCGGGCACGAGGTATCCGGCTGCTGTTCCAGCCATTGCTGGTGATCTGGGCTCTGTGGGCCACCGGCGGCTGGTCTGCGTGGCGAGCACGTCGGCGATGACCGGTCAGCCGACGGCCCGCGTCGTCATGCGGTGCACCTCGGCCGAGTAGGCCACCAGGGTCACGAGATCCACGGACACGGGCGCCGACGTCACCGCGCGCACCTGTTCGGCGACCGCCAGCTCCACCGGCCATCCGTACGCACCGCCCGAGATGAGCGGGAACGCGATCGAGGATGCTCCGAGCGAGTGAGCCAGGAGAAGGGAGCGCTCGTACGCTGCGCGCAGGATCGGCGAGCGGTCCTCGCGGGCCGAGTACCGCGGCCCCACTGTGTGGACGACCCACCTCGCCGGCAGACGGCCTGCGGGCGTCGCGACGGCGGCACCCGTGTCGAGTCCGTTCGGGAGGGTCGTCGCCCGCAGAATCTTGCAGGCGTCGAGGATCTCTCGTCCGCCTGCGCGGTGGATGGCGCCGTCCACCCCGCCTCCACCGAGGAGGGTCGAGTTGGCGGCATTGACGATCACGTCCGCGCGCACGGTGGTGATGTCTCCGGTGACCACATCGATGACACTCATGCTGCTGCTCCTTCTGCGAGGCGACGTCCCAGATCCGCGAGGTCCGCGGCTCGTCGTCCGGGGTACCCGTGCAGGATCGTGGTCCACGCCTCGGGGATCACCGAGGCGCCCCAGCGTGCGCCGAGGAGCCCACCGGCTATGGCTGCGGTGGTGTCGGTGTCGCCGCCCGCGCGGACACACGCCTCCAGCGCCGCTGTCAGCTGGTCCCCGTTCTCCTCGGTGGTCGTGATGGCCGACCAGGCCGTCTGGAGCGCGTGCACCACCCACCCGTTCCTGTCGAAGTCCGACGGGCGCCCCTTCTCCGCGGCGTCGAGCAACGGCGCCCAGGTGTCGCGCACCGACGGCTCCGCCGCGTCGAGGTACAGCGAGATGCCGTCGTAGGTGCCGTGCAGGACGGCGTGCCGGATGCCGGCACTCCAGATCTGGCATGCCTCCCCCGCCTGCGGATCACTGTGCGTCAGGGCGCTGATCTGCGCAGCGGCCACCGAGAGCTGATCCGGGTCGTCGAGATACGCCAGCGCCACCGGGGCAGTTCTCATCAGCGAACCGTTGCCACCTGTCCTGCCGGACAGTCCTGCGGCGACGGCGGTCATCTCGGTAGCCGACCTGCTGCGCCGGGACAACACCGTGCGCGTCTGGATACCGACGTCCGCCGGGTTCGTGTCGATCCAGGCCACGAAGTTCGCCGCGACGCCGTCGAGTCCCCGGCCCTCCACCAGCGCCTCGGCGATGCAGAGGGCCATCGACGTGTCGTCCGTCCACTCGCCGGGCGCCCAGTCGAAGGTGCCGCCGCCGATCATGTCGATCACCGTCTCGGGCGTCGGGTAGCCGAATTCGTATCCGGCGCCCAGTGCGTCACCGGCTGCGGTGCCGAGCACGACGCCCTCGGCGCGGTTCTTCTGTTCGTCGGTCAGCTTCATGTCTTCCCCTTTGCTCGTTTGTGCGCTAACCATAACGCACCACTGCGCTAAGCTGCAACCCATGCCCTCCGATCTGACGACTTACCCACGACCGTCCGTCGCTGTCGACGTCGCCGTTCTCACCGTCCACGGCGGAACGCTGAACGTGGTGACGGTGGAATCACCCTGGGGAGCTGCACTTCCCGGCACATTCCTGCATCCGGGCGAGACGCTCGCCGATGCGGCGAGGCGCGCGTTGAGCACCAAAGCCGGCATCGACGGCGTCGAGTTCCATCAGATCCGGATGTTCGACGCTCCCGACCGCGACGATCGAGGATGGGTCCTGTCGATGGCGCACTGCGCGGAGGCGCCCACCGAGTCCCTGCCTTCCGGCACCGATCTCCTGGCCGTCGAGGCGGATCGGCCTGTGGAACCGATGGCCTTCGACCATGCCGACATGGTGTCGGCCGCCGTGGGCGACCTGCGGTCTCGCTACCTCACCCGTCCTGATCCGTCGCACCTGCTGGGGACCACCTTCACGCTGCTCGATCTGCGCACCCTGTACGAGACCGTGTTCGACCGCCCGCTGCGCAAGGACACCTTCCGCCGTCATGTGATCGGGGCGCTGGTCGGTACGGGCGCCACCACGTCGGCTGCGGGCGGACGCCCCGCCGAGCTCTACGAACGCAGGCCCGACGAGACGTTTCCCGGGTCCATCGCCGCGCTGCTCGTGTGAGTCAGTTGGGGGTCGGGCGCCGTGACGCCGGGATCCACCACGCCAGCGCAGAACCCGCCTGCACCACCACCAACGGCCACACCATCGGAGAGTGCACCAGCGCCACCGCCCACACGAGGGCCACTGCCGTCACGACGACGCGTGCCGAACGTCGGCGTTGCACGATCATCGTCGCGAGCACCCCGTGCCCCACCGCAGCGATGACGAGAACGAACGCCCACGCATCGGCGAGTGAGCCCACGAACATCGCGCCGGGCGACTCGTCCGCACTCGCGAAGGCAGCGAGGGCACTGACGACGACGGCACCGAATCCCGCGATCGCGGCGACACACGCCACCGCACACTGGGTCGCGAACGCGACGAGCACCGCCAATGATGTTGCGTTGGTCAGACTTCCGAGACCGCTGGAAGCAACAGGCAGAGTGGTCGAGTGCATGGTGAAGGCCTTCCGATCGTCCGCCGTGGCGCGGTACAGCCTTCGACGCCGCAACCACCCGCTCGGTTCCCGGCGCGCATTTCTGCACACAGAACGGTTCCGGATGGTCGGATGTGCCCGTGGGGACACCGTTGTGTGCAGTGGGAGCACGGAACCGCAGGAGCGGAGCGTGCGTCCAACGACGTGTGCGCAGGAACTGTGGGGTACTCGCTGTCGCGGCAGTCGTCGCGTCACTCACCGGGTGCGGTGGGGTGAGCGGCACCGCCGAGCCGGTCGCGATGGAACTCTTCGACCCCTGCACCGTGGTACCCGACGAGGCCATCCGGGCGGCGGGGGCAGATCCGGCTGTCGTTGTCGACCAGCTCACGGTTCCACTCGACGACACCTGGAAGTGGTGCACATGGAAGGGGAGCGATCAGTTCCTGACCGTCTTCTCCACTACCCGGACGCTCGACGCGCTCAGGACCAGTCCGACCTCGGACAGGTTCAGCGCTGTCGACGACTTGGGTGTCGGCGCGTTCTCGTTCCGCGATCGCGGCGACCAGCAACTCGCTGCCTGCAGTATCGCGTTCGATTGGCGAGAGGGTTCTGTGGTGTTTCGTGCTGAACGGAATCTCGCTTCCTCCGTCACCGCGGATGTGTGCGCTGTGGCGAGGACCGGGGCGCAAGCATTCGCTTCCAGCATCCCCCGTTGACCCGCGAAGGAAGAACTTTCCATGACCGATGACCTCATCATCTCCGCCGATTCTTCGCGCAGGTGCGCGTCAGCGTGCGAACAATTCGTCAGTGACCTCGCCGAACTGCTGCCGTCGATCAATGCGCTCGAATTCAGCGCGGGTTTCGGCACCCTTCCCTCCGGAATCGCGCTAGCACGCAAGTACTCCGACCTCACCCACGGCCCGGAGGGTTCACTGAGCTCCGTGCTCGCGGCCCACATCACCGCCGTCACCAACCTCCGCGAGGCCCTCCTCGAAGCGGGTCGCGGGTACCAGGAAACGGAGGACGACTCGACGTCCCGCATCGCCAACACCGGCCCTCGCTGACCGACCCGCACTGCTTCCAGCCGCCCACACCCCGCTCCGCCGGCGGAAAGGGGTGTGCGCACCACGCAACCCGCGCACACCAGCGCCACGAGCCGCCAACCACCGGCAAAGCACCACCCAGCCGACCGACCCGCACTACTTCCAGCAGCCCACACCCCGCTCCGCAGGCAGGAAAGGGTGTGCGCACCACGCAACCCGTGCACACACCCGCTACGAGCCGCCAACCACCGGCGCGCACGCACCGACCGACCGCACCTCACGCAACCAGCGCACACCCCAAGCCCAACCCCTACCGCTCAGGCACACCGACCACGGTGAAGGGCTCCACCGGAGTGCCCCCACGCTTGTCGAACTGGCTGTTGACCACCAGCAGCTGATCGTCGACGTCGGCGACGGTGGTGGGGTAGGCGAAGCTGGGGTCGGTGATCTCACCGGTCACCCGGCCACGGTTGCCATCGTCGTCGAGATCGACTGTGGCGATGAGGCTGTCGCGGTTGCGAACCACGTAGAGCGTGTCGTCCTCCATCTCCATGCCGTCGCCGTTCTGAAGTGTCGCGCCGCCGAGGTCCACCTGCGTGATGGCCTTGGAGTCGCGGGCCACGCGGTACAGGTTGCCGGTGCTGGACTGCACGATCACCAATGCGTTGTCGTCGTCCGCCTCGACGATGCCGTTGGCGTTGAAGCCCTCGCCGTACGCGAACGGGGATCCGGTGAAGTCGACGAACGGCTCCAACTGGCCCTCACCGGTGGCGTTCGCCGGGATGCGCCACAGCGTGGGGTTGCGCGAGTCGGTGATGAAGGCGTCGCCGTTGTCGGCGATGACGACGTCGTTGAGGAAGGTGGCGTCCTGGCCGAGCCCGTTGGTGAACTTCCCGCGCAGTGCGCCGGACTCGGCGTCGTAGATCCAGACGGTGCCGGTCGCACCGCCCGCCACGACGAGGGTGTTCTCGTCGTCGTCCCCGTCGACGTCCAGTCCCGCCGCGCCGGTGCGACCGTCCTGTCCACCGGGGAGGAACGGTTCGACGGTGGTGTTGCCGACTGTGCCGCGGAAGATGGCGCCGTCGGAGGTCGACGAGACGTAGAAGGTGTCGTCGTCGGCGGTGATGCCCTCGGGGAACACGCCGGTTCCCGGCAACGTGTAGACGGTGGCGTTCGAGGACGTACTCGCCGCCGACGACGACGGAGCAGTGCTGGACGACGACGGAGCAGCGGTGGAGGACGCCGGCGTCGCCTGCCCCTCCTCGCTCGACGACGAGCAACTGGTCAGAACGAGGGCGGTGGCGCCGGCGAGGGCGACAGCGGCGGACAGTCTGGTGCGGTTCATGACTCCACCATGCCCCATTGGTCCGAAAAGCGAGGTCAGGCTGTGTGACGGTCCGAACGAGAGGTGTTGTCGATGGCGACCTCGAGGTACTCGCCGAGCTGCTCCTGCAGGTTGCGGTCGAGTGTGCGGCCGAGCAACGAATGCACGGAATCGACTGCGAGAGTGCGCATGATCTGCAACATCTCGGTGGCTCGGAGGACGTCGTCACCCTCGGGAATCCAACCCTCGCCGTAGCGGTCGACGATGTGACTCTTCACAGTCGAGATCATGTCCTTGGACATTCCGTCGACGGCCGCATGGAGCCGTTCGTGGATGTCCATGACCTCGCGGATTCCGAAGCCGTAGGTCGCGAGGGACGTGAAGCCCTGCAACAGCTTCGGATCGGTGAACGTGCATCGGTCGCCGTCGATGCGGGCGAGTCCGTACTCCACGAGCCTGGACAGCTGGACGCCGTCGGGGTCGCCGAGCATCTGCCGCGCCTCGTCGACGGAGACCGACTGCACCTCGCCGGTCGTCGACCACGGCTCGGTGAGGGCGCGCTGCAGACCGAGAACCTCGGTGAGGTCCTTGCCACTCTCCCAGCCGTCGATGAAGTCGCTGATGTGTGTGGTCGTGTAGCCGCGCTGGAGCAGGATGTCGATCAGTCGCAGCCGGGCGAGGTGCGAGTCGTCGTAGATGCCGACCCGCCCCCGCTTGCGCGGGGGCGGGAGCAGTCCACGTTCACGGTAGGCCCGGACGTTGCGCGAGGTCGTGCCCGCGGCATGAGCCAGTTCGTCGATGCGGTACTCGGTCATCGACTCACTCCTCCACTCGGCCGGACCTCCAGACTAACGCTCGGTCACACCGCGGCGACGACCTCGTCGACCGGTGCCGTCGCTGCCGCCGTCACCGCGTAGTCCGGCAACAGCACCGTCTCGAGCTGCTTGACGTACTGCGTGGCGAAGCCCGGGAACATCGTGGCGTTGAAACCGTCCTCGGTGAGGTACCAGCTCGAGCACCCCGAGTTCCACGTCGTCTTGGTCAGCCGCTGCTGCAGGTCCGCGTTGTACTCGGCCTGCACCGAGGCGCGGACGTCGAGCACGAAGTTCTGGTTCACGGCGGTGGCGATGGCATCGACCAGGTAGTCGATCTGCGCCTCCATGTAGACCAGGGCGGAGCTGTGGCCGGGTCCGGAGTTGGGCCCGAACGTGAAGTACATGTTCGGGTACCCGGACACCGCGATCGACTTGTAGGCGTGAGCTCCCCGGCTCCACTCGTCGGCGAGGACGCGCCCGTCACGCCCGGTGATGGGGATCGGCGACCCGGTCTTGGAGACGTCGAACCCGGTGGCGAAGACGATCGCGTCGAACTGATGCTCGACTCCCTCGACCGTGCGGATTCCCTTCTCGGAGATCTGTGCGATGGGCCAGGTGACGAGCGTGCAGTTGTCCTTCTGCAGCGCCGGGTAGTACTTGCTGGTCATCAGCAGGCGCTTGCACCCGGCGCGGAACTCCGGCGTGAGCTGGCGCCGCAGCCACGGATCCGGAACCTGACTGCGTAGGTGCAGCTTCGACACTCCCTCCACCACGCGGGTGAGCGGCGAGTTCCAGACGACCCCGAGTGCGACCGACTCGTGGCCCCAGAACCAGGCCTTGCGCGCGACGCTCTGGCTGAAGGGCACGCGGCGGTAGATCTCGCGAGTCAGTCCGCGGGTGCGGAAGTTGGTGCGGGGCAGCACCCATCCCGGCGTGCGCTGAAAGACCTTGACCGACTCGGCGACCTTCACCAGCTCGGGAACGATCTGCACGCCGCTGGCTCCGGTGCCGACGACGGCGACCTTCTTGCCGGCGAAGTCGTAGTCGTGGTCCCACCGCGCGCTGTGGATCTTCGCTCCCGCGAAGGTCTCGACGCCGCGGATCTTGGGCAGGCTGACGTTCGCCAGCGGTCCCGACGCCATCACGACGGTGCGGGCGAGGACGGGTTCCCGATCCTGGACCGAGATCTCCCAGAGCGACCGGGACTCGTGCCAGGTGACGTCCACGACGGTGTGACCGAACCGGAGGTAGCGGCTCAGCTCGAACTTCTCGACCATCGAGTCGATGTAGCCCAGGATCTCCGCACTCCCGGAGTAGGTGTGCGACCAGTCCGGATTGGGGGCGAAGCTGTACGAGTACAGGCGGGACGGAATGTCGCAGGCTGCACCGGGATACGTGTTGTCACGCCAGGTCCCACCGGCACGTGTGCCGCGTTCGAGGATGGCGATGTCGCGAATCCCCCGTTGCTGCAGCCGGATCGCGGCACCGATGCCGGCGAATCCGCCTCCGATGATGGCGGTGGAGAGAATTTCGGTCATGCGACGGGCTCGTACGTGAGTTCCTTGGACCACGTGGGCTGCGGGCGCAGCAGCCGCTTCGGGTACTTGGCCGTCAGCGTCACCATCGAGTCGGCGAACTTGTGGTATGGGTGGTCGCGGTTGATGACGACGCTCCCGTGCCAGCTGATGAAGCGGTACATCGGCAGACGCTTCGGGAACTCGCTGCGTTCGCCCACCTTCTTGAAGCGCTTCATCGCGGTGTAGAGGCGCTCCTCGTCGACACCCATCTCGACGATGTTGTCCCGCATCTTGTTCAGCAGTGGGATGTACCGCAGGGTGCCGATGATGAGCGACGGATGCATCCAGGCGCCGATCGTCTCGACGAGAATGCGGCGCATCTTCGCGTGGCCCAGCAGATCGATGACCTCGAAGTCGACGGCGAGGTGCCGCGACTCGTCGGCGTTGATGCGCTTGAACACTTCCTGGCAGACCGGGTCGTCGATCTCGTCGACGATGAACTTGACCAGCGCACCGTCGAGCGCGACCTCGAGCATCGGGATGACGGTGCCGAGCACGGCGAGCGGCGTCTGATCCGAGTACTTGTCGAGCCAGTCGATGATCAGCTTGACGTTGACGTTCGGCTGCGGGATCTCGTCGTTCTCGAGCATGCCCCACCGACGCATCAGTGCCAGTTCGGCATTCGCGTGCTTCTGCTCCTCCGCGTGGAAGTAACGGTAGATCTCGCGCAGCGTCTCGGTGGGCGCCTTGCGTGCCATCGCGGCGAATCCGCGCGCACCGACGTTCTCGATCCACATGAGGTCGGACAGGAACGGCTTGAGCTTGGCATGCTGCTCGGGCGGGATCATCTCGGCGCCGGGGGCGTCCCAGTCGATGTCCGCGAGGGACCACTGGCGGTCCTTGATCTTGTCCAGCATGGCGTCGAAGTCGAAGGCCATCGTCATACTCCTGTCGAGGCGGAAACAGCGGGAAGGGACTGTGGGGCGGGCTCGCCGGGGAGCAGGCGGTCGAGCAGCCCTGCTCCGCGGGTGTAGAGGGTGGGGAGGAGCCGTTTCGTCAGCCAGATGGCTTTCGCGTCGAGCTGGGGCACGACGTAGAGGCGGTTCCTGTCGTGCGCGTCGAGCGTGGTGACGGCGATCCGCTCGGGTGAGAAGCCGGTCCACCGCATCAACTTCTGCGCGAGTTCCGTGGAGCGCTCGGTGATGCGACCGTCGACCGCGACGTTGGTCTTGACGAAGGTCGGGCACAGCACGGTCACGTGGACACCCGACCCGGAGAGTTCGGCCGCGAGAGTCTCGGACAGTGACATGACGCCCGCCTTGCCGACGTTGTAGGGCCCCATCGTCGGTGCCGCCGCGAATCCCGCGGCGGAAGCCACGTTGATGATGCCGCCGCGACCCGCGGTACGGAGCAGCGGAACGAACGTCTCGCAGCCGTGGACCACTCCCCACAGGTTGATGCCGAGCGCCCAGTTCCAGTCCTCGAACCCGATGTCGCCCACCGGCTTGCCACCGATGCCGACGCCGGCGTTGTTGATCACGAGCGTCGGCGCGCCACCGAACTCGAGCTCGGCGAACAGCGCGAGATCCTCGACCTGCGACTGCACGGCGACGTCGCACTGGACGGCGAAGCCGGGGCCGTCGAGCATCCGCACCGTCTCCTCGGCGCGTTCGAGTGAGATGTCCGCGCAGACGACGCGGCCACCGCGGCGGGCGATCTCGAGTGCGAAGGCGCGGCCGATGCCACTGCCGGCGCCGGTGACCACGGCGTCCGCCCCGTGGGTGAGGCGTGGTCTGGGTCGAGAGAACATCAGTGTCTCGTCTCTGTTCGATGGAGAGCTGTCAGGGCGTGCGCGGCGCGGGCGAGTGCCCGGTCCGCTTCCGGGCTGATGCGCGGCAGAGCCTGGAACACGTGCATCTGGTCGGGCCAGATCTCGAGCGTGCAGGTGCCACCGGCATCGACCACCAGATCGCGCAGGTGCTCGGCGTCGGCGACGAGCATCTCCGCACCGCCGGCCTGAACCACGAAGTGCGGCAGTGCCGTTCCCGCCTCGACCGCCAGTCGTAGGCGCCGCCCTTCGGGATCCTCGCCGCGTGTGTAGAGCGCGGTGAGTGCCCGCGCCGCCGCTGCGGAGATCATCGGGTCGCGACGGATGCGCTCCCGGTTCTGCGCGAGGGTGAAGGTCAGATCGATCAACGGCGAGAACAGGAGGACCGCACCAGGCTGCGGAACCGATCGTCGGGCGTTGTCCAGCACCAGGTCCAGCGCGAGGTGACCGCCCGCCGAGTCACCGGCCACGACGACCGACTCGGGTGCGTGGCCGCTCGACATCAGCCAGCCGTACGCCCGCTCGACGTCGTCGGCTGCGGCGGGGAAAGGGAACTCGGGGGCGAGTCGGTAGTCGACCACGAAGACCGGACGCTGCGTCGCGCGGGAGAGACGCGACGCCAAGCCGCGGTGCGTCCGTGCGGAACAGATCGCGTACGCGCTGCCGTGCAGATAGAGGATCGGGTCGGCGGTGTCCACGGAACCGTCCCCACCCTCGACCGGCCTCCGGCCTGCCCCATCTTCGACCGGCCTCCGGCCTGCCCCATCTTCGACCGGCCTCCGGCCTGCCCCATCTTCGACCGGCCTCCGGCCTGCCCGCGCGTCGACCCACTCCCCGACCACACCGTCCTCGCGCACGGTGCGGACGACCGTGCCGGGTGCGATTCCGCCGCAGGCACGCATGGCCACCTCGACGAGGACGCGGGCGACGCGTTCGCCGCCGCGTCCGAACGGCAGTCGGGACGCGATGGGTCGCAACGTCGACTGCGTGGCTCGGGCCGCGGCGCGGGACCGCAGGGACCCCCGCTCGGGAATCGGACGCGTCGATGTCATGCCGGAAGCGTCACGGATGACTGTGCCATTTGTCAATGGCCTATAGTTCAATGAAACAATCTTCGGTGTAGTCCGGAGTGCCGGACACACCCGGCCGACGAGGGGAAGACATCGTGGCGATCGACTCCGCGGACACCGCCGTCCGCACACTCCGACTGCAGGTCGACGAGGTGATCCGCGAGACGGCGGACGCGGTGACGTTGGTCCTGTCCACCGCCGACGGCGAGGCCCTGCGCTACCGCCCGGGCCAGTTCCTCACGGTCGAGATTCCTCTGAGCGACGGCGGTTCCGCCGCACGGTGCTACTCGTTGTCGAGCAGTCCCGACACCGGCGAGCGCCCCGCGATCTCCGTCAAGCGCACCGCGGGCGGCCTCGGGTCCACCTGGTTGTGCGACACCGCGACAGCAGGATCCGCACTGACGACACTGGCTCCCGCGGGCACCTTCGTTCCCGCGCGATGGGATCGCCCGCTCGTCCTGGTCGCCGCCGGCAGCGGCATCACGCCCGTGATGTCCATCCTGAAGACCGCGTTGGCGTCGCACGACGGACGGGTCGTGTTGTTCTACGCGAACAGAGACCCGGACTCGGTCATGTTCGCCGCCACCCTCGACGATCTGCAGCAGCAGCATCCGGACCGCCTCACGGTGCGGCACTGGCACGAGTCGGCGTCGGGCCTGCCCACTGCCACCGGTCTCACCGACGCCGTCTCCGGCATCGCCGACGCCGACGCGTACCTCTGCGGGCCGGGGCCGTTCATGGAGGTGGCGCAGCAGGGGCTCCTTGCGGCGGGGATGTCGCCCGAGAACATCCACCGTGAGGTGTTCACGTCGATCACCACCGACCCGTTCCACACCACCCTCGTCGAGACGTCCTCGGCCACGGGCGTTTCCGTGTCCGCGGAGGTCGAGGGCGACGATCACTCGTTCCACTGCGCACCCGACACCGTGCTGCTCGACGCCATGCTCGCCGAGGGAATCGACGCCCCGTTCGTGTGCCGCGAGGGCAACTGCGGCGCCTGCGCGTTCACTCTCGTCAGCGGTGACGTGCACATGCGCGTCAACGACACGCTGGATCAGTACGAGCTCGACCGGGGAGTGCGCCTGGCCTGCCAGTCGGTGCCCGTGTCCGACGCTCTCACCATCCGCATCGACTGACCGACCGAATCCCTGACACCACAGCCGCACCAGGAGACCTCATGCCCGTCATCACCAAGCACGTCGAGATCGCCGCACCGGCGTCGGCGACCTTCGACTACCTGTCCTCGTACGAGAACGTGCCGGACTGGATGTTCGGCGTCACCTCGTTCGTCCCCGTCGGACCGGTGTCGCGCGGCACCGGTGACCGCTTCGACGCCGAGATGAAGCTGGGACCCAAAGCTCTGCACTCCACGGTGGACATCGTCGAGTGGGTCGACGGTTCCGTCATCGCGTTGTCGTCGGTGAAGGGTTTCGAGACCAGTTCTCGCTGGGTGGTCACCCCCGTGGACGACGGACACTGCGTCGCCGACGTCGAGTTCCGCTACGAGTTCCCCGGCGGGTTCACGGGCAAGGCACTCGCGAAGGTGGTCGAACCCTTCATCAACCAGGGGATCTCCGTCACCGATCGGACCCTGCGCTCCCGGTTGGAGTCGCCGCGCAGCACCTAGACTCACCCGGTGACCACGAAGGACCAGCGAGGACGCATCGCCACCGCACTGTGGCGGTGGTGTTCCCGCTTCGAGCCGATCGGCCTCGTCGTCGGACTGGTCTTCTACTGCTGGTCGATGTCCCCGTCGCTTCTCCCCCGACCGTGGTACCTGCAGGCCGTCGCCACGGGCCTCTCGGTCGCATGCGGTTACGGCGTCGGCGTTCTCGTCGTGTGGGGCGTCCGGCGGATGGAGCTCACTCGCGAGTGGCCCGAACGACTGAGGCGGTGGGGCTGGTACGCGATCGGCGCCGCCGCAGTCGTCGTGCTCCCGCTGTTCCTCGTCCTCGGGGCGTGGTGGCAGAACATCTCTCGCGAACTCGTGGGCATCGAACCGAGCCAGTCGTGGGACTACGCCGGAGTCTTCGTCGTCGCCGCGATCGTCGTCGTCCTGGTGATCACGCTGGCACGCGGAATCCGCCGCGTCACAGACCTTCTCATCGCACTGATCGGTCGTGTTCTCCCGCCGCCCGTCTCGCGCGGTCTCGCCGTCGTCGCCGTCGGTGTGGTGCTGGTGTTCGCCGTCGAGGGGCTCCTTGCCACCGGGATCTCACGCATCTCCAACGGGTCCGCCGCTGCGGCCGACACCGGGAGCGCCGAGGGCGTGGAACCGCCGTCGGCGCCCGAACGGTCGGGCTCGCCCGAGTCGAACGAGGAGTGGGACACCCTGGGCCGCGAGGGGCGCACCTTCGTCGCGGGCGGCCCGACGTCGGACGAGATCGCATCCGTGACGGGACGGCCCGCCCTCACCCCGATCCGGGTCTATGCGGGACGCAAGTCCGTCGACGCCGACGGGCTCGGTCTCGGCCGGGACACCGTCGACTCGCTCGCCGACCGACTCGTCGCCGAACTGGACCGAACCGGCGCCTTCGATCGCGAGTACCTGGCGATCGCGACGACCACCGGTCGAGGGTGGGTCAACGCGTCCGTCGCGTCCTCACTCGAGTACCTCGCCGGCGGCGACACGGCGATCGCGGCGGTCCAGTACTCGTACCTGCCCAGTCCGTTGGCGTTCCTCGCCGATCGCGACACCCCGCTCATCGCGGGCCGCGCCGTCTTCGAGGCCGTCTACCAGCGCGTGCAGGACCGTCCCGAGAACGACCGCCCGAAGCTCCTCACGTTCGGTGAATCGCTCGGGTCGTACGGCGGCCAGGACGCCTTCTCCGGAGTGCAGGACATGCTGGCGCGCACGGACGGCGCGCTGTGGGTGGGGACGCCCAACTTCTCCGAGCAGTGGTCGCGTGTCACCGACTCACGGGACCCGGGCAGCCCCGAGATCCTGCCCGTGATCTACGGCGGGCAGAACGTCCGCTTCGCCGCGGAGCCGTCCGATCTCGACGCACCCGGTCTGGTGGACTGGGAGAGCCCGCGCATCGTGTACTGGCAGCACCCGAGCGATCCGATCGTATGGTGGTCGTTCGACCTGCTGTTCGGCAAGCCGGACTGGCTCCGGGAGCCGCGCGGCGTCGACGTCGACAAGGGGATGACGTGGATCCCTCTCGTCACCTTCTGGCAGGTGACGCTCGACATGGCGCTCGCCGCCGAGGTGCCGGAAGGCCACGGTCACGCCTACGGCGCCGATGCGGCCTCCATGTGGGCGCCCATTCTGGACGTCGACGACTCAGAGCTGGTGGACCGCGTCACCGACGCGATGCGGTGACTCCCTGAGCGCGCTCGCGCGGACCCACCACGCGAGCGAGATCAGCGCGATCACCTCCACGACGACGAGGATCCGTTCGACGTGGCCGAGGGTGACGACGCGGTACCACGGTGTCGAGGTGGTCATGCCGACGAGCAACGCGTACCCGATGGGCGCGATGGCCACGACGGACAGCACACCCAGCACGAACGTCCGTCGGGCGTGACGGGCCCACTCGCTCGACCGGATCCACGGCGCGGCGAGGGCGATCACCGCCACCGGGATGCTGACGAACGCGACCGCGGCGCCCGCGCGGTGCACCGCGCCGCCGAGTCCGAGCGTCGCGTCGTTGCTCCAGTCCTGCTTGGGAACCGCGACCACGGCGACGAGTCCCACCGTCCACAGTGTCATCGCCACCGCGGCGACCGACGACGCGCGCAGCAACGACTGCCGGACGGCAGCGACGAGAACGGCTCCGGATCCCACGGCGAGGAGCAGCACCCCGGCCGTGAACACCCATTGCTGCGCGCCCAGCCCGTACTCGCTGATGGTGCGGCGCAGATGGGCGGGCGACCCGAGTGCGGTGACGACGTCGAGGACGACGACCGTCGCGGCGCCGAGCAGGATGGAGAGAAGCCCGAGAGAGGCGAGGCGGGTCTGCACAGGGTCCTTTCGGCAGCGGATCTACGACTCCACTGTGCCTGACGGTGAGCCGGACACGGCGACCGTCAGGAGACGCCCACGCGCGCGGTCGATCTGGTCGAGGCACGAGGCCCGCCCTGCCGGATCCGTCATCTCCCGTCGGCACGCCTCGTCGAGGAGGTCGAGGTGGTACCGGACGCGGTCGATCGACGCGGTCGCGGTCGCTGCCGCACCGAGACGCTCCGCCATCCGGATACCGGCAGCGACCACCATGGGGCTCGCCATCGCGTAGATCCGAACAGCTCCCAGCGCGTGGTCGATCAGGTCGACCACGGGCACCCGACGCAGAACGATCCGTACCGTTCCGGCATCGTCGGTCCGGGCACCGCACGGCGGCGGACGACCGACGAGAGTGGCCATCCCGACGGACAGATCGTCCAAGGCATTGCGAGCGGTGTACGGATCGTTCGTACCCGAGGACAGAGCCCGCACGGCCATCTCGGCCAGCTGCTCGACGGCGAACTCGATGTCGTGCTGCGGAGTCCGCTCGTCGCCGATCTCGACCGCGGACTCGATCTCGCGCAGGTGCGACGCGGAGGAGGATCCGCTCCACCGTCGTGACTCCGCGATGGCGTCTCCCTCGATCACGTGCTCACCCGGTCTGCAGAGCAGCACCACGACGGCATCGGCGTCGACGGCCGAGGACAACGCCGCGTCCTCGTCCACGTCGACGACGACTCCGGAACGCGGAGCACGCACCGTGTCGACGTGCTCGGGCAGCGTCACCTCGGAATCCGACGCCGCGTCGGGCGGCGGCTCCGTCGGGTAGAGCTCGTCGACGGCTGCGGAGAGTTCGTCGCGCACTCGCGAGGACAGCGTCGCCACCTGGATCGACTGGGCGATGTGGTGGATGAAGTACACCAGGACGCCCACGTCGAGCACCGCGAGGAGCACGGCGACGTTCACCGCGATGTCGGGTACGAAGACGTCGCCGTCCGAGTCGAGCGACCGGATCGAGCGCAGCACCATCAGTGCGTAGAGGAAGGTCGCCCCGAAGATGCCGAGCACCACCTGGTTCCCGCGGTCCGCCATGAAGTTGCGCACCAGTCGCGGGCCGTAGGTCGAACTGGCCGTCGCGAGGACCGAGATGGTGATGGAGAAGGACGTCGCCGCGACTCCGAGCATCGACCCGCCGATGGCGCCGAGGATGTCCCGGCTGCCACTCGCACCCACGTGGTACAGCAGCGACCCACCGATCCCGATGCCCCGATCGAGGAGCCACCGGTCCAGGGCGACCAGGAGTTGAGCCAGGACGACGGCGACGACGCCCAGGACCGCGGGAACGAACCAGAACGTGCCCTGCAGCCGTACCCACCGTCGTCTCATGGGTTCATGGTGCCCTGACGGTGGGTCGACGTGTCAGACCACCGCGATCGCGTCGATCTCGACGAGCATCTCCTCGCGCGGGAGTCCCGTGAAGACCGTTGTGCGACTGGGCAGGACGTCACCCTTCGTGTGCTCGAGCACGAAGGCGCCGTACGCCTCGTTCATGACGGCGAAGTCCTCGCGCTTCGTCAGGTACACCCGCAGCATCACGACGTCGTCGAAGGTCGCACCGCTCGCCTCGACGATGGCCTTGACGTTGGTCAGCGTCCGCGTGGTCTGCGCCGCGACGTCGCCGGGGTACAGGTACTCGTTGGTCGCCGGGTCGACGGGTCCCTGCCCGGACACCTGGACGAACGGGCCCTTGCGCACGCCCTGCGAGAAGGTGTGGGCGGGTGCAGGCGCATCGGTCGTGAGGACGGCGATCTTGTCGGTCATGCGGGTTCCTTCGTCGGGGTCGGACTCCAGCCGAGTTCGGCGGAGATGGTCTCGGCCACCGCGCGCACCTGCGGCAGGGTGCCGAGGACGCGGGCGTGGTCGAGCAGCATGTCGGGCACGGACATCGACACCGCGGCGACGATCGAGCCGGTTCCGTCGCGCACCGGCACGCCGATGCAGTTGACGAACGACTCGTGTTCCTCGTGGTCCTCGGCGTATCCCTGACGGGCCACGAGGGCCAGTTCCTCGAGGTACCGCTCGGGCGTGTCGATGGTGCGGTCGGTGAAGCGGGTGTACTCGATGCGGTGGGCGACGCGGATCTGCTCGTCGACGGGCAGCCCGGAGATCAGGATCTTCCCGACGGCGGTGCAGTGCAACGGCGCCGGGCGTCCGACACGCGAGTACATCCGCACACTCTGGGTGGCGTCGAACTTGTCGATGTAGACGGCCTCCCCCGACTCGTAGGTGGCGAGGTGGATCGTCTGCCTGGTGTCGGCGTTCAGCGCAGCCAGATGCGGCCGCGCCAACGTCCGGATGTCCCGCTGCTCCAACGACCGATTGGACAGTTCGAAGAGCGTCGACCCCAGGCGATACCGGTGTTCGTGGTCGTGCTGGACGAACCGCTCCGCCTCCATCGCCCGCAGCAGACGCAGGACCGTGGTCTTGTGCACGTCGAGGTGGGCAGCCAACTCGTCCAGCGATCGCGGACCGTCGGCCAGCACCCGGAGCAGGGTGAGCGCGCGGGACACACTCTGACTCATACGGCGATTCCCCTCTCGGCGTCGTAGTCGATGCTCGACCACTCCTCGTCCGAGGATGTCACCAGTGCGTCGAGACGGTGCAGCGGAAGCAGATGGGCCGCGTCGCCGTGCGCGGTGAGAGCGCCGGCCGCGCACAGGTGCCCCAGCCTGATCGCACGCTGCTGATCGTCGCCGCGGAGGACACCGGCCAGGTAGCCACCGGCGAACGCGTCTCCCGCACCGATCTTCTCGACCACCGACAACCGCAGGGCCGGGACGTCGACACGCTCGGCGCCGTCGAATCCCACGACCACGTGGGCGTCGTTCTTGATCACCAGGCGGCGCGGCTCGGGGAACAGGCCACGCAGCGCGTCGGGGTCTCCGGTGCCGAACACCGCGTGTGCTTCGTCGGCGCCCATCAGCACGATGTCACTGCGTCGGACCTGCTCTGCAAGAACCACATCGGCGCTCCCGGCGGTCCAGAGTCGGGGACGGTGGTTGAGGTCGAAACTCAGCAGACCGGGCGACGACGCCAGCGCGGCCGCAGCGTCGCGCGCGGTGTCCGACAGGGCGAGCGTGATGCCGCTGACGTGCACGAGGTCGGCCGCCGCGAGCATCTGGGTCGCCGTGACGATGTCGTCGACACACAGCGCACTGGCGGCGGAACCGCTGCGGAAATATGTCATTCGGCTCTCCCCGGCGGGTAGGTCGGACGCGTGACCGCTGCCCGAACCACGCTCC
Organism: Rhodococcus sp. BP-241; assembly: GCF_019836145.1. Lineage (NCBI taxonomy): Bacteria > Bacillati > Actinomycetota > Actinomycetes > Mycobacteriales > Nocardiaceae > Rhodococcus > Rhodococcus sp. BP-241. The sequence continues at coordinate 529,352 of NZ_JABUEI010000002.1, read as the reverse complement.
TTGACGTACATCCCGGTGGTGCGGGTCTGGTCGACGATCACCGCCGACGTGTCCACCCCACTCGCGCGCAGCGTTTCCGTCAGGTAGCGGCCGAAGCCGTCGTCACCGACGCGCGAGAGCCAGGACGCCTCGACGTCCAACTGGGCGAGGACACGCGCGACGTTGGCCTCGGCTCCTCCGGCCGACCGCTCGAACGTGTCCGAGTGTTCGAGCGGGCCGGGCTGAGCGACCATGACCACGAGCCCCTCGCCGACACACACCACCCGTGGAGTCGCCGCGCCGGGTGATCTCACATCAATTCCCTTCGATGTCTTGCGAGTTGTCCCTGTTCGTTGCAGACTAACGACACCGAACACAGTTTGCAATCAGCGTTGCAAAATACGCAACGCTACAGCGCCGCATCCGGCGCAGGAGGATTCGATGATCGACAAGGCCGCCGTCGAGGCGCTGCACGACCGCACTCTCGGCCCCGAGTACAAGTCCGTCCCACCCGCCGCGTGGGGCCTCACCGTGCGCGACTATCTGGCGACGGCGCCCACTCTCGCCGAGTTCGCGACCCCGGTCGTCACACTGGATCGCCGACACCTCACGTCGAACATCGATGTGATGGCGCGGTGGGCCGATGCGGCCGGCATGCGTCTGGCACCGCACGGCAAGACCACGATGGCGCCGCAGCTCTGGGCCGAGCAGCTCGAGGCGGGCAGTTGGGGAATCACCCTCGCCACCGGGTGGCAGGTGCAGCTCGCTCGCGCGTTCGGCGTGCAGCGCATCCTTCTCGCCAATGCACTGATCGACCCGGTGACACTCCGCTGGATCTCGGCGGACCTCGACGCCCACGACGACGTCGAGTTCGTCTGCTGGGCAGACAGTGTCGACACCGTGGCACGCATGACGGAGATCCTGGGCGCCGTGACACGACCGATCCCGGTGATCGTCGAACTCGGTGGGCCGCACGGCCGCACCGGGGCACGCAGCGTGGACGAGGCACGACGCGTCGCGGCCGCGATCTCCTCGTCGCCGTCGGTGACCCTCGCCGGCGTGGGCGGATACGAAGGCGCGCTGGCCCACGACCGCACACCCGCAGGACTGGACGCCGTGCGCGCCTACCTCGACGAGGTCGCCGCCCTGCACGCCGGTCTCGCCGCCGACGGCCTGTACGAGGGACGGGCGATCGTCACCGCGGGTGGGAGCGCGTACCAGGACCTGGTGGTCGAGCGGCTCTCGTCGGTCGTCGACGACGACACGGCCGTCGTGCTGCGCTCGGGCGCCTACGTGGTGCACGACGACGGCTTCTACGCCGACATCTCCCCGCTCATCGCCTCCCGCGTCGGCGAGCAGCACCTGTCCTCCGCGATGCACGGCTGGGCGCGGGTGGTGTCGCGTCCGGAACCCGAACTCGCACTGCTCGATGCGGGCAAGCGCGACTTCCCGTTCGACGAGGGGTTGCCGACACCGCAGCGCATCGGCGGCCGGGACGCGGAAGCGGGGCACCATATCTCGGCGCTCAACGATCAGCACGCCTTCCTCCGGACGCCGGGCACGGCCCGCGACGACGTTCCCGTCGGGACGGTCGCACGGCTCGGCCTGTCGCATCCCTGCACGGCGTTCGACAAGTGGCGTCTGCTTCCGGTCGTCGACGACGCCGACGCGGCGAACCCGCGCATCGTCGACCTCGTCCACACCTTCTTCTGATCATGGCGGACATCCTCTTTCGCGGCGGTGACGTCGTCGACGGCACCGGGTCCGACCGAGTCCGCGCCGACGTTCTCGTCGACGACGGACGCATCACGCGGGTCGCGGCACCGGGCACTGTCGCCGACGCGCAGACCGTCGTCGACGTGCCACGGGGCCACGTCGTTGCACCGGGTTTCATCGACATGCACGCCCACTCCGACCTCGGCCTGCTGACCGCACCCGGACACGTTCCGAAGATCACCCAGGGCGTCACCACCGAGGTGCTCGGTCAGGACGGCCTCTCCTACGCACCCGTCTCCGACGAGACGCTCGCGGTCATCCGCCGTCAGATCTCGGGATGGAACGGCAATCCCACCGATCTCGACATCACGTGGCGCTCGGTCGCCGAGTATCTGGACCGGCTCGACCGGGGCATCACCCCCAACGCCGCGTACCTGGTGCCGCAGGGAACGTTGCGCTATCTGGCCGTCGGAGCGGATCAGCGTCCTGCGACCGCCGCCGAGGTCGAGCACATGCGAGAGCTGGTGGCACAAGGCATGTCCGAGGGCGCAGTCGGCATGTCCAGCGGACTGACCTACACGCCCGGGATGTACGCCGACACGGGCGAACTGCGCGCGCTGTGCGAGGTCGTCGCCGAGTTCGGTGGCTTCTACGCTCCGCACACCCGCTCCTACGGCAAGAACGCTCTCGGCGCATACCGGGAGATGATCGAGCTCTCCCGTGAGACCGGCTGCGCCCTGCACCTGACCCACGCCACCATGAACTTCGGCGAGAACAAGGGCCGCGCCGGCGAATTCCTCGACATGGTCGACGCCGCGATCGCCGACGGGTGCGACATCACGCTCGACACCTATCCCTACCTGCCCGGCGCCACCACCCTGTCCGCGCTGCTGCCCAGCTGGGCGATGTCCGGCGGACCCGATGCGGCGCTGGGCCGTCTCGACGATCCCGACGTGCGGCGCCGCATCACCGACGACGTGAATCGCTACGGCTCGGACGGCTGCCACGGCGTCACGGTGGAATGGGAGACGATCCAGCTCAGCGGCGTCGCGAACGCGGATCTCGACCGCTACGTCGGGAAGACCGTCCTCGACATCGCGACCGAGGAGGGCCGCGCACCCGTCGACGTGTTCTTCGAAGTGCTCCAGCGAGATGCGTTGAGCACCACCATCCTGCAGCACGTCGGGCACGAGGAGAACGTGCGCGCCATCATGGTGCATCCCCACCACATGGGCGGCAGCGACGCCATCCTGGTGGGCGAGCGTCCGCATCCGCGGGCCTGGGGCACGTTCCCGCGCTACCTCGGTCACTACGTCCGCGACGAGGGCCTGATGTCGCTCGAGGACTGCGTCCATCACCTCACGGGACGGCCCGGCGCACGACTCGGTCTCACCGATCGTGGTCTCGTCCGCGAGGGCCACGCAGCAGATCTCGTGGTCTTCGATCCGGCCACCGTCCGGGACACCGCCACTTTCGACCACCCCAAGCAGCAGGCCGTCGGCATCGCGCACGTTCTCGTCAACGGCTCCTTCGCCGTGCGCGACGGCGTCCCCACCGGAACACTCGCCGGCCGCTCCCTCCGCCGCACCTCTCACGGAAGAACCTCATGACGACCCGATTCGACGACGCACTCGCCACGATGATGGAGGATCGCGCGCTCGTCGTGGTCCGCGCCCCGTCCATCCCCGATCCCGCGGCGTTGGCGGATGCCCTCGTGGCCGGCGGACTACGCGCCGTCGAGCTGACCTTCACCACACCCAACGTGCTGGACTGCCTGCGCGCCGCGGCGTCGTCCGGCGCCGTGATGGGCGCGGGCACCGTGATGACGGGTGACCAGGCGCGCGCCGCAATCGACGCAGGTGCACGCTTCCTCGTCACTCCCGGCCTGCGTCCCGACGTCGCCGCGGTGGCGCACGAACGGGACGTGCCCGTCATGATGGGCGCGCTCACGCCCACCGAGATCATGGCGGCGCTCGATCTGGGCGCCGCCGCGGTGAAGGTGTTCCCCGCGAAGCTGTTCGGCCCCAGCTACTTCGGTGATCTTCGCGGACCGTTCCCCGACGTCCCCCTCGTTCCGTCCGGCGGCGTCAACGCCGACAATGCCGCCGACTACCTCGCCCGCGGCGCCGTCGCCGTCACCGCGGGCACCGACGTCGTTCCACCGGCCGCGGTCGCGGCCGGGCTCTGGGACGACATCACCGCTCGCGCCACCTCGTTCGTCCACTCACTCTCCCGCTGACTCTCCACACACTTCGAAAGGCAACCTCATGGGTTCCGTCGTCGACTGGTTGAGGACGTCCACTCCCGGACTCCTCGTTCTGTGCGGTATCGCGATCGCGGTCCTGCTCGTCGTCATCATCAAGGTCAAGCTCGAACCGTTCATCGCCCTCCTCATCGTCGGCCTGGGACTCGCTGTCGCAGCAGGTCTCCCGGTGTCACAGATCGTGGGTACCGCCATCAAAAGCGGCGACTCGATTCTCGAGACGGGCTTCGGTGGCATCCTCGGCCACATCGCCGTGATCATCGGACTGGGCACCGTTCTCGGCGCCATCCTCGAGAGGTCCGGTGGTGCGCAGGCACTCACCGCCAAGCTCCTCGGCGTCTTCGGTGATCGCGGCGCACCCATCGCGATGGGTCTGCTCGGCCTCATCTTTGGCATCCCCGTCTTCTTCGACATCGGCATCTTCGTTCTCGCCCCGCTCGTCTACGTCGCGGCGCGACAAGGCGGAAAGTCGTTGGTGTTGTATGCACTTCCGATGCTCGCGGGCCTGTCGATGACGCACGCGTTCCTGCCTCCGCACCCCGGCCCCGTCGCTCTGGGCGGCCTGCTCGAGGTCAACCTGGGCTGGCTGATTCTCATGGGCTTCATCTGCGGCATCCCCGGTTTCATCGCGGCAGGTCTCGTGTGGGGCAGCTACATCGGCAAGCGCATCATCGTCGAGGTGCCCGAGGACTTCGTCAACGATGCCGACGACGACGGACCGCACACGTCGGGTGGCACCGCCGTCGAGACGAAGCGTCCCGTGGTCACCACTCCCCCGTCCGTCGCGACCATCGGCGCCATCATCGCGGTGCCCCTGGTGCTCATCCTCGGCGCCACGTTCGGCACCATTCTGCTCGACGAGGGCAACCTGCTCCAGGTCCTCACGTTCTTCGGCACCCCCGCGGTCGCTCTGCTCATCGCGGTGCTCATCGCGTTCTACGTCCTGGGCATCCGCCGCGGTTCGACGGTGCAGGAGTTGTCCACTCTCACCGGCGAATCGCTCCGCCCGGTCGGCATGCTGCTCCTCGTCGTCGGGGCCGGCGCGTTCTTCGGCAAGGTCATCTCGGCCACCGGCATCGGCACCGCACTCGCGGACACCATGTCCGCGGCGGGACTGCCGATCATCGTGCTCGCCTACATCATCAGTTGCGCTTTGCGCATCGCGCAGGGGTCGGCCACCGTCGCCATCGTCACGACCGGTGGCATCGTCGGACCGCTCGTCGCGGCGCAGGACTACTCGCAGATGTCGGTCGCGCTCATCGCCATGGCCATCGCTGCCGGCTCCATCATCCTGAGCCACGTCAACGACGGCGGGTTCTGGATCATCGCCAAGTTCTTCAACCTCACCGTCAAGCAGACGCTGCAGACGTGGACCGTGTTGGAGACCGTGCTGTCGGTCGTCAGCTTCGCCGTGGCAGGGGTGTTGTTCGCGATCGTAAGCTGATCGATCCTCGGTGCAGGACGGCTCAGTGCAGAGGGGCAGTCGAGGAGCGGGTGACGAGGCGGCACGGCTCCACCTCGATCCCACTCCCGACATGCCCCTCGATCGCGGCCGCGAGTCGCATCGCGGCCGCGCGTCCGATGTTCTCCAGCGACGGATCGACCGTCGTCAGGGGTGGGCGCGACCCGGTCGCGAGCACCTCCCAGTTGTCGAAACCGATCACGGCGACCTCCTCGGGGACCCGGCGTCCCGCTTCGATCAGCGCATCGAGCACCCCGCGCGCGATCTGGTCGGACCCCGCGAAGACGGCGTCCAGATCCGGCTGACGCTCCAACAGCAGCCTGGTCGCCCCCCTACCCCAGGCCTCCGACCACTCACCGAACATCACAGCCCCGCCGGCAAGCTGCAGCCCCTCCTCCTGAAGACGCTCGCTCGCGCCGCGGGCTCGCTCCTGCGTCGCTCCGTAGCCGGGATCGCCGGTGATGTGCGCAATTCTGCGTCGACCGCAGACCAACAGATGATCCATCGCGAGCCGCCCACCGGCGAAATCGTCCGCGACCACGGACATGTCGGTCGGGTCGTCGGACGGCGCGTACGCATAGACGACGGGAACGTCCAGTTCCTTGCCCAGTGACGGCCTCGGGTCCGGGCGCGCACCCACCACGATGAGACCGTCGACGCGCCGCGACATGAGTGCACGCAGGTGATGTTGCTCGCGGATACGGTCCTCGCGCGCATCGCACAGCAACACCGACATGCGCTCGGACCCGAAAGCGTCCTCCGCTCCTCGGAGGACGGGAATGCTGAAGCGGCCGACGAGGTCCGACGTGATGAGGCCGACGGTGCCGCTGCGCTGCGCCACCATGCCCTGAGCCAGCGCGTTCGGCGAGAAATCCAATTGATCGGCGGCCGACTGCACCCGGACCCGCGTCTCGGCTCCGACGTGCCGGCGGTTGTTGAGAGCTTTCGACGCCGTGGCAATCGAGACTCCCGCCAACGACGCCACGTCACGCAGCGTGGCCGACCGTCCCCGACGCTTCGGTGGCACCTCTTCGACGCTCATCACCCCTCCTTCGCAGCCCCCGACACGGGCTGTCCTCGGACACGACTTTAGACGCCGGGGGTTGACCCGCGGGCCGAAACGGCGCTATGGTCCGAAAACGTTTTAGCGACGTGGATCACACTCAGCGGCGACTCGGAAACGCTGGGAGCAGGTAACGAAGGAATGCGACAGACTCCGCAATCCTTATCAGTCCGAAACTTTTCGCTCACGATGCGGCAGCGATGCCGCGCACCAGAAAGGCAACACGATGACGTGGACTCCACGCCGCCGCACCACCCGCGCCGCCGCCGCGCTCGCAGTCGTCACGATGACGGTGGCACTCTCCGCCTGCGGCTCGTCCTCGACCGTCGTGCAGGGCGATCCGTCCAATGTGGAGGGCGTCGACGACGGAACCACGCTGACGCTCTGGACGCGCGCACCTCTCGAAGCCCAGGCCAATCTGCTGGTCGACGCCTACAACTCGTCGCACCAGAACCAGGTCGAGCTCACCGTGGTGCCCAACGACGACTACGTCGCCAAGGTGGGCGCGGCGGCCGGTTCCGGTGACCTGCCCGACCTCTTCGCAGCGGACGCCGTGTATCTGCCGAACTGGACATCGGCGGGCCTCTTCGGGGATCTGACCGAACGTATCGGCAACCTCGACTATCGCGACGAGATCAATCCGTCGATCGTCGAGGCGGGAACCTTCGAGGACCAGGAGTACGTGCTGCCGTTCGTCCTCGACCTGTCGGTCATGTTCTACAACAAGGCCCTTTATCGAGAGGCCGGGCTCGACCCGGAGAAGGGCCCCACCACGATGACCGAGTTCCGCGATCAGGCACTCGCCGTCGAGTCCTTGAACAAGCCCGACACACACGGCACCTACTTCGGCGGCAACTGTGGCGGCTGCGGTGTCTTCACGTGGTTCCCGATGATGTGGGCGAGCGGTGAGGACGTTCTCCAGGACGACGGAACCACGGCGAATCTGGCCGGGGACACAGCACAGGAGATCTACGGCGTGTGGCGCGACCTCGAGGACGCCGGCGCCATCGCGCCCGGAGCGGCCGACGAGACCGGTACCACGTGGACCGCGGCATTCCAGGAAGGGCAGATCGGCGTGATGCCCTATCCCGCAACCCTCCTCCAAAAGGCGAGCGAGACGGTCGACGTGGGCGTCAGCGCCATCCCGGGTGTCGACGGCGGCACCTCGACGTTCGTGGGCGGCGACGGTCTGGGCATCAGCAAGGACTCGGACACCCCGGACCAGGCCTGGAATTTCATGCAGTGGCTCATGAGCGAGAAGGCGCAGGTGGACGTGCTGGCAGCGAACAACGTCACGCCCGCTCGAGCCGACCTCCTCGACAACGAGTTCACCACCGATCCCCGCGTCCAGTTGATCAACTCGGTGTCCACCGCCCCGGACAGCCGCACCCCGAAGGCTCTCAATTTCCAGCAGGCCTTCAACGCGGTCGGCAGCCCGTGGTCGACGCTGTTCCGGAACCAGGTCTTCGGTGATCCGTCGACGCTCCAGCAGGACAACGACGCGATCACCGATCTTCTCCAGAAGTAGAGACATCCAGCGGACTCGACGAGGAGTACGAGTATGACCAGCACCCCCACCGCGGCCCCGCCGGCCCGCGCCACCCGACCGCCTACGGTGCGGAAGCGGGGAAGCTCACGGGCCCGGAAACGGCAAGGTATTCTCTACGCGGCTCCGACCGCGGTGTTCCTCGTCGTGTTCTTCGTGGTCCCCGTCGTTCTCGTCTTCCGAATGTCGGTGTCGGACTGGGGGCTCTTCACCGGTGATCGCGGCCTGAACTTCCCGAGTAACTTCTCCGATGCGGCGACCGACCGATTGTTCTGGCCCGCAGTGTGGTTCACCGTCAAGTACACCGTGGTGACCACCGTCATCCTGCTCGGCCTCGCGCTGGGCATGGCACTGCTGGTGCAGGAATCCGGCCGCTGGTCGTCCTTCGTGCGCACGTCGTTCCTCATCCCGAGTGCGCTCGGCCTGGCCTCTGCCTCCCTGCTGTTCTACGCCCTGTACTCCCCTCAGGCGGGGCCGTTCACGGCCCTTCTCCGCTGGACAGGTCTGAGCGAGGACCCGGTGTCCTTCCTCGGTAGCCCGGACAGGGCGCTGTGGTCGACCGTCGCACTGGTCGTGTGGCGCTTCGCCGGCTTCTACATGCTGCTACTGCTCGTGGGACTGCAGTCCATTCCCGGCGACGTGTTCGAAGCCGCGCGAATCGACGGTGCGAGCGCCTGGCAGACGTTCCGCCACATCACGCTGCCGTTGCTCAGACCGTCGCTGGCGCTGTCGACGATCCTCTGCGTCACCGGGTCGTTGCTCGCCTTCGACCAGTTCTACATCCTCACCAAAGGCGGGCCCGACAACAGCACCATCACCATCGTGCAGTTGGTCTACTCCATGGCTTTCCAGGGCTCCAGCGACCTGGGCAGAGCTGCTGCCCTGTCGATCATCGTGCTGGCCGGGCTGATTCTGCTCAACGCCGTCCAGTTCCTCGGTCTTCGTAGAGACAAGGACTGACATGACCACGACTCCCACCACCAGAACAGCGATCGACGCCGCCGCCACCCGGCCCACACCTGCACGGCGCCGCCCTCGTCGCGCGCGCTCCCTGGCGACCATGGGCCGCAACACTTTCACGGGTGCGCTCGCCCTTCTCTTCTTGTTTCCCATGGTCTGGGCCGCGGTCTCCTCGGTGTCACCGCAGGGCGGTACCGCCCAGACCGACGGGATCGGTCTGGGCAACTACCGGACCCTGATCGACTACCAGGCCGGCGTGGGGCAATACTTGCTCAACTCGATGTTCGTGTCGGGATTGACCGTGCTGCTCACCGTCGTCGTCTCGCTCCTGGGCGGGTACGCCTTCGCTCGGTTCGAGTTTCCCGGCAAGAATCTGCTCTTCCTCGGCACACTGGCCATCCTGATGGTGCCCTACGCAACCCTTCTCATCCCTCTGTACGTCCTGCTCAACGGCATCGGACTTCAGAACTCCCTCGTCGGACTGGCACTGGTGCTCACCATGTTCCAGCTCCCGTTCGCGACCTTCATGATGCGCATCTCGTTCGAGGCCGTGCCGAAGGAACTCGAGGAAGCCGCTCTCGTCGACGGCTGCGGCACCTTCACCGCTCTCGTCCGAGTGCTGCTGCCGGCAGTTCGCGCAGGCCTGATCACCGTGGGACTCTTCGCTTTCCTGGCGGCGTGGAACGACTTCATCACCCCGCTGATCCTCGTCTCGGACTCCGACAAGATTCCGCTGCCCCTCGCGATCGCGAACCTGCGCGGACAGACGATGGGCATCGTGGACTACGGCGCCACCGAAGCGGGCGTGGTCGTTCTCGCCGCTCCCTGCATCCTCATCTTCCTTCTCCTGCAACGTCACTACGTGCGTGGCTTCATGTCCGGCGCACTCAAAGGATGACCGTGACCCACTCCTTCTCCATTCCCATGACACTCCGGGCAACCACCGACGAGGACCCGGTGAACTCCACCGGCGCCGACGTGAGCGTGCCGGCTGCACCGGTGGCCCCCACCCGCTCACGACTGCGACCGCTCGGCGTCGGCGAGGTCACCATCACCGGTGGCCCATGGGGCCGTCGCCAGGACGTCAACGCCTCGGCGACTCTCGCTCATATCGAGCACTGGCTCGAGCACGAGGGGTGGCTGGGCAACTTCGACGCCACAGCCGCCGGCGAGTCTCCCGCCGGTAGGACGGGGCGCGAGTTTTCCGACAGCGAGGTCTACAAGCTGCTCGAGGCGCTCGCATGGGAACACGGCCGTAGTGGCGATCCCGCGGTGGACCGGCGCATCCGAGCGATCACCGCGCGGATCGCCGCAGCCCAGGACAGCGACGGGTATCTCAACACGGTGTTCGGCCGCCCGGGCGGTCCTGCGCGGTGGAGCGATCTCGAATGGGGCCACGAGTTGTACTGCCTCGGCCACCTGTTCCAGGCCGGCGTCGCCCGCGCGCGGACATCCGGTTTCGACGAGTTGCTCGCAGTGTGCACCCGCGCTGCGGATCTGGTGTGCGAGGTCTTCGGTCCGGACGGGCGCGACGCCGTGTGCGGCCACCCCGAGATCGAACCGGCACTCGTGGAGCTCTATCGCGTCACCGGCACCCGTCGCTATCTCGACCAGGCGGAATTGTTCGTGCACAGGCGCGGGCGGCATCTACTCGGAGAAATCGAGTTCGGCAGCTCGTACTTCCAGGACGATATCCCTGTTCTCGAGGCAGACGTATTGCGCGGGCACGCCGTCCGTGCGACCTACCTTTCGTCCGGCGCAGTCGACGTGGCGGTCGAGACCGGCAACACGGAGCTGCTCGGGGCCATCGTCCGGCAGTGGGAGAACACTGTCGCGCGGCGCACATACCTGACCGGCGGCATGGGGTCTCGCCACCAGGACGAGGCGTACGGAGAGGACTTCGTGCTGCCGCCCGATCGTGCGTATTCCGAGACATGCGCAGGAATCGGATCCGTGCAGCTGGCATGGAGACTGCTGCTGGCCGAGGGCTCGCCGCGCTACGCCGATCTCATCGAACGCACGCTCTACAACGTCGTCGCCGCGGGGCCGTCCGACTCCGGCACCGCGTTCTTCTACACCAACACGCTTCACCAGCGGGTGCTGGGAACGGTGCCCGATCCCACCAGAGCCGTTCCGCGCGCGGCGTCCTCGTTGCGAGCGCCGTGGTTCGCCGTCTCGTGCTGCCCCACCAATGTCGCTCGCACCTTCGCCAGCCTGCAGACACTGCTCGCCACCGCGGACGACGACGGCATCCAGCTGCACCAGTACGCGCCGGCGACCATCACGACGACACTTCCGGGTGGACGCAGGCTGACTCTGTCCATGCGCACCGAGTACCCGAGAGCCGGACGCGTGGAAGTCTATGTCGACTCCGCGCCGTCCACGCCGGTCAGCATCACCTTCCGGGTGCCGGGTTGGGCGGTCGGCGCCACGCTGACCGACCGCGGTGTGACCCGTTCGGCCGCACCAGGGACGGTCACGACCACCCGGGTGCTGGTATCCGGCGATCTCCTCGTGCTCGAGCTCCCGATAGCGCCACGTCTCACGGTCGCCGACTCCCGGATCGACGCCGTGCGGGGCACCGTCGCCGTGGAACGCGGGCCACAGGTGCTCTGCCTGGAGTCGGTGGACATGCCCGACCGGCGACACGTCGACGACTTCGTCGTCGATCCGGCGCGGGGTCCTGTCGACGACGGGGGCGACAGGATCCGCGTGCACGGCTGGGTACACGACCGTGACAGCGACCCGTGGCCGTACCACTCCCCCGGGAGCGCTGCGCCGCAGGGCGACTCGGTGTCCGTCGTTCTCCGGCCCTATTCCGACTGGGCCGAGCGCGGCCCCTCCACCATGCGGGTGTTCCTGCCCGTCTCCACACCGACCGAGGAGTCCTGACGTGGCTACCGTGACATTCGACCAGACGACGCAGCACTACCCGGGGTCCGACCGCCCCGCCGTCAACCGACTCGATCTCGAGATCGCCGACGGGGAATTCCTCGTGCTCGTGGGACCGTCCGGTTGTGGTAAGTCCACGTCGTTACGCATGCTCGCCGGTTTGGAGGACGTGACCGAAGGCACCATCTCGATCGGCGACCGCGACGTCACCGATCTACCACCGAAGGACCGCGACATCGCGATGGTGTTCCAGAACTACGCGCTGTACCCACACATGTCGGTCGCGGACAACATGGGCTTCGCCCTGAAGATCTCCGGAATGTCGAAGAGCGAGACCCGCAGTCGCGTGGAGGCCGCCGCACGCGTCCTCGACCTCACCGAGTATCTGGACCGCAAACCCAAGGCTCTCTCGGGAGGACAGAGACAGCGAGTGGCCATGGGCCGCGCCATCGTTCGCCGACCCCGCGTCTTCCTGATGGACGAGCCGCTGTCCAATCTGGACGCCAAACTCCGCGTCCAGACGCGGACGCAGATCGCGGCACTGCAACGCCGCCTCGGAGTCACCACCCTCTACGTCACCCACGACCAGGTCGAGGCCATGACGATGGGAGATCGGGTCGCAGTGATGAAGTCCGGTGTGTTGCAACAGGTCGGAACCGCGCGCGAGCTGTACGACCGCCCCGCCAACTCGTTCGTGGCCGGCTTCATCGGCTCGCCGGCGATGAATCTACTGTCCGCCCGTGCGGTCGACGATCACGCCGTGGTCGGTGATCTCCGGGTGCCCCTCGCGCGCCAGGTGACTCGCAAGGTGACCGGTGACATCCTGCTCGGCGTCAGACCGGAGGCCCTTCGGGTCACGAGTGCAGCGAGCGGGCTGACCATCGAGGTCGACGTCGTCGAGGAGATCGGCGCCGACGCGTACGTCTACGGCCGGGCGTTACGCGACGGTGTGGCTCCTCCACTCGAAGACCAGTCCACCCCTCTCGTCGTTCGGGTCGACGGTCGCGCCGCGCCGAAACCGGGAACCACCCTTCACCTGGCGACGGATCCGGACCAGGTGCACGTGTTCGACGCCGCCTCGGGTCTGCGTCTGGGGTGATCCCGCCGGCCGCGATCGTAAGCTGACGATCATGCCCACCTTCGTGACGGACGACGACGTGACCCTGAGCTACCTCGACGAAGGCAGCGGTCCCGTCGTCGTCCTGGTCGCCGGGTTCGGCGCTCCGGCGACCACGTGGGTGTTCCAACAGGATGCGCTCGTGCGGGCCGGGTATCGCGTGCTCGCGCTCGACCGGCGCGGCCACGGCGACTCCGAGGCACCCGATCACGGCGCCACCATGGCGCGGCACGGCCGGGACCTCGACAACTTCCTCACCGCGGTGGGCGTCGAGACTGCCGTGCTGATGGGTGGCTCCATGGGCGCGAGCACCGTCTGGTCCTACATCCGTACGACCGGGACGTCGAGGGTCCGCGGTGTCGTCTCGGTCGATCAGACGCCGAAGATGATCAACGACGCCTCGTGGCCGCACGGCTTCTACGGTCTGACCGACGCCACCGTCGACGGGTTCTTCGCGAAGGGCATTCCCGCCACGGGACACGGACCCTCGACATTCGCCTCGCTCCTCCCCGTCGCGAAACTGATTCTGCGCCTGCGGTCGATGCCCAGAATGGTGTCGTCCGAGACACCGCCCATGAGAGCACTTCTCGACGACCACGCCCGCCAGGACTGGCGCGCGGACATCCGGGCCGCGGACGTACCGATCCTCATGATCGCGGGACGGAACAGTCAGTTCTGGCCCTCGGATCACGCAGTGGTCACCGCGCGCGACACCGCGCAGGGTCAGGTCGCGCTGATCGACAGCGGCCACGCCGCGAACATGGACCGTCCACGTGAGGTGAACGAGGCCGTGCTGACCTTCCTGCGCGGCATCGGGTACTGACTGTCGTCTGCGCGACGGACAGTGGAGATGCCCGTCGTCTGATTGCATGGACCGGTCACAGTCCGCAGATGGTGAGCTCTGCGAAGCATGCCCCCGACGTCGGGGTCCCCCGAAGTCGTGGCTACCGAGCTGCCCGGAACAAAACGTACGGTCCTCCCAGAACAGCAGCGCAGCGCTGCTGCGCCGAGCAGGGGGACCGATACAGATGCAGGCAATGATGACCGACGACGACATCGTGAGACCGGCCCTCAGCGTGCGGGAGGTGGAGGTCCTGCGGGCGTGGATCATCAGCGACTCGAAGGGCACCGTCGCACGGTCGCTCTTCATCTCCCCCGCCACGGTCAACACCCACATCGCGCGCATTCGCGAGAAGTACGAGGCGGTAGGCCGCTCCGCCGGGTCCAAGGCCTCGCTGGTCGCCCGAGCACTGCAGGACGGTCACGTGGGGTTGGACGAGCTGTAGGTCGCCTGGCGTTTTCGCTCCGCTCACGCCACCTACCGGCGGGATGCCGCGCGACAGGGCGCCGAGAGGAGCAGAAACTCCACCGCTCAGACCACGACGATCGTGACCCCGGCGTCGCGGAAGGGCTGCACCTGTTCCTCGGTCGCGCCGGCATCCGTCACCAGGGTGACGCCCTCGGGGAGGGGTGCCCAGGCGTGGAACGGGCGCTGCCCCAGCTTCGCCGCGTGCGCGAGCACGTAGACCGTGCCGGCGCGTTCGATCATCAACTCCTTGAGCCGCGTCTGCTCCAGCTCGGCCTCGCAGATGCCGCGGTCGGCGGTGACCGCGTCCGCACCGAGGAAGGCGCGGTCAAAGGACACCCGTGCCAACGACGCCTCGGCGAGCGGCCCGACGAAACCCTGCGACAGGTGACGCAACGTACCGCCCAGGCACTCGACGCGGACGTCGTCGGCATCCGCCAGCGCCTCGAGCGCAGTGAGACCCGCGGCGATGACCGTGAGGCCCGTCGAGTCACGGAGGTACTCCCCCATGGCACCGACGGTGGTGCCGGCGTCGAGAAGCACCGTCTCGCCCGGGCGCACCTCTCCCGCAGCCCACTTCGCGATCGAACGCTTGGCGTCGAAGCCCTCGACCGCACGCTGTCGCAGCGACGACTCGGGGTGTGGGTCGAGCGCGATCGCGCCACCGTAGGTGCGCGCGAGAAGCCCCTCGGCGGTCAGCTGCGATAGATCCCGACGAATGGTCGAGGCCGTCACGCCGAACTGCACGGACAG
Organism: Rhodococcus sp. BP-241; assembly: GCF_019836145.1. Taxonomy (NCBI): domain Bacteria; kingdom Bacillati; phylum Actinomycetota; class Actinomycetes; order Mycobacteriales; family Nocardiaceae; genus Rhodococcus; species Rhodococcus sp. BP-241. The sequence goes on along the minus strand of NZ_JABUEI010000002.1, from coordinate 514,295 downwards.
GTCTTCCACACTCGCCAGACCACTCGTCTTGGCCAGGCGGACGATCTCCGCGCGCCGCGCCTGTGACTCCCTGAGCGCCATACCCGAAACCTAGCCGACGTCGGCGGTGCTGGTCGCCAGTTCGGCGGCCTGTCGCAGGGCTTCCACCATGCTGCCGGCCTCGGCGATGCCCTTGCCCGCGATGTCGAACGCGGTGCCGTGATCCACGGAGGTACGGATGACGGGGAGTCCCACGGTGATGTTCACGCCGGCCTCGATGCCGAGAACCTTGACCGGTCCGTGGCCCTGGTCGTGGTACATAGCGACGATGAGGTCGTAGTCACCGCGACCCGCGAGGAAGAAGGCGGTGTCGGCGGGCAGCGGTCCGACGGCGTCGATTCCGTCGGCCTGCAGCTTCTCGACGGCCGGCACGATCTTCTGATCCTCCTCGCCGTACCCGAACAGGCCGTTCTCGCCGGCATGCGGGTTGATACCGCACAGGCCGATCTTCGGGTTGCTGTTGCCCGATCGCACCAGCGCCTCGTACCCGCGGCGGACGGTCCGCTCGACGAGACCCGGCTCGATCTTCGCGACGGCGTCGAGCAGTCCGATGTGGGTGGTCACGTGGATGACCTTGAGCTTGGGCGTCGAGAGCATCATCGACACCTCCTCGGTACCGGTGAGGTGCGCGAGCAGCTCGGTGTGACCGGGGAAGATGTGTCCGGCGGCGTGCAGCGCCTCCTTGTTGAGCGGCGCGGTGCAGATCGCCTGGACGTCACCGGCGACGGCCAGTTCGGCTGCGACACGGATGTATTCGTAGGCAGCATGTCCCGCCACTGCGGACAGCTCGCCCCAGGCCAGATCCGCGGGCAGCAACCCGAGGTCGATGACGTTGATGCGCCCGCTGGTGAACTCGGCATCGGCGATGCGCTCGATCGAGACGATCTCGCACTGCACACCCAGCACGTCGGCCGCGAGTCGCAGACGCGCGGCGTCACCGATGACGACGGGCTTGCACCACCCCGCCACCTTGGCATCGAGCACGGCGGGGACGATGACCTCGGGGCCGATGCCCGCGCCGTCGCCCATCGTCAGGGCCACGACGGGCAGGTCGAGGGTCTGGAGATCGGTCGATGTCATGGCTGTGTCCTTCGGTCGAAGCGTGGTGTCCGGCGAGCCGCCGGTGAGGTAGGAGTGGATGGCAGACAGGCTGTCTCGGTCACCGAAACTGCCCGGCCGCGTGACGACGCGTCGGCCCCGCGGGTCGACGGACACGACAGCGCCGTAGTGCACGTGCCCGAGCGGGCGCAGGGTGTCGATGCCGAGCGCGGTGATGACGGCCCGTGCCGTCTCACCGCCGGTGAGGGCGAGGTCGACCGACAGTCCGTCGGCCCCCGCGCGGACGTACTCGGCCAGGGTGACGGACAGGTCACGGGTACGCGCGACGTCCACGGACCCGGTCACGGTGAGCGCGACCGAACCGTCGCGTAGGGCGGAGGAGAGCACCCGCGTGTCGGCGAGACCGGCAAGCACGTCACCCGCGTCCACGGTGAGCAGCCGCACCCCGTCCTCGGCGAGACGACGAACCTGCTCGACGGCGACCGAGGAGGCGGTGCCCACGACGACGAGGACGGGATCGCCTGTGCAAGCAACGGTCCGAGGCTCGGCCGACCCGTCGAGACCGCGGGCGACGGCGGCAGCGAGGGCCGAGGTACCCACCAGGATCATGTCGGGCCTCTCCGCCACTGCCGCCACCACCGCGTCGAGATCGGCGTCGGACTCGATGTCGCACACGACGACCCCGGTCGCGGCGGAGAGCGCGTCGATGGTGACGAGCGGAGCATCGAGCATGTGCGGCAACGACTCCGGGGGCTCGTCGGACTCGGCGTGCCACAGGTCGGTGTCGACCAGGGGCGATCCGTCGACGTGGAGCACGCCGCCACGGACGACGCGGTCCAGCAGTGGCAGACCGCCCGCGACGACCACCGGCCCGCGGGCCGACAACGCGCGCACCGTGGCGGCGACGTTCCCGCGCAGAAGCGAGTCGATCTTCGCGAGCACGCGTGCGCCTGCGGGTACGGAACGCAGTGCAGAGGACACCAACGATTCCGCATGCTCGGCCGCCAGCGCTCGGGTATCGAGGTCCACGACAGACACTGTGGCGGAACCGATCACGGCATCAAGGGTCAGAGACACATCGGACGTGCGGTCGAGGAACACCCCGGCGACCTCCGCGGCGCCCGAGAGGTCGTCGGCCAGTACGACGACACACGTCGCGCTTCTCACTGCCATCCACCAACTCCTCGTCCTGATCTTCCCATGTGCCCGAACATCCTCAGCCTGTCACTATTGCGTGAATCACGCAATATTCACGTGCTGGTTGCGCGAAACGCGCGTTTCTGCTTTGCTTCGTGACATGGACCACAACGACGCGGGATCGTCGCTCACGCGACACAGAGTGAGCGGGAAGGTGCTGGTGACGACACCCACTTTCGGTCGCTACGCCCATGAGCCCCGAGAAGTACTGATCGCCGACGGACTGTCGGTCGACCAACCCTGGGGCCACGCGCAACCGCCGTCTCGCGATGCCATCGCCGAACAGGCTCGCGACGCGGTGGCCATGATCGTCGGTCTCGACACCGTCGACGCCGACATGTTCGACGCGGCCCCCGACCTACGAGTCGTCGCAAAACACGGCGTGGGTTTCGACAACATCGCGGTCGACGCAGCACGGAAGCGCGGGATCGAGGTGGTGTTCGCACCGGGATCGAACTCGAATGCGGTGGCCGAATTGACCTTCGGACTGATTCTCGACGTGACTCGGGGCATCTCGACGACAGACCGTGCTGTACGCGAGCACCGGTGGGTCAAGAATTTCGGAACCGAGCTCGCCGGGCGCACGCTGGGAGTCATCGGGTACGGGCGGATCGGCCGGTTGGTCGCGGGGTACGCGGCGGCGTTCGGGATGCGCGTACTGGCCCACGATCCGTGGGTGAGTGACGCAGATGTCGCGCGAGCCGGTCACGTGCCGTCGTCGCTGGAGAACTGCATCACGTCGGCGGACGTCCTGACTCTGCACGTTCCCGCCATCGCCGGCGACCCACCATTGCTGGACCGTGCCCGACTGCAGTCGATGCGACCCGGGTCGATCGTTGTCAATGCCTCGCGCGGTGGACTTGTCGACGAGGACGCGCTGGCGCAACTGCTTCACGACGGTCATCTCGCCGGAGCAGGCCTCGATGCCTTCTCCACCGAGCCGCTGGGTGAGTCTCCCCTTCGCGATGCGCCGGGCGTCGTTCTCACCTCGCATATCGGAGCGTGCACGCGCGAAGCGAATCGCACCATGGGAGTGACAGTGGCAGAAGACGTCTCGCGCGTCTTGCGCGGTCTGCCGGCAATGAACTCCGCACTCTGACCTGTCTGGCCACTTTGCACAGAAAGCTCGAGATGACCAATACCGTGAAGTCGAAATCACTGGAAATCGACGACCCCTACGCCCTCGACCCGGAAGACGTTCAGGAACCACCCACGACGTTCACCGGACGCGTGCGACGACTGGGACCCGGCATGATCTTGTCCGCCGCGGTGGTGGGATCGGGTGAGTTGATCCTCACGACCTCCCTCGGGGCGCGAGCCGGGTTCATCCTGTTGTGGCTCATCATCATCGCCACGACGGTGAAGGTCTGGGTGCAGATGGAGCTTGCCCGTCTCAGCATCCTCTCCGGGAAGCCGGCATTGGAACTGTTCTCCGCTGTCGCGCCCACCACCCGCAGAGGGGGATGGATCAATTACCTCTGGATCGGCATGGATTTCACGAAGATGCTGCAGCGAGGCGGCATCATCGGTGGCGCCGCTGCCGCCTGTTCCATTCTGCTGCCACTTGTCGGTGAACCGCTCTCACGGGCATCACTGACCGCGTGGACCGTCCTGATCGTGGTCAGCACTGTGGCGCTGCTCCAGACCGGTAAGTACTCGATGATCGAGCGGTTGGCCGTGGCGTCGGTCGCTTGCTTCACGCTCATCACGGTCGCATTGGCACTGAGTCTGCCGTTCACCGATTTCGGTTGGACCGGTGCAGATCTCGCGACCGGAATGTCGTTTACGATCCCGGCTGCATTCATCGGGATCTCGGTAGCGATGTTCGGCCTCACCGGAGTGGGAGCCGACGAGATGACCACTTACACGTACTGGTGCATCGAGAAGGGCTACGCGCGATGGACCGGACCAGACGACGGTTCCGAGCAGAGGGCGCACCGAGCGTCAGGATGGTTGCGCGTCATGCGCATGGACGTCGCAGTGTCCTGGCTGGTGTGCACGCTCTGCACTCTCGCCTTCTACGTGATCGGTGCATCGGTGCTCCACCCCCAGGGACTGGTACCCGCCGGAAACGAGGTGATCACGACGCTCTCCCGCATGTACACCGACACGCTGGGTCCCTGGGCAGAGGTCGTGTTCCTTCTCGGTGCCATCGCCGTCCTGTGGTCCACCCTGATCGGTTCCGTCGCGAGCGTGCCGCGCTTGTGGACGCACACACTCGGCATTCTCGGGCTCGTCGACTGGAGCGACCCCGCAGCGCGCCGACGGTGGATTCGCATTCTCACCTTCGTGTTCCCGCCCATGTGGGCAGTGTTCTACCTCTTCGTCCAGTCGCCCGTCCTCATGGTTCAGATCGGCGGTATCGGCAGCGGCATCTTCCTGGTGGCCATCGTGATCGCCGTGTGGAAGCTGCGGGCCGCAGAAACGACGAAACGCCACCGTCCGCACCCGGCAGTGACAGGCGCGCTCGTGATCAGTAGCGTCTCGATCATGGTTCTCGGCATCTACTCGGTGCTTCAGGTGTTCGGAATCGAGGTCTCGTGACCGACCTCGATTCGGGCGCGACCCGCACGATGTCCTTCGGCCCGATGGTGCTGGGCACCATGACTTTCGGCGACACCGTCGACCTCGAGGGGTCGCGCGCTCTGCTCGACACCGCACTCGACGCCGGCATCACCCACATCGACACCGCCAACGGGTACGCAGGCGGAGAGTCCGAACGCATCCTCGCGCAGTTGCTCGCCGGTCGACGCGACGAAGTCACCCTCGCCACCAAGGGCGGCATGTTCCTCGGCGACGCAGACGGCCACTCGCCCCTGTCACCCGAGGGGCTGCGGCTCGGACTCGAGGCAAGCCTGCACCGGCTCGGCACCGACCACGTCGACCTCTTCTACCTGCACCAGCCCGACCGCGCGTCGTCGCTCGAGGACACCCTCGGGACCGTTGCCAAGTTGGTGGCCGAAGGCAAGGTGGGAGCGCTCGGCGTCTCGAATTTCGCCGCCTGGCAGATCGCCGAGGTGAACCGCGTGTGCGACGAGGTGGGTGCGCCGCGGCCCGTCGTCGCGCAGCAGCTCTACAACCTGCTGGCCCGCCGCGTCGAGGAGGAGTACGCCGAGTTCGCCGCCGTCAGCGGTATCACCACGATGGTCTACAACCCGTTGGGCGGCGGACTCCTCACCGGCAAGCACTCGTTCGACGAAGCGCCCGGCGAAGGACGATTCGGCGATTCACGCCTGGCCGAGATGTACCGCGAGCGGTACTGGAACACGCAGATCTTCGACGCGATCACGCGCTTGTCCGCGGTGGCGTCGGACGCCGGCATGCCGCTCACCGAGCTCGCCCTGCGCTGGCTCCGGTCGAAGCCCCTCACCGGACCGGTTCTGTTGGGCGGCTCCAAGACCAGTCACCTGCAGGCCAACATCGACGCACTGGGCCGCGGTCCGCTCTCCGACGACGTCGTCGCCGCGTGCGACGAGGTCGGTGCGGCACTGCGCGGTCCGATGCCTGCCTACAACCGATAGGAAACCTTTCATGTCTGCCGCCGATTTCGCCCGTCGCATCCGTTCCCGTGAACGGGCACTGGGCTACTGGTCCGTCATCGACTCCCCCGTCTCCACCGAGTGGCTCGCCCACGTCGGGTGGGACTACATCTGCCTCGATCTGCAGCACGGCCTCATCGGTTACGACGGGATGCTGCGCGGCCTCACCGCCATCGACGCGGCTCAGGGCCCGGCCGGACTCGTGCGGGTCGAGTCCAACGACCAGACCTACATCGGCAAAGCACTCGACGCCGGTGCGCGCGGCGTCATCGTGCCGCTGATCGACACCGCCGAGGACGCCGCCCGCGCCGTCTCCTACGTGCGCTATCCCCCTGCCGGCGTGCGCTCGTACGGTCCGATGCGCTCACAGCTGCGCGTCGGACCGCTTCCCGCCGACGCGAACGACGGTGTCGTCGTGCTCGCGATGATCGAGACCCCCGACGGTCTCGAGAACGTCGAGGCCATCTGCGCCGTGCCCGGACTCGACGGCGTGTACGTCGGACCGTCGGATCTGCGCATCGCCGTCGGTGGCGCCTCCCCCTCGGACAACTCCGTGGACGACGTGTTCGACGCTGCTGTGGTGCGAGTGCAGGAAGCTGCCGCCGCTGCAGGTATCGCGGCCGGCATCCACACCCCCTCCGGCGAGGTCGCGGCGCGGCGTCTGGCGCAGGGCTACACCTTCGCGACCGTGGCCTCGGACCTCACCCACCTCAAAGCTGTGTCCGAGGGGCACCTGAAGGCTGCGCGGGGGTAGGGGTTCCGGTCGAGCGATCCGCGCCGAGAGGAGCGCGAGTGGGCCTGGTGTTCCACTCGTGAGCCGTGCGGGCGGGATCCCGCGCGCAGGACACGCACGTGGAACACCACGACCAGAGCTGCACCGCCTGTCGGACCGCCGCGTTACCTTCCTCCTCCGCATCGACTTCCGGGGGGAAACTATGTGCAGAGGGTGCGTCTCAGTGCCGGACATCAAGAGGAAGATCGCGCGCCACGGGTGGGCGGTGACCGCCGTGGCCGGGTCGGATCACGAGGTACCCGACGTCGCGTACACGACGGGCCTCACCAGCAGGTCGTTGCCCGAACTGATCGTCTACGGACTGCCGTTCCATCTGTCGGGGAGCCTGCTCCACGACATGGCGTCGCAGATGGTCGCCGGTCTCGCACTGTCGTCCGGGATCACGATCCGCAGTGCGACCGGCGACGAACCGGACATCGTGGTCATTCAGGCCGTCAATACCGCGGACATGGTGGTCACCGGTGCGCTGTACTCGGACTTCACTGCGCTGCAACTGGTGTGGCCGGACGTCGACGGCCACTTCCCGTGGGAGCCCGAGTACTCCATCTGTGCCCACCACCAGCCACTGATGGGCGTGGGGTGGGTGTGACGGTTCGGGCCTGACCCGGGCGTGGTGTTCCTCTGTCCGCCCTGTCGAGCGGGTTCCCGCGTCCGACATCGGAGGAAAGGGACACCACGCCCAGCGCGGAAGAACAACGAAATGGTCACAAACCATTCGGCCGAGTAACGAGTCGCCCGGAGATGCAGACACACTGAGGACACCAGACCACCCGAGAGGATCCTCATGCGCTCGCTCACGAAGCTCGCCGGAGCCGCGTTCGTCGGCATCACCGCCGCGACGATGTCCATCGTCGGTGCCGGCACCGCGTCCGCGGTCGACTATCCCGCACCGGTGCCCGTCGATCCGGCGGCCTTCCTGCAGGGCGATGTCGCTTACTTCTCCACCGGCGCCGCCAACTGTTCCATCACCCCGGCGGGGGTCGTGGGTTGCGATCTTCCGGGCGGCGAGTACCTCACCCAGATCCCCTTCGCCCCCGTGGTCTACGACGTGGCGATCGACGTGCCGTGGTTCCCGGCTCACCCGACCTTCGGGATCGGCGGCCCGCGTGGGCGTGCTGGGAGCACTCCCCTCGGTGGCTCGCTCAGCTACGGCGGGGCCACCTGCTACATCGGCTTCAAGGGATCGCTGAACTGTTCCTCGATGGGTCACTCGTTCACGGTGTGGACGCCGTACATGACGTTGAGCTGACCTGAACGCAGCGAGTCACTTCGGATCGGAGCCGCCGTTCTGCTGTGATCGCGCAGTGGACGGAGGAGCAGCCATGGAACCGAGTGCCGAGATCGACGGCCTGATCGCCCGACACCCCGACTGGCGCGGTGACGCCCTGGCGGAAGCACGACGGGTGATTCTGTCGGTGGACGACGGCATCGTCGAGGGCTGGAAGTACATGGGCTCCCCCGCCTGGGATCTCGACGGGCCGCTCATCGTCGGCGACATCTTCAAAGCGAAAGTGAAACTCGGCTTCCAGTACGGGGCATCGCTGGACGACCCGAAGGGCATCTTCAACGGTGAGCTCGGCGGGAAGCAGCGGCGCTCGTACGAACTCTTCGAAGGTGACGTCGTCGACACGGAGGCATTAGCCGGACTGGTCCGTGCGGCGATCGAGCGGAATCGGAACACGAAGGCTGAGTCGCGCACGAAGTAGCTCGGCCGCGATCGAGCATGCCTGGCACCAACGCCGAGTCGTGGGCATCTCGGTGCGCGCAGGTGCCCGAAACATGTCGGTGCCCTGCTGTAAACAGTGAGTAGGCAGACGGACGATTCCTGCCGGCGACGCTCGGTTCTCCGACGTCGAGCTAGCTGTTCGCACAGAATCGAGAACCCCATGGACCACGACAGTCGCGGCTTGGGCGGTATCCCCGCCGGCAACCCCGGATTCACCGTCGCCGTCGAGATCGACCGGCCCTTCGACCAGATCGAACCGGACGAGTACCTCCGGCTGCTGCACCAGGTCGGTGACGACGCGGCCAGGATCGACCGATCCCTACTCGGTCATGCACGCGTCGTCCTCGACGTACCCGGCAGCGGATGGTGGGTCTCCGGACAGGCTGCTCTCCATGCTGTCGACAGGCTCGCAGAGGAGTGGAGCGTCCTCGGTGTCGAGACGAGCCGGTCGGACCTCTGGTCCACCAGCCCTCACATGGCCGACAGTCGCCTCCCCCGCACTCGCCGACTGCCGGCGAGTGAGGGCACGCGGTACACCGTCATCATCGAAATCGAGCCGTACGACGAGCTCGTCGATGACGTGGAGCTGTCCGACTACTTCCGGTCCAGGGAACGCGCGGACGTCGTCGTCGCCGACAACGGGCGTCGGCACATCATCGTGTCGAGGCGCGACTGGGACGTCTCCTGGGCCTGCCAACTCACCGCCAAATCCCTCCATGTCATCAGCAACGCGTGGTCCATCACACGCATCAGGACGGTCGAGACCGCGGTATGGAAACGAGAGCACTCTCGTCCGCGCGCCGACAATCGGCCGACGGCAATCCCGGAGTGGCAGTACGCACTCCGCATCGACGGCACCAGATGCGTCGTCGTCACCGACAAGGATGTCGACCTGGACAACTGGTACGCGAAGTACACCAACTCGGACGGCATGTCGGGCGTCGAGCAGTTCTTCCACGGCCCCGCCTGGTTGACCGACGACGGCGTTGCGAACCTTCGGAGGAACGGCGACGCCATCGACGCATGGATCGCTCCCCTGCCCCGCGGTGGACTCCTCGACAACATCACCGACGGATACGGCCGAGTTCTGCCCGTCGACGACTCCGAGGGCACCGCAGCATGGTTGATGGAATCGATGTTCGACAAGCCCGCCGGCCTGATCATCGAACTCGGTCCCAGCGACTACGACCCCGACGACGAGAGGGACGTGTTCAACGCGCAGATCCACGTCCTCGACGACGGCGTGTACATGGTGCGCCGATCGCGAGCCGTTCTCCAGCGACTCCGACTGGCCGACCATGGTGTCGAGGGGTTGGAGCTGGATCACTGGCATCACGACGATCACTTCGACGACTGCACGGACGGTTATCTGTTCAGCCGCGACACCCAGCTCATCGCCAACGCGTGCGTCGCGTGGTTCCGGCAGAACGGCGTGACCGACGAGCGCAGTGCGCTGGGCTGCTCGTACGAGTTCGTCGACGAACTCCCCCGCACCTCCTGACAGTCCCACGAGAGGACCCCATGACATCGACGTCCGACGCCCTCACTCGCGCACTGAATGACGTGCCGTTGAAGGAGATGGACCCGTCACTGCTCGCCCACGCCATCCGGTACGAGGCGCGCGGTCGAGGACTGGAGACCTCACCGCTCGAGGATGCTCTCGCCGTGGCGTCCTACGCCCATCTGATGCAGCGCCGCACCACTCGCGGCGATCAGATCAACGATCCGTACATCACGCACCCGTCTCGAAACGTGCTGCGTCTCATGAGGTACGGCTGTGCTGATCTCGACGTACTCGTGGCCACCGCCCTGCACGACACCGTCGAGGATCAGTCCGACCGCATCGTCGATCTACTCGGCGGGACCCAGGCTCTCGGCGCACTGGAGGCACACTTCGGTGCGGAGGTCGCACGCCTCGTCGAGGCCGTCACCACCCCGCCGCGCACCGGCGAGGACCGTGCCGCGCAGTACGTCGAACACGTGACGACCGTGATCCGCGACCCGAAGGTCTTTCTGGTCAAGGTGTCCGACTTCGTCGACAACGCCGGCAGCCTGAAGTATCTGGTCGACGACGCCAAGCGCACGAAGCTGCTGCGCAAGTACGCGCCGCTCGTCGAGATCTTCGAGGCGGCGGCCACAGAGCACGGCGAGGCGCTCGGACTGACGGCGGACGGGATGGCGAATCTGCGCGGTCACCTGGCGTCGATCAGGGGGCAGACCAGGGGCTGATGATCACGCGTCGACGAGAAACCCGGCGACAGATTCGCACAGAGTACGCACCTCTGTAACGGTGGGCGACAACTCGTAGGCGTGGTGGTGGCACGCCTGAGACAGACGGCCCCAGGCATAGTCGAGTGTGCGTACCGACTCGTCGTTCGGCGCGAGCGCATACAACACGATCAGCCTTACTTTCATGCTGGCGTGCACGACACCCTCGCCGACCGCTGCGCAGCGCGCCTCGACCACCGACTCGAGTGCCTGCCGGGCGAGTACGGCTGCGAGACGGGCATTCTGGCCGGTCACCGGTTCCTCCTCGAGAAGTCGCCGGGCGTATCCGAGCAACTCCGCGGGCGTCGTCACGGCACCGCCAAGAGTTCGTCGACGAGTTTGTTCAGATCGCTCGCGTGAGACTTGGTCGGGATCGAGCCGGCGCCGTGCACACCCTTGTTGGCGTAGTTCAGCGAGCCGCCTCTCCACTCTCGATAGGACAACCACGCACCAATTTCCTGGTCGGACTTCCCCATCGCCAGCGCGATCCGGCCCCTTGTCTTCTGAGTCTCGGACCACGTGCGCTCCAGGTCGACCCATGCCGTGCCGTCTGCAGTCTGGGTCCGGACGTAGCGATCCCAGGCTGCTGCTTCGATCGCCAAGCGGAAGATCGCTTGCACTGCCCGACGCTTGACCTCGTCGGGTAGGAGCTCGTCTCGCACCGTGGCATGAACGTCGGTGACGTAACGCTGAGCAGGCGTGTCGGCCTCGGCCAGCCGAACCGAGGATCCAGCCTCGCGCGTCACCTCGACGAGTCGGGCTCCGATGGACCGTCGGCGCAGTGCGGCCGGCAGTCGATCGTCGTGCGAGAAGACCACGACCTGTCGGGTGGCTGCGAGATCGACGAGAACGTCGACGAATCCGTCGATCTTGGCCGGGTCCATCGCCTGGATGGGATCGTCGAGAACGAGGAATCGGAACGGGCTTCCCTCGGTGGTCGCACGCGGAATGAACAGCGCCAATGTCAGTGCGTGCAGCTCGCCCTGACTCATCACGGACAGGGCCCCCGTCGGCTGACCGTCGACCGACGCCTCGATGCTGGCTTTACGGCGAGTCGCGCGGCCCTCCAGAGTGATTCGACCGATGTCGACGTTGGACTCCTGCCTCAGCATCGACCAGATGCGACGGGCCTGGTCACCGATGGGCGCCAACCGCTCGTCGCGCAGGACATCGATGTGCCCGGAAAGCCACGTCCGCGCGGCGTCGACGCGGGTGAGCTGTTCCTCGACCGCTCGCGCCTCGCGTTCGAGGTCGACCCATCGGGCGAGCTGTTCCGCGAGTGGCGTCCACTCGGTCTCCAACTGGGCGAGTGCCTGCGCTGCCTGCTCTCGCACTCCGGCTGCGGCGTCGATGAGCACCGGCAGCGATGCTGTGACGTGGTCGCCCAGAGACATCGTGTCCGAGGGCACGGCCCGCGCTGTGTCACGAGCGGCCCGGTAGACCTCGAGGTCCAGTCCACCGGTGTCATCGACGGCAAGCGGTGCTGAGAGAGCGAGGTCTCGCAGGGAGCGCGCTGCCGCATCGAACTCCGACTTCGCGTCGCGGTAGCGCTGGGTGTCCGTTCGACCCGCCTCGAGCGCGAGTCGCGAACGTTCGGCCCAGACGTCGTCCAAGATCCCCTCACCACACACGGGGCACGGTCGACCGTCACCGCCGGAATGCAGTTCCAGAGCGCTGGCCAACAGGTCGAGCAACCGTTCCTGTTCGTCTGCCACCACGCCGGTCACAGCTGACAGAGCGTCTCGGGCGCGCTCGAACCGCGACACCGTCCGGTCAATGTCGCTGATCTCAGCCGTCCGCAGTGTGGCCAGACGCCGCAGGGCCGCCACGACCGTCGACGACGCCGCCTCGGAACCTGTCGCGATGCCCGCGACGACGTCGAGGTCGGGCTTGTGCTTGCGGAGCTGTTGGAATGCCGCAGCGGCACGTTGATCGCTCGACGCTTCGACTGCCGCCTTGACCGACTTCTTCGACTGGGTCGCTGCGGTGCGCGGCTTCTTCAGCTCGCCGTGCCTCTCGGCCAAGCGCTTCTCTGCAGCCGCCACCGCGTCGAGACCCAGTAGTTTCGCAATGGCGTCGTAGAGGGCCGACGGTTCTTGTTCGAACATCCGGCCGACCTCGTCGTACGACAGAATCGGTCGATGGGAATCGAGTGCGTCGCGCCACCCCAGGGTGTCCGTTCCGGTCGACCTCGCCGCCTTCTTCTCCTGAACCCAGAATGCGGCATCGTCGAGCTCCGCCCCAGCGGACCAGTCGACACCGACCGTGGTCTCGGGTCGCCCGTCGATGGTCAGCCCCACACGGATCGACGCCTCGCCGTCGTAGTGCATGTTGCGCCAGGACGACGCCCACACGACGCTCTTCTTGTTCGCACTCCAGCGGTACGACTTGCTGGTGAGAGCGAACTCCAGTGCTTCCGCGAAACTCGACTTGCCGGATCCGTTCCGTCCCGACACCACCGTGATGCCAGGCCCGGGTACCAGGGACAATCTCGACGTCGGACCGATGCCCCTGAACCCGGTCACCTCGATGGAGGACACGAATGCCCCGACGGGACCGTCCTGGGACGCGGGTGAGTCCGGCTGCAGCGCCTCGTGTTCCACGATTCCGTGAAGTTCGCTGGCGAGCTCGGCGTCGCCCTCCAGCGCCGCGAGAACGACATACGCGACCTCGTCGGTGACAGACGCGTCGTCCGTCAGGGCCTGAGTCACTGTGTTGATCAGTTCTGTGTCCGTCACGGTCACGATCTGTGGCACTCCCTCGTACGTTCGACGCCGCCGGTCGAGCGCGACGAATCAGAACGTACCTGCCGGTTCCGACAGCGCGAGTCGTTTCCGATCGGACGGGCCGGGACGTGCCGAGGCCGCTCCTCAGTCGGCCGGCGCAGCCGTGCTCGCTCGGGTGACCAGGCTGGGGGCGATGCTGAAGCGTCGGGTGCTCGACTTCCCGGACTCGATCTGCTCGAGCAGGATCTCGACGCTCCGGACGCCCACCTCGCTGAATTCCTGGCGGATCGTGGTGAGCGGCGGTGAGTAGAACTCGGCGTCGGGGACATCGTCGAAACCGACCAGGCTGATGTCCTCGGGAACCCGCCGCCCGTGGGCGTCGAGCGCGCGCAGCACTCCGAGCGCCATGGAGTCGTTTCCTGCGAACACGGCGGTGACACCTTTGATCTGCGCGAGGACGGTGCCGGCCGCGTAGCCCGACCGGGCGGTCCAGTCCCCGTTCATCATCGGCGGCGGATCGATCCCCCGCTCCTCGTGCACCGACCGCCACCCGCTCACCCGGTCCGCGGCCTCGTACCACCCCAGAGGCCCGGCCACGTGCCACACCTCTCGGTGCCCGAGTTCCAGGAGATGCGACGTGGCGTCCCTCGCTCCGAGGACCTGGTCGACGGACACCACCGCGAGATCTCCGGCGGGCGATCCCTCGACCGCGACGAGCGGCAGTTCGCCGGCCAGCCCCGCGATGTCGCCGTTGTCGGTACGCAGTGGCGCGACCACGACCACCCCGTCGACACCCTGCTTGTGCAGACTCCGAACGCACGCGTTGATGGCGTCCTCCTCCAGCGAGGTCGGAACCCCCACCAGCACCGAGTAGCCGGCGTGCCGGGCGGCCCGCTCGACGCTGTACAGCGTCGAGACCGGTCCGTGCAGAGCAACTCCCGTCGCGACGATGCCGATGGTGCGGTTGCTTCCCGTGACCAGAGCCCGAGCCGCGATGTTGGGCCGATAGCCCAGCTGGGTGATGGCCTGCGTGACCCGCGCCCTGGTCGCGTCGGTGACATGGGGGTGACCGTTGATCACCCGCGAGACGGTCTGGTGGGACACCCCGGCAAGCTTGGCCACGTCCGTCATGGCGGGCCCTCGAATCGGCGTCACAGTCCCCCCAGTTCACTCGTCCGTCGTCCAGGATCGCAGGTTCGGCCCCGCCGCGCCGATCTACCTCGACACGGGCGGCGACGCGGTGGCTGTGGGGGCAGCTTTCGTGTCGGTGGAACCGCCCAACATCTCGGCCGGAACCGGGAGACCCATGTAAGTGGACGGTGCCGGTTTCTCGGCCTTGTCCGGTCCACCCCCGCGTCCGCTGGCGGCTCGACGCTTCGTCCAGATGTCGAAGGCGACGGCCGCGAGAAGGACGAGGCCCTTGACCAACTGGACTCGCTCACTGGGCGATCCGATGAGGGACATCCCGCTGTTGATGACGGCGATGATCAGTCCGCCGGTGAGTGCACCGACGATACGCCCGACGCCACCCTGCACGGCTGCGCCACCGATGAACGCGGCCGCGATGGCGTCGAGCTCGAATCCGTTGCCTGCGGTGGGGCCTGCCTGGTTCAGTCGGCCGGCGAAGATGATTCCCGCCAGGGCCGACAGGACACCCATGTTCACGAACAGCCAGAACGTGACCGGCTTGACCTTGATGCCGGAGAGCGATGCGGCGTGGATGTTGCCGCCGATGGCGTAGACGTGCCGGCCGAACACGGTCTTGCCCGCCAGTGTCGAGTACCCCATCACCAGTACCGCGAGGAGGATCAACACGTACGGCAGGTTCTTGAAGCGCGCCAGCTGCACGGCGATCGCCAGCACGAGAAGTCCGGCGAAGGTGAGCTTGGCGACGAACAGCGGCAACGCATCGACGACCTGGCCGTACTTCTGCCGGCCCATGCGGGTCCGCCACTGGCTGAACACGATTCCGACGATGGCAGCGATGGCGACCAGCAGCGTGAAGATGTCGGCTCCGCCCAGGGGGCCGAGGCCGACGTTGCCGAGGAATCCGGGGAGGAAGCCGTTGGACAGTGTCCGCACCGGTCCGGGGAACGGCCCGATGCCCTGGTTGCCCAGCACGATGAGGGTGACGGCGCGGAAGACGAGCATGCCGGCCAGCGTGACGATGAACGCGGGGATGCCGAAGTACGCGACCCAGTAGCCCTGCCACGCTCCGATCAGTCCGCCCACGACCAGCGTGATCAGCACTGCCAGCGGCCATGGCGCGTTCTGTTGAACCATGAGGACACCCGCGATGGCGCCGGTGGCCGCGACCACCGATCCCACCGACAGGTCGATGTGGCCGGCGATGATGATCACGACCATGCCGATGGCCAGGATCAGGATGTAGGAGTTCTGCACCACCATGTTGCTGATGTTCTGCGGCACCAGAAGTTGTCCACCGGTGAGCGCGGTGAAGAGCAGGATGATCAACGCGAAGGCGATGAAAATTCCGCTCTGGCGGAGGTTTCGCGTGAGCAGCCCCCGGACGGTCGACAGCTGATTCATCGAAGTACTCCTGTTCCACGGGTCATGAGATGCATGAGAGATTCCTGCGTCGCGTCCTCCCGAGTCACCTCACCGGTGATGCGGCCTGCGGACAGCGCGTAGATCCGATCGCACAGCCCCAACAGTTCGGGCAGCTCGGACGAGATCACGAGAACGGCCTTGCCTGCATCGGCGAGGCTGTTGATGATCGAATAGATTTCGAACTTGGCGCCGACGTCGATTCCTCGCGTCGGCTCGTCGAGAATGAGCACGTCCGGATCACTGAAGATCCACTTGCTCAACACGACCTTCTGCTGGTTGCCGCCGGACAGCTTGCCGACGACGGCCTCCACGTTGGGAGCCTTGATGTTCATGCTCTTGCGGAAGCCCTCGGCAACCTCGTACTCGTGGTTGTCGTCGACGAATCCGTGTGCGACCAACTTGTCCAGGGCCGCGGTGGAGATGTTGCGCTTGATGTCGTCGATCAGATTGAGGCCGTAACGCTTGCGATCCTCGGTCGCGTACGCGAGACCGTGCTCGATCGCGTCGTTGACGGACTTGACGTGAATCTCTCTGCCGTACTTATACAACCGTCCGGAAATGTCCGTGCCGTAGCTGCGCCCGAAGACGCTCATGGCCAGTTCCGTGCGGCCGGCACCCATCAGACCGGCGAGACCGACGATCTCCCCGCGACGGAGCGTCAGATTCGCCTTGTCCACGACGGTCCGACCGTGCTGGGTGGGGCTGTGCACGGTCCAGTCCTCGATCCGCAGCACCTCCTCTCCCACCGTGGATTCGTGCGGCGGGAAGCGGTGCTCGAGATCGCGGCCGACCATGAGCGAGATGATGCGATCCTCGGTGGCATCCGGGTTGCGCATGTCCAGCGTCTCGATGGTCCGACCGTCCCGGATGATCGTGGTCCGGTCGGCGATGGCCGCGATCTCGTTGAGCTTGTGCGAGATGATCACGCACGTGATGCCCTCGTCCCGCAGACCGCGCAGCAGGTCGAGGAGATGGGTGGAATCCGAGTCGTTCAGTGCTGCAGTCGGTTCGTCGAGAATCAGGAGCGTCACGTCCTTGGACAGCGCCTTGGCGATCTCCACGAGTTGCTGCTTTCCGACACCGAGGTCGTTGACGACGGTGACCGGGTTCTCCCGCAGCCCTACACGGTTCAGTAGGGCTGCGGCCTCGGAGTTGGTGCGGTTCCAGTCGATGAACCCACGCTTGGACCGCTCGTTGCCGAGGAAGATGTTCTCGGCGATGGACAGATACGGACTGAGCGCGAGTTCCTGGTGGATGATGACGATGCCCTTGGACTCGCTGCTCCGGATGTCGGAGAACTCGCAGGACTCGCCGTCGAACACGATGTCGCCGTCGAACGTGTCATGGGGATACACGCCCGACAGGACCTTCATGAGCGTGGACTTTCCTGCGCCGTTCTCGCCGCAGATCGCGTGGATCTCGCCACGCTCCACCGTCAGCGTGACATCCTGCAGCGCTTTCACACCCGGGAACGTCTTGGTGATCCCGCGCATCTCCAAGATCTGGCTCGTCATCACCGAACTCACTTCAATTGATCCTGGGTGTAGTAGCCGCCCTCGACGAGAAGCTTCTCGTAGTTGTCCTTGTAGACGATCTCGGGCTGCAGCAGGTAGGCGGGAACGACCTTCTCGCCGTTGTCGTAGTCGGTGGTGTTATTAGTCTCGGGCGTCTGGCCGTCGAGCACCGCCTGCGCCATCTGGATCGTGACCGCTGCCAACTCGCGCGTGTCCTTGTAGATGGTGGAGTACTGCTCACCGGCGATGATCGACTTGACCGACGGGACCTCGGCGTCCTGACCGGTGACGATCGGGTAAGGCTGACCGGCGGTTCCGTATCCGTTGCTCTTGAGCGCGGACAGGATTCCGATGGACAGGCCGTCGTAGGGCGAGAGCACACCCTGAACCTTCTGGCCCGACGAGTACGTCTTGGTCAGCAGGTCTTCCATGCGCTTCTGGGCGGTCGCCGGGTCCCACCGAAGGGTTGCGGCCGTCTCGAAGTCGGACTCACCGCTGCCGATCTTCAGGGTTCCCTTGTCCAGGTACGGCTTCAGGGTCTCCATGGCACCGTCGAAGAAGAACGTGGCGTTGTTGTCGTCGGGCGACCCAGCGAAGACCTCGATGTTGAACGGGCCGGCGGGGGCATCGGCCTTGTCGGTGCCGTCCTCGTTCTTCAGGCCCAGGCCGACCAGCAGCGAGGTGGCCTGGTCGACGCCGACCTTGTAGTTGTCGAAGGTGGCGTAGTAGTCGACGTTCGGCGAGTTGCGGATCAGGCGGTCGTACGCGATGACGCCGATGCCGTTGTCCTTGGCTTCCTGCAGCTGCGTGGTGATGGCGGTGCCGTCGACGGACGCCACGATCAGCAGCTTTGCGCCCTGGGTGATCTGGTTCTCGATCTGGTTGACCTGGGTGGGGATGTCGTTCTCCGCGTACTGCAGATCGACCTTGTAGCCCTTCGACTCCAGCGCGCTCTTCAGGTTGTCGCCGTCGGCGATCCACCGGGCGGACGACTTCGTCGGCATCGTGACGCCGATCAGAGCGCCGGCCGTGTCGCCTCCCGCCGAGGGGGCGACGTCGGCAGTCTTCGTGCTGGACCCGCACGCGGTCACCGTGATCGCTATCGCCACCGCGGCCGCAGCCACCGGTAGGTGTCGGAACTTCATCGTGTCTCCTCGGGTGGTGGCTGGTCGGCAGGGACGGCATTCGATTCGCCGTGCTGCGGATCATGCTGCTGTCGAGTGGTGTGAATCACACCGCCCAGCGAGTGTGAGCGATAACATCGACGATGTCAACGGGTCCTCCGAACTGGACTTTGCGACGTGTTAGCGCTAACAGAATGCGCCGGTCGATCCGCGGTGTCGCCACCCCGCTCAGACCACCGTTATGCTTCGGTGCATACAACTACCGAATCAGGACGACTCATGACTCACCCCGGATCGCACGCCTTCGACGACGGCCTCACCCTCGAGCCTTTGGGCGACGGTCGCTACCGCGGCCGGACCTCCGCGCCGTACAACAACATGGTCGGCCCCTTCGGCGGGCTCACCGCCGCGACGCTGGTCCGGGCCGTCGAGCTTCATCCCGATCGACTGGGCGACCCGGTGACGCTGACCGTGAACTTCGCGGGGCCCATCGCCGAGGGCGAGTTCGAGATCTCCACTCGCGCCGTGCGGACGAATCGCAGCAACCAGCACTGGTACCTGGAGCTGAGCCAGGACGGCACGGTCGCCACCACCGCGACCGCGGTCTTCGGTACGCGCCGCACCACCTGGGACGCCCTCGAGTCGTCGCCGCCCGCGATGCCCGACCCCGCGGACGTCGACACGATCGACTTCCCCGAGTTCATCGCCTGGGCGAACAACTACGAGATGCGGTTCACCGCCGGCGCATTGACCGAGACGGAGTCCGCCGATTCCGTTGCGAGGCTGTGGGTCCGGGACTCTCCCCCGCGCCCGATGGACTTCGCGTCCCTGACGTCGATGAGCGATATCTTCTACCCGCGGGTCTTCCAGCGGCGCGGGAAGTACGTCGCCGCCGGAACCATCTCGCTCACCGTGCACTACTTCGCGACGGCGGAGGATCTGGCGGCGCAGTCCGACGGGTACGTCCTCGGGACCGCGCACGCACGACGATTCCATCAGGGCTATTTCGACCAGACCGCCGAGCTGTGGAGCACCAGCGGCACTCTCCTCGCCACCGGACACCAGGTCGTCTACTACAAGGACTGATATCGGGTCCCTGCCGAGCCGCAGTGTGCACAATGTGACACAGGGCACGTAGGTCGTGCGCCTTGCGGATCGACCGGCAGGAGAGTCATGAAGAGCACCATGCAGGACACCCCGTTGTCCATCGGCCAGCTCGTTCGATACGGCACGTCGATGCACGCATCGGCGACGATCACCACGTGGAGCGAGGCGGGGCCGTCGAACATCACCTTCGCCGAGCTCGGTCGACGCGCCGCCAGACTCGCCCACGGTCTTCGAGCGCTCGGGATCGACGGGGACCAGCGCGTCGCCACCTTCATGTGGAACAACTCGCAGCACATGGAGGCCTACATGGCCGTGCCTGCCATGGGTGCCGTGCTGCACACGCTGAACATCCGTCTGTTCCCCGAGCAGCTCACGTACATCGTCGAGCACGCCGAGGACAGCGTCATCATCGCCGACGCCAGCCTGCTCCCCCTGCTGACGCCGCTCCTGCCGACCATGACGACCGTGCGGCACCTCGTCGTCGTGGGCGCCGACCCCGCACAGGTGCAGGCACCGGACCACATCGAGGTGCTGGGCTACGAGGACGTGCTCGCAGGCCACCCCGACGAGTACGACTGGCCCGAGCTCGACGAACGATCCGCTGCAGCAATGTGTTACACCTCGGGCACCACCGGTGACCCGAAAGGCGTCGTCTACTCGCACCGATCGATTTGGCTGCACTCGATGCAGGTCTGCATGACCGATGCCATGGCGCTCGCGCAGTCGGACACCGTGCTCGCCATCGTGCCGATGTTCCACGCCATGTCCTGGGGACTGCCGTACGCCGCGCTGATGGTGGGGGCGTCGCTCATCATGCCGGACCGCTTCCTGCAGCCGGCGCCGCTCGCAGAGATGATGACGACGCTGCGACCCACGGCGGCCGCCGCCGTCCCCACCATCTGGCAGGCACTGCTCGCCCACCTCGAGGACCACCCGGCGGACCTGTCGAGCCTGCGCGACGTCACCGTGGGCGGCAGCGCGTGCCCGCCGAGCCTGATGCGGGCGTTCCACGAGAAGTACGGCGTTCCCATCTCCCAGGCGTGGGGCATGACGGAGACGTCGCCGCTCGGCACGTCCGGGCGCCCCGACGTCGGACTGTCTCCGGAAGACGAGTTCGACGTGCGTTGCACTCAGGGACGTTTCGTGTCCGCTGTCCGTGCTCGCCTGGTCGACGATTCGGGCACCGTCTTGCCTTGGGACGGCACACACGTCGGCGAACTCGAGGTGCGCGGGCCGTGGATCACGGGCAGCTACTACCGCAGCGACGCGTCCGACAAGTTCGACGACGGGTGGCTGCGGACCGGCGATGTCGGCACCATCTCCGAGGGCGGATACCTGACGCTGACGGACCGGTCGAAGGACATCATCAAGTCCGGTGGGGAATGGATCTCGTCCGTCGAGCTCGAGAACCACGTCATGGAGCATTCCGCTGTGCGCGAGGCCGCGGTCATCGGTGTGCCCGATGAGAAGTGGGACGAGCGACCACTCGTCGCCGTCGTCGTGCGCGAGGGTCAGACCGTGACCGCGGAGGAGCTCCGCGACTTCCTCGACGGCCGAGTTGCGCACTGGCAGTTGCCGGAACGCTGGACCTTCATCGACGAGGTGCCGAAGACGAGTGTCGGCAAGTTCGACAAGAAGCGGCTGCGCGGGTCGCATGCAGACGGTGCGTTGGAGGTCGTCGAGGTCGGCTGACGCAACAACGTCAGACGCGGGACACGAGCACTTCCGTCGACCCGTCGAAGGCGCTTCCCGGTGGAGCTGTGGGTGGGGCGTAGTTGAAGCGGTACCGGGTCGGCTCACTCAGTCGAGTCCGCGCCCACTCCTGCGTCAAGGGCTGGACCGGGAAGGTCGAGACGATCTGGGTCTTCGAGCTCGTCACCAGTCCGTACACGACTGCGGTGGAACCGCTTCCAGCATCGGCGACGTAGACGGTGCGCATCGCGTTGGCGGTGTCGACCACCTCGTCGAAGGCGAGGACGACGCGTGTGGTTCCGACCGGATCGCTGAGCGCCGGCAGGACCGTGGATGCGACGCGCTCCATCAGAGGGGTCTCGGATGCCGTCGGCTGAAGGTGAGTGGGCTCCTTGCCGAAGGCGACGGCCAGGTCGCTCGTGAGCCACCTCTGACGTTTCAGTCCGTACGGAGTGACCACTGTCGACAGCAGATAGCCGTACGTGTGCATCAGTCCCGCATGGCCGATGGGGAAGTCGTAGACATCGGTCAGCCCTCTGTGGAGCCAGGCGAAGGTCGCCTCGTCGAACACCGGTGCCTGCACGTTGTCGTCGATCACCGTCGACGACGTCCAGTGGGCCAACTGCTCGTCATCGCGCTGCGATGCAAGGACCTGCCTCACCAGCCAGGGGGCCGGTGCGCTCGGCTCGTCGAGGTCGCCCGTCCTGCTGAGAAGTTCCGCAGTGGCGGACAATTCGGCGAACAGGCCTCTATCGCCGGTCACGCCAGCGGGAGAAGATAGTTGGTCACATCGTCCCAGGTCGCAAATTTCTCGGTACCGAAGGGGATCAACTCACCCTCGAATTCCTTCGCACCGTTGGCACCTCGATCGTCCACCAGAAAGTCACCCCGGTTGAGATTCTTGTGGTGAGAGAGGATGAGGCGCTTGTAGGCCACCGACCCCGACTCGTAGCCCAGGTGCCACTGCACCCACTTGACCTTGTCGTGCCACGCCTGGGCGTTCTTCCACGGGGCAGTGGACAAGATGTACGTATCGAAATGTTCCGCGAGCAGCCTGTAGGCGTCCAAAGCGCCGTCGATCGGATCCATGAGCGAGAAGATGCGCGGAACCTCGTCCAGGTCATCCTCGAGCCCGACGATTTCGGACGGGTGTAGTCGCTTGATACCGGATTGAAAGTCGACCAGCGTGTTGTCTAGATCGACGTACAGAATCTTCTTTTCAGGCATGCGTCTCCCGGTTGAAACAATGAGGGGGTTGCCGTCCGAGTGGAGGCAACATCAACCTAGCAGTGCGCACTGACACGGATGCGGCCTCGATTGTTCACTCACACATTTCACTAATTACTCTGTGCACTGGCTGTGTCACACCAGGGAAACCAGTCGCTGAGCCCACCACGTCCCTGGCGTGGTGAGCAACGCAGGGACTGAGTTACCGGCCCCTGCATCGGGCCATACCTAACCTTATGGCCACAAGGTTGGATATGGCGCGGTCGTATCCAACCTTGTCGACGGTGTCGGACGTCGATGCCACTCTCGGCAGTGCCTGGTTCCCACGGCACAGGACCCCACTCCCGCCGACGACCCTTGTCGTGACCATCAGTTGCGATCGGAGAGGATGTTCCCGATGCCACCACGTAGACGCTCCACCACGACTCGCACCGTGAAGGCCGGTCAGAGCAGCGCAGCCCGGAAGTTCGCCGGAACTGCGAAGAAGCCGACCAAGCGCCGCGCACCGGCGAAGAAGACCGCAGCTCCCGACCTGCGCGTGCCCGACGCCGGCGAGCGTGTGTGGGTGCTGGATGTTCCCTTCGAGGACCGCTCCGCAGCCAGCGCTGCGGGGGCGCGCTGGTACCCCGGCCCACGAGTGTTCGCGTACTACGGCACCGAGTTGCCCGAGTACCTGCAGCCGTACGAGTCGATGCCGTACAGCCTGCAGCGGTGGCTCGAGGATGATGCCAACGAGACCTGGCGCCCGGAGACCGTGCATGCCCGTTCCCTGCTCCCTCGCGACACCCAGCTCGAATCGGTCCGTCGGCACCTCACTGCCCTCGACGAGGGCTTCCCGTACTTCGCGCAGATGGACTCCACCGGCTTGGGCAAGACCCTGTCGGTGTGCGAGGCCGTGCGGCAGATGTCTGCCGCCGAGATCGGCACCGTCCTGGTCGTCGCACCGAAGGGTGCGCTGCCCGGATGGCGTCGCACGATCGCGGACAGTGAAGCCGACATCGAGCCCTCCGACCGTAAGCGCTGGCTCCTGGTCACCTACCAGTCGACGAAGAAGCTGCTGTCCGTCCCACCCGACACCGATCTGGGCAAACGCAAACGGACACAGAACAAGCGAACCATCACGCTCGGCGAACTGCGATTCGAGATCGACGTGGTTATCGCCGACGAGTGCCATGCGTTGATGAACATCGAATCGCAGCAGTCGCAGATCGTGTGGCGCTATCAGGAAGCCGCGCGGTCGGTGGTGTGGATGTCCGCGACCCCCGGTTACCAGCCGCTGCACTTCGCGTACATGGCGCGCGCGATCGAGCAGTCACGCGGCGTCGAAATCGTGGGCGACGACGACCAGCTCGGTTACGCCCTCACCGTGAAGTGGGCCAACTTCCTCGAAGAGTCCGGCTTCGCGATCAAGGCCGGCAAGGCGTCGACAGGGCTGGCCACGTGGCGCTGGGAGCCGGAGGATGCTGCCCGTCGCGAGCGCGATATCGCCGCCGTGCACGGGTGGTTGTCGGGAGGTGCTGTGCCGTGGTCGATCTCGCGACCGTCCCCGCCCACACCACGTGAACCGCTCGGGCAAGAACTGACCGCCGCGCAGAAGCGGCTGTACAACTCTGCATGGGTCGACTATCGCAAGGAGGTCGGTCTGCCGATGTGGAAGGTGTCCGGCGGCAAACGGGTGCTGCAGAAGAATCCGAGTGTTCGCGCTGCAACGCTGCGGTTCCGCCAGAAGTGTTCGTACCTCCGCATTCCCGCGTCCGCCGACCAAGTGCGCACGTGGGTGAAGGCCGGCAACCAGGTGTTCGTGTCGATGTTCTACCGCGAGTCCGTCGCCGCTCTCGCCGACGACTTGCGCGAGAGCGGGCTTGCCGTTGCGGTGGTCGACGGAAGCATGAGCAGTCCGGAGCAGGAGGCCGAGATCCGGCGCTTCCAAACCGGGGACGCGACCGTCATCGTGTCGACCACAACGAGCGCCATCAACCTGCACACCAACGAGATGCTGCTGCCCGAAGGCACGACGTCCACGCTCGCGCCGCGGGTGACGCTGATCCACGACCCTCGGTGGACACCCATCGATATCCGCCAGATCGAGGGCCGCGCCAACCGCATCGACAAGGACCACAACCACACGACGTCCACCTGCTACTACGGCTACGCCGAGGGGACCGTCGAGGAGGAGATGGTGCTGACCGGAGTGGAGCGAATCGCCGACCTGGGATCGATCGTCGGTCAGGCCGATCTGATCGATCCGGAAGCGTTCCTGGCGGCTCGGGTTACTGCTGACAGCTAGTCATCATCCGGCAGTACATAGCTGTGGCAGATTGCTACACTAGGTGCACGACAACGAACGGAGCAGCTCATGGGTACGACGTCATCGCTACGGGTCGACGATGAACTGTATGCATCGGCGAAGCTGGTCGGCAGTGCGTCGAGCCGGAGCGCAGCCCAACAAATTGCACACTGGGCACTGGTCGGGCGTGAGATCGAGGCCTCACATCACATAGCCTCACGCGACATCGCCGGGGTATTGGCAGGTCGGCAGAACTACGACGCGCTCACCCCGCGAGAGCAGGCAGTCGTACGCGCGGAATGGTCCGAGCGAATCGACGCGATGTCAGAAGGCCTGGATCTGCGCAGCGAATTCGAGGCAGAAGGACGGGCCTTCGTCGAATGCGACGAAGACGGCGCTGTGATCGAGCATCGTCCCTAACGGAATGACCCGCGACCCGGTCCTGCACCTGCTTGCCGGCCCGAACGGCGCCGGCAAGAGCACCTTCTTTGCTCGGGTGCTGGCGCCCGTCACTCATCTTCCCTTCGTTAACGCCGACGAGATCGCTACCGAGAACTGGCCCGGTGACGAACAAGCGCACGCGTACGACGCATCGAGGTTGGCCGCCGAACAGCGGGTGGCCTTACTCGCACAGGCCGCGTCGTTCGTCACCGAGACAGTCTTCTCGCATCCGTCGAAGCTCGATCTGATCGAGACGGCGAACGAGGCCGGGTACCTCGTCACACTTCATATCGTCGCCATTCCGGTCGACCTGGCCGTAGCCCGCGTCGTCAACCGCGTCGAGATCGGCGGTCATTCCGTGCCCGAGGCAAAGGTGCGTGAGCGATACGTGCGCCTGTGGCCCTTGGTCCGATCCGCGATCGATGTCGTCGAAAATGCCCGCGCCTACGACAATACCAACGCAAGCAACCCCTTTCGCGTTATCGCTCGTTACGACCATGGTCGACTGGTTGGGGACCCGTCATGGCCGTCGTGGGCTCCCGCCGCACTGATGACCTGACACCTCAGCCACGCAACGACACGTGCAGACCATGCGCGGATGCCGTGTGGATCGGATAGGCGTTGTCCGGGTGCGTCGTGTCCACCGCGGCGTCCGGGTGCGCCTGAAGGAAGTCGTGCACGAACACCGCGATCATCGACGACGCGAACGACTTGCCAGGGCACGATCTCGGACCCTTGCCGAAGGGGATCACCAGCGGGGCGACGTGATCCGTCGCGTGGGCGTTCAGTATCCGGTTCGGATCGAATGTCGGGCCGTACACCGCGTGCAGGGCGTGAATGTTCGGCATCACCAGCGTATTACGGTGCAGATCGATACTGCCGTCACCGAGCGCGATGCGGCAGTCGTCGATCACCCGCCCGTTGAACACGGACCCCGGGGTGTCGATGCGCAACGCTTCTATCACGCACGCGCGGACCACTGCAGAATCGCCCAACGACTCGACGGGGACAGCCGAGAAGGCGTCATTCCACTGCGTGTTGGCGGGATCGAGCAGATGCTTCAGCGTGGCGAGAATGGCCGTGCGCGTCGTGTCGACGCCGGCGATGAAGGACGTCGTGGTGTCGTCACGGACCATGGTCGACGGGAACCCCGAGATGCCGTGAAACCGCCTGATCTGGCCGGCGATGGTGTCGTCGAGCGGCGTATCCGCCAGAGCCGAGGCGTGCTGCAGAAGCGTCCGAGTGTTGGTCCGCATCCACCGTTGCTCCTGCGAGAACGTCCACCGTTGCAGCCGTGGCTCGACTCTCATGGCTTAGGTGTTCGCACAGCGTCGGAGCCGTAAGAAGTTGTCGTACATCGCATCCGCAAACGGCAGCGCCCCATGGGCGCCGCTCTCGTCGACGTAGTCGATCACCGTCGTCGCCGCGTCACCCCACACTGCTTCCGCCACAGCGGTCCGGACGCACTCGGTGACGATCGGCCGCAGGTCGATGCTGTCGTCGTCCGCACGAACATGCGTCGGCAGTGCGCGCGTCATCGCTGCACGGGCGGACCCGGCGCTCGTCGCCACGATCATGTTGCGTTTGCGGTCGCGGAAACGGGGCTGTTGCGCAGAGGAGAAGGTCAGCGCTTCGGGGCTCAGCTGTCCGAACGAATACTGCGCGGCGGTGTCACGATCGATATGCACACCGGCGATCTTCGGGTTGACGATCGCTTCGATGGCCCGGCGCGACACCGCGTACAGCTGCACTCGACTGCCACGCCAGGTACCGATGAAGTCGGACTCTCGATCGTCGACGAACAGGTAGTCGCGCGAGAGTTTCTTGCCGAACGCGTCGGACACTTTCTGTTCCGACGACAACGGCAACGGTCCGCCAATGAAACGGGTTCCCTGCCGTTGGTAGCTGGCGCGCTGAGCGAACACCGACGCCACGCCACCACGCTCCTCGACAGGGCCGGCTCTGCCACGAACCGGACTCAGCGTGACAGTAGTACCCAGCAGGTCACTGCGCTTGGGATGGTTCACAACGAGTGACGGTCAACCTCACGGGACTGTCAGAAGGCCCAGTCCCGGAAACAACGTCTCGGAGAACGGCGCCGGGAACTGGCGGCTCTGCGTCACCACAACGGCGACCTGACCGGGTCCGGTATCTGCAACGACGTCGAGCGGGAGCCCTCGGGCGCCGGCCTTCGGATCGACAGCCGAGAGATCCTCGGAGGCCCAGTGGCGGAAGTCGACGGCGACGGCCGCTCCCGTCGAGAGATTGCGCCACTGCACCGTCATCCACCGGTAGTTGTACTGGTAGTAGTACGGCTTGATGTCGGCGGCGGAGAACCGGACCGAGCCCGGTCTCTCCCCCACCGTCGCCTTGATCGGCGTGGTCTGGATGAGCCCGCCGGGCACGCTGACCGGGCCGATCTCCAGACCCGTCACGACGGGCACCTGCAAGATCGACGTCTGGGGTGCAGCGGATGCCGTTCCCGCGCCCACCCCCAGTAACACCGGGATCGCGAGTGCTATGGCCATTGCCGCTCGACGCGTTGTCTGTCGCATGGTCATCACTCTGACATCGCCAAGCACAAAAAGACCGACCGTTCTGTGACTGTTACCGAGTCTTGATATCGGTAGCCCGCTCGTGGGTGACCGCCGGGATCCGGGATCGGAGTTCCTTGGTGAAACAGCAGCGTCCATCGACCGTCCACCTGGCGCCACAACGAACTCCGGCGCGCATGCCGACCCTCGTGCCTTGTCTCGTAGGTCACGTGAACCATGTCGTCGGCGATCCTCCGGCCGTTGAAGTTCGCGCTCTCGATGGGCTCGGACTCGGGCGCGTCGATTAGCGCTGCAACTATCTCCCGCCGCGTCCACAGCCGACCCGACGCGCCGATCTCCTCGAACGACGGGTCGAGCAGTCGGTCGAGTTCAGTCTGCGATGAGCGCGTCGACGGATCGAGTAGTGCCTTCTCCAGACCGATCACGTGCTCCATCGTCATGTCTTCCACCTCATGATCGTGGACTGTGAACCCCGGTTTCCGGGGGCAGATTTCCACTATCAGGTCCTGTCGTACGCCGGCCGTACTCTCCGAGCACACGATCATGGGGGGGACCTGATGAGTAAGAGCCAACGTAGGGCCAAGGCCGAAAAGCGCACCGCGCAAAGACGGCCGGCATTGTGCTGGCACGACGTGCTGAAACGTTTCGCCGAGTGGTTGGTGAACTCGGGCTGCACCACAGACCCTTTGGCGGCATATTCGACGGCGATTGCAGTCGACCGATCCAGGCGCGAACACGACATCCTGGTCGCGGGATCCGACATACCACTGGAGTTGTTCGACACAGACGTGTACGCCGACGACTGCGGACACACACCGTGGTCACCCGACGACACTGTCGATGCGCTCGATCTCTTCGCGCGATTCATTGTCGAAGAACGTGTTTCGCCGACACAGACAAACGACCTCGCGGAGATGGTCGGGGTTTCCCCGCCACGCATGGCACCGGTCCCGCGACGTCGCTCGGCACCCCTCGGTCCGACCACCCTGACGTCTCACGTCCGGCGGGTTGCTGCCTGGTGCGAAGACAACGGCAGCGTTCCCGACCCCTGCTTCGCACACCCGCGCTCGAGCAGGCAGCTTCGAGACGCCCTCGGCCCGACCGGTGAAGGCGATACCATCAGCGAACTGCTGTCGACGGTGACGTACCAGGTGGTTATCGCGACCGCGTTGGGAGTGGGCGTCCTGCGCAACGAGGATCGAACACTTCGAGCAGGAGACGCATTCGATCACTGGCTCTCGGCACCGAGCGAGGAGTGGCGACGCAGAAGTCTCGTCGAGGCCTACATCGCGTGCTTGGAACCCGTTGTCGCACTGAACGCCTCGCCGCAGCGGGAGATAGCCGCAGCCTGCGCGGCGCTGTGGTTCATCCTCGTCCGCTCACTGGTCGACGACCCAGCCCATGACGGCGAAGCTTTCGACGCGGGCATCGACACCGACATCGAGAAAGTCAGCGCGTGGGTGTTCGTGCGACTGGCAACCATGGTCGACCTCGGACTGATCGTCCCGGTGAACGGACAGTTCTGTGTTCCGGACTCTCACGCGCCGGCACTTATCGAGGCGCTCGATCGTCGTCGTCTCGACACGTCGACGCCGGCGGATCTCGAGCGTCGATCCTGATCGTGGACTTCAGACCCCGGATTCCGGGGCCCAAAGTCCACAAACGACTCTGGCCCATGCACGACGCGCGTGCATGGGCCAGATGGTCGAGAACTACTTGGTCGCAGACTCCAGGGCCTGATTGAATGTCTTGCTCGGACGCATGATCGAGATTGCCTTCTCGGGATCCGGGTAGTAGTACCCGCCGATGTCGACGGGCTCACCCTGCGCGTCGCCGAGCTCCTTGACGATGGCCTCTTCCTGATCGGCCAGCGTCTTGGCGAGCGGCGCGAAGTGCTTCGCCAGCTCTTCGTCCTCGGTCTGGTTCGCCAGCTCCTGCGCCCAGAACTTGGCGAGGTAGAACTGGCTGCCGCGGTTGTCGAGCTCGCCGGTGGTGCGCGACGGGCCCTTGTTCTCCTCGAGCAGCTTGCCGGTCGCGGCGTCGAGGGCCTTACCCAAGACGTTCGCCTTGCCGCCGGTCTTCTTGCCCAGGTCCTCGAGGCTCACGGCCAGCGCGAGGAACTCTCCGAGCGAGTCCCAGCGGAGGTGGTTCTCCTCGATGAGCTGCTTGACGTGCTTCGGCGCGGAACCGCCAGCACCCGTCTCGTACAGTCCGCCGCCGGCCATCAGAGGAACGATGGACAACATCTTGGCGCTGGTGCCGAGTTCGAGAATCGGGAACAGGTCCGTGAGGTAGTCGCGGAGGATGTTGCCGGTCGCGGAGATGGTGTCCAGACCGCGGACGACGCGCTCGAGCGTGTACCGCATCGCGCGGACCTGCGACATGATCTGGATGTCGAGGCCCTCGGTGTCGTGATCCTTCAGGTACGTGCGCACCTTTTTGATCAGCTCGTTCTCGTGGGGGCGGTACGGGTCGAGCCAGAAGAGCACCGGCATCCCCGAGTCGCGCGCACGGTTCACGGCGAGCTTGACCCAGTCCTGGATCGGCGCGTCCTTGACGATGCAGAGGCGCCAGATGTCGCCCTTCTCCACGTTCTGCGTGAGCATGACCTCGCCGGTCGCCACGTCGACGATGTTCGCGACGGCGTCCTCTTCGATCTCGAAGGTCTTGTCGTGCGAGCCGTACTCCTCGGCCTTCTGCGCCATGAGGCCGACGTTGGGAACGGTGCCCATGGTCGTCGGGTCGAACTGGCCGTTCGTCTTACAGAAGTTCACCATCTCCTGGTAGATGCGGGAGAAGGTCGACTCCGGGTTGACCGCCTTGGTGTCCTTGGGACGACCGTCGGCTCCCCACATCTTGCCGCCGGCGCGAATCATCGCGGGCATGGAGGCGTCGACGATGACGTCGCTGGGCGAGTGGAAGTTCGAGATACCGCGTGCCGAGTCGACCATGGCCAACTCGGGACGATGCTCGTGGCACTTGTGCAGATCCTCGACGATCTCGTCGCGCTTCGACGCCGGGAGGGTGTCGATCTTGCTGTAGAGATCGGAGAGGCCGTTGTTGACGTTGACGCCGAGCTCTTCGAACAGCTCGTTGTGCTTGGCGAAGGCGTCTTTGTAGAAGACGCGCACCGCGTGACCGAAGACGATGGGGTGCGACACCCGCATCATCGTGGCCTTGACGTGCAGAGAGAACATGACGCCCGTCTCGTAGGCGTCCTGCATCTGCTCTTCGTAGAACTTGTCCAGCGCCTTGGCGCTCATGAACATGCTGTCGATGACGTCGCCGTCGGTCAGCGAGACCTTCGGCTTGAGGACGACCGTCTTGCCGCTCTTCGTCTCGAGCTCCATCTTGACCTCGCGGTCGCCCTGGACGGTCATCGACTTCTCACCGTGGTAGAAATCGCCCTCGCGCATGTGCGCGACATGCGTGCGCGACGCCGGCGACCACTCGGTCATGCTGTGCGGGTGCTTGCGCGCGTACTCCTTGACGGCCTTCGGCGCGCGGCGGTCGGAGTTGCCCTCACGGAGGACGGGGTTGACGGCGCTACCGAGACACTTGGTGTAGCGGTCGCGGATCTCCCGCTCCTCGTCCGTCTTCGGGTTGCCCGGGAAGTCGGGGATCTTGTAGCCCTTGTCCTGCAGTTCCTTGATCGCGGCGTGCAGCTGCGGTACCGAGGCACTGATGTTGGGGAGCTTGATGATGTTCGTGTCGGGCAGCTGCGTCAGCTTGCCCAGCTCGGCCAAGTTGTCCGGCACCCGCTGGTCCTCGTCCAGGTAGTCGGGGAACTCGGCGAGGATGCGACTGGCAACGGAGATGTCGCTCGACTCCACCTCGATCCCGGCTGCGCTGGCGAAAGTGCGGATGACCGGCAGGAACGCGTGAGTCGCCAGCATGGGCGCCTCGTCGGTCAGGGTGTAGATGATGGTCGGCTTTTTCTCAGTCATTGCAGGTCTTGCCTCGTTTTCCGTCTGCTCGACGTCGTCTGTCCTTGTGGGCTCGGAGACAACTTTAGTCGTGCAGGGCTGTGTTGTGGCGACCCCGGTCCAGCGGGCTCGATGTGTCTCGAGACATAACCTGACCTGCGCCGACGATCTTCCACCGGCGGTCCGGGAGGCTACCGGTGAGTAACCTGCCGTGACCGGCGGCGGAGGTCGGGCGCCGGTGACTCACAGCATTCGACTGAGGAACTGCTTCGTGCGTTCGTTGCGCGGATTGTCGAAGAATTCATTCGGCGCCGCATCCTCCACGATGCGCCCGTCGCTCATGAACACCACGCGATCGGCAGCTGCTCGCGCGAACCCCATCTCGTGACTCACCACGACCATGGTCATCCCCTCGTCGCGCAGTCGCAGCATGACGTCGAGGACCTCCTTGACCATCTCGGGATCCAGCGCTGAGGTCGGCTCGTCGAACAGCATGACCTCGGGCTTCATCGCGAGCGCTCGCGCGATGGCCACCCGCTGCTGTTGACCGCCGGAGAGCTGAGACGGGTAGTTCTCACTCTTGTCACCAAGTCCGACGAGTGTGAGCAGCTCCTGAGCCTGCGCTCGCGCCTTGTCCTTGGGGGTTCCGAGCACGTGCCGTGGGCCGGCGGCCACGTTGTCGAGCGCCGTCATCATCGGGAACAGGTTGAAGTTCTGGAACACCATCCCCGTGTAGTGGCGCTGCCGGGCGATGCTCGACTCGGACAGTGGTGTCCGCTTGCCGTCGTCGGAGAACCCCATCAGTTCCCCGCACACCCGGACCGTCCCCGACTCGATGGTCTCGAGGCAGTTGAGCGTGCGGAGCAACGTGCTCTTCCCGCTTCCCGACGGCCCGAGGAGAAGCACCACCTCGCCCTTCGCGACTCGGAAGTCGATGCCGTCGAGCACCACGAGATCGTTGAACGCCTTGGTCATGTCCTGAACGTCGATCATCGTCAGGTTCGCGATCGCCTGATCGGTCATCGGTTCACCGCCTCCGCGTCGATGACACTGTCGTCGAGCGCTGCCATGTCGGTTCTCCCTTTGCGACGGTAATTCCTGTCATATCCACGTCCGGCTCGTACTTCCAGGCGCTTCTGGATCAGACCCCAGAGCGTGGTGAGCAGGAGGAAGTAGAGCGCTGCTGCGCACAGCCCCTCGAGCACCCTGAAGTTCACCTGGACCAGGAACTGCGTGCGGCGCAACAACTCCTGGACTGAGATCACCGAGACCAGCGTCGTCGTCTTCAACAAGCCGTTGAAGCTGTTGCCGAGCGGAGGAATCATGACGCGCAGCGCCTGGGGCAACACGACGACGCGGAACACCTTGGTCGGCGACATCCCCAGCGCACGTGCCGCTTCCGTCTGCCCCGTCGGGACGGACAGCAGTCCGGATCGCACGATCTCGGACAGGTAGGCAGCTTCGTTCAGCACCAGTCCGAGCAGCGCCGCCTCGATGACGCCGAGCTTGATGCCGACCTGGGGCAACCCGGTGTAGATGATGACGAGCTGCACGAGCAGCGGGGTCCCTCGCATCAGCCAGACATAGAACCCCGACACCGCACGGAACGGTAGGAACTTCGACGACCGGGCGACTGCGACGACTACCGCCAGCACGAGACCCAGGATCATGCTGACCACGGTGAGCCAGATGGTCACCCAGGCGCCCTCCAGCAACTGTGTACTGGTAAGGATGGAGAAGAACGCGTCCCACGACCACATGTCGGAGCCTCTCAGCTCTCGAGCGGGCCGGTGCTGACGGCGATGTCACCCTCGTACCCGCTGACGTCGTACTGCTCGAACAGGTCCGGCAGGTAACCGTCGTCGCGCATCTCGGACAGGACGCGAGCGACCTCACCGGCGGACTTGCTGCCCTTCGCGAAGCCCATGGCGAGGGGCGCCTCGTTGATGCCGCCGATGGCGGTCTCGAAGCGGCCGTCCTCCTGGTAGAACGAGGTGACCGACTCGACGATCGATGTTCCGTCGAGCTGTCCTGCCGAGAGCGCCTGATAGGCATCTGCATTCGTCTTGAACGTCTGCACGGTCAGCGGCGCCTTGCCCTCCGTCGCGAACTGTTCGGACAGCGCGGTGAGAGTGTCGAATTCGTATCCGGGCGCTTCCACACCGACCGTCTTGCCGGCGAGGTCTTCTACCGTGCTGATGCCCTCGGGATTGCCCGACGGAACCGAGATGGACACTGCCTGAACCTCATACGGCACCAGATCGATGGTCTCAGCGCGCTCGGGTGTGTAGAACATGCCGGTGTCGATCATGTCCCACCGACCACTCTGTACACCGGGGATCTGGGCCTCGAACTCGATGTTGACGAACTTCGGTGTCAGGCAGAGCCGCTTGGCGATCTCTTTGCCCAGGTCGACCCGCATGCCGATCACGTCTCCGTCGGCGTCGACGTACTGCATGGGCGGGAGGGTGGCATTCGTAGCCATGGTCAGCGAGCCCTCCTCGGCGAGATCGGCTGCGCCGAGAGTCGGCGTGCAGTCCGTCGGCGCGGCATCCTGCTCCGACGAGGAGCCGCACCCGACGAGGCCGAGGGTCAGGACGCCGGCGGCGGCAATTCCGATGAGCGTGCGAATAGGAGACCTTTCGGTGTCGACTGCTGTTCGCAGCGACTGTCTGGATCGGGGATGGTCGACCTCGATGGGATCGATTGCATGAACCATCGCAGAGTTTCCGCGAACACGTCAACGTGGTTAACACGGACGACACGTGTTTCAACGAAAGTTAACGTCGGCCCTCGTGAATCACGAGTTCACGACGGGCGCACACGACGCGCGCTCGACCAATCGGGCGCCGATCCGGTACGTGCGGCCGTCCGGTTTCGACGGCTCGCTCATCTGCTGGAACAGGAGATCCATCGCGACGTTGGCAAGCTGTGAGGCACCGTTGTCGACGACGGTCACGGCCGGGTGCCACAACGAGAGCCACGGCATGTCCTCGTGGCAGATCAGCGACAGGTCGCTCGGCACCGACACCCCTCGTCCGACGAGTGTGGGCAGAATCCCGAACACTGCCTCGTGGTTCGCCGCGTAGAGCGCGGTCATGCCGGACGGTTCGTCGAGCAGCGAATCAACTGCTGCGACCCCGAATTCCGTGGTGAACGGCCCTTTCCGGATCAGCGACGGGTCGACCTCGATGCCGTGGTCCGCCAGTGCCGAGCGGTAGCCCTCGAACCGCTCCCTGCCGGAGGTGGCGTCCTCGAGACCGCCGATGTAGCCGATGCGTCGGTGACCGAGGTCGAGGAGATGCGCGGTCGCATCGCGCGCGCCGTCCAGGTCGTCGGCGAGGACGGTGGGTGCGGCGCTCCCCCGGACAGACCTGATCACGTTGACAACAGCCCGGCCCTGGGACAGCAACGCGTTGGATTCGACTGCGCTGCGCCCACTCCCGATGACGATGGTCCCGTCGACTCCGTGGTCGCCCAGCATCGCGAGCACGTCTCGCTCGCGGGACGGGTCCGCATCGGTGATGCACAGAAGAACTTGAAAGCCGTTGTCAAAGCATCTCTTGTGCACGACCTCGGCGACGGTGTGGAACGTCGCGTTGAGGAGGTTGTTCATCACGAGACCGACCAGATGCGACTTGTTGGAGCGCAGCGCACTCGCGGCCCTGTTGGGTCGGTACCCCAGTG
Source organism: Rhodococcus sp. BP-241 (assembly GCF_019836145.1). NCBI lineage: Bacteria > Bacillati > Actinomycetota > Actinomycetes > Mycobacteriales > Nocardiaceae > Rhodococcus > Rhodococcus sp. BP-241. The sequence continues at coordinate 478,817 of NZ_JABUEI010000002.1, read as the reverse complement.
TTCGGGCCGCTTCCTCGACGGTCCGTCGGGTATCGGCCGAGATCAGCGTCGACCCGCTCAACGCCCGAGAAGCCGTGCTGCGCGAGACACCCGCGGCAGCAGCCACGTCAGCCAGAGTGACCGTCATCGACCCTCCTCTCCCCTCGTCGCCGATCGTGCACAGACTCTCCCACGCCGAGCCTCGCTCGTTACAAGTGCGTTTCCGGCTTGACGATGTGTCTTCACCGACGGCAGTCTATGCAATCGATCCCATCGAATCGACCCGGTCCGGCTTCCACGCCGCACGAAAGGTATTCATGAACCGCGATGACGTCGCCTGGTCCGGCTACTGGCCTGCTGCACCCACCCCGTTCACCGCCGCCGGCGCAGTCGACACGGATGCCCTGGCCTCTCTCATGAACCTGTACGCCGACCACGAGGTCGACGGCGTTCTCGTCAACGGCAGCACCGGCGAGTGGTTCAGCCAGAGTGACGCCGAGCGGCGCACCGTCGCCGAGGTCGCCATCGACGCGGTCCGCGGACGCTTCCCCGTCGTCATCGGCGTCAGCGCATACACCGCACGCGACTCCGCAGCACTCGCGCGGCATGCCGAGTCGTCAGGCGCCGACGGCGTGCTGGCCACACCTCCGCCCTACGTTCATCCGTCGAAGGACGAACTGCTCGCCTTCTACCGATCCGTGAGCGCCGCAACGGCATTGCCGTTCATGGTCTACAACTGGCCACGTGGCGTCGCTGTCGACATGGGCACTCTGCCCGGGCTGTTCACCGAGCTCGCAGCGCTCGACAACGTGGTGGCCGTCAAGGACAGCACCGGCAACTGGCTCTCCATGCTCGACACCGTCGAGGCGGTGGCCGGCACGGTCCGAGTCTTCGGCAGTTTCCTTCACCACCGCGGACTCGCCGCACTGCTGGATCTGGGTGGCGATGGCAACATCGACGGCGGCGGAGTGGGCGCGCCCTTCGCCGTGCCGTTCTACCGTGCCGTCGCTGCGCGCGACGCGGCCGCCGCGCGGTCCTGGGCCGACAAGTACCGCGCGCTGTCCGGACGCCTGATCAATCCCGACTACAGCGGCGTGTACGCCTCTCCCATTCCCCAGCTCAAAGCCGTCATGAACCTTCTCGGACAACCCGGCGGCAGCGTCCGCGAACCGCTGTTGCCCGTGACAGACCCGACGACGCTGGACCACCTGGCGCGGATCGTCGAGGACTCGGGAATCGCCGATGCATCCCGGACAGCAGGAGTGGGCAGTGCAGTCTGACTTCGACGTGGTCGTCGTCGGAGCCGGCATCGTCGGCGCTGCGACCGCCCTGGCACTGACGAGGTCCGGCGCTCGCGTCGTCGTGCTCGACCGATCCGCACCGAACACCGGTGGCTCCGGGACAACCGCAGGCAACCTTCACATCCAGACGATTCACACTCGACGTCCCGGCCAGGGTGCAGCCGTGGACGTCCGACGTCTCCTCCCGCTGCAGCACCGCACCAGCTCGCTGTGGAACGACCTTGCCGACAGCGTTCCCGGTCTCGGCCTCAACCGCTGCGGTGGATACATGGTCGCCGAGACGGACGACCAGGTACAGGCACTCGAGACCAAACACGACTGGGAACGCACTGCGGGAATCCCCACCGAGGTGCTGACCGGGACCGAGGCACGCCGGCTGTTGCCGGCACTGGGACCCAGCATCCAGGCCGCAACCTGGTGTCCCCTCGACGGATTCGCGGAACCTGACCTCGCGGGGCCCGCAACACTGCGTCAGGCCGAGGCCGAGGGTGCCGTCCTGCGGTCGTACTCTCCCGTCACGGGTGTGGAACGAGTCGGCGACCTGTGGACGGTGACCACTCCCGACTCCACGTGGGTCGCACCTACCGTGATCGACGTCGCCGGTCCGTGGATGGCCGGCATCGCGTCTATGGCCGGCATCTCGTTGGACCTTCGGCCGACGTCCTTGCAGATGCACGCACTCGCCGCACCCCCGCACACCCTTGACGTCCTCGTGCAGCACGTCGGGGAAGGCATGTCGATCAAGCAGGATCGGCGGGGTCGCCTCGTGCTCGGCGGTGGATGGCCGGCAGGCACGTTCCACGACAGCGACGCTGCGTCGTCCCTGCCCGAGAGCACCACCGGAAATCTCGCACAGGTCGAGCGACTGCTCCCCTCCCTCGCGGCGCTCCCCCTCGTCGACACGTGGACCGGCCCGGTACTGACGACGCCCGACGAGATGCCGGTCATCGGCGCCGTCGACGGCGCACCGGGGTTCTACGTCGCCGGCGGCACCTACTCGTTCACCTTCGCGCCGCTCTGGGCGCAACTGCTCACCTCGATGGTGCACGGACGAGTGCCGGACATTGACGTCAGCCAATTCTCACCGGCTCGACTCACCTCGATCGCAGAACACGGAAGGTAGGCACCCATGGCACTGGTCACGATGTTCGTCAACGGACAGGCGATGTCCGGAGGAACGCTCAACGACGCCCTTCACCGGGCGCGTTTGCTCGGCCCGGCGGTCACCGCACCGAAGTACCAGTTCTTCTCCGTACGAGACGAATTCCCCGGATTGCACCCCGTGTCCTCCGGTGGGCATCCCGTACCCGGTGAGCTGTACGAGGTGGAGTACGACGTCCTCCGAGAAGAGCTTCTTCCCCGCGAACCCGAGGAGCTCGAGCTCGGCGTCATCGAACTCGCCGACGGGGGTGGCTCCCTCTCGATGCGCATGCGCCGTGAGGCGCTCGACCGCTCGGATGTCACCGACATCAGTGAGCTCGGCGGGTGGCTCGCATACCGGGCGACGCTGCGATGAAGGTGATCAGAGGAGGAACCCTCGTCGAGTCGAACTGGCACGGGCAGGCCGATCTCCTGATCGACGACGGCACTGTCGTCGCCGTTCTCGCTCCCGGTGCCGACGTGGACCCAGCAGCGGAGGTCATCGACGCCAGCGGGATGCTGGTGATGCCCGGAGGCGTCGACCCGCATTGCCACGTCGGCTTCACGTCGGGCGAGTTCACGTCGCTGGACTCGTACCGCGAGTGCACGACGGCTGCCGTGTTCGGCGGCACCACGACGATCGTCGATTTCGCGATCCCGCGGCCCGGTCAGTCCCCGCTCGATGCTGCGGAGCAACAGCGGCAGAAGGCGACCGACGGCCTGTGCGACTCAGCCCTGCACGCGTGCGTCGTCGACTGGGACGACACGACCGCGGACCAGCTGGCCACGATGGCGCAGGACGGCATCCGCACCGTGAAGATGTTCACGACCTACGCCGGCGAGACCATGGCGAACGAGCACACCATTCTCAAGACCATGCAGACCACTCGCGATCTGGGTGGGATGGTCATCATCCACTGCGAGTCGGACGCCATCGTCACGGATTCGCAGACGACGGCGGCCGCCACCGAGGGCATCGACGCGGCCCACATGTCGATGACGCGACCCGAGATCGCCGAGACGGCAGCCGTTGCTGCCATTCTGGCGATCGCGGAGTCTCAGGACGCGCCCGTCTACTTCGTGCACCAGTCCACGGCGGCGGCAGTCGAGCTGGTGGCGGATGCGCGCACCCGAGGACTCGTCGCCTTCACGGAGTCGGTGGCGCACCACCTGATCCTGGACGACAGCGCCTACAGCGGCGAGAACCCCGAACGGTTCGTGTGCTGTCCACCGCTCAGGTCGGCCGTCGCAGTCGAGGAACTGGGGCAGCACCTGTTCACCGGTCACATCACGACCATCGGATCCGACCACTGCTGCTACGACACAGCGCAGAAGAAGGTCCACAGCCACGATGTCCGCCACATGCCCAACGGGCTACCGGGAGTGGAGACCAGGCTGCCGGTCATCTTCTCGCGCTACGTGCGTGACTCGAACCTGACCGCCAGCAGGTTCGTCGAGCTCACGTCGACGAATCCCGCCAAGACCAACGGGCTCTTCCCTCGCAAGGGAACGCTGATGCCCGGCGCCGACGCGGACATCGCACTGTGGGATCCGGACGTCGAGTGGACCGTCGACGTCCATGCTCTCCACATGGCCACCGACTACACGCCGTATCAGGGCATGACGCTTCGAGGGAAGCCCGTCACCGTGCTCGTCGGAGGAACCGTCGTCGTCCAGGACGGGGAGCTGGTAGAGGGGACGCCGAGGGGTCGGCATCTGCAGGCCGCCCCGCTCGACTTCGAGGGCGGGCGGCGGAAACAGGTCTGATTTCCGGGTCTCGGTGTCCCCGGCGCAGTGGGGTGAGGAAGCAGGACGCCGGTGAATGCGCCAGACTTCCACCGTGTCGACTACCGACAGAGCACGCGTCCCCCGTTCCGGCATCGTCGGCGGCACGTTCGCGTTGCTCGGCGCCCTCTACTTCGCGCAGGGGTTGCCCTTCGGCTTCTTCACCCAGGCACTGCCCGTGGTGTTGCGGCGGTCCGGCTACTCCCTGGTCGCGATCAGCGCGAGCGGAGTGCTGTTCGCGCCGTGGGCATTGAAGTTCCTCTGGGCACCCTATGTCGACAGGTACGGGAGTCGACGACGGTGGCTGCTCTCGCTCCAACTCGGCGCAGCGGCAGTCGCGCTGGTGCTGGCCTGCCTCGACCTCACGTCCGGCCTGCAGTGGCTGTTCGTCGGCATCGCCGTCGTGAACGTTCTGTCCGCGACGCAGGACGTCGTCACCGACGGGCTCGCCGTCCGGCTACTCGACGCACGCGACCGAGGTGTGGGCAACGGGATCCAACTCGGGGCGTACCGCATCGGCATGATCGTCGGCGGCGGCGTTCTGCTGTGGCTGTTCTCGTTTGCGGGATGGCGCGCGCTGTTCGTCGCGATGGCCGCGTTGATCGTGGCGTCCACGATCCCGGTCCTCCTGCTCCGGACTCAACTCGACAGGGCGGATGTGCGACCCGCGGAGTCGACGACCGCCGTCCGCCTCGCCGGGACATGGTGGGTTCGCCTGCGCCGACCGGGTGTCCTGGCGTTCATCGGCCTGATCGCCGCCTACAAGTTCGGCAACTCGATGGGGTCGGCCCTCGTCGGTCCGTTCCTCTCCGACCTCGGACTCTCCCTGGGGCAGATCGCGCTCCTCGAAGGCGGTGTCGCCTCGGGCTCCGCGCTCGCCGGTGCCGCCCTCGGCGCGTGGTACGCAACACGCTTCGGCCGACGACGTGCCCTGCTCGTCGCCGGTATCACCCAAACCCTCGCGCTCGGCTTCTACGTCGCCGCGGCACTCGACATCGGCGGGCTCGCCCTCGTGGTGACCGCCAGCGTCAGCGAGCACGTCTTCGGCGGCGCTGCGACCGTCGTACTCTTCGCCCTCATGATGGACGCCTCCGAACGCGTCTACGCCGGAACCGATTACACCCTTCTCGCCTGCGCCGTCGTCTTCTCCCAAGGCATCGCCGGACTCGCTGCAGGCGTGGTGGGCCAAGCCTTCGGTTATGCCGCCATGTTCGGGACTGGCCTCGTCCTGTCCGGGCTGGGGTGCGCGCTCCTGCTCTGGGCGCTGAAGAAGGGCATCGGACCCGTGCAATTGAGCGAGTCGGGCGCCATGGCCCCCGATCGGCCGTGACCACCGCCGCCGTAGTGTCGAACCATGGCAGTGCGCGCGGGTGTGGTGGTCACGGGTAGCGAAGTTCTGGCCGGGCGGGTCAGCGACCGCAACGGCCCCTGGGTGGCGCGGCAACTCCTGCAGATGGGAGTCGACGTCGCCCACCTGACTGTCTGCGGTGACCGGCCGGCCGATCTGAAGGCCCAGGTTCAATTCCTCGCCGACCAGCACGTCGACCTCATCATCACGACCGGCGGCCTCGGCCCGACCGCGGACGACCTCACCGTCGAGACCGTCGCCGCGCTGTACGGCCGCGAGATGCACCTCGACGTCGACCTCGAAAGCCGCATCACGGCGATCGTCGAGCGCTGGCGCAGTCGGCTCGGCAGCGTCGCCGACTCCGAACCACTGCGAGCCGGCGTACGCAAGCAGGCAATGGTTCCCGCCGGAGCGCAGTCGATCTCGCCGACAGGCACGGCACCGGGCGTGGCGATGGCCGACGACTCGGGCACCCTCCCCACGGTCCTCATCCTTCCGGGCCCGCCCTCCGAACTGCAGTCGATGTGGCCGGAAGCGATAGAGAGCGCACCCGTCGCCGCAATGCTCGCACGGAGAACAGCCGTCACCGAGGACACCATCCGGGCCTACGAATTGTCCGAGGCCGACCTGGCCGCGACCTTGCGCACCGCAGAGAGCTCGATTGCCGGGTTCGGCGATCTAGCGATCACCACCTGCCTGTCGCGCGGTGAACTCGAGATGGTCACTCGCTACGAGGAATCCGCGGCCGGCGCCTACTCCGGCGTACTGGCACTCATCGAGCAACACCATGGCGCGCAGATCTTCTCGACCGACGGATCCACCATCGACGACATCGTGGCGACTCGATCCGGTGGCCGCCGCATCGCGACGGCGGAATCGTGCACCGGCGGCATGATCGCCGCACGGCTCACCGATCGGGCAGGCTCGTCGGCCTACGTGGTCGGCGGTGTGGTGTCGTACGCCAACGAGGTGAAGATTGGCTCACTCGACGTTCCCGCCGCCATGATCGAGGAGCACGGCGCCGTCAGTGAGCCCGTGGCGGCTCGCATGGCCGAAGGAGCGCTGCACCGCGTCTGTGCCGATGTCGCCGTCTCGACCAGTGGTGTAGCGGGACCGGGTGGCGGTACGGAAAGCAAGCCCGTCGGCACCGTGTGTTTCGGCATCGCTGTCACGGGGCGACCGACCGTCACGCGGACGCTGCGGCTACCCGGTGATCGTGCGAGTGTCCGCGCACTCTCGGTCACCGTCGCGATGCACATGCTTGCGGATGCACTGAGCGACGCCTGAGGGCCGGATATGACGCTCCCACGCTGGCAGTTCGCATCGGATGATCTCCTCACGCGCTACGTCGTGGTCACCGATGAGGACATGCGCGGCTGGTCCATCCACACCCACCATGTCGACGGCACCACTGACACGTCTCTGTTCAACGAGCAGCCGGGGCTTGTCGACGACACTGGTCGGGTGTTCTTCCACGACGACGGGCCGACGCAGGTGTGGGCCGCCGTCATCGATGCCGCAGCTTTGCTGATCAGTCTCGAAACGCCGACGGGCGTCCTGCTCGAGGTCGACCAGTGGGACGCGATGACCGCGTGGCTCGTCGAGTCGATGCAGGACGAACCCGCCGGGCTCGTCATCGATCTCGGACCCAACACAGACATCCCGGACGACGAGATCGACGACATCGAGCTCATCACCGCGCAGCTGCACCGCCTCGATGACGGGGTGGTCATGGTTCGCCGGTCGCGCCGCATCCTGCACACGCTCCGCTTCGCGGACCATTCCGTGCAGGGACTGGTTCTCGACAGATGGCACCATGACGCGCATTTCGACGACTGCACCGATGGCTATCTGTTCAGCCGCGATCTCGCGCTCGCGACCGGGGCATGTGTCGCCTGGGTGCGAGATGCGGGTGGTGTCGAGGCCGCCGATCGGCTCGGGTGTTCGTTCGACTTCGCGGACGAGCTACCCGGGCAGGCATGACGTCCTGCAATCACATCGCGCTCGGGGTCATGTGGTTCGAACAGGTGCGCGGAGCCGGGCTCCGCAAGAGGAGTTCTCAGAGGGGGAAACGTGGTTGTCGCGAGATCCTGTCGCTACGGCGACCGTCATCCACGTCCTGTGATGCGCAGTCCCCGCCACCCAGCCGCAGCGGACGCCACGGCCCCGGCTGTTCCCCCGATCACCGGATAACTCCACCAGGGAACCGGAAGCGCGTTCCACCATCCAGAGCCGGCGTGATCGAGCGTCAGGGTGGTCGAGTAGCTCTTCGTCATCTCGACGCCACGCAACGGCGCGTAGGCGCCGTCGTAGATCACCTCGCTCTGATCACGATAAAGTGCGAAACCCTCGACACCCAGGAAAACCAAGCTGATCACGACGCCCGCAAGGGCGCCCCACAGAACGAGAATGCGCACGCAGCACCTTAACCGGCGTCACGCCGTGCGCGGTTTTTCTACGCCGCAGCGGTCGTACCTCGACAGTAGGAACGGCTCGAGTCAGCCCATGTGAACCGGGGTGTCGCCGGCCGGCAGGTCGGTCTTGCGGGCACGAACCAGCACCAGCACGATCGGCGTGATCAGGATGACCATGATCGCCGCTGCCGCGAACGCGTGCGCGTATCCGGAGACCTCCGCGGAGAACATGTAGTCGATCGTGGAGTTGATGAAATTGCGGATCGGTTCCGGCAGGGCAGCGAGCTCGGAATCGGACGGCAGGGTCTGCGACGCCAGGGCCTCCGGGGGCATTCCGGCGGGAGGCACGGGCGCGATGTTCGACGACAGGTACGACGATTTGGCGGACGTGTAGATCGTGGTGAAGACGGCGGTTCCCAAGGCGCCACCGATCTGCAGGGCCGCGTTGACGAGTGCGCTGGCGGCGCCCGCGTCGTGATCGGCGACCCCGATGAGTGCCACGTTCTGCATCGGCACCATGAGCAGACCCAACCCGAGCCCGAGAAGCATCACTCCGGGCAGCACGTGCGTCCAGTACGAGGTGTCGACGCCGATCTGCGTGAGCAGGACCAGACCGATGGCCGAGATGACGGGGCCGGCAGCCATCAACGGCTTCGGTCCCACGCGAGGCATCAATGCGGACGCTGCGGCAGCGGTGATCATGATGCCGCCGGTCATGGGGAGGGAGGCGACTCCGGCCACGACGGGGCTGAATCCGAGCACGATCTGGAAGTAGAAGGTCAGGTACAAGGTGCCGCCGAGAAGGGCGGCGCCGATGATGGCCGAACCGAGGTAGGCGGACCCACGGTCTCGATCCAGCAGGACGCCCAGCGGCAGAAGCGGATTGGCCGAGCGGGACTCGACGACGACGAACGCGGCCAGTAGAACGATGCCCAGCGCGATGAAACTGAGGGTTGAGACGTTGGACCAGCCGTCTTCAGCCTCGGTGAACCCGTAGACGAGTGAGCCGAGCCCGAGGGCGACCAGGATCGCGCCGGGAACGTCGTACCGCGTGTCGCCCTCAGCCTTGCTCTCCTTGACCAACGGGATGGCGGCGGCGGCCGCGAAGATCGCGACGGGAACATTGACCAGCAGGCACCAGCGCCAGTTGGCGTACTCGGTGAGCACGCCGCCGAGCAGCAGGCCTACGGCAGCGCCGCCACCGGCGATGGCACCGAAGACACCGAACGCCTTGGCTCGTTCCTTCTCGTCGGTGAACGTGGTGGTCAGGATGGCCAGCGCAGCGGGGGCGAGCAGGGCGGCGAAGACGCCCTGTCCGGCGCGGGCGATGAAGAGCTGGTAGCCCTCCTGTGCCAGTCCGCCGATGGCCGAGGCGATCGCGAATCCCGCCATGCCGACGAGGAAGGACCGCTTGCGGCCCCAGTAGTCGGCGATGCGGCCACCGAGCAGCAGCAACGCACCGAACGCGAGCGCGTAGGCGGTGATGACCCACGCGCGGCTGCTGTCGCTGATGCCCAGGTCTTCCTGCGCCTGCGGCAGAGCGATGTTGACGATGGTCGCGTCCAGCACGATCGTCAGCTGAGTGATGGCGACGATGCACAGCACGAGCCAACGACGCTCGTAGTTCGGATTGGCGTCGTTCTCTGACGACACGATGTCGGGCGTGCTGGTCACGGGCGTGCCTCGGTCCTGGGAAAGGTATGCGGTGGAATGTCTGTTCGACGATTCGAAAATGTACCGTTGCGGTCCGACACGGTCAAACGAACTAGTTGGTTGGCGTAGGATTCGGCCTGTGAAGTCGGACACCCCCATCTCCCCCGCCGCCTCTGACACGCGTGAACGAATCCTCGATGCCGCACGCCGCGAGTTCGCCGAGTACGGCCTCGCCGGCGCTCGCGTCGACCGGATTGCACTGGCGTCTCGCTCCAGCAAAGAGCGCCTGTACGCGTACTACGGCGACAAGGAGCGGCTGTTCGGCGCGGTACTGGACCACGGTTTCCGGCGGTTCGTCGAGTCCGTGCACTTCACCCCACGCGATCTACCCGGGTACTCCATGGATGCCTTCACCCGCCTCGCGAGTGAGAAGGACGAGCACCGGATGCTGCTCTGGGCGCAGTTGCAGGGACATCTCCCCGCGAGCGAACACTCCGAGGTGATGAGTGAACGTGTTCGCGAGGTCGAGCAGGCTCAGCGCGACGGATACGTCGACTCCCATTGGAGTGCAGCCGATCTGATGACGTTGATTTTCGGTGTGCTGTTCAGCTGGTTCACCACACCGGACCTCGACCAGCGAGCCCATCGGCGGTGGGAAGACGACGAGATCGCGCGGCATCGTCTCGTCGTCGGCGAGGCGGTCAGGAGATTGGCGGAGCCGCGGGTAGAACGATGATCACCCGATCGTCAGAGCCCCATGACCGCGACCGATATACGCCGCCTGATAGCTATTGCCGCAGTGGCCGGCGTCGCTCAAAACGCCATCGCGATCCCCTACGTCCGAGAGCACGGCACGCGCTCGGTGGCAGACTTCTTCGTCGGCAAGATCTGGTCGACAGTGCCCGGCAAGTTCGCGATGGTCGATCTGATTCTCGTCGTCGTCGCGTTCCACGCGTGGGCGCTGCCGGAGTCGGGTCGACTCGGGATCCGCCGATGTTGGTGGGCAACGTAATTCATGACCTTTACCGTGGGGATCGGCACCGCGATCCCCTTCTTCCTTGCTGCAAGGGCTCGGGCATTGCGACTGGCGACCTGACGGGGTTCCCGCGCGGGAAGACCGTGCCCCCGCTGCACAGCATTCCGCGTACAGACTTGTTCTCGACAGCCGACACCAGCCACCCGCGTATCGACGACTGCATTGACGTTCGGTCACCTGGATCCGACATTCGACCGCCCGATCGGTCGATGCCGACGGTGCAACCGACCTCGACGACAACGACAGCCTCACCCGGTCCGGATAGCGGTAAGGCATCGCGGGCGACCGGGGCGGATCACGTTTCGAGTGACCAGGCTGCTTCTACTGAGGATGTGATCCGTGGGGGCGGAACCGTCGTCACCGGCCGGTGGATGAGTATGCAGAGCCTTCCGGTCGAGCGGGATACCTGTCGTACCCCTCGGGTAGACAGAGAGTGAGCGATGACGTGGTCTCGCTCGTCGTGGCCCCAGCACGCGGGCCGTAGGAGAATCACATGAGCACATCCCCTTTCGGTCCGTACGGCATCCCCGACGGTGATCCCGGCTTCACTGTGTCGGTCGAGATCGACACCATGCTGGACGATCTCACCGAGGACGACTGCGCACGACTGCTGGCGAGCGCCGGCGTCCCCCGAGCCCGCATCGACGAGTCCGCGCTGCTGCAGGCGCGCGTGGTGTTCGAACTCCCTCACACCGGCTGGATCGTCTCCGCACAGGAGGCACTCGACACCGCGGAACGCGTCGCTCGGGAGTTCGTCGTCGTGGGAGCGGAAACCTGTCGAACCGATCTGTGGGCCCGCGAACCGTGGTTTCCGACGCAGCCCGACAACGCCGAGTTCCGGTACGAGGAGCCCGAGACGCCCGCCTTCACGGTGACCGTCGAGATCGAGACGACCGCGCCGAACACCGACCGGGGGCTGGGCGAGACCATCTTCTCGTGCTTCGACGAATACCTCTCGGTCCGCAGAACTCCCTCACCGGCGGGCAGACAGCATCTCGTGGTGGACCCGCGCTCAGCCCACCTCGACGGCGCCGCCCAACGATGCCTGAAAGCGTTGTGGTGCTTGAGTGGCAGCTGGTCCATCACTCGCCTGCGTGTGGTCGCTGACGATGTCTATCGCCTCGAATGCAGCGATCGTCTGACCCGAGTGTCCGAGACGTTGCCGGAGTGGCAGTACGCCGCCACGGACGACGGTAATCGTGTCGTCGCGGTGCCGGATCTGCAGACGGATCTCACCGGGTGGTCGATCGAGGCGTTGTCGCAGGACGGGCATGCGCATCCTGCACCGTTCGTCCTCGGCCGGGTGTGGCAGGACGACGACGGCATCGTGAATCTGCGGGGCGTGGGTCGGCGCTGCCCGGCCTGGACCGCGACGATCGAACACGGCCACCATCTCGACTGCGTCATCACGACTCGCGGAACCACTTTCCCGGTGGACGCGTGGGATGCCACTGCGAACTGGCTCGTCGAATCGCTGATCGGCAACCCGGTGGGTCTGATCGTCGATCTGGGCCCCAGCAACTACGACCCGGATGTTGACGACGAGGTGATCAACGCCCAACTCCACAAACTCGACGACGGGGTTGTGATGGTGCGCCGCTCCCGCACGGTGCTGGAGCAGCGGCGCCTGCTCGACCATTCGGTCGACGGCCTCACACTCGACACCTGGCACCACGACGACCTGTTCGACGACTGCACCGACGGGTACCTGTTCACCGCGCATCTGCGATTGGCCGCGCAGGCCTGTACGGCGTGGTTCCGCGACCACGGTGGAGTGGACAGCCTCGATCACCTGGGCTGCTCCTACTCGATGCCCGACACCTTGCCCCATACTCGCTGACCGGAAGGACACATGACCACCACAGACGCCATCACATCAGCACTTCGCAGCACCGCTCTGAAGGACATGGACCCGTCGTTGCTCGCGCACGCGATCCACTACGAGGCACGCGGAAGCGGCATCGAGACAGCGAAGATCGATGAGGCCCTCGCTGTCGCCTCGTTCGCACATCTCGAGCAACGCCGCACCGCCCGCGGTGACCAGACCGCCGACCCGTACATCACCCACCCGTCGCGGAATACGTTGCGGTTGATCAGATACGGCGTAGTCGACGACGCCGTGCTGGTGGCCACGGTCCTGCACGACACCGTCGAGGATCAACCCGAGCGAATCGTCCGGATCCTCGGCGGCACCGACGCGAGCGACGCGATCCGCAGTCATTTCGGTGACGACGTGCAATCCCTCGTGCAAGCCGTCACCAATCCGCCCAAGGATCTGACCCGCGATAAGGCCGAGCAGTACGCGGAGCACGTCACCGAGATCATCCAGGATCCGCGGGTGTTCCTGGTCAAGGTGTCCGACTTCGTCGACAATGCCGGCAGCCTCAAGTACCTCGCCGACGAGACCAGGCGGACCAAGCTCCTCGGGAAATACGCACCGCTGGTGCCGATCTTCCAACAGGCCGCGGCTTCCCACGGTGATGCGCTACGTCTGACGCCGGCGGGCACAGCGGAACTGGACAAGCACCTGCGATCGATTCTCGAGCAGACGACGTAGTGACGGGGCCAAGAGATTCATGGCGGTCGGAGAACAGGGCATGATGAACGAGGAAAACGGTCCGGCAGTCGGATCCGACCTGACAGCAACCTTCGACGTCAACGGCAGGTACGAGAGCGGAGCAGCGGCCGTCGTCCAGGCCGAGTTCACGTCCAATCAGATGAACGGCTTGTTTCCTTTCGTCGTCGAGCGGAGCGCCGATTTCGCCGGCGACGTACTGCAGCTGATACCTGGGGGCCTCCAGATATCGCGGCATGTGGAGACGGTCGGTGTGCGTTCCACCATTCTCGCGGGCGACGAGAGGTGTTCGATGCTGATCAAGGAGGGTGGCTGGAGCAAGGTGTCTGTTGCGGTAGCAGCTTCCTCGTTGGACTACGCCCGTGACGTCGCGAATGTCGCGATGGCAAGGGTTCCGAAACCGGCTCCCGACGACCGGACAGAGTTTGCGATGTGGCACATGGACGGCACGAGCCCCGTGAATCGCAATGTCCGGATCGACGCGGCACCGTGGGCTGAGATCTCGCGCAACTATCCGTCGTCGGTACGGAACGCATTGACCCGCTTAGCCGATCTGACGGGACCGACAGCGGGTGGTCGCCTGATTCTCTGGCACGGCGCGCCCGGCACGGGTAAGACCACCGCCATCAGGACGCTTGCTCGAAAGTGGTCGAATTGGTGCCGCTCGGTCTACATTGCAGACCCCGAAAGGCTCTTCGCCGACTCCGCATACCTGGCGGATGTCATTACCAAGTCACCTCGAGTGAACGGTCCTTTCCACGATGATCGATGGCAGATCATCATCGCCGAGGACACGGACGAGTACCTTCGGTCCTCGGCGCGTCGCGTCGCGGGGGCTGCGCTGGGTCGACTCCTGAACGTAACCGACGGCATCCTCGGCCACGGGTCGAAGACGCTGCTGTTGCTCACGACCAACGAGCGGATCGACCGCCTCCACCCCGCTCTCACCCGACCGGGCCGGTGTATGGCGAACGTCGAGTTCACCGCATTCGGAATCGACGAAGCGTCACATTGGCTGCCACGAGGTACCGCCGCGCCGTCGGGACCGGTGACTCTCGCCGAACTGTTCGAACTCTCAGGTGGTTACACCACCATCAGCACCCAGGCACCACCTCCGGAGCATTCCGGCGCGTATCTGTGACATCCTCGGGTCCCGGCCAGCCGCGTATCAGCACCCGGTCGGGAGTACCGCCGGCAGGTGGCGCTTCGGTGTTGCTGTCGCGGTGCGCGCACCAGCGGAGGCATTCCACAGAACCCGAGCTCAGCCGAACCCTGTCATGGCGACAGAGATCGACCCGCATTTCTCAGACCGGCTGAAGGTGTGGCTGGACGAATAATTCCTCAGGACCGGATACATGGTGGAACGCGCACGCAGACCCGAAAAGTGAGAACACTCTGCTATCGAGCCGTCGCACGCTCCCTTCTGATCACCGTCGCTCCGCCTGGCCGGCAGAAGATCAACTCGAGCCGGCACACCACGTCACCAACAGCTGAGCCCAACAACGACGCATAGATTGCGAGCTGCACCCAATACTCCGCAATCGTCAGGTCAGTGACACCCACATCCGTCTTGTAGTCCGCGATCACCAGACCCCCCGAAGTATCGCGATAGACCAGGTCCGCGACACCGTCGACCACTGTGCGGCCATCCGGTGCCAGACCGATCAGCGGCACCTCCCGCCAGTGCTCCGACTCCGCGGCCCGGCGTACCGGTGCCGACTCCAGGGCCGACTGCGCCAGCAGCACAAAGCGATCCGGGTCCTCGAGACCGGCCAGCGACGCCGCCGCCCGCGCCTTCACTTCGTAATCGGGGTCTGTCAACTCGACGGCTTCCATCAGTGCGTGCAAAGCAACGCCGAGTTCCGGGCCGTGATCGACAGCCCCCACCGACGGCGGCACCATCTCTGCAGAAGTACGAACGGTGAAACTGTGATCGCGATAACCGGCTAGCACTTCGCGCGCGACGTCGGTGGCGGCGTGCGCGATTGTGGTCGGCGACATCGACGCCACTATCGACGACGTCTCTTTGACACGAGCGCTGATGGCCTGCCACTGATCCCACGCCTCCGACTCACCCGTCTCAGAACTACCTCGATCTTCGACTCGAACCACATCGAGCAGCGCAGGTGCTCCGGAATCGGCGATGTCGAGCACCTTGCCCCAGGCCCGACCTGTCGGTGCGTAACCCGAGAACGCGAGGAGGCTCTCGGCGCGAGTGCACGCCACATACAGCAGACGGATTCGCTCAGCCTCGGTGTGCTTCTTCTCGACGACGTTGGCTGCCGAGAAGCCCACTGTCTGGGTGGCCGCGCCGATATTGGCGTGCAGCTCGCCATCGTCGTCCCAGATCGCCGCCTCTGCCCCTTGGCGGAAGCCACCGCTCATTCCGGCGACGATCACGAACGGAAACTGCAGCCCCTTGGCTGCGTGGATGGTCATGATCCGCACCGCGTTGACACCGATCTCCGGCAGCACCGCCTCGGCGACACGTGCGTCCTCTTCACTCTGCGTCGCCGCCCAATCGAGATAGTCCCGCAGATCGCCGCGGTCGTCGTCGTACCACGCGTGCGCCTGGTCGATCACGAACCGCAGGCGACGCCACACGTCGCGGTGCCGAGGTGAATCCATCGACACTTCGAACACCCGGCGGTCAGTCGCCAAACGGCTCAGCAGCGCACCGGGGTTCATGGTGCCGAGGTCGAACCACACTGCTTTGAAATACGCGAGAGCGTGGGCAACCGGCGATTCCTCCAGACCCGCGGGCGCACCACTGAACCAGTTCCACCTGCCGTCGGCGCTTTTCCACCGCAGCAGATCGTCGTCACCGCAACCGAACAGCGGAGTCCGCAAGGCCGCAACCAGTGCTGCTTCGTCCGCGGTGTTCGCAAGAGCTCGACACGCCAGCAGCAAATCGTGCACTTCCTGCGTCGAGTACACCAGTGACGATGCTTCGGAGCGAAATTCGATACCCGCGTTGTCCAAGGACTTTTCTAGGTACGGCAGCACCCCACGGGACGGGATCAGAATGCAGATGTCGCGCAACATGATCGGCTCGTGGGTGTACGCGCCGTAGCCGCCAACTTCCTTCTGCCAACCTTCCGTCGTCGCGGTGTAGATGATCTTGGCTACGTCGCGCGCTTCCCGTGCCCGCAGTGCGTTGGACTTCGTCATCAATTCTTCGCCGTCGACCGGCGTGGTCGGGTCCATGAACACGAACGGCTTCGGGCCGGTATCGGAATTCCATGCCGGGCGCCCGGGCGCGGGGTCGAGCGCAGTGTAATTCGGCTGCACATGGCCGTCGGCGACGATGGCGCGACCGAACACCCCGTTGATCCAGTCGAGCACAGCTTTCGTCGAGCGAAAGTTGGTCGACAACGTGGCGATGCCGTCGCCGGCGAGGTCGCGTGCGGCCATGTAGGCCGCGATATCGGCGCGACGGAAACGGTAGATCGACTGCTTGGGGTCACCGACGGTGAACAGTCGGCCGGGTTGGCCGTCGACGATCAGGCGGGCCAGCTCGAGCTGCAACGGGTCGGTGTCCTGGAACTCGTCGAGCATGACACGTTGATACGCGGCATGGACGGCTGCTTGCACATCCGAGTTCTCGAGCACGTCACGGGCGTACACCAGAAGGTCGTGGAACTCGAGACGGCCTTCGCGGCGGCGGTGAGCAGCCTCATCGACGATGACGACCGCGAGGTGGTGCAGCAACACCTCGATGGCGCTGGACACGTAGCGAGTCCTCACCTCCGAAGCGGACGCCTTCAGGTCGTTGATCAGATCTTTGACCTCCTGCATCCCTCCGCCCCAACTGCCGGCTCTGCCTCCACGTCCTGAGCTGGGACACAACAACGCGACGGCGAGCCACGCGGCACTCCCCCTGCTGTCGGCCAGGTCTTTACGCCACGCCGCGACCTTGTCGAGGTGGAGAAAGAGTTTGTCGTCGGGATCGGAGCACGCCGACTTGTTGTCGACCACCAGATCAGCCTGACGCAGCAGATCATCGATATCGGGAATGGCCATGACAGGAGCGACCTCTGCGACGACCAGCCGATCCCAGCTTCGGTCCAGAGCATCGGCGAACGTGCGAACCTGGTCGAGCGAAGCACCGGACGCGACGATCACCTTCATCGCATCGGCCAGTTCCGCGGGCGTGGTCGAGGAGTCACCGAACAGGTGCGACTGAATCCGGCGCCAGCGACGCTCGAACGACAGTTGCGAGCCCATTGCGTCGACCACTTGTAGTCGCGGCGGTACCCCCGCTTCAAGGGGATGTTCACTGACGATGCGGGCCGCGAAGGCGTGCAACGTACCTATAGCGGCGGTGTCGACCTGCAGCAACGCGCGTTCGGCCAGACCACCTGCGTGCTTCGCCAGCTCGACGCGAACCCGCTCCCTCAATTCGGCAGCGGCTTTCTCGGTGAAGGTGATGGCGGCAATCCGATCGAGTTCGATGCCGTCCTTGAGCACGAGGTGACAGATGCGTCGGACCAGTGAGTGCGTCTTGCCGCTACCAGCGCCCGCTTCAACGAACAGCGTTGCTGCAGTATCGCTTTCGATACGGTCGCGTTCCGTCGAGTCGACCAGTTCTCGGGATGTCATGAACGCTCGTATTTCCGCCGGTAGCTGTCGATTTCGGGCACGTCTTCGAGGCTCGCCCAAGCGCGTTCGAGACCGCGTTTGCCGACAAGAGCAATCAGATCGTCGGTGAAATACGACTCGGTTGTGCGGGGCGGAAAGTAGCCGGAGGTTATCGCGGTGTAAATCAGGGAGACATCGTCGATGAGGACGTCGAGCACCTCGTCGGTCAGCGGGTATCCGACGTCATCGAACTCACCTTTGCTGGTGATGAACCAGTAGCGGGTAACGACGTCGGTGCCGAGAGTCCGCGCGAACAGTCCGTAGACGGGCAGCTGGAACTTGACGCCGCTATCGGTCGGCGAACTACTGGTGAGTTTGCTGAAGTACTTGGCCTGTCCCGACTTGTAATCGGTGACGCGAATACGGCCGTCACTGTGGATATCTACGCGGTCGATCGATCCGTTGAACCTTACCACTCCCCCGTCAACAGCGATGACCGCGTCGCTGTCCGCGAACGTCTTCTCGACCATCAAGGGCGACCATCCATTGGCGTGATCGGCAGCATCGTGCGCGAACCACACCGTGAGATCGTCGCGGATCAGAGCGCGGTCCTTGTCCCACAGCTGTGGCAACCATCCCGGGGCGCTTTCCTGCGCTGTGACCAGCTCCCGGTCGGCTATGGTGAGGAGACGGTCGAGAGACGGCTCCTCACCGTCGATCACCCTCCGGACGTAATGCTCGAGAATTGCGTGGATCAGCGTTCCCTTTGCGAGGGCATCGATCTGCGCGGACGCATCCGGATCTACCAGCGCCCGAACTTTCAGCACATGGGAAAGAAAGAACTTGTACGGGCTCGCGACCCACGCTTCCAGGCCGGTGGGCGCCACTGAACCATCGAAGTAGCGCAGCAGCTCTCGCACATTCGAGACGTTTCCGTTGAACCGCGTGAAACGGCCCTCGAGTCGGTCGCTGCGTAGGGCCATGCCGTTGGTGATGACGGGGTCGATCAATACGCTTTGTCGGCCACGAGCATCCACAGCCGCTAGGGCTCGTTGGCGCCATTCGGTAGCCGACACGGAGCTTACTCCGATGCGGCTGTCCACCTTCTGGATTGCCGAGTCGAACGACTCGATGGTGACAATGCCGGGTGCGCTAGCCGTGTCCTTCTGCCAATCAACGACACCCACTGGTTTCCCAGCGAGATACTCCATCGTCGGTAGGAGCCAGCGGGACGGAACCTTCTCGGCGCCGCCGCGGAGACTGCCGCGCGGGAACGTGGCGATGCGATGGGAGCGGCCCGCGGCCAGTGCCAGGTTCCATAGCCGACGGTCGTGCGCGATGTCGTCGGCGGTGGTAAGACCTGTGAGTCCGGGCGGCAGTAGCGGATCGGCGCGCCGACGGGCAGGAATGATGCCTTCGGCGGCGCCGACGATGATCGACACCTCCAAATCGCGGCCGGCTGCTGCCGACAGCGGGCCGACGGTGACCGCAGCGGCGGCGTCGCCAACGGTGCGGTTGATGGCGTCGATGCGGCTGGCAAGCGCGTCGGCGATGCGGTTGCTCGACGGCTTCGGCGCGATGCCGTCGAGATGGGCCATGTCACGGACGATCCTCCCGATCAGCGAATGGTCGACGCTCGCCTGCTCAGTGGTCGGCGCGGCGAAATGGTCATTGATCAGGGCCTCGATTGCAGTCGATGCATCCGCCCACGTTGTCGACGATGCGATGGCAGAGAGGGTCTGGCGCAATGTCATCACGAAACCGTGCATGGCGACGGCTGTGTCGTAGAACTTTGCATCGGGTTCCACGCCTGCGAGGCGGTCCCAGTCGGTGCCGCTGACGATCGGCACCTGCTTGCGGGTCAGGTGCTCCAGCTTCGACTGCGAGATCGGCGCGTCGTTCATCATTGGTCGTTTCACCGCACGCCCCGCCAGCGCGGCCAGCAGGTCGCGCCGAGGGACTTCTGCAGGATCCAGTTCGAGCAACGCGATCAGTGATCGAGCAATAGGACGGTCGGCGAGACCGTGACACTCCGGTGCGGTGAAAGCAATGTCACCGGCGGCGAAGTGTTCATGCAGCAGCCGCAGGTAAGGATCACGAGAGCCGTAGAAGACGCCGATCCGATGACCAGGTATCCCGTCTGCGAGGTGGGCCCGGACGATGCGCGCGAGGGCCCGCACTTCGTCGTCGGCGTCGGAGGCGTGAACGACCAGCGAACCGTGGACAGTGTCGGTGGCATCGACGGTGATTCCCCGGTTCTGCATCACGTCGAGGAGGTGCGCAGACGCTGCGTAGACCGGGGTGGGCAGGTAGACGATGATCGCGCCGAGTTCATCGAGGTTGGCGAGCGCAGCCGCATACGCCTCGTGGCGCAAGTAATAGGAATCGCTGTGCACGGCCACCGCAAGACGGTGGATGCGCAGCATCTCGTCCACGAGTGTGGTCGACTCAGCCTGCGGGTTGGCGTATCCGGTCAGGACAAATGATGCGGTGGCCAAGGCTTGGGCGGTGATGGGTTGGTCCGCAACGTGGTCGAATCGACCCGGCTCGGCGTCGAGGATTCGCTCGATGGACGCCTCAAGCAGCGGATAAGGCAGTGGGAGTCGCGGTGTCAGCGCTGGCGCTGCGAGAACGTCGACAGCAGCATCGAGGGTCACGATGCGGGTGTTGGCAGATCCGCCGCTGAGCGCTAGTGCTCGGGTGACGTCTCGCCGGGCGGCGGGGCTGGGGACGACCACTGTCAGCGCGCGTAGTGGGTCAGCAGACTTCGACGCCACGACTGCCGCGACAAGCCGCGTTGCTGCTGATTCGTCCACAGTGACCACCATGCCTCAACTGCGCGACATTCGTAGAAAATCGGTCACGGCCCGGACTGTTGCAGCCGGCATGGCGGGCCTGCGGTCCGTCGACCCGGAGATCCTCGAACTGACGTCCACGATGGGCGCAAGCAAGTGAAAGACGCTCTGCAAGGTGCGCTTTCCTGCCTCGCTTCCGCAGTTGATGTCCGGCCTCAAGATCGCGGCGACACTCGCCGTGACCGGCGCGGTGGTCGGATAGTTCGTCGGCGCCAACGAAGGTCTCGGCTACGTGATCCTCCAGGCGAACGGAAAGATCGACACCGCCATGCTGTTCGCCGCACTCATCATCATGTGTTCGCGCGGCATTCTGAAGCTCAAGACTGCCCTCGTGGCCGCGGTAGCCGCGTCGCTCGCTCTCGCCGGATGCGGCGGCGGTGGAGGCACGGAGAAGGCTCCCGGCGCTGACGGTGAGACCACCGCGACGTCCCTGATGCTCAACTGGTACCCCTACGGCGAGCACGCACCGTTCTACTACGGCGGGCAGGAGGGGATCTTCGCCAAGCACGGCATCGACCTCACCATCACCGCCGGACAGGGCTAGACCAAGACCGCGCAGGCCGCCGACTCGAACCAGACCGACTTCGGCTGGGCCGACTCCGCCGCCGTCATGTCGAACATCGACAAAGGCGTGAAGGTGAAGAGCCTGGGCGTCTTCCTGCAGACGACGCCGTCCGCGGTCCAGGTCTACGCAGACTGTCCCATCCAGACCACCGCCGACCTTGCCGGCAAAACCATCGCCGTCTCCGCCGGTGATGCCCCCACCACGACGTTCCCGATCTTCCTCGACCGCGCCGGCGTCCCTGAAGACCAGGTGCAGAAGCAGAGCCTCGACTCCGCGGGCAAGATCGCCGCGATGCTGTCCGGTAGGGTCGACGGCCTCATCGCCAACACCTCGACCATCGAGAGCTCCCCGGAGCTGGTGCAGGCCATGGTCGACGCCACCACCGACTCGTTCGAGGCTGCCATCGCCAACCCCGAAGAGGCCGTCAAGCCCATTGTGGGCAAGGACCCGCAGACCCCGCCGGAGTCGGTGCTGCTACAGCACTGGCAGGAAACGATCCCCCTTCTCACGACCGAGAACACCGAAGGGATGGCACCGGGCATGAACAGCGATGAGGACTGGGCAAACACCATCAGCGTCCTCAGCGACGTCGGACTCACCGAAGAAGGTGCCGAAGCCTTCCAAGTACTGGGACGCCTCCTTTACCTCCACCGCGGAATGAGCGACGACATTTCTGCCATCACCACCGAACGCCCCACCATGACCGACACCGCCGTCTTTGTCGAGAACCTCACCGTCCAGTCCTCCTCCAAACGCAGTGACGTCACCGCGCTCGCCGACGTCGATCTTCGAGTCGTGGAGGGAGAATTCGTTTTTATCGCCGGCCCGTCCGGCTGCGGAAAGTCCACACTTCTCAGAGTGGTCGCCGGTCTGACCGGCGCCTCCCGCGGCTCGGTCAGCCTGCGGGACAGGGAGGTCACGGGACCGCAACGCAACATTGGCTACATCTTCCAGCGCGCAACACTGTTGGAGTGGCGGACCGTCCGCAAGAACATCCTGCTCCAGGGCGAGATGCGCGGCATGAACAAAAAGGCCGTCGCAGCGAAGGCCTACGGTCATGCTGATCACCCACTCCGTTGCCGAGGCGGTCTACCTCGCCAAATGGGTGGTCGTCATGAGCCCGAGGACGGGACGGATCATGGACATCCTCGACGTGCACTTACCGGCGCACCGGGAGTACAGCGCGACGTTAAAGAAGCCGGAGCTCATCTCCGTCTCCAACACGGTGAGGAAGCTGTTAGGGGCGGCTACGACGGGGGCTGAATGATGGCGGGAAGCCCCACAACGAGCGCCAGCCGTGAGGCTTCCTGCCAATTCTTTGACGTGCCCGCCAGCTCGCCGGATGGTTCCCCGCAGGTTCGTCTCTAAGCCACTGAGAGACGCCAAGTACCTACGTTCAGGCAGACAGTCGAAATTTCATCCACTGCATACACAAACTCAATCGTGGAATCACCTGCTCCTCAGCGGGAAGCGACGCAACACGCTGGTCGCCATGTCCTGCGTCCGCTCTTCAATCTGAACGCTAGTCCAGCAAGGTTGCGCGACTACAAATTCATTCAATGCCAGACCGTTCCGAAATCCTATGAACCGACCGTTGCCGTCCTTGCGATTCTTCTTCTCATCGAACGACTTATTACCCAAATTGCTATTGAAACCAGTTATCGTCAGATTACCCAAACGATGCATATGCTTCGACTGCACATCAGCAGCATCGTCTTTACCGCCGAGCATCTGCTGCCACGCGGCAGGCAAATTGGCGCCTTGCGGGAGGATGTGCTCGATGGTCCAGACGTAATGTCCACGCTCTCTTCGCCAAAGGTCTTTTTGCGATTCCTTTGTCATCGCCGCCTCTTCTAGGCTGGTCAGAAGGAACCGCGTCACATCGGAGTTGTCTTCGTATACCGGTCCAGTCAGTCGATCCAAGAATGCTGCATCGCTGACAGACCCCGCGCACAGTTCGGCTTCGACCAGCTCGACGGCGTCTCCACCACGGCCCCGAAGCCGATCGATCAAGTCCATGAAAAGCCGCGGCAAAGCATAAGTCTGCGGGAACCCAGTCAGGTTACGACGGACGAAAAAGTCAGTCAGCAGGTCGGCGATCCGAACCACATCGGGTAACGCCAGGGCCTCCCTTTCTACCTCCGTCAGCAGATACAACAACAACATGTACGACGGAGCACCTTGAGCACGCCCGAGTGCTTCGAGTTTGGGCGTGAGGTCCGCCGGCGATGGCACGTTTCCGGTAATCTGCCCGTAAATCGCCGAAGCAGGAACAACCCGGTCGAGAAATTTTTCTGTCCCTAGGCTGATCTGCGTTTCGTAAATTCGTATCAGGTTGGATCTGGTAGCGACTGTTGCTTTCGGGACGATAACGAGGTCCGCTTTGAAAGCATTGTAAAAATGACGAAGGAAGCGTTCTTGGTTTGCATAACTGTCGCCCAGATTGACCAACATGTCGTTCCACCGTTTAAAGGTGCGCTCGACGCTGTCGGTTGAACTGCCCTCAACCCGGGCCAAAAGGAAGTTCTTGATGAGATCCACCGGCGTCAGCGGAGTGCCGCGGTTGTTAAGCGACTCGAAAAGAACGAAAGCATCGGCGTGTGTGTCAACCTCAATCTTGACTACGATTGCTTGATTGACGGCTTCAAGAACGCGCTGCGCGGCGAGTGTGGTGTCAATATGACGATCTATCGCGTAATCTTCGATCTCCGATACGAAATGAGCGTAGCATCGCCAAACGCGTCGCGCGGTTAGGTAGTTCACCCGGTCCTGCTCCACTGGCAATCCGGCGTCTGCCATCACTACCGAATAGTCTGCGGCGTTTTTCCCCTGGAATTGCGGGCGCAGACGGAGCCGTTGGTCCTGCTTCCGCACTAGTTGGCGACGTAAATTCGCCAAATCCGCAAGGGAGTCTTCGTCAAGACTGTCTTTGTTCTTACTTAGGATCGAATGCGCCGCAGCGAGCAGTATCGTAATTGTTGTCATACGCTGTTGGCCATCGACCAGTTCGAGGATATTGGCATCAACTGAATCTGTTGTGGCATTCAAGCAGATAATAGTACCCAAAAAATGAGATCCGTCAGCTTCAAGCAGGTCGTCGAATAGCTCCTCCCACTGCGTCCGTTGCCACGAATATTCCCGTTGGTACGGCGGAACGCGGTACAGAGTGTTGCTATCGTGGCTAAGGAGGCTGTGCACAGGGTACTGCGTCGCTGACTTGATCACCCGACAATTCTTTCAGTGTTACTGTCGCATGTCCAGAAGATAGCAACGGCCTGTTCGTTTGGGAGCAGGTCGCTTGCTGTACCACCGCTTCGCGACACCAGCAGCCCTATCCTCCTCTGCGCTTCACGAGTCCGGACCCTCACCGTTCTATGACACGTTTTCGAGAGGCAGTCACACATCCGAAGCGACTGAATATCCCGTCCCAGGCCTGCCGCAGATCCCGATACACCGCGCACCACTATTCTGCAGACCGCAGCACGGCGCCGCAAGCCCGGTTGACGGCCCTACCCGCGCCGACCTGACAATCTCGACCCGCACCGACGACCCCGAAAGGACCCTCAACTCGGCCCGTGGATCCGAGCGCCGCCGATCGACATCGGTCACGTCACAATGCGCCAACTGGTCCGGAACAAAATCCCGAACAGCTCAGGCCAGCAGATCACCACGAAGAAAGATCGAGGCTAGAACGATATGGTCGGACTATCGGGGACCTGCCATCGGGAAAATTGGGCGTCATCGATGGGGCGAATTTGCACAAAGACTGACCTTTTGAAGTCAAAGTGAGCTAGGTCGAATCACGCCCTGGTGAAAACTCAGTTGCAAACAACCGTGATTTTAAGTTTCGGTAGATCCGCAAAGGCACGGGCGGCGGTTCACTCATCCATCGCCTTGATAAGTGCATCTTGTGCGTCGCTGTAGAAAATAAACGAAACTTTAGTGGCAACTTCGTCGCTCACGTCAAGAAGCTGTCGCCGAGTCGATACAGGGAGTAGCAGAGACGTTGCACCCTTCTCCATAGCGTGTTCGGCAAGGGCGGCTGCGTTGAGGACGGTTTCCACTCCACCGCCTAGTGAAAGATTCCCGACCGCAATGAGACCACCACGCATGGAGCGCTGGAGCATCGAGGACGCGAGAGCGAGCAAGATAGGTAGACCAAGTCCGGCGCCACTCTTGGCGGCGTCGAGCGCGCGAACCTGCGCAGTGATGTTGTGCTCCCGCGGATCTCGGTTTCCAACAAGCACGCGAGCCTGCGCGACCAGGTTCTGTTCGGCGACTTTGAAGCTTTCGCGGAGGGGCGCTGGTGCGGATTGATTCAATAATCCCCTAGTGCCTGAGCCCGGAGTATCGGCCGCTTCGACTCGGTAAAGGCCTGGGCCAACTTCTCCGTCGCCCTCGGCAATTGCCCACACTTGACCAGGAGGAAGCGGGTCCAGTCCAATTGAGTCCGGGCTTGCAAGCTCCGGGGTGGAGACGAATTGTTCTACGCCCTCGCCGATCCGATATCCGAATTGTGTGTTACGAAATTCAGCAGCGCCGATGCGACGCTGCTGTTCCTTGACTCGCCGTCGACTCTCCAGTGCGATCCGAACTGCCCATTCCAAGTCCTCGTCTGAGATGAACCCCTCTGGATTTGGGGAAAGTAACTTGAGCAAGCCATCAACCGTCTTATTGACAGCTGAAAGATCCCGCCCGGACAGAGCATCCGAGTAGTTGACCCGCCCCTGGATCAGCGCCAACCGCGACTGAGATCGCAAGTAGGACCAACACTCGGACAGAAAGTCACTTACGAGTCCGAAGTGGTGGGTGAAATAAGTCGGATTGAGTTTTGGAACTACCCAACCGGGGAGGTAGGCATGAATCCGATCCATAAAGGCTGTGTCGTCGCGCATCTCCGGCGGCAGAGGCGAGAGGAGATGACCGACCCGCTGCTGATGAGCGACATCAACGTCGAAGTTGCCAACCAACACTATCGAGCCGTCGGCCCGGATGGACTCGCGGCCACGGGAGAACTCCCCGGACTCCATGTAGCCCTTCATGATGTTGACGCCGTCCTTCTGGTCGAAGGAGACGCCCGAAACCTCGTCGAAGCAGACAACGTCGTACTGCGCGACGAGGCCGCGCTGCCCGGTGGAGTTGTTGACGAACATGCGGGCCACTGTTGCCTTACCACCCGAGATCAGGTGCGCGTACGGCGAGACCTGTTGGAAGAGGTGCGACTTACCGGTTCCACGAGGACCGAGCTCGACCATGTTGAAGTTCCGCTGCACAAACGGGACCATGCGTAACAAGAGCACGTCCTGCTCGCGCTGTGAGAGTTGCTCGGGCTCGAAGCCGACCGAGCGCAGTAGAAGGTGCTTCCACTGCTCTGTCGTGAATCGAGCGCGGCCTTCGGCGAGGCGCTCCAACGAGTCCCGAGTCGAGAGCTGGATAGGTCGAAGGGATCCGATCGCGAAAGGCTTCCCGTTGCTCTCGTCAGCAATGACCGCGTCGTAGTACAGGTCGACCTCGGCGTAGAAGCCTCCGGTGAGCATTCGCTCGTTGTCGCGCACGACGTCGTCGTTGATGCGGACGTCTTTGAGCCCGAGGCTCGGAAGTTCGGCAAGGTAGATGTTCGATTTTGCGTCCAAGCGAGCCTTGACGAGGTCGATGAGCTTGATCGTCATGCGCTCACGAGCACGCGACTTGAAGAGTTCCTCTTCACCAGCGCGGACAGTGCGGTCAGAAAGAAGCCGGCGAACGACCTGGAGGCCCTCTTCGATCTCTTCGGGGTCGGTAGTCGCGCAGTAGCGGCCGATGAGGAACTCACCCACATAGGTCGGCACTGGGTAGGCGCCCTTGAACTGCTGGGCAAGGTCTTTGCGAACGACGTAGCCCTCGAATGCGGAGGCCGCAAGTTCGTCGATCTCGTCCAAGTTGATTGTGTCGGTCATGCGGTGACCCCCACCACGGTCTGGCGTTGAGCTACAACGCTGCCGTCCGCCGTGAGAAGGACGACGTACGCCTCAGTCCCTTCGGTGGCCTGCTCCTCGTCGACGAGAACTTTTATCTCTCCTGGCTCGGACGGTGACTTTGGCCCGCCCAGGTTTGTGGCCCCATCTGCGGGGGCGAGCCGCACCTCCGCAGTCACGTCTGCCTGGGGCGGCTCGAAGTCGATGCGGCAACGCTGGCCGGTCCAGCGGATACCCGCGATTTGCGCAGGACCAACATCGCTTGAGCTCGCGGCGATCTCGATAATGGGTGTGACGCACTCTTGGTGGCTGAGCCCCCCGTGTTCGTAGATCGTCCCCGCTTCGAAGGCCGAAGCACCGGGTGCACTTACCATTTCAATCGCGGTTCCCCAAGCCCAATCGACGATTGGGAAATCGGGACGCGCTGCTCCTGCCTTCAACCGGGCGACTCGGGGCTTACGCGCAAAGTCACCTTCGGTGATGGCTAGAGGCAGTTCCACCTTCTGCGCGGGCGCCGCGGGGAGGACGAACCCGTGGTCGGTGACGACAACGACATGGCGCCACCCGGCCCCTAGAAGGGCCTGAATGCGTTCGGCGACGAGGTTGAGCTGGTGTTCTAGCATGTCTGCCAGGGCGTGACCGTGATCGTGTCCGAGCGCGTCAATGGTGTTGGTCTGGGTCCAGCCGACCTTGTTGACGTCGCCGGTCTCGCCGGCCTTCCAGTCGAGGTACAGCACGCCGGCTTCCGCCAGGGCAGTGCGGAAGACCTGGCCTTTCATCGAGCGTCCCTGCCCGTCAGCAGCGTCGAACGCTTGGCCGGCGTGGAATCCGACTGCGACCGGAGCGACAGCGGGCTGGCCTGTCGGCGTCACAGTGGGGAACGCGGCAAGCCGCGGCGAGATAGAGACTTCGAGCGACAGCAACTTCTTCGCAAGCCGCTGTCCGAGATCGAACCGAAGGGCATCGACAAACACCACACAGGTTCCGGCCGGGACGTCGAGACCGATTGCCCCCTTGTAGCCGGGAACTGCGGCGGACTGGAAGATTCGAGCTACGCCCTCCACCCAAGGGTCGTAAGTCAGGTTGAGGGCATTGCGCACTGCATCGCGGTCTGCTCGGCTGGTGGCGGCAGCGATCGCGCGGAGCGCGAGGTCGTCAACCTGGTGGCCTTCGGTGGCGTACCAAGTCGCCTGTGTGTTCAGATCACCCGCAGGTGCCAGGGTTGTGGTGAGTTTCGCGAGCTCAGCGGTGTAGCCGACTGCACGCGCAAGGGGGGCCAGGCCAAGTTCCGCCCAAACGCTCTCATCTCGGCGCACATGCTCGGCTGCGAGTTCCTCAACGGCGGAGCGAGTCTCGGAGAGATCTCCATGAGCCTGTAGCCCGGCCAGCGCACCACGGAGTACGTCTTCTTGCTCCTGATTCCACGATGGCCACGAGTCAGGGTGCGGGTCAGTATCTCCGAACAAGTCGCCGCCGGGACGGGCCTTGTCCAAAGAATTCGGGATGTTCGGGTAGCGCCGCGGGTTGTCCGTAAACCGCGACCACACGTCGCGCCATGCCCCCTCGCGAAAGCCGAGCCGTCTTGCCGCACCGAGTTGGCCGTCCTTGGCGGGGTCAAACCCGTAGGTGTATCGGCATGCGGCAACGAACGCGTCCCACCGCGCACCCTGAAGCTCCTGCTTCACGCCTTCGGGGTCGCCCATCCACTCCAGTAGAGTCCGCACACTGTCTGTCATCACGAGCGCGTGCAGACGTGACGCGTCCAGGCGTCCCGTGCGGCGCAGCTCGTCAACATCCTCGGTAAAGATTTGATCGAGCACGCTCGTCAGCGCGGCCCTAGTCTTTGAGTCGCTCGCAATGTCCAGTGCAGCGCCGTCCTTTGCGCCTAGGAACGAGTGCGGAGTCCACGGCGCGTGGCTGGGGGCTGATGGCCACCAGTTGGACCGCATGGCCACCTCAACGAGCGGTGCTACTGACAGATCGAGGCTAGTGACGTCGAATAGCTCGTTCCGCCCGAGTCCAGGGAGGTACACCACCCACGGGTTCTCGCCGTTGCGCTCGGCAAGGTGCGAGGGGAGTTTAACCGCCTCCGGTGCAGCAAGAACGGAACGAATCCAGATGGCCGGCCCCTGTGCCTTCGCCGCGTCGTACTCGTTAAGGATCAGGATCGGAACGGCCTCTTGAAGCAGGCGGATCACCGGCTCCCAGACACGGTCGGGATCGGGCCAGAAGATCGCCGCGGGCGGCGTGCTTGCGTCCGGGTTGTACTTCGCCGCCTCGCGCAAGGCACGCGCCACAATTGCGCGCACCGCACTCACGCCGACCCCCCAGCCAGTCGCCGCGCTTCCCGACGCTCCTCAAGCGTTGGGTGCAAATCGTTGTGCCGCTCCGTGCCGTCAGCGTTAGCGCCGCGGTCCTTCTTCCAGTGAACGTTGACCTTCGATCGCAGAACCCCTGCTGTCACGAACGGGCGGATGTTGAAGCGCACGCCGTCATTAAAGTCCGGGTTCCACCCGATCGGCTGCTCGTGGAGTTCCTTCCACCGAATGAAGAGATCGTAGGGTGGGGCGCCGTCCAAGATTCGCCTCAGTGCCTCCTGCAAACCCACAGCAGCCGATAGGCGCACGTCCGCGCCAGCACGCCCTGCGGAGGCCTCATGCTTCTGGCGCTCGATCCACGCACCCAGCGACGTGAACGTCAGCTTTTCCAGAGTCTTGCGTTCGAGCCGATGATAGTTCACAACCGCTGAGAATCCGTCTTTGCGTCCATCCCAGACATGCCAAAGGAATGGTCGACTATCGAAAACCTTGATGTGCTGTGCGAAGAAAGTGTCACGGAGCCAGTCTTCGAGTCGACCGTTGGCACCCCCAGCCTCTGCCACAAGTCTTCGTTCGAAGGAACTGGACCACGCCTCGCCGCACGCCGCCGAAAGTAGTTCGCGGAGCCTGGTCGCTAGATCCGGCTCGCCCGGAAGGGATTGCAGAGCAGCGATGCCATCGCCATCCGCAAAGCGGTCGAGTTCGTCGCCCTCTTGATCGGGCCAGCGATAGCCAAGGAGACGAGCCACCGCGACTTGGAGTGGATGAGCCGACGTTGCGACCTCGCCTTTGAAGAGCCACTGCGTGGGATCATTCGTATGTGGATCGGGCAGGTCGCCGAGCTTTTGGGCAGTCCATTCCCACTGCGCACGATCGAATGGCACCTGAACCAGCGTCTTCGTCGTCAACTTCAACTGCTTGTCGAGTTCGCGGGCACGCTCGGAGAACTCGGGACTGCTGCAGTACGCCCAGATGAGGCGAAGGTCGTCCTCGTCCTTGGGCCAGATGACACCGCAACTCATGTCGTAGATGTCACCGGTGTATAAGGTGGCGCGAAGGTTTCCGGTGAGCCCAACGCATACGCCGACCTTGCCCCACGCATCCATCCCCTGGATGCTCGCCAGGCCCAGATGCGCCAGCTCCGACAGGATGCCCGAACCCCCCTCCCAGCGGATTACGTACTCGCGCCCCGCATACGCATCGTTGCTCGTTGGAGCCACTTGCAAGCGCGCCCACTTGGGCGAGTAAGCGACCTCCCAGAAGTGCAAACGAAGACGCTGGTTGTCAGATGTGCGAGTACCAGTGCGACTGTGAGCGATTGTCGCCAGATTTGGAAGTCGAACATTCGTACGGCTCACGACGATCCGATGACCTTGAAGGCGCAACAATGCGTCGGGGTCGACGTTGATGATCTCCGAGCGTCGCAGGCCCGAGTCTTTGTCAGCGAGTGTTTTCCCCCCACTGACGTCGAGCCCAGCGATGAACTCACCCACCGACGGACGGGACGCTGAAATCACCGACAGAGATGTTGTAACCACCTCGCCACTGATAGTCCTGAATGCGCCCGAGCCCAGGACCGCGGTCACGTTCCATCGGTAGCGGGTGAGAACTTCCTTGCGTAGGTCCTTGTATGCCGGCTGGGCATGCCAGGCCAGTGGCAGCACCATCGCGACCGAGCCGCTTGGGGATGCCAACCCAAGGCAGCGCTCGATGAACGCTGCGGCAATGTCGCCCCCAGACCGCCCAAAATGAGAATCGAGATGATCACGCAACTCATCGGCCATCTTCTGTCGCGTCAGGTAAGGGGGATTTGTTACAACAAGCGAGTAGTACCGTCCGAGCAAGCTAGCTGCGTGAACGACCTCGTCAGCGGCATAACCGAGAACCGAACTCCCGCCTTCTTCATTTCGGAGGGCCTTCACCACAAGGTCTCGTACGGCTTCCGCGGATACGCCGATGCTCATGTCCGCGCCAAATAGAGCCCCTCCCTTGCGTGCAGGGCGGGGATCGATCAATGACCCGAGGGAGTCCGCGTTGCGGAAAAGTGTGTTAACACGCCCCATCGCTCTCTGAAGTTCATCATCGCCGTCCGCAAGGTCCTCCCAGGCAGTCCGTTCGCCCCGCACCGGAACGCCAGAACACGCAACTTGAGGCGCTGGGATGTCACGGAACCCGCCCTGCTTCCACGCTTCGAGCGCCACATTGAACGTGGCGATCTGTGTGCACCGCGGGTCAAGTTCAAGCCCATGCAAGTTGTCACGGAGCACAGCGTTCTGCGCGTCAGCCGGAGAGAGTGCTTCCTCCTCCGCGCGCATACGCCAGAGCATCCCGAACATCGCGACCAGGAAGTGCCCCGAACCGCAACACGGATCCATGACGGTGACCTCGGCCGCGGTCGCCGGCCACGTGTCGAAAGTGCCAGCCGCTGGCGTGCCGTCGTCACGGCGACGCAAGTAGTCCCATCCAGCGGTCAGAGGGGAATCTGGGTGGCGTGCCGCCCACCACGCGCCGAGTGAGTTCTCCAGCAGGAAGCGGACCATGTAGTTCTCGGTGAACAATTGCGTGACCGGGGAAAGGTCGGCACCGCCGATCTTGACGCCCGACTCGTTGACCCGCTTCTTCTCGGCAGTCTGCCAGAACTGGTATACCCACCCAAGTGCGTCTTCTGTCTTGAAGACCTCGGAGGGGATGCTCAGGAGGATGCGTTCCAACTCGACGCGATGCTCGGTGGCGAAGCGGGCCTGAACGGCCGGATCCTTGAGGCGGAAGACACCAGGCAGGATCTCGGCTGCGAAGCGGGCGGCAACGGACCAGCCGTCGGGCTCATCCAAGTCGTCAGCAAGATCAGAGCAGTCATCGAGCGTCAGAGAAGTGTCTCGGAACTCGGGGTGGCGCATGAGTTCGTTTACTTCGAGGAACCGGGCGAACAGGAGACGGTGCCATTGCTCGTACGCGACCTCACGTATCAGGTTGGTGAGATCGGCCCCTCTTGATGCGGTGTTGTCACCGAGCTGTCGGGCCTTCTCGCGCAAGGCCAGGCGTAGGGAGTTGTCGGTGTCGCTGATGAAGGCCGGGCGGCTGGGCTCGGCGACGGCGAGCGCACGGAGCGCATCGGTTGCCGCCTGTTCAGCAGCCATTCGAGCGCGCTGGACAGCGCCGTCGAGATGACGGCGCTGGTCGGAGTTGAGAACGGCAGACATCAGCCCTTCACCACTACTGTGTCGTGCTCCGCGAGGGCCGCAGTCAGCACGGCCTTAAGTGCTTCCAGGTAAGCCTCGACATCGCTGGCACTGCTGATCGTCGCCGCGGGGACTGTTACCGAGCCTGCTTTCGGTGCTGTCAAGCGAACTGCCGCTTCGAGTGCCCTCGCCGTACGGGCAGCCACTGCGTCGACCTCTGCACTCCATGACGAGAGGGGTCGTGCTTGGACTGCCTTGACGACGGCTTCAGCATCGTCGAGCGTCGGCTTGGCGTCGGACGACAGGTCGTTGTCACTGAGGAGCTGCGTCTGCTTGTCAGCATCGAGCTCAGTCCACACGGCATGCGTCGCCAAAGCGTCGACGGCGGCCTTACGTGTCGCCTGCAAGGTGCCTGCGGCGGTGGTGACGGCTTCGCGCACCGCGCTCGCGAGGTCGGTCGCAATCGGGCTGACCTGGTCGTTGTCCGAGAGAAGCTCACGAGTCTTCTCAAATGCTTCGAGCCGGGTGCGCGCTTCAGAAGCACTGTCGAGTCCGCCGGCGGCGGTTGCCAAAGCGCGAGCCGTGGATAGAGCGTTCATCCTGGGTTGACGACGCTTCTCCAAAACGGTTAGGCGGTTGAAGAAATCAGTCAACTCGTTTTTCGCGGCAAGGAGCGCGTGGATACGATCATTGCCGGACAATGTCTTGATCTGTTCAATACCGGCCGGGAGCGAGATCTCGGGGAGCGGAGCCGCGCCGCCAATAGCGGATGCCCTCTGCACGAGCGCGGTGACAGCCTGCTCTGCGCCCTGGACCAATGACTCGTTGTCGACCGTGCTTCCGAGCTTGCTCAGAAGGCTCCGCGCTGCGATCTTCTCCGCAGCCTTCAACACGGTCGACTCGCGTCGCAGGTGGACGGTGCCGAGGCGTGTTTGGGACAGGACCTTATCGGTCGTTGCGTCCGAACCATTGATGGTGGCACGCACCGTGCCGTTGTCGAGCAGCACACCAATCGCAGCCATTAGCGCATCGCGCGGCCACCCAAACGGCGCGGAGAGAACAGCCTTCTCAACGTCACTCGCGGGAGTGCCGGCGCCGCTAATGCGCATGAGGGCTTCCTTGACCACCGGATGCTGCTCAGGGTCAGCGTCGTACCCCACCTGCTTGAGAGCGTCGGCCCCCGAGCCCTTCTTGATGCGGTCAATGACCTGGCTCCACCGGGCATCGTCAGCATCGCCGAATCTGCTGAAGAGCCGTTTCGCTGCCGACTGGGCACCATTCTCAATCCGGTCGCGCAGTGCGGTTCCCGTCGGAGACGACCCACCACCGAGTTGAACAATGGACTTGGACATGATGTCACGGACGTGATCACTCACTTGAGCCTGCGCCCGAGACAGCCGGGTGTCCATCGCTCGTCGCGCCTGCTTGCCCTCGTCGTCTTGCGGGATTCCCTGCTGGTCGAGCGTGCGCTTCGTGGCAATCTCGTTACGCAGCGCGGCGGCGAAGGATTGCACTTGCGCACGCGGCAGATGGACCAGGACTACGGGTGAGTCCGGGCCGAGTCCTCTGGCAAGGTCGTCAAACTGCTTGACCGTGGTCCCGTCATCCCACTCCGAGCGGAGCCACACCGAGATCAGGTCGGTCGGCGTGGGCGCGGAGCTCTCGGTGTGGAGCGTCAGCTTGCGGGCCACCTTGGCCTTGCCCTGCGGTACCGACGCAGGCAGAGCCTTCAAGACCTCGGAGTGCAGCCGGATGTCTCGTTCCGTGCTGATCTCACTGTCCGATAATTGCGCAGAGTGACGGCGATGGGCCTCATCCCAGGCGCGCCCTGCGATCGTCTGAAGCCGGTACTCATCACCGTCCTGCTGGAGCACACCTTCGTCAGTCAGGGCTGACAGAACTAGAGGCACCTTCTGGCGAAGTGCGGTTCCATCGTTGACAAGATCCTCAACCAGCAAGTCGACGAGGTGGTCAACGTTTGCTCGTACGCCAATGTCACCGGGAGGATTGGTCGGCAGAAGATTCATGAGGTGGATCAGGCCGAGCACTCGACCACGGATCTCCTCCTTCTTGCCTTCGTCGTGGATCAGACGCTGGGTCTCCTTCAGAAGCAGGCCGGCACCGTTCAGGTCTTCGTGCTTTGCCGAGTAGAGATAATCGGCTCCGACCACGCTGCCGACCCCTCTGTTCGCAACGAGACGGTTGGCGTCGTGCACGATCCGGAGCTGTGAGCGCAGTTGCCCTGCACGCCCAGCGTCGGCCTGGCGGAGGACGCTCTCCCAGAACCGTCGGCGGCTGGGCAGTAGCGGGTAATCCTCCACAAGATCAACATCGTCCTGCGCAGTGTGCTGAATCTTGCTGCCCGCCAGCTGGCGGGAAATCTCCCCCGCGACCCCATCGAGCGTGCGCTGGAGATGCGAGCGCTGTCCGGGCTCCTTGTTGAGAAGAACTCGTCGGACGACAGCATCCACGTCCTGGTTCTTCAGCACAACGCGCACGGTGAATCGGTCTTGAATCTTTTGGAGCGTCGTGTCCGCTGTGAGCTCTTGCTGCCCCGTGCCGACCAGGAGCACTCGGCCGTCAAGCTCGGATGAGACGGCTTTGGCGAGGCTCTGCACTTCTAAAGCTCGCGCGCCGTCACCGTTGATGTACTGCTGCACTTCGTCGAGAACGATGAGGGTCGGCGGAACGACGCCGCCACCAACGAACTCCAGAACTTTCTTCAGGATGGCGATCGTCTTCGAAGTCGACAGTTCCTGCGCGTCCGTCGGGAACTGACTGCGCAACGCCTTCCGCACCTCGGCAGCGTTCGCGGCAAACCGATCGTCGACAAAAAGGATAGCGTCCGCCAGATGGGTACTCAGGTTGTATTCGCTAAGTTCGTCTTTGAAGTTGGCCCCTGCTCCCTCGACGTGGGCTCGAACGGCGTCCAACTCGCCCTTACCCGCGAGCCAGAGCGCGACCCGAGCCGGCTCAATCTGGGGTGGAAGCCCAGCCGCATCTAGGACGAAGCCGAGAAAGGCAGCGTTGAGAGAGAGCTTGCCTTCGAGCTCCCCGGCCGCAGACCAGGGTTCCGCGCCGTCTCGCTTTGCGATCGTGCTGAGTTCTCTGAGCTTCTCTGAGACATCCGGCGGGAGGTTCACCAATCCTCGCGACGATGCACCCGACGGGAGCCGAGTGTCGGACCAGAGGTGCTGGAGTACTCGAATCAGGTGAGATTTACCGCTTCCATAGAAACCGGATACCCAGACGGCCGGCTGGGTTGTGCTACCGCGGTGGCTTACATACGAACTCAGGATCCGTTCCATACCGTGCTCGTACTCGCCTTCACAGACGAAGCTGGTCAGTTCGTACTCCAGCACCTTCCAGCGTTTCGAGTCCTCAGGGCGGTCGACTTTCGTCACACCGTCATTCGGGATTTCAAAGTTTAAAGGCGGACGTGTGAACAGATCGTTGTTGATCACGCGATTTCCTTCTGCGGGTCGATAACACGAGCGCGGTAGTCGAATCCATCCCTTGCGTCGAGGAGTCGAAAAGAATGGTTGTCGGGGTCATACGTTCCAGGGAAAAGCACCAAAAGTCGACCAGTGACTTCGTCGTCGATTGATTTAATCACGCCGGCCGCACTGAGGAAGGGGAAGAGCGACCCGATCCCTACTAGGGTGACGACCTCAGTCTCCGGCGCAGCCGAGAGCTTTTCGCGTAAGTTCGCCACAAGCTCCACTTTGAACTTGTCGGCAATGGCACGAGTGAGTTCGCCGGGCTCTGCGAAGAACGCGTCCGCATGGCGGTGGGTGCCGACCCACGCTCCGAAGTCGTCGGTAATGTCGACAACCGACCACCCGTGGCCGGACTGTTGGGTAGCCAATTCAAACTTCGGTAGCGCCGCCCGCATACTTCGCTCCAAGTCGGGCGGGTAGACAAGCATCCGCACACGCTCACCACCAGAGAGTCTCGCGTTCCACGACAACTTCAGATCGGCCGCATACGCGTCGATCAAGTCCGAAGTTCGACTCATTTTCCAACCTTATCGAGCCTGTGGAAACTGACTTCCACCACACTGCCTGCAACCAGGAGGTCAAGTAGTCCTTGGGTGTGGGCTCGCCGAAGTGCGTCGAGCCCGGCACCAATTGGAAGGTCGAGCACCGCCGCCCACGGCGTGTCGAGGACCCCTTCGCCTCGCTTCCCAGCGAAGTATCCGAGGTGGGCTGCGTAGGCAACTACTGCCGGGAACACTTCGATTGACTGGCGCACCTTCTTAGCGCGTCCTGACAAGTGTCCAGTTTGTGTCCAGCTGGCACCTGTGTTACGCCCTGTCTTGCCAAGCGTCGACTCCGACATCTCGCGCCCGAACTGCGCGGCTACAACGGCTGTGAGGTCCGCCGAGTTCACGATCGAGCCCGGGGGCTTTTCCGCAATCGCGCGGAACGAAGCGCGGAGCACCTCGTCACGGGTATAGGCCAGAAGACCTGCAAGGAGCGGTCGCGACCGAGGGTCAATATCCCAGTAGTGCCGGAGCGCGCTGAATTCCGGACGGTCGGGGTTAAGGAAATAGAGCTCTCGAAGGTGGCGGTAGGAACGCTGCCGACCGGTCTGAGTCGGACGGCCCAGGACGTTGTCGTCGACTACCGCCGCGCGATACTGCTCGGCGGGCGCATTCGATGGCACCTCCCGAAGGAGCTCGACCAGGTGGGGGATGCCGATCGTGTGGCTCGAAGTTGTCCGCAGCGTTCCGAGGACGAAGTCGCTGTTGGCGAGCGTAATCGACACCCTCCACTACCTCCGTTCTGTGACAATACCGCGTTGTGTATCCCCACAGTCTCACAGTCCGCGGGCTCATACGGAGCTTGACCTGGTTTCCCTGGGCAGTTCGGGTCGGGTGTCCAGGTCAAGTCTGAGGTTGCCCGTTGGTGTAGGTGTTTTCGCAATCCACCGGTGAGGAGTGGGCGGCGCGTCCGCTCGCCGACAGACAGCCGACGCAGCCGGCATCGATGTCTGCGAGTTCTATTCACCTGCACAGACACGACTCACTGATGCCGAAGTCGGACGCGATGCGCATGACACTCACCCCTGGCTGAGGTGTCAGTTCGACCGCGCGCAAGCGGAACCCCTCCGGATGCGCAACGGGCATCGCTCGGACTCCTGTACAGCAGCTACGCTCGGGTAAGCAGCGCGAACTCGACGATCAACTCGCTGCCGAACACCTTGAGCTCATCGCGGGCATATCCGACTACCTCGGGCTACTCGAGAGGGATCCTCTCCTGACGCGGAGGTCGCCTTCCTCGGATCTGTCGAACTCGAACTCGGGGTCGCTGCTGACAAGGTTTTGGATGTTGACCGCAGAGTCCTGGCGTACTTTCTCGACTAGATTTCACGCTCCCCACCAAACCCGGGACGGCTCAGTGATGCCTTCGAAGGAGTTGCGTCAACACAAGCGCACCGGCTAGACAGAGGCATGCAGACTGTCAGACACCCCGCCGGGGTTCGATAGTGGACTTCGCGTGGCCCTCGACGGGCTCAATCTCTCGGGCGTGGTTGGTCCTGTCCAAGGACAACCAGGCAGGTGGTCGCGGGGGGCATGTGTACGACGACGATCCGTCGTCTCGCTATGTCAGCGACAGTAAGGTACATAACAGCCGAAACATCGCGGCTGGGGATGCCCTGGTGGTGTGGGACCAGAAGCGCCTGCTCGGCGCCTCCGTCGTCGAGAAAGTCGACAGCGAAACAGGAACTAAGGAGCAGAAGAAGTGCCCCTACTGCGGTCCTGGTCGCTCGCTCGATGAACGTCTCACGCTCACCCCTCGCTACAAATGCGGTAACTGCAAGAACAAGTTCGACGTCCCACTGACCGAGATTATCGACGTCACCGTGTACCGGACCCATCATGGTGAAGCGTGGATCGACTTGGCGGGTGAGCTCACCGCCGAGCAGCTCCGCTCAGTATGCAAGCAACCGAAGTCGCAACTAAGTATTCGCGAGCTGGATTGGCCGGCATTCACGGCAAGCCTCTCGACCGACCTCAGCCACCGCGGATTGAGTCTCATGAACTCGGTGTCCGGGCAATTGGGCGGAGGATTCACAGACCGAATCACTCGGGTGCGTCTGGGGCAACCGGCCTTTCGCGCACAATTGATGCAGAAGTACGCGTCGAACTGCGCGTTCTCAGGCGCCATGCCACACGAAGTACTCGAAGCTGCGCATCTCTACAGTTACGCCCAGGTCGGAGAACACCACGACGAAGGTGGGCTGTTGCTGCGACGCGATCTACACCGACTCTTTGATTTCGGAAAGATCGCCGTCCGCAAGGATGCCACGATCGCCGTGCACAAATCCTTGGAACCGTTCGAGCTGTACGGCCAGCTACATGGACGCAGCCTCACCATCGAACCGACTCCGCGGCAACAACAATGGTTCGCTGCACACCGCACCATGTGGCGAGTGGATGCTGCGTGAAGTAACGACCGCGCGCGCAGCTCGATTTCACTCGACCCTGCCGGGGTCCTTACTCGCACAATCGAAATAGAGGCAACGAATAATGAAAATAGTCTTCTTGCACGGAATCGGCGACGGCGATCCCACGATGGGCTGGCTGGAGGGCCTCAATCGAGGACTAGTTCAGGCAGGTCATCCGCCGATCGATTCAGGACAGGTCATAGCGCCGCGCTACAGCTCGTTGCTGAATATAGAAGGAGTCTCCGCAAAACTGCCTTCAGTGACCTACAAGCCATCCGACGAATCGACTGCACGGCGCGAGTTCGAACGGCGACAAGCACGCGTTCAACGCAAGCTCGGACTCGAACCGGGCGTTCGTTCTTTCGGGTTTCATCGGGTTCCAGATGCACCGTTGTCAGCAGTCCAGAAAATCGCCATCAATGCAATGCCGTGGTACGACCTTCCGCAAGTGAAGCGGTACATGCAGGAGGAAGGAACTCGAGCCGCGATTCTTCGATCGATCCTCGACAACCTGCCCGCTACAGGAGACATCCTCCTCATCGGTCACAGCCTCGGAAGCGTCGTCGCGATCGACCTCTTGGACAATCTTCACCCCGGGATTCGAGTCCGTCGCTTCATCACCATAGGTAGCCCCGCAAGTTCGCAAGCGCTGCACGAGAACAGCGATCGGCTGCTGAAGAAGTTCCCGTATCAGCGGGTGGACGACTGGACCAACTTTCTCGACACAAGGGACGTCGTCACAGGTGGCCGCGGTCTCGCATCGACTTTCCCGGGCGCCCAGGATTTCACTGTTGATGTCGGAGGCCAACACGGCGCCGGCGTCTATCTCGGCCATCCCTCTGTTTCCGGCATCGTCGCGGACGTCCTCTTCCCATCCAAGAGTGTGGCATTGCGCGAACCGGGCGTGTCAGTTCGGCTGGCGGATCAGGAGGCCAAGATCCTCCTGTCACTGCATTACGGGCAGGCCGTTCAGCGTCACATCAAGGACAAGGACGCAGCGGCGAGATACGGCGACGCTCTCGGGGCGCAATTCGACGAAGTGGTCGCGCAGATCGAGTCGGTTGTCGGTAGCTCGGAACCTCTGATCGCACCAGAGATGGTCGAATTGCTGCGAGGAACCCTCCCCCAGCTGCCGCACCGTTGGGAATTGCACGAAGCGGTCGGCGAACTCGTCATCCTCGCAATGACAAACTTGGTCGAGCCTTACGAGATCTCGATCGATCGTGCGCCGAAAGACGCGCTCCCCGACATGGCTGTCGAACTGGGTTTCCTCCGCTCGACCGGGTCGAAGATCGGCGGGGCAATCGAGGACGTTCAGAGCTACATCAGCAAAAAGGGTGGGGTCCCGTGGGGGCGCGTCCTCACCGCGGCTGCCGGCGTAGCCATCGTGGCCGCGGGCCCGGTCGGCCTCATAGTGGCGGCTCCTGCTGGAGTGTTCGGTGCCGCGGCGCTGACCGGAGGCCTAGCAGCTCTGGGGCCCGGCGGGATGGTAGGCGGGCTCGCGATGCTGGGCGGCCTGGCAGGCACCGGTGCTGCAGTAGCCACCACCGCGGCCACTGTGGGCACAGGCCCCGCACAACCCATCGACGACTCCAACGCCCTGGTTCTGCGGGTTGCGGTCGAACACGCTCGGAAGCTCCTCGATCTCCGGCATGACGAGACACTGTGGTTCCTAATCACGGACTTAGAGACACACCTCTCCGCGCGAATCAACCGCCTCTCGGTCTACAGTGACCCGCGGTCGCCCACTCTGGAAGCTCTCCGTAGCGGCGTCCACACGGTGACCAGGCTCCTCGCGTTCATGATCGAAAACGGACTCGGACCGAAAGCGTTGATCACTGCCGAGACCGAGTCTGAACGCGCAGCGATGGGGGCGATCACGTCCTAGCCTTGCCTGGTGGTCAGGGGGGATCGGTATTATCGGAGTTGTTGTCGTGCCCGTGAGCCGACGGACCAGCGTGATAAACGGTTTCTCCGGTTTTAGTAGGATGCATGCAGTGCTCGGGTGTGCGCCGGTGCGGCCGCGGTGACCGCAGGTGTCCTGCTTGACACCTGCTGCACCCGCTGCCGGCAAAGGTTGAGCCTGGTTCCAGCAAGGGCGACGACGTGAAACCGGATCCATCACGGTGATCGCGTCGGGCACGGTGTTGGTGGCGGCGGACTTATAGCCGCCGAACCCCGTCTCGCCGGGTTCGAGCTCCGCCGGCCGCATCTGGCTTGGCCAGTTTCCGCGACGACAGGCGAGGGCAAGCGAACCTCGTAGTCACAGCGGCAGGGGCCGGCTCGACCAGTGGTTGCTAGTCGGGAACATCGTCGTCCATGTCAGCGGCCGTACGGATAACCGGATGCCAATCGCTGGTCCTGGCTCCTAATAGACAGTGATTTCGCACAGGTGGCTCAGCGCGTCAACAACCGGCGCCACTGCGGCTATTGACTCCGTGTCAGGTCGAATTTGCGACGCCGGCGCAAATCCATCGGCGCCAAACAGACCGCCTGGGGTGGCACGGCCTTTCGCCACGCCTGAACCAGAATTCACGGGAGCAGCGCTGCCGATGACACGAAGCCTAGATTTGTCCCGCAACTCGTGATGAAGCCGCGACCGATCGACCGCCGTTCAGTATCCGCTTGCTTTTCGCACGAGGTCGTCATCACGCCCGCACGTCCACCCATGGGACTCGAGCGCGCGCACAATCTCGGCCTCATCATCCGACTTCAGCTGCAGGAACTGGCCGTTGAATACGCTGTCCTCCACTGAACCGAACTCGTTTGTCACCGAACTCGGAATTTCCTGAATCATCAGGGCCGCCGGCCACGCGGGCCAGTCACCGTCGCTGACACCCGGAACTGCTTCGAGATCGAAGTCCTCCGAGTCCCTGGGCATGTCTTCTTCCGCGTCGGAAAAACGCGACTTGATGTCTTCCCATGGTTTGGCAGCCAGATTGGCTCTAGCTTCACCCCAGGTCGCGAAACCTGAACGGAGCGAGACGAGCTCGTCGGCTAGCTCACGACGGAGGAAGATGAGGGACCCGTCGACATCGCCATACACGTAGTTAGCTTTCACGAACAGACCTTCCCACGTTTACGGCCCGTCGGCTGCCGAATGGCGCCAAACTGTAGCCCATGCCGCTGAACGGAACCCGCCGCAAACTGGCGGCTGAGGTAGCGGCTCCCTCAGATCCCGAGTACTCAACTTCTCGGGGCGCATACCCGCGGCACACCATTCGGCGGCGGACTCCCGGAAATTGCGTGTCCAGATCGAACGCTGACGCCTACAACGCTCGTGCCTTCAGCGTGTCCGGTTCCCGTCCGATGTCGGACTGCCGTCGGACTGGTCTAGCCTGTAATGACTCACTAAGTAGGCGTGTCGGGTTGGCATCCGTACAGACGACCGTCGAGAAGAGTCGGAGGGCAGATGCGAGATCACGGACAGGCTAGGAATTTGTGCATTTTTGCGGGCGCAGCGCAATCACTGCACGTGCCCTACCATCTCGCCGCCGTCGGCGTCAATGACCTATACGAATCTCCCGTCCTTGGGGCGGGTTCACGCGGTAATTATGTCGTATCAAACAATCAAGGACTTTCAGCATATTGCCCACAGACCGAGGCGCGAAAGGCCTGCGTGTCGGCTCCCCTCACAGAAACTTATACCCTCGGTTGCAGACACCATCGAAGACGCACGTCCGTGCCTGGTTTAAGTGGATTGCTTAATCCAACTGCGAGGGGCGCGGCTTGAGAACTGCTGTCGATTGGTACGACGCTTCGCTCGTCGACGCCGCCCACGCGAACCTGAACCACGCATTCAGCTGTCCGCAATGCTTGAAGGACGCGATCCCAGCACGTGGGAAGATCAACGTCGCTCACTTCAGGCACGGCGACGCATCCCCAGGGTGTCCGGACTATCATCCCGGTCTCGGCGGCTCATCTTGGACCAGCAAAACAGACTCACGTCTGCAGCTCCGGGCCGCTGTCGATGGATCAAACTGGAACCTCTACCTCAAACTGCCTGACCTTACAGAAAAAGAGCTCTCGATGACATCCGTGACGGAGCTTCGCGGGCGGCAGATTGCGTTACAGCATCAGAACAGTGAGGTCTCATTCATCAACGCCCTTTGCCTTTGGCCGGGGGCGGGAACGACGACATTTCAGGTCAATCCGTCTCACCAAGTCCAACGCGTCTATACGGCAGGGGATTGGCCTCCGGGATCAGACCGCTGGACTCGAGTAGTGCAACAGCTACCGAACCGTGGAGCAGTGTTCGGTCAGGACCGCGGTGGCGACTATCTGATGTGCACCGGCACTAGACCACTGTATCTAGGTACGAACGCACTGTGGGTTTCGGCTATTTCAGCGAAACCACCGTCATTTCTTCGGCCTCAGAGGCTGAATCAACTCAACGGATTCACGGCGTGGGGGTTCGTCGTCACGCCTCAGATCGCCGTAGCGGCACGTCAGTGGCTGACGACGGCGGGTACCACGGTCACGGAGACGCAAGATCCAACGGAAGTACGCACGCCGCCAACGTCCTATCGAAACGACGACGTACACGTCATTCAATTCGACGACGAGCTCATCGTTGCGCCCTCAACAATTGCAGACGTTCTCGTTGCCGAGTCGAGCGGCATATTCGCAGCGTTACGTCTCAATTCGTCCGGCCAACTTGCACGAATCGTTGGCGGCTCCGAGGAGATCCGGATCAGGACCAAATCCGGCGACATCTTGAGAGTCGAGCGCGAACTAACTAAGTCCGACTTGAATTTGAGCACAGTGTGGTCCGTCGCAATCGGCACCGAGAATTATCCCCCGTACTCCAAGATAGAACTTGCCGAAATCAAGCACCTCCGGGTCAGAGCCGTCACTCATCTGCCACTTCAGTTTTCCGCAGTCGTCCGGCACCCCACGCAATTCTCTATGCGCGTGTCCAACGTCGATGCAGACCACCTCAGTTCCTGGCTGAAGAATATCCGCACCGATGCATTGAGTGTGGAAGTATCTGCCGGCAGTTTCGGAGTAATCCGTCTCGAGCGCACCAGCTTGCTCGTGGACCCCGTAAAAGATGAAGACCCTGAGCCGCCCGAGAAAATGATCACGCCTGAGGGCAGGCTCGAGTCGACACCTCCCGCTCACGCCGCTCCACAAGTGACGGCCGCCATTCAGCTCGCTCGACGCACACCAACAACAACTCAATGGCACCACGCTTATACAGCACTACAATATCGGGAACACCTCGGCCGACACGATTGGAATCGGCCCGAGACGGATTGGCGATGGAGAATTCAACGATGACTGCAAACGATGGCAAGCTAATTATTGGCAGACTTTCGGTGAAGAACCGCATGAACAAGCGCCTCGAACCACTTTTTGTTCTTAATGAGGACACCTGGGAGACAGCTGATCTCGATGACTTCAAGTCAAGCGCGCCCCTCAAGGTATCAAGTGAACTAAGCATCGAGAACAACGCGCTAGTTGCATCCGAACTCCTGAAACAGCCTAAGCTTCCCGGAAAACCCGAAAGCGTATACAAACTAGGTTCCGTGCGCCCGGCAGACATCGTGCTTACGCCGAAACTTCCTAGTAGCGCCGTCAACGCGATCGACAGCATCGGCGAGATCGCTCTTCCTCGCTGGATCAGCGAGTCTTCCGATGTCTATGTCAAACTAGAAGATGACACATTAATTGGTCCCTTTCGACAATTCCGCAAGCGACTTCGCGCACAGGCACCACAGCGACTCGAGCTTCGCCGAATGGCTGACATCAACGCGACCGAGTTCGATGGACATCTCGTTGCTTCTCGAATCAGTC
The DNA here is from genome assembly GCF_019836145.1 of Rhodococcus sp. BP-241. Taxonomy (NCBI): domain Bacteria; kingdom Bacillati; phylum Actinomycetota; class Actinomycetes; order Mycobacteriales; family Nocardiaceae; genus Rhodococcus; species Rhodococcus sp. BP-241. The sequence continues at coordinate 433,882 of NZ_JABUEI010000002.1, read as the reverse complement.
GCGTGTCTCCGATCGGCCAGTTCGACGCTAGATCCGACGAAGAAATTGTCGAACTCGCTGCTGATTTTGCCGTCTCCACGCTATCGAACCTTGAAGTCAACGACACCCAGATCGAAGCCACCAAGGAGTCGCTCCGACAAGTCGGTGACTGGCTCGCTGACCAACATGGCGTCCACCAGGACTTCGGCCAGGAACAGATCGACCGGGCAATGACCGCATGTGACAACGCCGCGATCGCCCGTCGCGTGGCACAAGACGTCGCGACGAAGCTAGGAGGACTACCGGACGTCGTCCAGCTCTTGGACCAAGCAATCGAGGAGGGCCGCGCCAATGCCGAACGTGGTGAACATGTCAGGATCGTTGAACAGATCGCGCTGGAACGCCAACAACTCGACAGCTTGATCGAAAATAAGACAGCTGTCCAGAACGAACTCACGAAGTTACAGACCCAAACAAAGAAGGCTCGAGTCGCATTCGACACCGCTCAGCAATCAGCCACAATTCGTTCTGAGGAAGTTCGCGCCGATGTCGCCAAAGCGGTGGAAGAGATCATCGAAGGCAGCCGAGCCCGATTGACCTCCTCAATCATCGGACGGGCCCTGACCAGCAATTCACCGTCGCTCCATCCTTCACCGGGCCCCGAATCTGCACAGGACGTCTCCATCCCAGAGGTGTCCTCGACTCGTCTCACTAGCCCTGGCATGATCAACACGAAAATTCGACACTCAGCAACGAAACAAGGCTTGCAATCGATCGCGGTGCAGCGGATGGTTGCTGCATTTCGCGCCGGACTTATGCCGGTGGCACTGGGAAACGGTGGACCGATGACGATCACCGCAGCCGCTGCCGTCGCTTACAGTGGCCGGCTTGTCCGCATGTCCATCGCCCACGATTTTCTGCATCCGAACGATTTAGTCGGTCTGCACTCCGGAAAGACCGGAACGTTGCGCGCCAACCACCAAGTGCTGTCAACCGCATCAACAGCGGCTGAAGCCGGCGAGGTCGTCGTGATGTTCGAAGCAATCAACAACGCACCCACCGAGTCATACCTGATTCCGTGGCTGCAAAGCTGGCAGGCCGGGTATCCGTTGCATGGCATAGATGGTGGCAAGAACCTCAAGATCGCAGGAACGATCGCTACCGGCGTCACATCTGCCCGCATCAGCCCGGACTTGTGGGGACACGCTGTCGTCGTCGAGACGGCAGCACTTCCGAACCACAGCTCGGCTCGAGATCACTCGCATATCGATCTACCAATGCCCGAACAAGAAATGCCCGAGGTCACTCGCGACCTACTCGAAGACGTACGCTCCTATTGGCCGATCTCCGACGACGTCATCCAGGCAGGAGATCGGTTTGCATCAGCGCTCAGCGGCCTGCAACCCGAAGATCAGATTCCTCGCTCTGTCGCACTTTGCCTTCTGTTGCCTGCCGCGGCCACAGCACTCTCGGATATAGAGTACGCCGAATTCACAGACAGCATCGCAAGAAACTTGTCGATGAACGAAGACCTGGCCGTGCACTACTCCGGACTAGTACGGCGACTGAGAATGCGTCTCGGATGACCCCGTACGAACTCAGTCTCCAGCCAGTTAAAGAATCAGCCGCACGGGAGGCGATCGCGCGAGCTCTCGCGCTCCCGGATAAGGCCGATGACGAAACCCGTCGGTGCGAAATGCTCCGTGCAGTCACCTGGGCATCCACGTCTGCTGATACACCGGTATACATCGGAAAGTTACTGAATCGCGCGGTTTCTGTAGACAAGTCGATCTACTCCACAACCCTGAACCAGTCCGATAGCGACCGACGCGCCGAACTCAGGAACCTACTCGATGTATTGGCCGACCTAGGTGATCTGGCGGAACTCGCCAATGGGTATTGGGTCAGTGTCCCCGGCGTCGTTGTAAAATCGGATAGGCGAGAACCTGAACTGCTGGTCAGCGGAATCCCCTTGCGACTACTTGACCGGGCCGCCCGCGATGGGGTGGCTTGTGCGGGCGCAACTCGGCAAATCATCGATCAGTCATTGCTCGACAACCTGGGGCTCCCACAGGTGGGGCTCTGGATGTGGGCGAACAAGCCCGAATCAACACTCTCAACTTGGACAGCAGAAATCATCGGGACAACGCCGATCGTTGATGGGCAACTCGATGACCTAGAGTTCTATCTCGCGGACAACGAACGGCGCTCCTTCATACAAGCGATCCGATGGAAGCCACCTGACAGAAGACTCACCGGTACATACTTGTACCGCCACACTGTGCTCCGACACTGGCGGGTCTACGGTTTGGCACGTGTAGCGGCTGGCGTAGTCACCGGGACGTGCGAAATCGGCCGCGATGACGCGCGCCGGCTCATGTATGGCTACGACCAGATCGCGAACAACCCAGTGAGGGCGACTTGGCGCGAGTCCGCTGACGGTGTATCCGAGGTCGTGCTTCACAACCCGATCCCCGCGCCGGAAATGCGCGCGCTCACTGCACTAGGCAGACGCCTGCCCGCGTCCAACTTCCAGTACCGGTTCGTCGCCACATCACATCGTTCGCAGATCAGACGGACACTCGAGGATTTAGGCATTCAAATCGATAAGGATGTAAAACATGGCTGAAGGTGACGTCGGCGCGACTCAGATCGCACGCCAAGTCCGAGCGAGTTTCCAGCGCTCCATCGAAACGAACTCACCAATTGATAACCTCGACCTAGCCGAACGCCGCAAAGCGCTGCTCGAGCGGCCGGGCGTGATAGCGCAAACTCCGCACGTTGAAATCACACCTTCCTACATGTACGGCCCCGACTTTTCCGAGCTCAGAGTCCCCCAACCCGTGAAACAAGTCCTTACCGACTTGCAGGATTTCTCGCCTGGAGTCGGGATATACCCGCCATACCGTCACCAAACCGAGGCACTCGAACATTTTTTCAGCTCTGATTCACCCTCCGACCTCATTGTGGCGACTGGTACGGGATCAGGGAAAACTGAGACTTTCTTGTATTCGATTCTTGGCATGCTTGCATGCGAAGCGGATCGTCCGAGCATGGAACAGAGCGGCGTTCGCGCTCTCCTCCTTTACCCCCTCAATGCTCTAGTCAGTGATCAAACAGCACGCCTTCGAAAACTGTTCGGTGACGAGCGCGTCGCTCGATACTTTCGAAGCCGCGGCGGCCGGCATCCACACTTCGGGATGTATACTGGACGCACACCCTATCCAAATCTTCGCACGAACGAACGCGACAAAAGACGACTGTCCGAGCTGGTCAATTATTATCGCCAACTCGACGAATCCGACAGCAAGCTAGCCCAGGAGCTGAAGGAGCGCGGGCGCTGGCCTTCCAAGGATCTCACAGGATTCTCCAAGCCTGGTCGAGATCAATACGCGACAGGACCACACGATCGTGAGCTCTTGACGCGTCACGAAATGCAGCAGTCGGCACCTGACATTCTCGTGACCAACTACTCGATGCTCGAGTACATGCTGCTCCGTCCGATCGAGCGGCCGATTTTCGACCAGACCCGGGCTTGGTTGGAAGCAGACGAGCGGAATGAACTTCTTCTCGTGCTCGATGAGGCGCATATGTATCGGGGTGCGACTGGAGCCGAAGTTGGACTTCTCATACGTCGTCTCGGTGCGCGCCTCGGAATAGATCGTGACCGAATCAGATGCATCCTCACGAGTGCGAGCCTGCAGTCCGACGGAGGTGAAGCGAGCGCGATTCGCTTCGCCCACGCGCTCACTGGGGAATCGGCTATCCGGGACTTCTCCGTCATCCGCGGCACCATCGAACCAGTAAATGCAACGAAGCGTGCTTCTGTGGCAGAAGCCGAAATGCTCTCTTCCGTCGACGGATCCGCATTGGCTCTGGCCACGTCAGCGAAGGACGTCAAGCACGCTCTTGGAAACTTCGTCACCCAGGTCGACATCGACGAAAACGGCACGTTGCAGGATGCTAGGCAGTCGTTAGGCCGGACACTAGCCAGCTTCGGACCAGCAAACATGGTGATTTCAGAGTGCTCCGGTAGTGCGACAGAACTTCGTGAGCTGGCCCGCGTAGTAGTACAAACAGACAATCTGGCGCTGCAACAGCGAGCGATCGACGGACTTCTGACGCTCGGGGCATTCGCTCGTCGTACACAGCCCGGTCGTGAGCACCAACCTGTCCTCCCGTCCCGCGTCCACATGATGTATCGGTCCGCGCCGACACTCTTCGGGTGCATCGACGACCACTGCACTGCAATTCCCCAAAGTCGAGAAGGGACCCTCCTAGGCCAAATCTACGACACGCCTCGCGTGCAATGCGACTGTGGAGGAAGGGTATACGAAATACTCACCCACAAAAGATGCGGGGCTGTGTACATCCGTGGCTATGAATCAACCGAGGTCGGGGGGTTCCTTTGGCACGAGCCCGGCGGACGACTCGGCGGCGGAAAACCGTTGAAGGAAGTCAAGCTTTTTCTCGGTGAGCCGCATTCCGCCTCCACTTCGCTCGTAAGTCCAATTGGGCTCGATGTAGCGACCGGTCGAATAGAACTACCAGACAAACTTGGTACAAGGCTGCTGTTTCGTGCACGCCCGCGAAACAAGTCTGCTGCGGAGCATTTTTCACGGTGCGTTCGATGTTTGGAGTCCGCCGAACGGGCAAATTACTCCACGCTCACCAACCTCGCGACAACCGGTGAATCCACATTCGCAGATCTTGTTCGTCAACAGTTCGCGACTCAACCAGCAGCGTTTCCGCGGACCCGACACCTACCCAATGGTGGGCGGAAGGTACTGGTCTTCTCGGACGGTCGCCAAAAAGCGGCTCGTTTGGCACGAGATCTTCCCCGAGATGTCGAGGACTCCACGATGCGCGAGACCTTGGTACTCGCAATTCGGGACCTAAAAGAAGCGCAGAATCGTTGGCCGACGCTATCCGAGCTGTACGCCGGCTTCATCGGGGTGTGCGAACGCGAGGACTTGACATTCTTCGACGCCGAAGACCAGCTCCGGCTAAGCAGGGACCGAAACGAATTTGCTCGAAACTATGATGGCGATCTGGCAAGCGCGATCGACTTCGAATGGCAGCCAAACGCTTCGATTTCTTTTCGACTATCAGTGCTTCGCCAACTATGTCACGAGACGAGATCGCTCACCGCAGCGAATGCAGTGCAGCTAGCACCAACAGTGAAAGCACGAGACCTGATCCTCAGGCAACGTGAAAGACGCAACGTTCTCCTCAGTGATTTGCAGATCGACGAGATCGTGTCGGCGTGGGTCGGGCAGATGCTTAGTCGGGGAGCGCTCGATTCGCGCCTGCCCAGCACCTCTCGCCGGCAGGTATTTCCGTATTATCAAGAAGTCAGACGGATGGATGCTTTAAAGTCATTTTTTGACGAAATTGGTACAAGGTCTCGCCAGCCGTACGAACAACTTCGGGAACTGCTTTTCGGGGTATTGGCAAAATCCACTGAGACAGATAGTGTGGCTGCAGATACGTTGGATCCTGCTCGCTTTCAGATAAAGCTCGCCTTGAACGAAACGTGGGTACGCTGCGTCGAGTGCGGTTCGGTCTTCCCAATGGGCCTGCTCGGAAAGTGCATTAACTACCGTTGCAATTCCGCGAACCTTGAAAAGTGCGATCCGCTGCATCCGTCGGCGTGGGCACCGAAGAATCATCTGCGCACCCCACTATTCGAAGTTCTCGATGGACGAGCCCCAATGCATATCAACGCTGAAGAACACACTGCCCAGTTGTCGCAGCGCGATGACTCGATAGCTTTCGCTACGACCGAGAAGTTTGAACTTCGATTCCAGAACGTCGATCTCGGTGACGGTGCCCCCGTCGTCGACGTTCTGAGCTGCACAACCACGATGGAAGTCGGTATCGACATCGGTTCACTGACCGCTGTCGCCCTTCGGACCATGCCGCCGATGCGCGAGAACTATCAACAGCGAGCCGGGCGTGCCGGCAGACGGGGTAGCGCCGTTTCTACGGTCCTCACCTACTCCGACGGAGCACCTCATGACGGCTACTACTTCCAGCACCCGCATTGGATGATAAGCGGACCCGTGTCAGCTCTCCGCATCAAGGATGACAACCAGAAGCTCGCCAAGCGGCACGTCCATTCATACATCCTCCAAACTTTCTTTCACGAGAACATCGACGTCGCCGACCCCGGAGTTCAGGCAGGTGAGGTCATGGCTGCCTTCGGAGCAGCAGTAGACTTCTTCAAGGATTCCGATACTGCGCTGACGTATCGCAGTTTCAATGCTTGGACCCAACGGAACTTCGCCTCTCCCGAAGCTGTTGGAACAACACGGGTTGTTTCCTGGCTTCCTAACAATCTTCTAGGTGCCGGCCGTGAAACAGAACTCCCGGCTTATGTAGTCGCGACTGCGCAGGCCTTTCTGGAATCAGTAAAAGAGATCGGCAACTCGCATTTCACCGCACTTGAGGAAGGCAACCGGCCCACCACACTGCTTGAGGCATTATTTGACGCGGGCCTACTTCCGAAGTACGCATTCCCCACGGATGTGTGTTCTTTCTACATACAGGAGCGAAACGATAAGGGCCGAGTGATTGTCAAGGAACGACCTCAGCTCGCAAAGCTACAGGCCCTGAGCGAATACGCCCCCGGTAGAACTATCGTCGTGAACAAAAAGACATACCGAAGTGGTGGTATCTTTTTTCCGCCAACAGACCGTAAGCATCGGTTGGACCCCGCCACTCCGTACTTCGAGAAGGCGCTCGAACAACATATTGGATGTATACGCTGCCCATACGTTCGACTTGAGGATTCTTTGTCTAGCGAAGCCCAACTGCAGCCCTGTCCTGTGTGTGGCGGTCAATTAATCGCAAGAAGCCTGCTGTCGCCGAGTGGTTTTTATCCAGACGGCGGCCGACCTGTTGACGAAACCAACGAATCGCAGATCTACACGTCTGCCGGGAGCGCGCAGATGCCCGAATTCGTAGATCGGTCGAAGCTTCAATGGAGCGCAAACGCAGGTATAAACTTCCGCACGTGCTTTCATCGGGACGTCGAGCTGATTGTTGTCAACCGCGGCGACGATGACGACGGTTTCGGTGTCTGCGAAAAATGTGGTTCAGCATGGCCCAACGAGACGATACCCTCAGATGGGTCACATAGGGTCCCGTTCTTGCAGCCGCCCACTGCCCGTGGGACATGCAGTGGCCAGATTCGCAAGAAACTGTTCCTGTCCCACCAGTTCAGGACGGACACACTGCTTCTGCAGATCACTAGCAAGACCCCCGTAGACCTCCAGCCGACCCGTCCTTGGGTGAATGATGCGCTTCTCACTCTTTCTGAGGCGTTTGCGCTTGCTGCGACAATTCACCTCGATGTGGATCATAACGAAATCAGCGCTGGATACTCTCATCGGACGTCTCCAGACGCTGACACTTCGGTTGCCGAGATTTTTCTCTACGACACCGCGGCCGGCGGCGCTGGCTACTCGGCCGATGCGGGCCGCGAAATTCTTGGAGTAATTGACCAAGTGCGTAGACTGTTGGCAGAATGCCCGGCTAATTGCACTCAGTCGTGCACTCGGTGCCTGCGACACTACCGCAACCGCTTCATACATAGCCGCCTGGATCGGCACTTAGCCCTAAATCTTTTCAACTATGCCATTGATGCAACTCTTCCGGGGCTATTACGGCCCGAGAAGCAGGCAGAACTACTTGCGCCTCTGAAAAGATTCTTCGAACTGGACGGCTGGTCGGCAGCCGCAGATCGAACGAACAAACGCCCCTTAGTTATCTCAAAAGATACTTCAAAATTTGTTGTAGGCGTGTATCCGAGCCTGCTCGATCAAGGTTACGCAAAGATAAAGATGGCATTGGCTCCTCGACCTGGGGAACGTGCTGTGGCCATTCCGGATTTCGCGATTGTCCGCGACTTGCCCGCGGTGTATCGGAACATTATTCGCGGTACGTCTATCGGATGACCGGGTGGCAAACTTGCCGAAGTGGCACAGGTCCAGTGTGGTCGATTGGTCCGGACAAGAAACCGAGACTTGAGGGTGAACGGGCTGCAAGCTCGCCGTGCGGGTTGTCGTCACACAGACGACAGCATCAGCGAATATCACTAGTTCGACATCGCGCGCCGTACCTCTCTGGTTCAGACTCCCAACCGTCGTGCCAAATCTAGCCCGCCCACCTCCCGGATGAACTCCGGATCTCCACACACTACAAGTTGGTCTCGCGGCCTCGACAACCCGACATAAAGCCGCTCTCTCGTGCGCTCACGGCTAACGGTTTCGTTGACTGCCAGCACCACCGCACGACGCTCGAGACCTTTGAACCCGAGCACGTGGCCGTAGAACACCTGCTCGGTGTCCCAGAAACTGTCCCAGTACGCCACATGGCCCTCGCCCTGCCGTGACACCTGCTCCGGGTGACGACTGCCCGTCGTCAACATCGCCAGATCCTCCGGCCGCCACCCCGCGTCGAGGAGCGCGTCGATCTGATCGTCCGCACGATCGAGAGCGTCGGCGGCCGTGCACGGCACCATCGTGACCTCGGGCCCCTCCCCACCGAGCAGACGCATGCGCTGTCCGGCAAGAGAGGTGAAGCACAACGCGATCTGTCGGGTGTTGCGAAGGTTGTGGTCGAGGACGATCGGGACGAGTTGCAACGGTGGCGTCCCCTGCCGATCGAAGACACGTTGTGCTTCGTCGCTGAACACATAAATTCCACCCTGATCCGGCTCACGAAGCGATTCCACAACCGGCCGCCACCACGCGTCCGCGAAATCCTGGGCCTCGTCGATCACCACCGAATCGAACCGATTCCGCCACTCCAAGCTACGAGCGAGGCCCGCCATCTGATCAGGGAGATCCTGCTCCCAGAACCGCACACTCGCCGCCGTGCGCACCGACTCGTCTGGACCACGCGCAGCACCCCACTCGATCCCCAACGAATGGAACTCGCCCACGTACGCCGGCTGTTCCTTGCGGGGCCACGTCGACGTCAGTCGGCGCAAGTACGAGGCGAGACCATGCGAATAGCAGACCAACGCGACCCGCTCACCCGATCTAGACAGGCGTCGAGCCTGCTCGACAGCGAGGAAAGTCTTTCCGGTTCCGGCCCCGCCACGGACCTCGACGCGGTTCAGTAAGCGGATGGCGCCGAGGATAATGGATTGCTGAGAGGTCAGTGCGTCCACGTCGTCCTCGTGGGCGATCGCTCGAGCCAACACAGTGGCCTGCGGTAACCCCCGTCCGCTCAGGGCAGCCGACAACTGCTCCACGCCTGCGGGACCCATTGGACGACCCGACTCCTTGCCGGTCAGAACGTCACGCAGCAGGGAGACCAACGAGCTCAACTGTGTCCGGTCGATCGCGCGCCACCGAGGGCAGTCGGGCCGTGCGAAGTCCGCCGGTAGCTCGGTGTTCGGGAAGACGACGACGTGGTCCCACAGAACGCGACCCTGAGTCCAGCGCGGATCGTTCTCGACGTAGGCGCGCAGTGCATAGCTCGAGCCCAGAACCTGGTTGACTGGATCGATGGGTACGTCTCCCTCGCGGCGGCGCTGCAACCACGTACGGCCGTCGTGCGAGATCTGCCCGCCCTTGACCTCGAGACATACCACACCGAGTCCGTCGAGACCGACAACGAAGTCTATTTCGTGGTCCTTGGCGCGGTCCGTGACGCGTTGATTCGCTGCGACGAAGTCGTTCTCGTCCAGTTGTTCAGTCAGTGCATCCCAAACGGCACGCTCGGCGTCGTTGACGAACTGCGGATTCTCCAAGTTGCGCAGGTGCATCGATTCACAGTGCCATAGGGATCGACTGTACGTCGCGGTTGTAAAGGTAGTGGAACGATTCCGGCCGCAGGTACACACCACGGTGTCGTGGCTGAGCGAAGTTATCGGCGGCCTCCTTACTGACGAGTGTGTCCCGTACTCGCTTTTCGCGAACCACTCTCGCGAGTTGTCAGTTTGATTCCTGCGAGTGTTGCCCATCTAAAACCTTGACGATCGCCTGCTAGGTCCGAGGATCGCTGTAGACCAGGGGGCACGACAAGACAGGGCCGAACGCAGCCATGGCCCTGTCTTGTCACCGCGGCGGAAGGTTAGCTCGGCGACAACGCGGACATTAGCTTCGCCACGTGTGGTAGCGATCCGGCCAGGCCACGGTCGTGGGCGGGGTTACGGCAATTCACCGTGTACTACCTCGTTGCGGCCTTCACGGAGGGAAGCTACGACGCTCGATGTCACCGCCTCAACGCGACGGAGCCACCAAGCCTCAGACTGCGCCCAGCGCTTCGGTATGCAGCAAAGTCGAGTGATACCTCCCGTACGACGACCGACCTCCTCGCACCGAATCAACCAGCACCGCCGACGCGGGCGACCACGGCAGATCGTTGACAACGCTTCGCAGAGGCCAACTCAGGGAGATGTCATCGCCGGCGGCGGCCAAGTAACCGACCGTCGTGAACGTAATTCCAGGGTTGTCCGCCACGAGCTCGTCAATCGATCGACCTGCCTGAACTTCGAGGGCGGAGCGCGAAACTACCGCCGTTCCAACGAGCTCCGCTGTCGGTCCATTCACATCGCGGACGATGTAGGCGACCTCCATCGCACCGACATTGACGGTGAACATGCGGCGGCGTCCTGGCCCGGCCTTCGTCGCCGGGAGGCAGGTAAGACCCCAACTCGTCCCAGCGTCCGACGACGAATCGGGAATCGACGCCGCAATGAACTCGCCCAACCACCGGAGTGCTCGACCATCGATGTCGAGGTCGTGGAATCTCTCGAGCTTGTGTTTCGCCGAGGAGCTGGTCCGATTCTTGGGCGGTATCGACGACTGCATCTCCATCGGCAACTGGCTCCAGCTGGTCAACCTCCTCCAGCGACGGTTCACTCATCTTCGTTGACGGAGCCGGATCGGACCGCACCTGCGATGACAAGACCGCAGCTGCTGCGAGCTGTGGACAGTGCGACGGCTTGTAGCCGGACTGCCGCTTACGCATCACCGCCAGCGCGTGATGCGCGGCAGCATCGGCCACACCGGGAATCGCGAGCGCCGTTGCGAGGTAGGAAACATCGCCTACCTTGATGGTGCGCTCGTTGACACCCGCGGACTTGTGGGCCGATGGCCCAAGCCAAACGCCCGGGGCCAGCTTGCGCCACTGATTTCGGCTTCGAAGAAAGCGTTTGGGGATCCGGCTGCCGTCGACGAACATTCTTACTTCCAGGTGGTCCGACGCCGGCGGGTTCCAGATATACAACGTCTCCAGCATGGCCATCGACACACACGCGAACCGAGAACTCGACGACCCCGGGAAACAGCTGACAGTCCAGTAGGTCCCCTCGGTTCGTGCCGGGAACGGGACACAGCTGCTCAAGTATGCGCTCACAGCGTCCACGATGGCGTCACTGCGTAGATGCTGCTCCAATTGGTTGAACGACGAAAGATGAGCTGCACGTTGAGTAGCCGTGTACTCGGGTGCTGCGACAGTATCGGCTGCATTCACGGCGACTGGATCGAGAAGCCATTGTGCTTGGTCGTCCGGCGCCACGACCGAGTCGAACACGCTCTCTCCGGTAAGCGTCATCGCATGTTCGCGATTTCGAAGCGTGAAGCCGGCCTTCTGCGCACTGTGTACGAGGCTGCGCGTCTGAAATATCGGTGACGTGGTCGTTCCCAGGTCAATCGATACCACCGTGCACCTGCATGAATTCCTTCGCGACGAACGATGCGCGCTCGCGATGCCAACACCCCCGCGCGATTTTTCCACAATCGGTGGTGCGCGTCGTCGCCTTTGACAGCCCTCTCCACATCGAGTGCTCTATGTGGAGAGGGCTGTCACCGTCCCGCCCGCCGTCGATCCCCCTCCAAAAACCCGTCCACCTGCTGCATCCCGTGCGCACGCTTCCGATCCTGGTAGTCCACCACCGCCGAGAACGCCGCGCTCACACCCACCGACGAGGCGTCGTAGGTCAGCGACTTATCGGCCTTGAAGCCCATCTGCGAGCCCGTATCTACCGCGTCCATGTTGGCTCCCAGGAACACGAAGTCCCACTCGTACTGCGATTCCTGCTGCTCGATCAACTCGCGAACCGCCTGGTTCGACCACTCCCGACTCGAATTCTCCTGTCCGTCGGTCATCACCAGCACGGTGACCGATCCCGGCCGTTCTTCCTCGGGTAGGGCCGCAAGCGACGAGCCGATCTCGGTGACGAACTTCCCCACCGCGTCGTACAACGCCGTCATTCCGCGGGGCACCAAGTACAGGGGAGGGACCTGGTCGATCGGTGTCGAGTCGTAGACCATCGCGTACTGATCATCGAACTGCGCCAGCGTCACGACGGTTGTGCCGTCGTGACCACGCTCGGCGTCGATGAAGGCGTCGAAGCCACCGCGGGTGTCGTCGGCGATGGACGACATCGAACCGGAACGGTCGAGTAGAGCTGCAACGAGGGACAAAGAAGGATCTGGCATGGGAACTCCTGACGTGGTGACGGATAGGTGAACTGAGGATCAGGTGACGGAGACGGTGACGCCGCCGGAGAACAACGAGTCGTGAAGCTCGATCTCCGACGGTGCGGTGCCCGCCGGCACGTCGTAGACGAGTGTCGCGACGAGCGAGTTGCCCGGATTGATCTGCGAGAAGCCGAGATTCGGGTCGTTGGTCACCGTCGCGAGGGTGTCGGTCGAGTACTCGCGCCCCTGCCCGTCGAGTAGCTTCTGCGACGATGTGTCGAACAGCTGCTGCTCGTTGCCGATGTTCGCGACATTCAGGGTGACCAGGACATACTCGCCCTGCGGCGTCTGCGACGTGTACTGATCCCCCACACTGGCGACGCCACGCTCGACGTTCTGCACGGTGAACTCGAACTTGCCGTCCCTCACCGCAGCACCGATTCCCGGTGCCGACTCCTCGGCCGGCGCACTGCTGCCCTCCGTTGCGGCCTGCGAGGAGGACGTGGTGCCGCTCGTCGACGAGTCCTGTCCTCCGCTCGCCAGATTGACGCCGACCGCGATGACGACGACCGCACCGATCGCCGTGAGGATCTTGTGCCGCAGGAACCAGTTCTTCTTGGTCGGCGGCTGCTGTGGCTGCGCGTACGGGTTCTGGGGAGGCTGAGTCATGGCGATTCCTTTCGGTGGTGCCGGCACCGGTCGGTGCGTCCCACCAACAACACCGCAGTGACCCCGTCGGGCACCTCGTCGATTCGGCCGGTCTCACTCCTCCTTTCGGTCGGCATTCGCGACCGAAGAACGGAGGCTCATGTCGGACCATGGCCGTACCGTCCTCTCTGTGACCACTACTGCAGCTACGGTTCGGCGTCGCGCCTGGACCGTCGGCGCAGTGACGCTCAGCTTGTTCTGCACCTTCATGGCTGCCGGTCTCGCAGGCACATCGGGAACACCGGTATGGAACGTGGCGCTCGGGGTCGTCCTCAACATGGCCGCCGCGATTGCGTTGATCTGGCGACACGACAAACCGTGGATCGTCCTCGCGATGGCCGTCGTCGGTCCCCTCTTCTTCGCCACCGACGCAACGGCCGCGCTGATAGCTCTCTACGCGGTGGGCGTCTTCGCTCGAGGTCGTACTCTCGCCGGTGCTGCAGTCGCGGTCTACCTGGCCTGCGCGATATCCCTCGTATACGACGCAGGGCGTCGCCGCGACTATTCGGTCCTGACGATCGGAGTCAAGCACGTCGAGGGCACTCCCCCACCGACGTGGTCGCTTCCCTGGTGGCTGCCCTGGCTCGTCGCGGCCGTCCTCGTCGCCGTCGTTTTGGGGCTCTCTCAGCTCCGCCGCACGAAGTCCGATCTCGTGGTGGCCGTACAGTCTCGCGATCAGGCGACCGCGCAGTCGCAGCGCCTGCACGAGGACATGCTGATACAGCAGGAACGCTCCCGCATCGCGCGCGACATGCACGACACCCTGGCCGCCGGACTCAGTCGAATATCGTTGCTGGCAGGCGGTTTACAGGTCGGGAGCAACGACGGACCGGAGAAGATCTCCAACACGTCGGCCCTGATCCGGTCCACGGCTCACGAGTCCCTGGACGAGCTCAAACGCATCATCGGCGTTCTCCGCGGCTCCGACACCGGCGGCGAGGATGCTGGTCGGCGAAGCATCGCGGGAATCGGGGACCTCGTCGACGCGGCGCGTTCTGCCGGGTGTCGGGTGACGCTGGTTCAGGACATTCATCCCGGCGTGGTCGGCGATTTGACCAGTCATACCGCGTACCGCATCGTGCAGGAAGCTCTGACCAACAGTCAGAAGCATGCCCCGAGTTCCCCCCTTCACATCACGGTGAGTGGGGCGGACACCGACGGCATCAGCCTGACTGTGCGCAACCACATCTCGACGACAGCGCAACCTGGCCCTGGTTCGCGAACCGGACTGGCCGGCCTCTCGGAGCAAGCTCACAACGCCGGCGGGTGGGTGCGGTGGACTGCCATGGGTGGCGAGTTCATCGTGACGGCCTGGCTCCCCTGGTACTCCTGACGCGTCAGTCCTTCACCAATCCGCCGTCGACGACCAGGTTCTGCCCCGTCACCGCTCTCGACCACGGCGACGCGAAGAACAACACAGCATCAGCGAACTCGGCCGGCGTCGTCACCCGGCGCAGCGGGGTGCTCTCTGCGATCATGTCGAACACCGCAGGTGGGGTCGCGGAGCTGGCATCCGTGGTCCGCAGCAGACCACCGGACACCATGTTGACGGTGATGCCGTCAGGTCCGAGGTCAGCCGAGAAGGTCCTCGTCAGCGCCAACAGAGCAGCCTTCGCCGCCGTGTAGTCGTGGTACGGAACGACGGGGTTCTGTACGAGATTGGTGCCGATCGTGATGATCCGTCCGAATCCCGCCTCACGCATACCTGGCACAGCAGCCTGCGTGGTGTGCAGAGCGCCGGCGACGCTGCCACGGAACTGCGAGTCGAACGCCGACCACTCGATCTCGTCGGCCTTGGCACGGCCGTCACCGTTGAACGAGAAGTCGATCAAAGCGTTGTTGGCGACGGTGGTGACAGTCGACCCGAAATGCTCACGTGCCCTGTCGAACAGCGCGTCGACCTGGTGCCGGTCCGTGACATCGGCCTGCACCGCGACAACGCGGTCAGGACCGAACTCGGATGCCAGAGCATCGGCTGCGGCCGCACTGCGGTGGTAGTTGACCACGACGCGGGAACCTTGCTGTAGGAACGCTCGCGTAATCGCAGAACCCAGTCCGCGAGCACCGCCCGTCACGAGCACAATCTGTTCGGCTAACGGCACTGTGCGCATCTCGACATCCCTTCGCCAGCATGACCTGGTCAGGTTCGACGGGTGTGTTCTCAGCCGGTTCGGTTCGGCACCCCGTGTCGGACTCCATAGAACACCTTTCCGCTGTGGCGTGTCGGCGCGACCCGATACGGTCGACCCATCATGGACTCCGATGCGGTCATCACCGTTCTCGTCGTGGACGACGACGCATTCGTTCGTCGCGGCGTGGCGGACATCTTCGCTGCCACCACGGACATCGTGGTGGTCGGATCGGTCTCGGACGGTGACGAGGTACCCGCCGCAGTGGCCGCTCATCGGCCCGACGTCGTCCTGATGGATCTGAAGATGCGCCGAGTGGACGGACTCGACGCCACGCGAGCACTGATGGAATCGGCACACCCACCGAAGGTCGTGGCGATGACGGCGATGGACGTGGACGATCTGGTGGTCCAGGCCATCGAGGCCGGAGCCCACAGCTTCCTCAGCAAGTCGGAGGCACCCGAGACGTTCCACCAGTCGATCCGCGTCGTCGCTGCCGGCAACACTCTGTTCTCCGAGGAGTCACTCCGAAAGATCGTGGCCACAACGCGGCCGCCACGGCCCACGGTAACGCTGGAGGCGCTGACCGACAAGGAGCGAACAGTGTTGTCGGTCATGGCATCCGGGGCGACGAACGCCGACATCGCTCGGCAGCTCTACATGTCGGAAACGACGGTCAAGTCGCATCTCACTGCGGTCAATCACAAGCTGCAGGTCACCAACAGGGTCGAGGCTGCGCTGATGGCGTTCCGTGCGGGACTGGTTGTTTAGACACTATGTGCGCCGGACAGGACCCATTAGCCACTTGCGTCAGACGCGACAAGTAACGGTGCTCGACCGTGCAGCGATCAGCACTGAGACGAACATCAGCGGTCGCCTTGTACGGACGCTCGCGTTGATCGTGGAACGACGACCAGATTTTGCAGCGACCTCTACCGGAAGACCGAAAATGCAGATCCGAACAACTGTGTTGCCCTGTGTTATTGCGGCCGCGGCCGCGCTGTCGATGACGAGCTGCTCCGGGGTCGAGGGTGAACCGGTAGCAGGACCCACAACGACCACCACGACAACCTCCGCGGCTACGAGCGCCGCCAGAACGCCTGTCAATACCCGTGACGAATACGGCGATCTGCAGTTCCTGCTCACCGTTCGGGACGCAGGCGTTGTCGGTTCGGATGCGGCACTTGTCGGCGCGGCCCAGGACATCTGCACAGGAGTCGCGGCTAGCGGCATCCAGACCACCAGTGAATTGTTCGACCTCCTGCGGACGAATCTCGTTCCCGGCATCGACATGATGGATGCAGTGTCTGTTGCTACAGCCGGGATCCTTCACTACTGCCCGGAGCACTCGAACGTCCTGAACTCGTGATGCACAAGCGCTCCAGTACGCTGCTGTTCTTCGTACTGGCTGCAGCGACTGCTTCTTCCCTGGTCACTGGATGCTCGACGGCAGAATCGGCGCCATGCGCGGAACCGATGTCGGCGACGGACGACGCCGCATTCGATTACGTGAACAAAACGCCGTCAGCAGCACAAAATTGTTCCGACGCCGCGCGCGAAAACGTGGTAGCGGATTACCGCTACTTACGCGCAGTCGACGACGAAGCGGTGCCGTTCACAGACGCGGACGTTGCCATCAAAGTTGGGAAGGGGATGTGCACTCTGATCGGCCGAGCGGTCTCCAACGGATACTCGGTCTCGCAGGCCCGCGAGCTATTGCTGGATCAAAGCAACGCCGCGAACGTCTACACGTCGTCCGACAACGTCACGATCCAAACTGCCGCGCTGGCGTCCTACTGCCCGAACTACAACCGTTAGTTCTCCCTCAGCCGCACCTGCATTCAACCTCTGTCACAGGCTCTGCTGTGCGGTCGGGGGCTCGACCTGCTCTGCGCACTGTCGAGCAGAACGGCAACAACCTGGCACAGATGCCTTCATAGGCGTGGTGGTGGCACACGTTGCTCAACCGGTTCCACGCCACCGCCGCCCACGATGAGTCGGAACGACATCCCACAAGGCGATCCGTGGTGCATATTGCGCCAGCTGTCTTTCCAGTACGCTGCGGATTTTTCAGCGATAGTTCTGGCCAGTTATTGCGTACTCGAGTGCTACGGCGAAGCTCGACTTCCCTGAACCATTGCGGCCGCTGACGATGGTAGTGCCCGGGGCGGGATGTAGGTCCGAGACAGCCTTGGCGCCGTCTCGCGGAAACCGGCGACGCTGATCGAGGTGAGGAACGCGCCTATCGGGACTTCGATTGCAACACCCGTCTCGACCGGTCGAACGTCGGCTTGATCCCGACTCCGACGAGACCGTCGAGGACGTCGTCGCCTTCCAGCGCCGCCATGACCAAGTACTTGGCATCGTCTCCAAGACTCTCGTCGGCGTAGACGGCATCCAGGACAACCTCCTGGATCGGCCCTTCAACGACTCGGTCACCCATGTGATCTCCTCGTCGGTTCATCTGGCGCATCCTTCCACCGTCGCGCACAGCTGCGACATCACGCACTAGTCGGTGAACATCGGTCATTCAAAGTTTCGAAGGCTCGACAAAAGGGACACCGTAATCGGGGCTCCGGGCATCGTGCGGCCACGCCGCATGTGATGGTATGGATCGCGTGACCAACGCCGATACTCCTGCTTCCGAGAGCGGGCCTGATTCGTCTACGCCCCGAACATGGGCGGGGATTTTCCCTCACTTGACGGACTCGCTCTATATCGACGGCCGATCTGTGGCTTCCGAATCAGTGGAGGAATCAAGCTACTCGGAAGTGCTGGTGGGTCAACTCGAACGGGAGATAGTCGATCATAGGCCAACGGTTCCGCTGGGAATTCTTCTACCGAGCGCACCGCGGCACTACACCGAAAAGCGCCTCGAGGTGGGGCCTCGCGCGTTCACCTGTCTGAACAGGGCGACAGATGTGCGAACACTCGACGGCGTACTGACGAAGTCGGTTCGCGAAC
This sequence comes from Rhodococcus sp. BP-241, assembly GCF_019836145.1. Lineage (NCBI taxonomy): Bacteria > Bacillati > Actinomycetota > Actinomycetes > Mycobacteriales > Nocardiaceae > Rhodococcus > Rhodococcus sp. BP-241. Next base: position 415,659 of record NZ_JABUEI010000002.1, on the reverse strand, counting down.
TGCTCGATGTCCGCGGCGCCGGCCTTGGAACAGTCGAGTCAATCGTCAACGCCCTCATCCGTGTCTGTATCAGCGGACACCAGGACCACGAGGTCGAACACGCCGTTGCTACAGCGACTCCGGAACACTCACCTGCCGTACATCAGTTGATCGACGACGTCCAAGCTCTGGCTCGGTGGCGTCGTGTGCGTGATCAGGGGAGCACACCGTTGTTCGAGGTACCGGGCAACGAGGCCGTTCCGGAACAGCTTCAAGAAGTTCTCGCGCGGTTGGAGGCCCTGACAGCAGAAGACTTTCCAGGAGTCCCCGAGAAGTCCGCCTCGGAGACTCTCGCCTTGTTCTACGACGGTCTCGACGACCGGGACCGAAAGATATTCGAAGATCGGATCATCTCGACCGATCCCTCCACGCTGCAGTCCGTCGCAGACGTGTGGGATGTCAGTCGCGAGCGGGTCAGGCAATTGGAATCGAAGCTTCGGACGCGCGTGAACGAACTCTGTGCGTTCGGAACCCCCGTCGGGGACTTGCTTGCATCTCTGAGGGCCGAGATCACCCCGGTCGCGAGCTTGGAGAGGCTCCTCCAGCGGCACCCCGAACTGAGAACCGACGTGCCCGGATGTGCTGTTCCTCTCTGGCAGGTTCTCGACGGTCTGGACGACGACATCAAAGTGACGGACGGATGGGCGGCCACGCCGGACACCGAGGTTGCGAAGACCACCACACGGGAGTTTCTGCTCGCGTTTGCTGACGACAACGGTGTCGTTGATCCGAAGTCACTGCCTGCCGGCAGCCTCTGCGCGGAAGACGAGCTCGACGATTGGTTGAGCTGGTGCGGATACGACTTCTTCCGCGGCCGGATCCTTACTTCCACCAGGAACCTCGGCGATCACTCCGTATCGATCCTGTCCGTACACGGCGAAACGATGAGTGCCGAGGACATCTTTTCTGCGATCGGGAAGGACCGCTCATTTCGATCCTTCCTGAACCAACTCTCAGTCGACCCACGAGTGACGCGTGTCGGCAAAACTGAGTGGGCGCTCACCTCATGGGAGGTAGAGGAGTACGGGTCGATCCGTGCGCAGATTGCACGGGTTCTCGACGAACATGATGGAACCTTGGGGATGGACAGACTCGCCGCCGAAATCTCCAGTCGATTCGGGGTGACCGAATCCAGTGTTCGGACATACGCCTCAATGGGCGAGTTCGTGCTGGAAAAGGGCGTCGTCAGTCGACGCAGTGTCGCTGCTGTCCCAAGGAAGACACCGGAAGAAACGCGCGGGCTCTATCGCGACGGCTCTGTGTGGCGACTAGCCATTGTCGCGAACAAAGATCACCTCCGTGGTTCCGGATTTGCTGTGCCGAGCGGCGTCGCTCGACTCCTGGGCGTCGAGTACGGCATGTCGACCGAGCTGCATTCGAGGTTGGGTGCACAGGCAATCCGGTGGAAAGGCGTTCAGCCCGGCTGCGGGAGTATCCGCAGGTTCCTGCAGGATCTGAACGTCGTCGAGGGTGAACGGCTGTTCCTCGAGCTTCACGACGAAGGGATGTTCGACATTGTCAGGGCTCCGTCTCTGCCGATGAACGGCAACCCAATCGCGGCGGCACTGGTGTGGACGGGCAGAACAGATGTGGTCGACCAATCGGACCCGGACATCATCGCCGGCTTGGCGGAGGCTCTTGGAATACCTGGGGAGGACCGTCCCCGCCGCATCTTGTCCACCGCGAGGGGACGCGACGAAACGCACCTGATCGAGCTACTGGAAAGTGCTTGGGTCACGTCCGGCGACTGATCGCGATCGCCGGGCATCAGCTCACGCGTAGACAGCTGCCCCGCAGATTCCGCATTCCTCGAACTCGGTGCGCTTCCAGCGCGCGAGCGGGATGAAGAAGACGCTGAACTGCTTGTACTGCTGCATCCGGGCCCACTGGGTGGTGTTGTGGCAGCGCTGGCAGGTGCGGGTATGGCCCGCGCCGAGGGATCTGCGTTTCAGGCCGAAGCCGAAGAGGAGGAACACCGCTCCCAGGATAGGTGGTCTAGCCGTTCTGAAGAACCTCTCGCAGCGTCATCGCACGCCGACCCGTCACCCGCTCGACGTCGTCGGTCACGGCGCTGAGTTCGCCGGAGGCGATTGCGGTGTACGTCGACACCCAGGCATCGTTCTGCCAGTCCGGCGCGTTCCACACCGCGCGTGACTCATACGCCTCGTCCAGCGTCTCGTCGTGGAACGACACCGCACGACCTCGAACGTCGGCGATCGTCGCGGCCACCTCCGACATCGACAGCGCCTCCAACCCGGTCAGGTCGTAGGTTTTGTTCACGTGTTGCTGGGGGTCGGTCAGAACTCGTGCCGCGACTCGCGCAACGTCTGCACGCGCCACCAAGGACACTCGTCCGTCCCCCGCCGGGCCGCGGATGACACCGTCCTCGCCGGCGAACAGTTCCATGACGTCGCTGTAAAAGTTGTCGCGCAGCAACGTGTGGGCCAGCCCGGATTCCTGGATGTGCTGCTCGGTGAAGTAGTGATCGCGCGCGAGAGTGAACGTCGCGTCCGGCGCCGCCCCGAAGAACGACGTATAGACGATGTGCCGAACTCCGGCCTGCGCCGCAGCATCGATGAACGTGCGGTGATCCGTCAGCCGGGCCGCATTCTCGGCGCCGGACACCATGAACAGCACGTCGATTCCTGCCAAGGCCTGCGTGGCAGCCTCTGGGTCAGCGTAGGAACTGGTGCCCACGGTGGCACCGGGCAGCTTCGGCGCTCTGGAGGGATCGCGAACCAGCAAGTGTTGTGGCGTGCCGGCTTCCGCGAGGAGCGCTGCAACAGCGCCTCCCACCGAGCCGGTCGAACCTGTGACAGCAATAGTCGGCATGACCGTCCCTCGCAGCAGTGTCGAACGGCTGACCGTTCGCGTCGAACCCCCAGTATGCCTGCGGAGCCACCCTCGATTACCTCGCGGGCAAGGCCTTCAGCGGGGTGCGCGTCACACTGTTTCGCGTCATCAGCACTACCCGTCACCTGCACGGCGCCATAGAAAATCGAGTGATCGTGGTGTGGTCTGACGCAATCCCCCGGAAGTCGATACTTAGTAAAGCAAACCGATTGTTACGGTTTTAGCATTGTTCCTGTATAAATGGCATCGCGGTCGTCGTCGTCCGCACCTGCCACCGATCTTGTCGAGGGTAGTTCTCCTGAGCGAATGGCGAATGCACGATGAGTAATCCACAGAACGCAGCACCAGGTTGGTACCCCACTCCAGATGGCGGACAACAGTACTGGGATGGCAACCAGTGGCTGTCCCTGCCGAATCCGAGCAGCAACGAGCAGCCATCAAGGACACCGCGCGTATCTCGAAAAAGACTCGTGATAAGCGGCCTCGCGGTATTGATCGTTCTGGTGATCGCTGGTGGGTCATGGAAGATCTCACATGATTCTGGTGTGCGAGAACAACAAGAAGCTGCACAGGCTGCTCAGGACGCTCGTGACACCGCCGACCGTCTCGAGGCGAAACGCATCGCTGACATACAGGCCGAACAGGAAGAAAAGGACGGCGCCGCGCGAGCTGGGCGCGCGCTGTCTGTTGTCGGCATCGAGTCGAGTGTCAAGCAGATGGCTGAAGGTCACGTCGAGAAGGGACTTGTCGACGGACCGATCATCGACGTGACGTGTTCGCCCGTCAGCGGTGGATCGACAGATGACCTCACCGAAACAACCACTGTTTTCGAGTGCTTTGCGGCGAACGAAGATAACGGGGATGGCACCATGAGCGGCTACAAATACAACGCGACCATGAATTGGACTACCGGTAGCTACACGTATGGCCTCGGCGCCCCTTGAGATCCACGGATCTCGCAGCACAGAGCGCCGTTTCAGTCTCCGGCAGTCGGCCGCTATCGACTTAATGCGCTGACGGCGACCGACCCTATTCAAGAGTTGGCTGTCATCTCGACTCAGCCCACCGCCCGCCGCAAACGCTCGCTGACCCTCTCCACCGCGTCGACAAGCGCCTGGGGACGTAGGTCCTCCAACTCGGCGTCGAATTGCGCCAACGATGCCGCGATACCCGTCCACGACCACGCGCCCATGCGGACGTGACACCGACCGTCACCGAGATCTTCGACCGTCCCGTCGGCGAGAAAGGGAGCGACCTCCGCCGCAGGAAGGTGCACCGTCGCCTCCCCTTCACACGCCCAATCACCCGAGACCGTGCCGCGGAAGCGTCGACGGAGCAACTCGGCCGACGAGCCGCCGGGGATCGGGCGCGGAGTGAACCGCACGCCTGTTCGCATCTTCGGTGTCATGCGGTCCACTCGGAACACACGCCAGTCATCGCGGTCCAGATCCCACCCGACGACGTACCAGCGACCTCCGGCACCGACCACTCCGTCTGGCTCCACGCGTCGTGGAGGTACCACTGAATCATGTTCCGCCGATGCGTAATCGAAACGGATCACCTCATGATTGCGCGCCGCCTCTCCGACTGTGCGCAGCACCGCGGGACCGATCGGGTCTCCGATCGCAGGCAGCGCAGTGAGCGCCAGCGCGTCGACCCGGTTGCGGACGCGGGTAGGCATGACAGTTCGGAGGGTTGCCAAGGCTCGCTCGGCGGCATCGGCAATGTCGATGCCCATGGCCGGCACCACCTGCAGGGCGAGTGTCAGCGCGACCACCTGGTCGTCGTCGAGTAAAAGGGCGGCACCTCTTCGCCCCCGTCCAGCCGGTAGCCACCGTCGGATCCGCGCAGCGCGGCGACGTTGTAGCCCAGAACGCGCAATCGGTCGACGTCGCGGCGGATGGTCCTCGGGCTCACACCGAGTCGCCCGGCCAGCTCGGTACCCGGCCACTCGCGGCGGACCTGCAGCAACGACAACAGGGTCAGCATGCGTGAGGACGGTTCCGACACCACTCGAGTATGCGCGACCAAGCGGTCAGGATCTGACCTATTGGCCTGCGATCGTCGTTCCTGTCGGCAAAGCCTGCCGGACCGAACTACTCGAGGAGTCTCGATGACCGTCATCACCGCCCTGCACATCAACCTCCGCGGCAACGCACGTGAAGCTTTGGAGTTCTACCAGTCCGTCTTCGGCGGCGAACTGGTCGCATTCCCCTACGGCGACACCGAGTCGGGCCAGGGACCGACACAGTCCGAGCAGATCGCCTGGGGTGAGGTAAGCACATCCGGAGGGTTCCGCGTCATGGCGTACGACATCCAGGACTCGCTTCCCTACAACGCCGGTGAGAATGCCTTCTACAGCGCGCTGCGTAGCCACGACGCGGACGAGATCACCGCAGCATTCGAGGGCTTGTCTGCTGGGGCAACAGTGTTGGTGCCGTTGGGGCCAGTCGGGTTCTCACCGCTGTACGGCAAGCTCATCGACAAGTTCGGCGTCGTGTGGATCCTCGACGTCATCCCTCAGTGGTGAGGTAGCACCCGCAGGCCTGGCACCGCACCGACTCTCGTCGGGTCTCACGGGTTGACCTTCAGGTAGGTCGAAGCCGCATGCTGTCGGAGTGTCTGATGCCGGATTGATGTCCATCGGGTCGTTCGCGCAGCGATGCGGCCTGACGGCGAGCGCGCTGCGCTTCTACGCCGATTCGGGCTTACTGCCGCCCGCAGAGGTCGACCCCGTGACCGGGTACCGCTTCTATCGCGAGGACCAGCTCGCGCGGGCGGTCCTGCTTCGGCAAATGCGCGAGATCGGCATGTCTCTTCCTGCTGTGAAGTCCACCCTCGACGCGGACGTTGTCGACGCGATTCGCTCGGTCGATGATCACGTCACCGCGGTGATGCGTGAGGCCGAGTCGGTGCGGCAGCAGGCGGCTGCCATCACGAGCACGCTGAATGGTCGATCCGGGCGGCAGATCGCCCGACTGAGCGGGCCGGTGCTGGCCTCTGCAATCGAACAGATTCTCACCGCCACCGTCGATGATCCGGACATCGCAGTGCTCGGTGGCGTTCACGTCGAAGCTGGGCCCGGAGTTCTGACAGTGACCGCCAGCGACCGCTACCGCCTGTCGACACGCACCCTCGTGAGCCACGTCGACAGTGCGGCGGCCTGGGCGGCGACGGTGAACGGCGATGACTTGCGACAGTGCCTCGGCGACTTGCGCCGTACCTCGTCGGTGAACGCGGATGTCACCGATCACGGTATGACGTTGCGACTGACAGACCGCGATGATCGTCACTGCAGATTCGTGTCCGAGTCGTTTCCCGACTACCGACTGATGCTCGACTCACTTCCGGCGGTGACCAGTCGCATCGAGGTCCCCACAGCAGCGCTCCTGCATGCTCTCGAACAACGACCGAGCGATCGAGTTCGGTTATCCACGAACGACAACAACCTCGTAGTCCATAGTGACTTGCTCCCGGACATCGAAACTCCGGCCCGCGTGAGCGGGTGCACGGTCGACGTCTGGTTCGAGATGACCACTCTCTACCCGGCCATCAGCACCGCCGTCGGCGCTGACGTTCTACTCGATTTCCGTGGGCCCGAACAGCCCGCCACTGTGCGCTCTGCAGACCGAGGCGACTTGACCACTCTGGTCATGCCCATCGCAGCACCGCGTGACACCACGACGACAGGACGCACGCCGTGACAGGAAGTCCCGCAAGCGACCCGACGATGGACGCGATCGCCGCGGCCGTCACCGAGGGCAGAAGTGGAAACGTCGACGAAGCACGTCGACAACTCCTCGCACTGTGGCAGGACATCGGTGTCGACGGTGATCCCCTGCACCGGTGCAGCCTCGCGCACTACCTCGCCGACCTCTATGAGGATCCTGCTCGAGCACTCACCTGGGATATCCGAGCACTCGACGCCGCATACGCCGTCACTGACCACCGCACGCAGAATCACCACGCGGGTCTCCACATTGCGGGGTTCTTTCCGTCGCTGCATCTCAATCTTGCGGACAACTACTGCAAGCTAGGGTCCTTCGACGCAGCTCGTGAGCACATCGACGCTGCGAAGGACGCTTGCCGACGATCCCTACGGGGATCTCATCCGCGACGCGATCGGAAGGGTCGACGCGGCCATCTCGACGAGGGAAGTCGCGACCCAATGATCTGAGCCGTGATGGAATTCGGGAATGGGCCCTGGCAATACGAGTGATCAGTCCACGCCGCACATCGCCCTCGCCCTACTCGGCGGCGTCACGGCTGGATACACAGTCACTGCTCACTCCCCCTTCAATTCTCTGATCGATCCCTCGGCCTCGCCCACAGCATTTGCCATGGTCATCAACGCCATACTCGTGACGGCTCTTTCTGCCGGTCTTGCTGCGACCGCCGTTCTTCCTCGCCTCTCCCGCAGCGCGATCGCCGGGATGATGGCCACGGCTCTTGCCGTGTCCGTCGGTGCGAACGTCGCATCAGTGAGTGGCGCGCTGACAGCATGGGCGAGTTCGATCGCCACCGGGGTTTTCTTCGCCTGCACCGTGTCCTTGTCCTCGTCGTCGCGCGGGTTGATCGCCGCCACATTCGGGTGGATCGTCGCCGGGACCGCAGGGCCGCCACTCGACGATCTCGTGCCGCCGCCGGCGTCGGACTTCGGTTGGACTGCTGCCGATACGGCCGACGTCGGACCCACCACACTCCGCGTGGTTGTGTGCATCGTGCTCGCGATTCTCACCGGTGCCGCTTTGGCTACGGCGATGCTCCACCGAACGCCGGTCCACGCACCAAAACCGGCACCGCCGGGCCGCATGGTCGCCGTCGGAATCGTCCTGCCCGTTGCAGCGGCGCTGATCGTCACGACCTCGTCGGTCGACAGGAGTCGCGACTGGATCTGGTTCGCGTGTGCCGGGGCGATGACGATCGTTGTACTCGCCTGCACGCTGGTCGCTTCCGGTAGGACAGGCCTGGTGCTCGCTTCTGGTCTCGCCGTGAGCGCAAGCTCGCTCGTTGGAGTCGACAGCAACTTCCAAGAATGGAGTTGGATCCTTGCTCTTGCAGGATTCGGGATCGGCCTGCTCTTCACCGTCCGTCGTCGGTCGGTGTTGCTTCCACTGATTCTGGTGGGCGTTCTGGCCGCCCTGTATTTCATCGGAGACGGACTACTTCCCTCCAACCTCTCGACCGTCGTCACGTCAGCCGCCGCTGCATACCTGATCACCAGCGCCGCAGCATCATCTACCGCGGCGACGGTGGCAATCGGGATTCCTGCCCTTCCGCTGTTCTCACTCCCCTACACGTTCTATTCAGCGGGCTACGATTCCGACGACATCAAGATCAACACGTCCCCCGACCAGTTCGCGATGGCAGTGGCCGGAGCCGTGATGCTCGTGGCAACGTCGGTAGCGATCCTCATCATCAGTCGCCGGTCGAGGGCTGGCGCGACACGGGGCGCGTGAGCTCTCCTTACGCTCGCGCCGGCAGACTTAAGCGGCTCCCCGGTCGCTAACTCCATCTTGTCAGTTCTTAGGCTTGCTTCAGCAAGCATTGGGGTGTGGATGCGAAGACCGCCGGTCTATACTTCGCGTTAAGACTCTTGACGCAAGCATTGGAACGGTATGGCCCTACCTCGGAAGTCACGCCGCACTCAGGCCAGCCGCCTGGCGCGGTCCTTCACCGCGCGCCGTCACGAGCTGGGAATGACACAGGCCGAGCTGGCTTTACTGGCCGGGGTCGGCCGATCCACTGTGCAATCTATCGAGGGCGGCAAAGAGACGTCGCAACTCGACGGCGTTCACGCCGTTGCAGACGCGTTGGGGTGCGATCTGTCGCTCATCACCCGCGCCGGCATCGTCGTCGAACCGGATCGCGAGTGAGCACTCGGCTCGATCTGCGCCAGGTCGACGACGCTGACGTCTACAAGGGAAATATCCGTGCAGGCAGTTTGACCAGGTCGGGCGACACCGTTCGCTTCGAGTACGCCGATGACTACATCAGCCCCAGCGCCCAGCCCGTCGCCTGGTCTTTACCGATGGGAGTAGGTGGTACGACAGCCACGGCAGGAAGTGTGCCGCCGTTCTTCGCCGGACTGCTTCCCGAAGGGGTGCGCCTGTCCGGTGTGGTCGCCGGAACCAAGACGTCGGAGGACGACCACCTGACCATCCTCCTGGCAGTCGGGGCGGACACGATCGGCGATGTGCGGGTGATCCCCGCGGGACTCGAACCCGAGGCATCCGCGCCCGCGTTCGACCCGGACGCGCCGATGCCGAGTTTGCGTGCGTTGTTCGACAGCGTGGCCGGCCCACAGTCGATGGACGTCGACGTGGCAGGCCTGCCCGGAGTTCAGGGCAAGGTATCGGCTGAGATGTACTCGTCGCCGGTGACGACGACGCGAGGCGCAGCGATTCTCAAACTGGCTCCACCCAACCGTTTCCCGCGCCTGGTGGAGAACGAGAATTTTTTCATGTCGGTGGCAGAAACCTGCGGACTCGTCATACCTCGGCGTCAGGTGATCACCGACGCGAACGGAGTCTCGGGTCTTCTCGTCGAACGTTTCGACCGAGATGGTGGCCGCAGATTGGCCCAGGAGGATGCGTGCCAGGTCAACGCGCTGTATCCCTCGTCCAAGTACCGCATCAAAACCGAGACAGTGCTCGCCTCGCTGGCAGCGACCGTAGAACAAGGAGGGGGTTCCGCACGCCAGGCGGCGCTCGAACTGATACGACTCACCGTCTACTCCTATGCAATCGGCAACGGTGACCTGCACGGCAAGAACTATTCGATTCATCAAGGCAAGCACGGTTTGTGGGGTGTCACTCCCGCATACGATCTTCTGTGCACCCAGCCCTATATGTCGTGGAACGACCCCATGGCCCTGACGTTCTACGGCCGCAACAACAGGTGGACGCGTGAGCACGTCCTCGACGGCTCGGCACGTCATACGCTTCCCCGAAAAGCAGTGATCCGCGCGCTGGACGACGTCTGCGCCGGCGTTCGAGCTGCCGCCGAGGACGTGGGTTGTATCGGTTTCGACGACAAGACGACGGCGCGACTGCAAGCTTTTCTGAGGGACCGTTGTGCCGAACTGACACGGTGAACAGTGTGGCACGATGCGAACCATGGCCGAGCCCAGCACGAAGCCGACCGACGCCGACGTCGCAGACTTCCTCGCCGCCGCGACACCCGCACGCCGCCGGGAAGACGGTGTCCGTCTCGCGAAGATCTTCGCCGAGGTGACCGGGGCCGAGCCCGTGATGTGGGGCCCGTCGATGGTGGGTTACGGCAGCTATTGCTATGCCTCACCAGTAAATCCACGCACTCGCGGCGAGTGGCCCAAGGTCGCGTTCTCGCCGAGAAAAGCGCAGCTGTCGCTGTACGGGCTGAAGGATCTTCCCGAGGGAGCGGCGCTACTGCCCTCACTAGGCACTTACACCGAGGGCGCAGGGTGCGTCTATGTGCGAAGGCTGGACCAGATCGACCTGGACGTTCTGCGGCGCCTCATCGCGATCGCCTGGGCGCGTGGGGACGACGCCTGAGCAGATTCGCGGACCAGCAGCCCAGCGGGCGAGTTGCTGATCGAGCATCACTGACCTCTCTCACCTCGAGGACCGCGTCGGTAGTTGCGACGCGGTCCCGAAGAGCGAGGAAGCAGGATTCGGGTGAGGGCAACCGACTCGTATCAACGCATGTACGAATTCGACCTCTTCGCCCTTGGATGCCGTTCGATTCACTGCGCAGTCAACGCAAAAATGCGAAGATGACCCATGAAGAAGGTGCGGACCATAATTGCGACAATAATGAGGGTTGTCACCGCATTGATCAACACAGTTTGGATGAGCGCGCCAAGTTCGATGTGGCCGGAGGCAACGTTTGAAATGCCGAGCGCACTATTGGAAAATGGGAGGACGCCGAGGAGACGACCAGCGCCGTGCTCGTCCGCAGTGAGTACCGACGCACCGCCCATGGCGATCGGCAAGAATGCGACAAGTGAAACCCAGTACTGCGCCTCCTTGACGCTATTGGCGATGCCGCTGACAAGAAGGAGGATCGCGCTGTTCAGAATCAGCGCCGACATGGTGAAGGCTGCTATCGCAATCACCTGCTCCGCGCCAATTTCGGCGCCCACTATATTGTCCATTCCCAGATTCCAGAGTCCGCGAGGCTCGACGTGCCCGATTCCGAGAAGCAACAGAAGCGACGCGGCACCCATCACTACCGCGGCACACACCACGGACAACATCTTTCCCATCATGATTCCCCAGCCGGGGGCGCCCAATACCTTCAAACTTTCGAAGGTACCATTTTCCTTCTCCGCTGCAACGGCATCGATTGCAATAGGGCTGCCAGTCAGCGTGAACAGCGATAGCAACAATATCGGCAAGAGGTAACCAGCAAGTGCCCTCTTGGCAGATGCCTCATCCAGGAAACTCGCAACTGTGAGCTGGGGAAATTGTCGCCTCATCGTAGAGTCCGACGACGCGTCGACGGCGGGATGTATCGTCCCACTGTTCTGCAACCGCTTGACAACCTGAGCAGTTAGTTCGGCGGAGTCGAGGCTGATCGGACTCGCGACGATCCTAGCGCTGCCGTCAAGCCCTTCTATCAACGCCAAGTCACTTCGACCCCGGAGTAGGTCGTTCATAGGCGAGTCGCTACTTCTCACCAACCATGTAACGTCCTCCCGATCCAGCGCTGAGTCGCTATCGAGGGATCCAGCAATTCCCGCGAGCTCGGCCATCAGGTCGGATTGGGGCTCTGCGGATGTAACCGTCAGAACCCGTTCGTCGGCTTGCGAAGATCCCGACTGCCCCAGGAACAGAACGAGACACATGAAAGGCGCAATAAGAGCAGGGACGAACATCATCACAAGCAATCTGCGATCCCGGACCTGCTGACGAAATTCTTTGACGAATGCCACACCCAATCTATACAAAGCGCACCCCGTTCAGTGCCTGTCGCAGTGCGTCAGCAGCAGGGACATCGGGTAGTAAATCAAGCGTATGCCGCGTCGCCGGATAGACGGTGCTGTCTGATGTCACCCAGTAGTTGTCGCAAAGTTTGGTGAGTTCCAGAGCGTTGTGACCCGAGATCACCATTGCAGTTCCTCGAAGCACCTCGCTCATAATCAAATCTTGAAACAACTGAACGCCTTCGACGTCCATGCCGGTAGTAGGTTCGTCGAGAAGCACGAGTTCCGGCTGATGAACCAACGCTCGTGCGAGTGCAACTCGCTGGCGCATTCCGCGCGAGGTCTCCCTAATTGCCTTCTCGGCATACCAAGTGACGTCCAACTTGGACATGATCGATCGAGTGGCGCTTCTTGATTCTCGTCGCGACATCCCGCCAAGTTGGGCGAAGTACTCGATATTTTCCTTCGCAGTTAAACGGTCGTACAAGGAGGCTTCGCCTCCCAGGAACAGGCTTGTCTTACGGCGGTTTTCCAAGCTCATTGCGGTGGCCAACTGCCCAAAAGTAGACACAGATCCGATGCTGGGTTCGAGGAGTCCGCACACTAACCGCATAAGCGTGGTCTTCCCTGAACCGTTAGCGCCCACCAATCCAACCCTCTGACCGGCAGATAGCTCGAAGTCCGCTTTGTCAAAAACGATGTGCGAACCGCGCGAAAAGCGGACGCTGGTGCCCTTTACAACTATGTCTGGTACCACGAAGTTCTTTCGATTTGTAGCGAATGGCCGGATGCCCGGTGGGATTTGATTCCCACCGGGCGATCTGGTTACCGACGCTTGCGGTTCACCGCCGCAGCAGCGCCAATTGCGAATCCAAGTCCGATGACTCCTGCAAGGATCATGTTATTGATCTCCCCATGCTTGATCTCGAGTGCCGGTGGATCCCGACGGTTTCGAAATTAGCGCATGGCCTGGAGTTAATCTGTCCGCTGTTCGTACTACGCACTCGATGAAATACACGTCCATGCGACACACCTCGGCAGCATCATGTATCGGGTTCCGCGAGTCGTAGACAGCACCAGGGCAGTGCAGCACTGCGTCCTGGCAACGCTCGACCGCGGTGTGGAACCAACAACTCGTCACCACACACCAGGGATACGAGCTTCGGCGCCGGTTCACTCGTTCCGACGACGCGCTGCCGACCCGAGCACAGCTTGCCGTCGCACGTCTCGACATCGTCCGACTCGCCGGTCCGCTGGGTGACTCCGACATTGCTCGACGACACCGCCGTCTTCACCGTGCGGGGGTCGGCGCAGATTGTTGCGGCCCGACCCTGGGCCCTTCTGGACGGAGCGCACCGGGGTCGAGGTCTTCGCCTCACTTGGGCGTGCGTTGAGGCAGCTGCACACCGAACGCCCCGACGATCGACTTCACGCGTCGACGCCGCACCTGGACAGGTTGGCCGGATACCTGGACGGCAGCGAAATCTCGGATCCGGCTCGGGCAGTGTTGACCGATCTCGGAGCCGATATCGTTGAGGAACTGAGGACATGGCTGCAGGAGTTGCCTCCTGCATGCGCATTGGGCCACGTAGGCCTCAGCCTCGGATCGACGTTCGTCGACGCCGACCCCACTGTCCGTATCGACGTGGTTGACGGACCCGAACTCGCGCGAACGACGCCGGCGGTGGATGTCGGCTGGATCGTCGGGAGCTGATGGAATTCAGTTACCTCCGAGCGGTCCGCGGGATTCCGGGCGATCCGTACCGCAGGCTTGCCACCGCGTTCACGACGGGCTACCCCGGATCCAGAGCGGGACCGATGGACGACGATGTCGTACACCGGGTGGCTCTGCTTCGAATCGTGCTGCACCTCTGCGATTACGCCGAAACCTCGAGCCGCACCGGCAACACCGGGGCCGAAGCCAACTTGGCGATCTGTACACCGCTCATCCGGGGTCTCGTACTCCCCGGCGACGACAGAGATGAAACAGAGCAGTGATGGTCGAGAACACGATGACACTCTCCGCCCGCACATTGGCGTCATCCGGCTCCGACGCAGCCGTCGAGCTGAGTGGACTGTCCATGATATACGGCGACCGCACCGTTGTCGACGACATCGACTTCACCATCGCTTGGGGTGAGGTGGTCGCCTCCTCGGGCCCAACGGTGCCGGAAAGTCAACGACGATAGAGGTTTTGGAGGGATTCTGACGTCCGTCGGCCGGACGGGTGAAAGTCCTGGGGTCTGACCCGGCAACGGCAGGCGAGGAGTGACGCTCACGTGTCGGTGTCGTCCTGCAGTCATGGCGTGACACGGAAAGTGGCGTGTACGTGAGTTCCTCGACTACACGGCCGCGTCGCATCGAGCCATCGGTCGTGGCAAGCGTGACGTCGATACGCTGATCGCCACAGTCGGTCTCGACGGGTTGGAGAACCGCCGCATCGACAAGCTCTCCGGAGGTCAGCGACGACGCGTCGACGTCGCGGTCGGCGTCATCGGCCGACCCGAAGTGCTCTTCCTCGACGAGCCGACGTCGAGTTTCGACCCGGAGGTCAAACTGGCCTTCGGCCAGCTGATCGAAGATCTCGCCCCGGGGACCACCGTCATCCTCGCCACCCACGATCTGGCCGAGGCTCAGCGACTCGCCGACCGGATCATCATGCTCGCCGGGGGTCGGGTGGTCGCGCACGGGACTTCGGAGGAACTGCGCAACAAGTGCGCGCGGCGTTCGGGTGCGCTGGACCGTCGACGGGGAGGCACGCGAATCGATCGTCGACGAAGAAGTGCCGTTCGTTCGCGACCTGCTCACCGGTCCCGACCGGCACCGTGTCACCGATCTGGAAGTCACGCACGGGTCGCTCGAAAGAGTTGAACATGTCCATCGTGCGGAGTCAGCAGACGCTGCAGGAGAAAGGAACTGTGTAGTGACAACGCGTATCGAGCGTCGAAGGACCCCCTCGACGCTATGAAGGTGTTGCGAGACGCCGAATGTCGCCTGAGCCTGAAGGCCACCAAGTTCCTCACCGAATCACTGGCTGCCGGACCCCACCACCCCGAGGCTGTGGAGGGCGCGTGGCGGCAAGTCCTACCTGACGATCAGAACGTCGAGGGTGCGCGGCCCGTGGACCCCCTCCACCCTGTTCAGCTCGATATCGCTGGTCGCGCTGGGCCCACTGATGAACGTCAGCGGCCGCGACGCATCGAGCACCGCGAACGCCTGCGGCACCGTGTCCACCACCTGCTCCTCCCTGACGATGCAGATGTGGTGATCGGGCACCAGCGTCAACGCTCGTCGCCCTTGCGCGACACCCGCGTCGAGCACGATCGTCCCCGTCGCGGCGATCCCCACCCTGCAGCCGGTGATGACAGCGTCGACGGCGTCGAGTTCCTCCACCGACAGACCGTCGTCGGGCACGGTCCTGATTCCGTCGACCCACTCCGACGGCACGTCCACAGGGATCACCGCACGCGCATCCTCTGCAAGCAGTCCACGGATCGTCGACGCGACCTCCGACTCGGAGATCCGGTACACCTGCGCTCGGTAGTCATCGACCGTTTCGGCGAAGCGGTCGACGTTCCCCCGGCCGACCAACGCAGCGCGGTCGTAATCGCGCGGAACATCGATGCCGGCAACCCCACCTGCGGTCGCGGCACGAATGCGCTCGAGGATTTCCGACTTCGCGTTCATGATTCGTCCTCGTGCGTTCGTGCCCACCACTGACGGAACGTTTCTTTCGGAGGGGCCGGCATGTCACGGCTGGTGGTCCACAACGATCCGGGGAACGGAAGCGACTCGATGTGGCCCTTCTTCCCGGCCAGCAGGCGTCCGACACCAGCAGCCTTCTCGGCCATCCCGAATCGCTTCGGCGAGTTCATCGCCCACCCTGCCGCCCGCATCGCGATCTCCTGCGCACCGGGAATACCGCCGCGCTCGGAATCGACCTGCTCCGCCCGTAGATGCACCAGAATCTCTGGGATATTGATACGCACCGGGCACGCATCGAAACATGCCCCGCACAGCGACGACGCATACGGCAGCGAGGCATTGGGATCGTCGTGACCGGTAGTGCCGGTGAGTTGCGGCGAGAGGATCGCACCGATCGGCCCCGGATACACCGACCCGTACGCGTGCCCACCGGTCCGCTCGTAGACCGGGCACACGTTCAGGCACGCGCTGCATCGAATGCAGTTGAGGGCGGCGCGGCCTACCTCGTCGGCAAGCACGTTGGTTCTGCCGTTGTCGATGAGCACCAGGTGGAAGTTCTGCGGCCCGTCCCCCTCGTACACCCCGGTCCACATCGAGGTGTACGGGTTCATCCGCTCGGCCGTGGACGAGCGGGGAAGCAGCTGCATGAATACTTCGAGGTCCGCGAACCTCGGCACCAGCTTCTCGATGCCCATCAGCGTGATGAGCGTGTTGGGCAGCGTCAGACACATGCGCCCGTTGCCTTCGGACTCGACGACGGCGAGCGTACCCGTCTCGGCGACACCGAAGTTGGCTCCGCTGATGGCGACCTTCGCGGACAGGAACTTCCGTCGCAGATGTTCCCGTGCGGCCATGGCCAGTTCGCGCGGCTCGTCGGTGATGGCAGCGTCGACACCGGGCATGCGGCGCAGGAAGATCTCGCGAATCTCCGCCCGGTTGCGGTGGATTGCGGGAACCAGGATGTGACTGGGCTTGTCGTCACCGAGTTGGACGATGAGCTCGGCCAGGTCGGTCTCGATCGCGGCGATGCCCTCGGCTTCGAGGTACTCGTTCAGGCCGGTCTCCTGGGTGGCCATGGACTTCACCTTGACCACCTCGTCACTGCCCGTGGCCTTGACCAGATCCGTGATGATGCGATTGGCCTCGTCGGCGTCGCGTGCCCAGTGCACCACTCCCCCGCGGGCGGTGACGTTGGCTTCGAGTTGCTGCAGCAGTTCGGGCAGCCGCGACATCACGTCGGTCTTGAGGGCACTCCCGGCGAGGCGCAGTTCCTCCCAGTCATCGCACTCCGCAACAGCGCCCAGTCGCTTCTCGCGGATGGTCTTGGTCGCGGCCCCGACGTTGCGCCGCATCTGAGTGTCCTGCAATGCGCGCTTCGCGGCCTTCGGGAAGCTCTCCTCGCCGCGAATGTTTCCGATACCGGGAGAACCCAAGAAGGTGGTCATGCTGCCTCCGTCGATGCCAGAATCTCAGCCAGGTGAACGGTTTTGACGCCGGTGCGCAGGCGGGACAGACCACCGCCGATGTGCATCAGGCACGACGAGTCCCCAGCGCTGCACACCTCCGCACCGGTGGAGAGGACGTTGGCCATCTTGTCCGACAACATCGCCGTCGAGGTCCCCGAATTCTTCAACGCGAACGTTCCGCCGAAGCCGCAGCACGACTCAGCCTGGGGCAGTTCGACCAAGGTCATGCCGCGCACGTTGCGCAACAGTTCGAGGGGCTTGTCGCCGACGCGCAGCATTCTGAGCGAATGGCACGTGGGGTGGTAGGTGACGCGGTGCGGGTAGTAGGCGCCGACGTCGGTGACACCGAGGACGTCGACGAGAAGTTCGGACAGCTCGTAGGTGCGTCCGGCGATGTCCTCGGCGCGCGTGGCCAGGTCCTCGTCACCAGCGCGGCGGGCGACCATCGCGTGCTGGTGACGGACCGATCCGACACAGGAACCGGATGGGGCGACCGCGACGTCCCACGACGACTTCTCGAAGACCTCGACGTGGTGGCGCACCAGCGGTGCGGCTTCTTTGAGGTAGCCGGTGTTGACGTGCATCTGGCCGCAGCACGTCTGATCCGACGGGAAGACGACGGTGTGGCCGAGCCGTTCGAGCAGTGAGACAGTCGCTTTCGCTGACTCGGGGAAGAGTGCGTCCGCCAGACAGGTGGCGAACAGGGCGATCCGCATGGAGCCTCCAGAGCGTGTGGTCTGACCACAGTAACGCCTGTGGTCGGACCACACCAGCTATTCTCCGACGATGCGCGCACACGAGGTGGTTCTCCACCGCATCGAACAGGACCTGGCGGCGGCCCGGCTCCGCGTCGGCGACCGGCTGCCGGCCGAGCGCGCACTCGCGGAGGAACTCGGCGTCGGCCGGAGCTCGGTTCGCGAGGCCATCCGCGTCCTGGAGGCGATGGGCGTCGTGAAGACGTCGGTCGGGTCCGGACCAGACGCGGGAGCGATCGTGGTGGCGGACCCTGCCACGTCAATCGGCTCGGCTCTGCGCCTGCACATGGCCACGCAGTTCCTGCCGATCGCGGACGTGGTGCAGACGCGCGTGCTGCTCGAGTCGTGGGCGCTACGCGAAGCCGCGGCGCGCACGCCCGACCTCAAAGCCATCGACGAGCTACTCGACCGAATGGACGACCAGAGCCTGGAACCCGACCAGTTCCACCGCCTCGATGCCGAACTGCACGTGCGGTTCGCCGGGCTGGCGGGCAACGTGCTGATCGAGGCGATGATGACCTCGCTCCGCGACTCCATCCACGGCTACGTCATGGACGCGGTGCCGATGCTCGACGACTGGTCGGCCGTCGCCGTGAACCTCCGGTGCGAGCACCGCGGCATCGTCGACGCGTTGCGCCGAGGCCATGGCGCGAATGCCGCCAACCTGGCGCGCGAGCACATCGAGGGGTTCTACGGGTTGATGCGGCTCGACTGAGTCGGAGCCCGCCGAATTGTGTCGGACCCCCGTGCCAGCATCCCTCCACACACAACGAGGGCCGCGGGCCCGGGCAAGGGGTTCACCATGGCAGTGCACGTCGTCGACGACCGTATCGAGGTCCGGTGCCCCGAGGTCCATCCCGACGCCCGGATGTCGTTCTCGTTCCAGCGGACTCTCCGCGTTCCCGACGACGGAACCACGTACGACCTCCCTCCGGGCCTCGGCAGACTGCAGGTGACGGAGTCCGGCCAGGACGACGACGGGGTGACTCGCTTCGCCATGCCGATGTGGCAGTCCGAGGCGTGCTGGATCAACTTCGACGCCGGCTATCCGTTCCTCGTGACGATGAGCAGCGGAACCATCAACGTCTTGACGGGTGAACCATGGTCGCCCGTTCCCGACTTCGAGGCCGAGGACTACCTCGAAGTTCCGGACCAGCCGTGGCTCGATGGGTTCACTGCCGAGAAGGGGACGGTGCGCCAGTTCGTCGCTGCCCCGCTGGGCGCCGACTACACGGTGGAGGAGCAACTGTCCTCGGAGCCGGCGCGCGGTGGGATCCAGGTGGCCGTCTACCCGATGCTGGCGAGCAAGTACTCGGAGCTGGACCACCTGCCGACCATCATCTGCTTCTCCTTGCCCCCGAACGACGCGATGGGCCTCGGTGCCGGTGGATCCATCAGACAGGCAGTGGCGACGCCAGTGGTCCCGCACGAATCGTGGGACCTCGAGCACGGCCGACGATTCACCATTGACATCGTCAACAGTGCTGTGTGGCAGCAGCTCACAGGATCGGAACCCGCCTCGGTTCCTCTGAGCGCCGCGGATTACACGCGGTTCGCGATGCCGTGGTTCGCCTGGTACGACGAGCTGGTGGTGGCTCGCGAGGGAGCAGCGTCGCTGCGCGGCGTGCCCACAGTCGCTGACGTCGATGCCGGCGCGGACGAGCCGATCCTGCCGGAGAACGAGAGCTTCGAGAAGCCGGTACCGGTGTACGTCAGCTGACAGGCGCGCGTCAGCGCACCGTGGCCGACTCCGGTAGCGCCATCCCCCGCTCCCCCATCGCCTCGCGCAGGCGGTCGGGGTAGTCGGTGATGATGCCGTCGACACCCATGTCCATCAGTACCGCCATCGTCGCGGGGTCGTCCACCGTCCACGGCACGACACGGATCCCAGCGGCATGCGCTGACGCCACCAACTCGGGTGTCACGTAGAGCTCGAAGTCCGCATCCTCCACGGCCCCCTTCTGCGGGCTGCCCTGGACGGGCGAGAGGGCGTGGGCGCCGAACGACTGCACCGCCGCCACCGGGTCGCCGTCGAACTCGTCGATGTCGAGACCGCCCAACCACGGGGACGCTCCTGGTTCTCCGACCTCGAGGAAATCAGGCTCCGTGAGCGCGACCAGACGCATCGACGGATCGACCTTCTGCACCGCGAGGAGAGCGCCCCAGTCGAAACTCTGGATGGTCGTGCGATCGAGCAGTCCCGCCGCCCCGACCGAGGCGAGCACCACGTCGGCGAACTGCTCACGGGACGCCGTTTCGGTGGGCGCCGCCGCCTCCACCTTGGTCTCGATGTTCAGCTGCACCGTGGAGTCGTACGAGTTCACCAGCGCGAGCACCTCGTCGAGAGTCGGGATGCCGGCATCGGTCGCCACTCGCTGTTCCGGGTAGCCGTCGAGTTGCGTGACACCACAATTCAGGGTTCGCACCTGCGCCAGCGTCAGGGTGTTGACGTACTTCCCGACGTAGGGGAACTCGGGATCGTTGTCGGTAATTGGCCGGGTGTCGCGGCACTTCGCATCCGACACCTTCCGGTCGTGCGTCACGACGGCGATGCCGTCCTCGGTGATCTGCGTGTCCATCTCGAGGGTGGTGACGCCGAGCTCGAGGGCGTTGGTGAACGAGGCGAGCGTGCTCTCGGTGACCAGTCCGAGGCCACCGCGGTGCGCCTGCAGGTCGAAGCCGTCGAGCGGCTTCGCGGTCTCGGTATCTTGTGCGGAGCAGGCCGCCAGCGCCACGCACATCGAGACGGTCAGCAGCACTCGTCGCATCGCCATGACGCCCACGCTAAGCCGGGAAGATGAACGCTCGATGGATCAGCGCGCGCGCCACGACGGGTCAGTCGAGCCCAGCACCGGCCGACGTTGGGATCCGGAGTATTCGTCGATGCCGTGATGGTGTGCAGTAATCCGCGCTATCCGCGGATTACTGCACAGGATCCGCCGCTTCCTCAGTCGACCTCAGTGTTGCAAGACGCTGCTCGCCCAGTGGAGTGAGATCGGCGCGCACGACTTCTGTGGTCATCAGATGTTCCGGGCCGGGTGCGGACACGTAGCCGCACTTCCCGTTGTGCCCGTGCGCGATCCGGTTCATCGCGACATCCACAGGCACGTCCCATCGTTCCCACCCCAGGTCGTTCCACGCCAACTCACCCAGCGTGATGAGTCCCCTCCGGAACAAGGACTCGATGACGGCGGCAGTGTCCTCCGGTGACACCGGTTCGGGACTCAGCGACGAGACGATCGTGTGGAACCCCCAGAAGGGCATCCACTCGTCGTCGATGTCGGCGAGCAGCTCCGCCTCGAGTTCTACGTTCATCGCTTGGATGACACCCGGCGCATACGTCCACCGTCACCGGGCGCGATGTCGATGGCGAGTCCGTCTCGCTTGCTGGCTGTTCGAAGCTGGACGGTCGTGCCGTCGGGA
Source organism: Rhodococcus sp. BP-241 (assembly GCF_019836145.1). Lineage (NCBI taxonomy): Bacteria > Bacillati > Actinomycetota > Actinomycetes > Mycobacteriales > Nocardiaceae > Rhodococcus > Rhodococcus sp. BP-241. The sequence goes on along the minus strand of NZ_JABUEI010000002.1, from coordinate 394,510 downwards.
AGCACCTTCCTCTCCTGGATGTGCGGCTCCACGTACTCACTGCGGTCCACTGGTGTGCCGTCGGCGATGTTGGACATGACTTCCCTCTCGTCGTGCGATGTTCTGGCTGTTCGAAGGTTGGACGCGGGCGTCAGTCGTGTCGGTTCCACGACGCGCCAGTTGATGTGGAGTGTCACCGACGTGCAGCGGGGGTCGCGGCCGGGCGATCAAGGCTGCCGGACCCCATCCGGTGCGGAGATAATCGCTCAACGACTACTTCTGGACCGGATCTCACAGCAGTCCGCTACGGGTCTCGAACGGACCGATCGTGTTGTCCCATGTCATGCCCAGAGCCTCGAGCTCCGCGAGCCGACGCTCACCCTTCTCCGTGATCCTTCCGCGGAAGACTTCGCAGCCCATCAGGTCGAGGTCTTGCTCTGCAGCCAGGTAACCGTCGCTTTTGCCATGCCCCTCGGCGATCCGCCTCATCGACTCGTCGGTGTCGGCCGTCCACTCTTCCCAACCAATGTCGTTGTCTGCGAGGGCGCCGAATATCATCAGCCCCGAGTCGGCGAACCAGCGGATGACATCAGCCACTTCGTCGAGCGGGGTGTGCCATCCTCGGAACGCGCGCACCTTTGCGACGAAGCTCCACAGCGACGTCCAGTCGTCATCCAAATCCAGAAGTAGACGAAACTCGATCCCGGTCTCGACCTTCATCGCACATGCACCTTGATCACGTCGCCGCCTCCTGGTCTTTGGATGTCGATTACGGGTCCACCTGACCTGCTACCGACCCGGAGCTGAATCATTGTGCCGTCGGGCAATACATAGCGCTCCAGTATTTTCTCGTTTCCTCCGGTGCTGGCGGCCTGGCCCTCTTGCGCAAGGTCGTCGAACAACGTCCTCACGTCATCAGCGGAATCCACCTGCCTCACCGCACGCTGTCTGCCTTGTTCGGTCTCATCCGCAAGGACTTTCTCCACACCCACCGCATCGACCGGCCCCGCATCCTGGAAGAAGCTGTCCGGCAGCGCGTCGTGTATCGCATCCCACGCATCCGTCCCGAACCGGTCGACCAGTGCGAAGGCCATCGCGCCGACGGACAGCACGCCGGCCGCGATCATCGCGTGCACGGCTGCCTCCACCGCCCAGGCCAGGCCGATCGCGAGGGGAACGAAGTGTCGTGGTTCGCCGTCGAGAAGTGCAGCGGACGCGTCGTCGATGGACCGGGCGGCGGACTTGTCCGCATCGATCAGCGCCTGCACATGCGCCGCGATGACCGCCGTGTGGGAGACACCGTTGCTGACCACCGACCAGTCCGGTGCGACGAGGCAACCGTCCGCCTCGGCCATGACGACCGCGTCGAGGAGTGCCTCGCGAGCAACGGCGATGGCAGATGCACCGTCGCGAACTGCGCGCTCCAGCACCCGAAGCTGAACTGTCCGACGTTGCGCTGCAGCAAGATCCCGACCAAGACGATCTACCGCAGCATCGCCGGCCGCACCCTGCCACGCCTCGCGCAGATCGACGCGGCTCCTGTCGATTGCCGCCGCCCGAGAGTCGAGAACCGAGGCGCCGTCACCGATCCACGTCGCGTCGATCCGGACGGCGTCGGGATCCCACGACGCCACCACCTCACGACGCGGCGCGAGCTCAGCGACCTCCATGCCCGACCCCCTCGAGCCGAGCGGCGTTCGCCGAGTCCGCGTCGGCGTACCCGACGGCAGCGACATCCAGCGATCGCGCTGTCGCAGAGAAGCCCGCGACGAGATCGTTGAGTGCCGAGACGGCTCGCTCTTCCGCTCGAGCAAGTGCGGCCGCGGTCGACGCTCCGGGGAGCGCGACCACACCTCGCGGTGCCACACCGATCTGCTCCACCTCACCGAGCACAGCTCGGCTCGCGGCCCGCACGGCCCCCACATCAGCGACGACGAACATCGTTCCCACCCCCTCGCGGGGTAGGACGCGTCAGTCGCGCAGCCCGTTCCACTGTCAGCGTTTGCGCTGTTCACGCTGCATCAGGCGTAGTGTTCGCCGTATCGGAGCCATCTGGTTCCCTTGATCAAGGGGCTGACACCATGGCTGACAAGTCTCCGCGCAACTCGATGACACAGAAATCGGGCAAGTCGCTGAAGGAAAAGCGACTCGACAAGAAGACGAAGGCCGCGGGGAACATCGCCGCCGACGACGCCTCCGCCGCGGTGAACAAGAAGAAGCGCTGACCACCCGGTAGCGACTGACCACGCGGGGTACACCGTGGGATGAGCGAAGAAGCGCGCCGCAACGACGGTGACAACGACGGTCCCGTCGAAGAGGAGCTCGAAGAGAGCTTCGACTCGGTGGTCACCGAAGGTGCCGAGCGTCTGCACCGCACCGTCCGAGCCGTAATCGTCACCGGACTGTTCGGTGGCCTAGAAGTGGCGCTGGGCGTGATGGCCTACCTCGCGGTGCTGGACGAGACGGGCAGCCATCTTCTCGCCGGGCTCGCGTTCGGGATCGGGCTCGTCGCAATCTATCTGGCGCACAGCGAGCTCTTCACCGAGGACTTCCTCATGCCCATCGCCGCGGTGGTCTCGAAGGACGGCACCCCGGCACAACTCGCGAAGCTCTGGATCGGCACTCTTCTGGCCAACCTGGTCGGCGGGTGGGCGGTGATGTGGCTGGTCGCGCAGGCGTTCCCGCAGTGGCTGATGGTGCTGTCCGAATCGGCACACCACTTCGTCGACACGCCCTTGAACACGCAGTCGATCTGTCTGGCGATCCTCGGCGGCAGCACCATGACGCTACTGACCAGGATGCAGCAGGGAACCACCTCGGACGTCGCCCGCATCATCGCGGCCATGGCGGCCGGCTTCCTGTTGGCGGGGCTGCAGCTGTTCCACTCGATCCTCGACTCGCTGTTGATCTTCGGCGCGATTCACGCCGGCGCGGACGTGGACTACCGGCAATGGATCGAGTGGTTCGGATACACGGTCGGTTTCAACATCGTCGGTGGAGTGATGCTCGTGACGGTTCTTCGCCTGGTCCGTACCAAGGAGCTGGTGAAGGAGGAACGCCGGTCGTGAACCGTCAGGTGAGCTCACTGAAGCGCTCGGTGTCGCGCACCTGACCCGAGACGATCACCATGTCGTCGGCCTCGATCACGGTGTCGGCCGTGGCATAGGTGAAGCCTTCGCCCGGCCTCTTCACAGCCACGACGGTCACCTTGTACTTGGTACGCACGGCAGTGTCTCCGAGCCGATGGCCGACGAGGAACCGAGCGGGAGTCGTCTTGACCATGGCGAACCCGTCGTCGAATTCGATGTAGTCCATCATGCGACCGCGCACCAGATGGGCGACGCGCTTGCCCATGTCGTGCTCGGGCCGCACCACGTGGTGGACACCGATCTGGGTCAGGATCTTGGCATGCGCGTTGCTGATCGCCTTCGCCCAGACATTGCCCACGGACAGGTTGATCAGGGCAGAGGCGGTGAGAAGACTTGCCTCGAGATCGGACCCGATACCCACGACGGCGCGGTCGTATTCGTGCACCGACAATTGCCGTAGCGCTTCCTCGTCGGTGGTGTCCGCGACGGCGGCATGGGTGAGACGATCGGAGACCCGCTGCACGACGGCCTCGTCGGAGTCGATGCCGAGCACCTCGGCACCCTGCGCCATCAGTTCGAGAGCCAGGGACTTGCCGAAGCGCCCGAGGCCGAGGACCACGACGACGTCGGAGGACGGCTTCTTAGCCAATGAACGGCCTCTCTGTGGGGAAGGTGTATCGCCGATCGCGTTCGCGCGCCGCCAGCGCACTCACCAGTGTGATGGAGCCGATGCGGCCCAGGTACATGAGGACGACGAGTATCAGTTGCCCCCACCCCGGCAGCTGCGCGGTGATGCCTGTCGACAGTCCCACGGTGGCGAAGGCGGACACCACCTCGAACAACAGGACGTCCAGGTCGAACGGGGTCGCGGCGAGAAGGACCACGACCGGCACCATGACCAGCGCCACGCCGACGAGGGCGACGGTCAAGGACTGACGCTGCACCCGCGAGTCGATGCGTCGGTCGAAGACCGTGACCGAGCGATCGCCGCGTACCTCGGCGATGATGACGAACAGCAGAATGGCGAAGGTGGTGACCTTGATTCCGCCCGCGGTACCGCCACTACCGCCGCCGATGAACATCAGCACGTCGGTGACGAGCAACGTCGCGTTGTCGGCGTCGGCGTAGTCGATGCTGTTGAAACCGGCGGTTCGCGGCATGATGCCCTGGAACGCGGCCACCAGCAGCTTGCCGCCGACTCCGCGCTCGGACAAAGTGTTCGACCATTCCAGTACGAGTACCAATGCGGGGCCGAGCACGAGCAGGACCGCTGTGACCGTGACCGTCAGCCGCGTGTGCAGCGTCCATCGTCGACGAGTGCGTCCCCGAACATGTCGGGCCACCTCGAAGAGGACGGGGAAGCCGATGCCGCCCAGGACCACGGCGACGAGGAGCGGCACACAGATCCACGGATCGGTGGCGAAGCTGATCATGTTGTCGCTGAACAACGCGAAGCCGGCGTTGTTGAACGCGGACACGGAGTGGAAGATGCCGAGCCACACGGCCCGTCCGAGCGGCTCGTCGTAGCCGACGGCGAAACGGCCCGCCAGACACGCCGCGACCGCCGTCTCGATGAGAAGGCTGGTTCTCACGACACCCACCACGACGCTGCGCACGTCGCCGAGTCCGGACGTGCGGAGTTCAGCCGCCGCATTGAGCCGTCCGCGAAGACCGATGCGGTCGGCAAGGACGAGACCCACCAGCGACGCCATCGTCATGATGCCGAAGCCGCCGATCTGGATGAGCGCGAGAATGACGCCTTGACCGGCGCCGGACCAGTGCGTGGGAGTGTCCACCACGATCAACCCGGTCAGACACATCGCCGACGTCGCAGTGAACAGGGCGCCCAGCAGATCCGTGCTCTTGCCGACCTGCGTCGCCGCGGGCAGCAGTAAGAGAACAGTGCCCACTGCGATGGCGGCGGCGAAACCCAACGCCACCAGGCGCAGCGGGGTCAGCACGGCCTTCGCGGCCCGACGGGGTGCCGGGCTCGAGCTCATCGTCACGCGAGGCACGTTACTGCAGCGCTGCGCGCACCCGCTGCAGACTGCAGCGGGTGCGCACCTCGGCTCTCAGCCGCCGACTCCCACGCGCACGTCGGGAGCCCCGAGCCGTGCGGCATCGGCGGTTTCGTCGTCCGGCTGCGCCTGCGATTCACGCTCTGCCGCAACGCGCTTGCGGTAGTGCTCGATCTCGTCGGACACGTGCTGCTCGTCCCACCCGAGGATGGGTGCGACCAGTCCGGCGACCTCGGCTGCGGCAGCTTCGCCGCGGTCGGCCAACTCGATCGACACGCGGATGCGCCGCGTCAGGATGTCGTCGAGGTGCTGCGCCCCCTCGTGGCTCGCGGCGTAGACGGCCTCGGCCTTGAGGTAGTCGGGTGCGTTCTCCAGCGGCTTGCCGAGCTCCGGGTTCTGATCGATCAGGTCGAGGACCTCACCGACCAGGGTGCCGTAGCGACCGAGCAGGTGCTCCATGCGTCCGACGCGCATCCCTGCGCGGTCGGCTGCGAGCTGGCGCGCGTTCCAGGCGCCGTAGTACCCGTCGGCACCCACGAGCGGGATCTTCTCCGTGACGCACTCCGGAACCTTGCGCTCCATGTTGTGCACCGCGGAGTCGACCGCGTCCTTCGCCATGACCCGGTACGTCGTGTACTTGCCGCCGGCGATGACGGTGAGGCCACGTACGGGGCTGGAGACGGCATGCTCGCGGGACAGCGTGCTGGTGGAGTCGGATTCGCCGTACAACAACGGACGCAGACCGGCGTAGACACCGACGACGTCCTTGTGGTCCAGCGGATCCTGCAGCAGCTTGTTGACGTGCCCGAGGATGTAGTCGATATCGCTCTTGCTGGCCGCGGGATGCGCCAGGTCGAGCTTCCAGTCGGTGTCGGTGGTGCCGATGATCCAGTGGCTCCCCCACGGGATCACGAACAGCAGCGACTTCTCGGTGCGGGTGATGATGCCCGTCGAACTGTTGATGCGGTTACGGGGCACCACCAGGTGCACGCCCTTGGACGCGCGAACCTGGAACTGCCCGCGACCGCCGACCATCTCCTGGATCTCGTCGGTCCACACACCGGCAGCGTTGATGACCTGCTTGGCGTGGATCTCGAACGACTCCCCCGACTCGAGGTCCGTCGCGACGACGCCGATCACGCGGTCGTCCTCACGCAGGAAGCCGGTGACGCGAGTGCTGTTGGCGCACAACGCTCCGTAGGCCGCGGCAGTGCGGGCGATCATCATGGTGTGGCGGGCGTCGTCGACCTGGCCCTCGTAGAAGCGCACGGCACCGCGGATGGCGGAGCGCTTGCCCGACGGGAAGGATTCCAGCGTCTTCTTCTTGCCCAGGTGCTTGTGGTGCGAGGGCACACCGCGGCCGGCACCCATCACGTCGTAGACGCCGATACCGAGGCCGACGTACGGCCGGTCGGTCAGCTTCTCGAGCGGGTAGATGAACGGCACGGGGCGGGCGAGGTGCGGGCACAGGTCGTTGAGGACCAGCGACCGCTCCTTGAGCGCCTCGAAGACCAGCGCGAAGTTGAACTGCTCGAGGTAGCGCAGGCCACCGTGGAACAGCTTGCTGGACCTGCTGGACGTCCCGGCGGCGTAGTCACGCGCCTCGACCAGGCCGACTTTCAGTCCGCGGGTGACCGCGTCGAGGGCCGCTCCGGTACCGACGACACCCCCGCCGATGACCAGAACGTCCATCTCCTCCGTGGCGAGACGTCGGAGTGCTTCCTTGCGTGCTTCGGGGCTGAGAGCTGTTGTGGTGGAATTCATTCGGCATCGACCCAATCGAGTGTTCGTGTGACGGCTTTCTTCCAACCGGCGTAGAGCTTGTCTCGCTCCGCGTCATCCATGGACGGTGTCCATGTCTTGTCCTCGGCCCAGTTCTCGCGGATCTCGTCCTCGCTCGCCCAGAAACCGACGGCCAGGCCCGCTGCGTACGCCGCGCCCAGTGCGGTGGTCTCGGCGACCACCGGCCGGACGACATCCACGTTCAGAATGTCGGACTGGAACTGCATCAGCAGCTCGTTCACCACCATACCGCCGTCGACCTTGAGCACCTCGAGGTCGACGCCCGAATCTGCGTTCATGGCCTCGATGACCTCGCGCGTCTGGTAGGCGGTGGCCTCGAGCACGGCCCGCGCCAGGTGGCCCTTGTTGACGAAACGGGTGAGTCCGACGATGGCGCCGCGGGCGTCGGAGCGCCAGTGCGGGGCGAACAGACCGGAGAACGCGGGCACGAAGTAGGCGCCGCCGTTGTCGTCGACGGAGCGGGCGTCGGTTTCGATATCTGCTGCGGTGGAGATCATTCCGAGGTTGTCGCGCAGCCACTGCACGAGCGATCCGGTGACGGCGATGGAACCCTCGAGGGCGTACACCGTCGGCTGGTCGCCGATCTTGTAGCAGACCGTGGTGAGCAGTCCGTTCTTGCTCATCACCTTGTCGGTGCCTGTGTTCAACAGCACGAAGTTGCCTGTGCCATAGGTGTTCTTCGCCTCACCGGGCGACAGGCACGCCTGACCGAACGTGGCGGCCTGCTGATCGCCCAGGATGCCGGCGATGGGAACACCGCTGAGCGAACCGCGCTCGCGGACATTGCCGTAGACCTCGGAGGAGCTGCGGATCTCGGGGAGCATGGACATCGGGATGCCCATGTCCGCACAGATGCCCTCGTCCCAGGACAGGGTGTCGAGATCCATCAGCAGCGTGCGCGAGGCATTGGTGGGATCGGTGTAGTGCAGACCGCCGTCGACACCGCCCGTCATGTTCCACAGGACCCAGGTGTCCATGTTGCCGAAGCACAGCTCGCCGGCGTCGGCCTTATCCTGCGCGCCCTCGACGTTGTCGAGGATCCACTTGACCTTGGGGCCCGAGAAGTAGGTCGCGAGCGGCAGGCCGGTCTTCGCGGTGTACTTGGTGGCGTCGCCCCCGCCGAGCTTGGTGACGATGCGGTCGGTGCGAGTGTCCTGCCAGACGATGGCGTTGTAGACGGGCTTGCCGGTGGCGCGCTCCCACACCAGCGCGGTCTCGCGCTGGTTGGTGATGCCCACGGCCGCGATGTCCGACGGGGTGAGGTCGGCCGCGGCGAGTGCGCCGGCGGAGACGCTGCGGACGTTGTTCCAGATCTCCACGGCGTCGTGCTCGACCCACCCGGCCTGCGGAAAGATCTGCTTGTGCTCGCGCTGATCGGCGGCGACGACGGTGCCCTTGTGATCGAAGATCATGCACCGAGTCGAGGTGGTGCCCTGATCGATCGCTGCGACGTAACGGGTTTCGGTCATGAGTGGTTCCCCTGGGTAGTGGAGTGGACGATCATGCGGACTTCTCGGGCAGACGGCTGGGCTCTTGCTCGTCGTCGCCGTCGGGATCGGCCGGCAGGAACCGACCCACCAGGTTGTCGTACAGCAGGACGCCGATGGGGCCGCCGATGATGGGCCCGAGGATCGGCACCCAGAAGTAGAGGCTGCCGTACTGATCTCGCCATGCCCCACCGTATCCCGTGATGAACGACGCCAGGCGGGGTCCGAAGTCACGAGCCGGGTTGATCGCGTAGCCGGCGTTGGTGCCCCATGCGAAGCCGATGGCCACGACGATGAGTCCGACGATCAGCGGGGCCATGTTGGACAGCGGCGGGCTGTTACGCGAGTCGGACACGGCGACGATGAGGAAGAGCAGGATCGCGGTACCGATGATCTGGTCGATCAGCGCGGAGCCGAGGCTGACGGGCAGCGTGCCGTTGCCGGGCAGCGTCGAGAAGATCGTCTGCGTCGCGGTGGTGTGCTCGGGATCGATCGCGTTCAGCATGTCGTTGTAGTTCCACCGCACCAGCAGCGCGGCGACGAAGGCACCGAGAGTCTGCGCGAGCGCGTACGGCGCGACCTTCGACCACGCGAAGCCTCGAAACAACGCGAACGACAGCGTCACAGCCGGATTGAGGTGCGCACCGGTGGCGCGGCCGGCGACGTAGATGCCGAACATGACGCCCAGGCCCCAGGCCCAGGCGATCGAGTCGTGGTCACCGAGGCTCCCGGACTCACCGCCGGAGACCACCTGCGCCACGACGCCGGCACCGAACAGAATCAGAATCATCGTTCCCGCGAACTCGGCTGCCATCTCTGCGGGCAGCCCCCACTTCGCGCGTTTGTCCGTCACGCCATCTCCCTCGTGTTTGTGATCCAGGCCATAAAGAGCAACTGGAAGCCATGCTAGGTGACATGCACGTTGTCGCAAACCACGTGCACATATGTGCAACTCGGACCGGATCGCGATACTGCGGCGGTCCCGATGTGGTTTAGCGTGGGCTCATGTCGGAGCTGCAGATCTATGGGGAACCCCTGCTCCCCGACGCGACGGATCCGCGCACGATCGACGCGGTGCAGGCGGCGCGGCTCTACTACTTCCAGGACTTGACGATGGCCGCGATCGGCCGCGAGATGGGCGTCTCCCGCAGCACGGTGTCGCGGCTGATCACCTTCGCCCGCACGTCGGGACTCGTGGAGATCAAGATCAGCACCGCTCTCGGCCAGGCACCCGGGCTCGAGCGTGCCTTCGCCGATCGGTACGGCGTCCGTGCCCACGTCGTGCCTGTTCCGGAGACCGTCAGCGACGTCGATCGCCTGGACCGGGTCGCCATGTTCGCGGGCCGCCTGCTGACGACGTTCTTCGCCTCCGACATGGTCATGGGCGTCGCGTGGGGCACGACGGTGAGCGCGGTCAGTCGACACCTCGCCCCGAAGCGCACCCACAACTCGCACGTGGTTCAACTCAACGGCGCAGCCAACACGCGCACCACCGGAGTGTCCTACGCGACGGACATCGTCCGCACTGTCGCCGACGCGTACGGCGCTCTCCCCCAGGGCTTTCCGGTTCCCGCGTTCTTCGACTACCCGGAGACTCGGCAGATGCTGTGGCGCGAACGCAGCATCAAACGCGTGCTCGACCTGCAGGACCGGATGGACCTCGCCGTGTTCAGCATCGGCGTGCACGGCGGCGCTGTACCGAGCCACGTCTACAGCGCGGGTTACCTGGAGAAGTCGGATCTCGAGGAACTCGACCGGGACGGCGTCGTCGGCGACATCGCCACCGTCTTCCTCCGCTCCGACGGCAGCTACGACCGCATCGCGCTGAACGAACGTGCAAGCGGCCCACGCCTGGACCGACTCAAAGCCGTGCCGCGACGCGTGTGCATCGTCGCCGGCGAGTACAAGCTCACCGCGCTGCGAGCGGCCCTCGCGGGAAAGATCGTCACCGATCTCGTGATCGACGACCTCAGCGCGGCGACCCTGCTGCAGGCGTAGGTCAGCCCTTCTTCTTCGTTCCCGGCAGGATGCCCGCGGAGATGACGGCCTTGACGTAGGGGCGCGCGGAGGAGATGAGCTCCTCCGCGTCGTCGACACCGCGCCACGCAGCGGCGGCCATCGCGTCGGTGCGGTCCTCGATGTGGCGGTCGAGTGCGACACCGTCGTCCGTCAGAGTCTCGACGCCGTCGGCTGTCGTGACGAGACCGCGCGCGGCGAGACGCTCGGCCGCCGAGTCCCACTGCTCGTCCGACCACTCGCGCGTCAGCTGGGTGATGCGACGCCCGAGCACCCGACGAGCACCGGGCTCGGGGTGCTGGGCCTCGTGGAAGACACCGGCCTCCGTCGGATCGAGGTCTGCGTCGAGGAGAGCCGCGAGGTGGCCGTCGCCGCGCCATTCCCGCAGAACCGCGATGGCGTGCCACAACTGCAGGTGCGGGACGTCGGGCGCCGACGACTGATGCCACGCTGCGGACAGTGGGCGGCCGGCGAAGGTCAGCGTGTCGCCGATGCCGTGCAGGCGGTCGGCCAGCGACGTGAGGCCCGGGTCGGACACAGACTCACCCAGCGCACCTCCGAGGACGATGTCCAGCGCGTCCCATCGGCGCCGAGCCACGGTGTCGAGGCCGACGGCGATCGCCGCGGGCCAGGAGCGCTCGATCAGCGTGGTGTTGAAGCTGTAGAACGCGGCGGCGACCACCCCGGCGACACACGGCCCCATCGGCTCGGCGCGCGAGCCCACGTACCAGGCGTGTCCGTCGAGACCCGTGTCCCGGCCCGCCGCTCCGAGTTCGGGATTGAAGTACGCCGAGATGTGGAAGGGCTCGAACGTGCGGTACGCGGCGCGGGCATGGGCGGCTGCCGTGGAGTCGGTCATGGGTCGAACCTACTGGCTTCGAGCACTCACGGACTGCGATCTCCTACCGGAGTAGGAGACCATCCTCCCACCCGAGGGTGGCGGAGGACATGACCTCCTCCGTTCGGCGTCCCGGAAATACGTCCGTCGCACGACGACGTGAGTCGCTCCAGCGAGCACAGTGGTTGCCATGCCGATGACACGAGAGAACGAGACGACGGTCGCACTCGATCCGCGAGGTCGTTCCTTCGTCGTGGTCCTCCCCGACGATCCCCGTTCGGACGCAGTCGCCGCCGCTGTCGGTCCCGTTGCGACGCACGAGGTCCGACACCCTAGCGGCCGTCCCCTGCTGCTCGCTCACACCACGACCGACCGTATCGTCGAGGGACGCACACATGACGGAGCCCTCGCCGTCGTCGGCCGGTCCGACGCGACGGTCGGCGCTCTGCAGCGAATCCTGTTCGGTGCCACCAGATCCGAGGACCTGGCAGCCGCGTCGAGCGCATTCCACGGCAGCCATCTCACCATCGGGTCCATGAACGGCGAGATCTATGCGTCGGGCACCGCGATGGAGACGCGGCGGCTCCACTCCGCCGTCGTCGGTGGCATCACGATCGTGTGCGACCGCGCCGATGTGCTCGCCGAGATCGGCCGATTCGACCTCGACGACGACTCGCTGATCCTCGCGCTGGCCGGCACCCTGCCACACCCGTGGAATCGGTACTCGATGTGGACGGGCGTGACTCCTCTTCCGGGAGACCAGTGCGTGATCGTGGACGCGACCGGACGGGCGCGCCGGGGAACATGGTGGCATGCTCCGGACGCGGTACTCGACCGCGAGGAGGGGGCACGACAGCTCCGTACGGCGCTGCGGGACAGTGTGTCCGCACACATGACCGGAGCTGAGGGAACCGCGGTCGATCTGTCCGGAGGTCTCGACTCGACACCGTTGTGCTGGTTCGCCTCCCGCGAACCAGGAGGTGTGCTCGCCCGCACGATGTACAACGACGATCCCGGAGGCACAGAGGACCTGCAGTGGGCGCGGAAGGCATTGGCCACCATGCCCGGCGTGCACACACACCTGACACTGTCGACCGACGACCTCCAGGACTTCTACGAGGGAATCGACCGGATCGACGCCCCGCTCGACGACGTCACCCAGGCGGCGACGGCCGGGCCGCGGATCGTCGCTCTGCTGCAGGACGATCGCGCCCGCGGGCTGACCACTCACCTCACCGGGCTCGGTGGTGATCACATCCTGCGTGGGCTGCCCTGCTGGGACCACACACTCGCACGCACCCGCCCGTGGGCAGCCTGGCGGCGAGCGCGGTCCGAACACGTTCCCGCCGGTGTCTCTCCCCTGACGACGTTGCGCGAGCTGCTCGATCGGCGGTCGTACGACCGCTGGCTCAGGGACTCGCTCGCCGCGGCACTGGACCGTTCGAGCACGAGAAGCGCACCGGGTCTGAACGACTGGTCCGCTCCGGCGTCGCTCCCACCGTGGTTCAGCGACGACGGCCGCGCCCGTCTCCGCGAGCTTCTCGCGCATTCGCCCGCACCACTGGGCGCCACGAGGGCGGACCACGCCGACCTGTTCTACGTCCGCGACGCGGCCCGCCTGACACGGGGAACCGCTCAACTGGGACAGCCACTCGGCGTCGCCTACGAATCACCGCTGCTGGACGATCATGTCGTCGAGGCGACGCTGGCCGTGCGCCGAGACGAGCGTGACACTCCGCTGGAGTGGAAGCCGCTCATGAAGGCCGCGATGCGCGAACTTCTCCCCGACGAATACCTCCTGCGCACCAACAAGGTCGGCGGCGGACCGCAATCGGTTCGCGGGTATGCAGCGCACCACCATGCCCTGGTCGCGCTCGTCGAGGATGCCCACCTCCTCGACACCGGGATCATCGACAGTGCCTCGTTCAGGGGCACGAGCGCACCGAGTGAGCGAGAGGCGCCGCCGCCGCACATCCATCCTGCTCTCAATCTCTCGGTCTTCCTTCGCAACCGAACGGCGACGCTCGAGCGCGTCACCGTCTGACACCCCGTTCCGCACACCGACGAGTAGGAGTTACGACGATGCTTCGCACCCGACGACCGTCCGTGACGGCCGTTCCCACCGAGTTCGGCCAGGTCCTCCTCGACCGGCGCAAAGGTCGGTACTTTCACCTGAACGGCACGGCGACCACCATCGCGGACAGCCTGCGCGGCGGAGTCGGCATCGAGGACACGGCTCGCGAGATCTCGCGGCGATACGAGATCGACGACGCCACGGCGCGAACCGATGTCGAGACCGTCGACGCGCAGCTCCGAGAGGCGGGCCTGCTGTGAGTGACGTCCTCCCCCGCACACCTGCCGATCTCCACCTCCTCGAGCGAGTCGCCGTCGGGACCGCGGTGGCGCTCGCCCGGATGCTGGCACACGCATCGCCGGACACGACGCGGCGCATCCTCACTGCGACGGCCCGGGGCGCGCGCCCCGCGTCGTATGCGGATGCACGCGACGCCCGCGACGCCGTTCTGACGGTCAGCGCATTCTGTCGTGGCGGTTCGTCCTGCCTTCCGCGCTCGCTCGCCACCGCGCTCGTGTGCCGCACTCGCGGAACGTGGCCGGACTGGTGCGTCGGAGTCCTGACGGCGCCGCCGTTCACCGCCCACGCGTGGATCGAAGCGGACGGCCGCATCGTCGACGAACCCATGTCCGGTGCAGATTTCGCGACGTTCTTCCGCGTCCGATCCGGCCGTACCGAGCCGGACCACCCCACTGTTCCGAGGGCCTCACAGCAGGCCGCGTAGGAACCCACAGACACGGTGGCGGAACCGATACCGCCATCGGACGTGGTGAGCCACCGCGGTTCACCATGCACGATCGAACACCCCGGAAAGGAGATTCACCATGACCGACCGTTACGAGACCCCCACGATCGTCGATCTCGGCGAGTTCCGCACCGAGACCGGATACGGAATCGGCGGCCAGGCCGAGGGATGGAACCCGATCGCCGATCGCAAGAACTGACCACACGCTCACACCGATCCAGCACACGAGAAGGAGACACTCATGATCGAGACCTACCAGGCACCCGTCGTCGCAGACCTCGGCCGCTTCCAGGACGAGACCGGCGAGTTCATCGGCCCGAACACCGAGGCCATCCTTCCGTTCGAGGACCACTCCAAGGAGTGACCACGTTCGAGCGGACCCCTGACGGGGTCGTGTAGCACGGGTCGGGAATCCGGATGCCGTCCGGATTCCCGACCCGCTTCCCCTCTCCGGATCGACGGAAGGCCCAGCGATGACCCACCCGACCGCGCTTGCACTCGCTCGTGACGAACGGCTCCCGCTGACACCCGACACTCGCGAGCCGGCTGTGCTGACCCGCGACCTCCGCATGCGCTATGGCGACACGGACGTGCTGCGCGGAGTCGACCTCCGCATCGAGGCCGGTGAGGTCACCGCACTGCTCGGACCGAACGGTGCAGGGAAGACCACCACCATCGAGATCCTCGAAGGAATCCGACGCCGGTCGAGTGGCGACGTCCGCGTGCTCGGCATCGATCCCGACGACGCCACGGAAGAGTGGCAATCGCGTATCGGCGTGGTACTCCAGTCCTGGCGCGATCATCGACGCTGGCGCGCGGGCGATCTCCTCACACACATCGCGTCGTACTACCGACCCTTCGCACGGCGGGACCGCGCCACGCCGTTCGAGCCGGACGAGCTCCTCGACGCCGTCGGCCTCACGGACAAGGCGACCACGCGAGTCGGGCGCCTGAGTGGCGGCCAGCGGCGCCGACTCGACGTCGCCATCGGCTTGGTGGGGAACCCGGAACTTCTGTTCCTCGACGAGCCGACCGTGGGCTTCGATCCCGAAGCGAGACAGGAGTTTCACGCGCTGCTCCAGTCGATCGCCCGCACACGGGACACGGCCGTGGTACTCACGACGCACGATCTCGCGGAGGCGGAGCTCCTGTCCGATTCGGTGGCGATCCTGGTGGGCGGGCAGATCGTCGCGCGCGGCAGCACCGCAGACATCGCCCGCGAACACGCACGTGGAACGAGGGTGACCCACAGAGTCTGCGGTGACCTCCGATCCACCGTCGTCGACGGGGACGCGACCGACCACGTCCGCACCCTGCTGCGCGACTCCCGCATCACCGACCTGGCGGTAAGACCCCGGTCACTCGAGGACGCGTACCTGCAGATGATCGACGCACTGGACGAGAAAGGATCGCCGGCATGATCATGTCTGTCGCACGCATCGGCTTCGACCGTGGCCGCGAGGAGTTCCGCCAGGGTCTGCCTCTCGTCTTCAACTACGTGTTCTTCCCATCGGTGGCGCTGGTGGTGATGTTCTTCCTGCGGGGTGTCAGGCTGGGCGACTCCGGTGCGTCGTTGAGCACCTACGCGATACCCGGGATCCTTGCGATCAACGTGGTGTTCAGCGGTCTCATGGGACTGGCCACCATCCTCATCACCGAACGCGAGGACGGCACCCTGCTGCGCGCACGGTCCCTGCCCTACGGCATCCACGCCTACCTGATCGGGAAGCTGGTGTCACAGACAGCGATCACGCTCGTGACGGTCGCGGTGATCATCGCGGAGGCAACACTGTTGTTCGGCGGGTTCGTCGCCACAGATCTGTCGAATCTCGCTCACCTCCTGTGGATCCTGCCGCTCGGGCTGGCCGCGACCCTGCCCTTCGGAGCCGCGCTGGGGGCGGCCGTGAAGAACCCGCGAAACCTCAGCTTCGTCTCACTGTCGCTCATGGGTGTGGTCAGCGTGTCGGGTGTGCTGTATCCGCTCGGGCAGCAGGCACTCTGGATGCAGTGGCTCGGACAGGCCACCCCGCTGTACTGGCTGGGACTCGCGTTCCGCGGCGGACTTCTGGGCGACGGCGCCGCCTCGGCGGAGATCGGCGGAACCTGGCGGTTGGCGGAAACCGCTGCGGTGCTCGGAGTTTGGAGCATCGTGGGAACGGCCACGGCGGTACTGGTGCTGCGACGTACCTCGCGCCGACGGGGCGGCAGTCGAACGAGCAGGCCGCGTCACTCCTCGCCTGCCATCACCCCGGCCTCGTAGGCGAACACGACACATCGGATGCGGTCTCGGACCTCCAGTTTGCGGAGGATGTGGCCGACATGAGTCTTGACCGTCACCTCGGCGATGACCAGCTCGGCAGCAATCTCCGCGTTGTTCATACCCCGCCCGATCAGGGTGAGGACGTCCCTCTCCCGTTCGGTCAGCGAGTCGAGCTTCGCAGAGCGCGCCGCCGACGCGGACGGTGTCGCCCGCGGCGTCTGCGATGCGAGCAGTCGGCGCGTCATCTGGGACGAGACCACCGCTGTGCCGGCATGGGTGGAGACGATGGCGGCGAGCAACGACTCCGGCGGGGTGTCCTTCAGGAGAAAGCCGCTCGCACCTGCCATGATCGCGTCGTAGACGTAGGTCTCGACTGCGAAGGTGGTGACGATCAGCACTTTCGGTGCATTCTCCATCTCGACGATCTTGCGGGTGGCGTCGATACCATTCATCCCGGGCATGTCGATGTCCATCAGGACGACGTCGACCTCGCCGGGCATGTCACGGACGACGGCCACCGCGTCGCCACCCGCGGACGCCTCCGCCACCACCGTGGTGTCCGTCCCCGAATCCACGATCATGCGCAGACCCGCCCGCACGAGCTCACTGTCGTCGACGACGACCGTGCGGATCATCGGGCCGCTCCGGCCGCCACGGCACCGCAGGACGGCAGAACCACACGCAGTGCGAAACCGCCGGTGCCGGAACGGGCGACGGCGACGGTACCGCCGAGGGACGAGACCCGCTCACGCATCCCGCGCAGGCCGTAGCCTCCGGTCTGTGTGGACGACGCCCCGCACCCGTCGTCCTCGACCGTCACCGCCAGCGTCTCGTCGCCGCTCACGACGGTGACTGCAACCTCGCTGACATGGTCTCCCGCGTGCTTGTGAATGTTGGTCAGCGCTTCCTGCACCACCCGAAACGTGGTCTCTTGCACATCGACCGGTACGGTCCGCGGATCTGCGGCCAGATCCAGGGTCACGGTCAACCCCGACGCGCGCGCCCGCTCGACGAGCGATGCCACATCACAGAGCCGCGGCGCGCTTCCCGCGCACCCGTCGTCCCTCAGCATCGTCAGGACGGTGCGGAACTCGTCGAGTGACGTTCGGCAGTGCTCGGCGATGGTGCGTACCGCGCGGCGATGCACCGGGGAGAGGTCGCCGGCCCGTCCCATTCCCTCGGCCAGCGTCAGCACACCGGCGAGACTGTGCGACACGACGTCGTGCATGTCCCGAGCGATGCGTTCGCGCTCCTCGGCGGCAGCGAGTCGAGCGAGGTGGACCTTCTCCCGCTCGAGTTGTGCGGCGCGGTCCGCCAGGGTGTCGCGGTAGGCCCGGTCCACCGCCGCGCTCCTACCCCACGTGTACGCGGCGCACGTCGCCGCGCCGACGGCGGCGAGCGGGACGATCACGTCACGTACCGAATCGCCCCACACGATGCCGCCGATCACGGCCCCGACGAGGACACACCCGGCGCTGACGAGTGCGGATCGCTGCGACGCGTACAGGGCGACAGCATGGACACCAGCGAGCAGCACGAGATCGGCCGGCACCGGCCCGCTCAAGAAAGCCAGCTGAGCCGCGCCGGCCGAGGCCATGATCGCGAAAGTCGTGCGTGGCCGGACGTGGGACCAGATCCAGGGGAGACACAGGCCGACGGTCACAGCGAGGGCGACCACGGTTCGATACCCGTTCCAGATCGTGCCGACCGACACTGCCGACGAGTACAGACACAGCAGCACCGCCACCGTTGCCCGCGCGCCCGTGTGGTCGCGATCATGGACATGGCTGCGGCCCTGCAGTGGTCCCCCGGTCACTCAGGAAGTATAAGAAACCTTTCGGTCGGCTGCTACCCGAGCGTGTGTCGGGCCGTCACTCGCGGGTCAGGAGAGGAGCCCGTCGACGAGACGTCGCAGATCGGAATTCTGCGTGATGGCCGGGTCGACGACCATGACAGTCCAGAACACCGCCGCAACGATGCACACCGCGGTCACCACGAGGGCGACGACGAAACCGGTCGCCGTCGCCCCACGCCCCGGGTCACCGGGCACGGTCTCGTGCAGGCCGCGCCACCCCGCGACGATCCCGACGACACCCACTGCGGCCGAGACGAAGCCGCCCAGGGGGACGAACACGAGAACGGGCAACGACACGAGGGCGATCGCGGCGCAGACGAGCGCTCTGGTGGCGCGGGCACGCGGGGTCGGCGCTGTCCGATCGGCATCGGGTGCGTTCTGCGTGTACATGACGTCTCCTTCGTGTCGATGAATCGATGTGTGTCGAGTCAGGTCATCGCGTGTGCACGTCGCGGCGATCGAGCAATCGGGTCGTGGCCGCCACCACGACCCCCGTGAGCAGAACGGCGGCAGTGACCACTGCGGTGGCTGCGCCGGTCGTCAGCGCCCCGGGGTCACCGAAGGCACCCGACGCGAGCTGACTCGCCCGCGTGGTCACGGCGTAGGGAAACACGAACACGGCAGCGTGCCACTCGGCCGTCATCGCGACGACGGCGACACCTGCACCCACCATCGCCACCGCGATGGGAGCGGCGAAGGACCGCATCGCCATCGACAACGTCGACTGCAGTGCAGCGAGTGGGATCACGGCGATCGCGGTCAGTGCACCGACCGCGACGTACCGCGTCGGCAGCATGCCCGGCAGCCCGAACACCAGCTTGCCGAGAATCACGACGGCCACCAGTTCCACTGCCAACATCGCCATTCCGAGCGCTGCCACCGCGACGGTCTTGGCCACCACGATGCGTCCAGTCGGTGTCGCACTCGCCATCAGCGCGTTCCAGTTGCCACCTCGGTGTTCCGGTCGCCACACCAGCGATGCCAGCACGGCGACTCCGAGCGCGAGGGGGAAGAGTCCGAAGAAGACGGTGGTCCGGAGCCACAACGTGTTCCAGCCGTCCTCGAGACCGGCGCCGGACGCCGCGGTGTTCACGACGCCGAGTGCCGCCATGACGAGTGGGAGGACGACCACCACCGCCCACACCTGAGAACGTTTGAGCTTGAGCACTTCTGCCCCCAAAATCTCTGCATAGCGCATGATCTTCATCCCTCCTGCCGGTCGAGCCGACGAGTCGCAAGTGTGAACACCACCGATGCGAGTACCGCGAGGACAGCGACGCTGCCGTAGGAGGGCGTGAGCGTGACCACCGCGTCGCCCTGGTAGTCCGCGGACGCGATGAGCGACCAGTACCCCCACGGGGTCAGGTGCGCCGCCCACACAGGCAGCCCGAACGAGTACAGCGCGACGACGGTGCCGACGATGCCGTTCCCCAGCGCGACGAGTTGATTGTCGAAGCGCGCCGAGACCAGCACCTGCAGGGCCAGCACCGCCAGCGCGACGACGAGAGCGGACAGGGTCTGACCGAGCCACAGTCCGGCGGGCGGTGTGTCCGAGATGCCGCCGAGAACTCCGAGTGCGAGAGCGCCGATGCTTCCGAGGGAGGTCGCGACGACCACGTGCACCGCCGTGCACCAGAACTTGGCGCGGCACAGTCGCCCTGGCGTCACACCCGACGTCCGCGCGAGCAACCACCCGTTTCCCTGATGCTCGATCTCCACTGCGCGGCTGGCGATCACCGCGATGAGCAGAGGAGACGCGAGGGGAAGTGCCAGCGACAGTCCTGCAAGGGGAAGGCCCCATGTCAGCGGTTCCCCCTCACCCTGTGGGGCGCCGCCGAGCATGCCCACCATCGTCAGGGCGATGATTCCCAGCGCGAGCGCGGCACTGACTACGCCCAGGCGCAGGTGGCGATACTTCGCGAACTCGTTGCGCACCGACGACGTGCCGGACGTCGTCGACGGTGACAGTGTCGTGGTCACAGCCGACCCCCGCTCGTCAGGTTCATGAAGACGTCCTCGAGGGACTGCTCGTCACGGCGCACGCCGTACACGCCGGCCCCCGCCCCGACCAGGTCCTCCACGACACGCGCCGTCGTGCGATCGTCGATACCCGTCACCCGAACGGTGTGGCCGTCGACACGGGTCGGAAGCTTCTCTCGCAGAACCGCTCCGGCACGATCCGGGTCGACGGTGTCGATCAGCACGTCCGGTGTGGCCGCGCTCGTCAGATCGGAACGCGATCCCTGGAAGATCATGCGCCCGCCACTGAGAATCCCGAGTACGTCGGCGGTCCGGTCGATCTCACCGAGTAGATGACTCGACACCATGACAGTCACTCCGTGTGACGCCAGATGACGCAGGAGCTCACGGATCTCCTCGATTCCTGCGGGGTCCAGTCCGTTCGTCGGTTCGTCGAGGACCAGCAGGCGCGGTTCGCGTGCGAGCGCCATGGCGATACCGAGGCGTTGCTTCATGCCCAGGGAGTAGTTGCGGACCTTCTTGTCGAGCTGGTCCTGCAAGCGCACCGTCCGGACAGCCCGGTCGATCTGGTCCGCGCGCAGTCCGAGACTGCGCTGGACGACGCGCAGATTTTCCGCACCCGTCAGGTGCCCGTATCCCGGCGGTGCCTCGATCAACGAACCGACCTGCGCGAGCTGGTCGCGTCGCGTCTCCCGCGTGAGAGGACGGCCGAAGAGTGATATCTGACCCGACGAGGGCGTCACCAGCGACAACAACATCTTCATCGTCGTCGACTTACCCGAACCGTTGGGCCCGAGGAAGCCGTAGACGCAACCCTCGGGAATCCGCAGGTTCAGGTCGTCGACGACGGTGGTCGATCCGTACCGCTTGCCGAGGCCCTGTGTGTTGACGATGTCCATGACCCACACTCTGCCGACGGTGGGCGCGAAAATCGTCAGTCCGGGGGCGGATATTCGGAGGTATACCTGAGTAGGAGATCAGGCCGGACAGTGCATCGGCCAGGGCGTCGCATCAGCGGGGGCGCTGCATCAGTCCGGCCTCGTACGCGACGATCACCGCCTGCGTCCGATCGCGCAACCCAAGCTTGGCGAGGATCCGTCCCACGTGTGCCTTGACGGTCACCTCGGAGACCCCCAGCGACGCGCCGATCTCGGCGTTCGACAGCCCGGAGGCGATCGCGTACAGCACCTCGGTCTCCCGCGCGGTCAACTTCTCGAGGTCGGCCGACCTGGTGAACGACGGCGCCGACCCTCGGGTCACGTGTTCCACCAGGCGCCGCGTGGTCGACGGTGCCACGACCGCGTCGCCGTCCCGGACGTGGCCGAGCGCGGCGACGAGTTCGTCGACCGGGCCGTCCTTGAGCAGGAAGCCGCTCGCGCCGCACCGCAGCGCCTCGAAGGCGTACTCGTCGAGGTCGAACGTGGTCAGTATCAACACCTTCGGAGAACCGTGATTCTGGCAGAGTGCACGCGTGGCGGCGACACCGTCCATGACGGGCATGCGCACGTCCATCACGACGACGTCCGGCTTCGCCGAGCGTGCGACCTCCAGGGCTTCCCGACCGTTCGACGCCTCGCCGACCACCTCGACTCCTCGGGACTGCAGAACCATGCGCAGGCCCGTCCGGACGAGTTCCTGGTCGTCGACGAGGACGACACGCATGGTGGTCACCTCGGCACCGGCAGACGCGCGTGGACGCCGAACCCGGAGTCCGTGGGGCCGACCTCGAGGTCCCCTCCCTGAGCCTCGACTCGTTCGCGCATCCCGATCAATCCGAGTCCCCCGGTTCCGGTTCCGCTCTTCCCATCGTCCACCACGCGAATGTCGACTCCGTCGTCGTTCCAACACAGCGACACACGAACATCGTGCACCTCGCCGGCGTGCTTTCGGACGTTGGTGAGTGCTTCCTGGATCACACGGTAGACGACCGCGGCGGCACCCGCACCGAGCTCGCGCGGTGTCCCTTCGTCCACCCGTACGACCGGGATGCCCACGGCGCGTGACTCGTCGAGCAGCGCGTCGATTCGATCGAGACCCGGTTGCGGGCCGACGGGGTCGTCGTCGGATCTCAGCACGGTCAGCATGGACCGCATCTCACTCATCGCACCGCGGCTGGTGTCGCGCACCGAGCGCATCGCCTCGGCCGCACGGTCCGGATCCGCGTGAGCGATCGATGCCGCACCCTCCGACAGCAGCACGATCGCACTGAGACTGTGCGAGACGACGTCGTGCAGTTCTCGTGCGATGCGGGTGCGCTCACCCAGAACGGCCATGCGGGTGCCGGTCTCGCGCTCGCGCTCGGCCTGCGCCGCACGCTCCTCCAGAGACTGCACGTACAGGCGCCGGGTTCGGGCCAACGTGCCGATGAGCCACGCGACGGCCATGGTTGCGACGAACAGTCCGACGTCTCCCGGTGACAGGTCGTTCGCCTCTCGGTCCGGCAGCGTCACGAGAAGAGTCCACCCGGCAGCGACGACTGCCGCCGGTAGCGAGATATGCCAGGCGCGAGCGGACGCGACGGCGAACAGGGAGAACACCACCATCACGTCCGCCACCAGGGGCCCGAGGCCGAGGAGTACCTGCAGGTGAGCTGCGGCGATCACGACGGCGAAAGAGCCGACAGGATGGCGACGACGCCACACGAACGGCAGACACAGCCCCACCGGCACGATCAGCTCGAGAGGACTCGATGTGCCCTGAACCGGCAGGTTGTAGGCGAACACCGTCGCGGCGATCGCGATGTCGGTCGCGCGCCGTCGTCGTCCGGATGTCGTCTCCGTCGCCATCGGTCTCGACACTACGACATGGGCACTCACGACGAACGCCGTGCGCCCCTACCGAGGCGCACGGCGTTCGTCAGCGTCGAGTGCTCAGGACGCCGAGGCCTCCAGTGTCGTCTGTCCGCCGGTGTTCTCGGACTGCGCGATGCTGATCTTGCGCGGGGCGGCGCGCTCCGACAGCGGGATGTGTACGGAGAGAACACCGTTGTCGTACGACGCGGTGATGCGCTCGGTGTCGATGCCGTCACCCAGCGCGAGCTGGCGACGGTAGGTGCCCGTGAAGCGCTCCGAGGTGAGCCACTGCCGGGAGTCGCCGCTCGGCGCCGAACGGTGGGCCGTCACCGTGAGGGTTCCACGGTCGACGTCGAGGTCGATCGAGCCCGGATCCACACCGGGGAGGTCCGCGTCGAGGACGTAATGGTCGTCGACCTTGTACAGATCCATCGGCATGAACCGCGGCGAACGGTCGGTGCCCGACCCGGCTCCCAGCAAGCTCGAGGTCACGGCGTCGAGGTCACGGAAAGGATCGAAGCGAAGCACAGCAACACACCTCCTGTATCTCGTGGACACCGAGCCCATCATGCTCGGCTCCTCTGTGTGTGACACCGAATTTAGCACTCTCCACCCGAGAGTGCCAAGTACCCTCCAGAAAAATTTCTGGCCGAAGTTGCTCTCGCAGTGCAGGACTGGTCGACGGTAGGTGCGGCCCGCTCACGGCGACTACGCTGAGGGAAGTGCGCGAAACGGACACCGCCGTTTCCGGAAGAAAGGCCTCCCATCCATGGCGATCGACTACACCAAAAGGCCGTCCACCCCCGCCCCGGCAGCGGGCGGTGTCAATCTGAGCAAGGTGACGCTGTCGAAGGCCGCGCCGACGGTGAATCTGGCCAAGAAAGGCGAGAGCCAGGGCGCGATGCGCGTCAACCTCAACTGGTCGCAGGGCGCGGCCGCACCCGAGCCGAAGAAGAAGGGCTTCCTCGCGAAGCTCGCCGCCGCGTCGTACGGCACCGGCGGCGTCGACCTCGACCTCGGCTGCCTGTACGAGCTGGCCGACGGGTCGAAGGGAGTCATCCAGGCACTGGGCAAGAGCTTCGGCGCGCTGGAGAGCGCACCGTTCATCCAGCTCGACGGCGACGACCGCTCCGGATCCGTCACGGGCGGCGAGAACATGCACATCAACCTCGCGCGGCCCGACGCCTTCAAGCGCATCCTCATCTTCGCGATGATCTACGACGGCGCCCCGAACTGGGCCGCGGTCGACGGCGTCGTCACGCTGTTCCCCACCAGCGGCCCGCAGGTGGAGGTGCGTCTGGACTCCGACAACAACTCCGCCCGCATCTGCTCCATCGCGCTGATCCAGAACACCGGCCAGGGCATCACGGTCACGCGCGAGGTCGAGTACATCCAGGGCAGCCAGGCGGACCTGGACAAGAAGTACGGCTGGGGCATGCGCTGGGCGGCCGGGCGCAAGTAGCCGGTCAGGGCGCCGGCAGCACCTGAGTGAAGAGAACCGCCCCGGTACCGTCGCACAAGTTCACCGTCAGCGACCTCGAGTCCTTGTCGATCAGCACCTCACCGAAGTGCTGGAAGGTATCGAGCGGTGAGGCGTTCGGCTCCGGCGGCGCGTGCACGAACACCGCCTCCGGGCCGAACGTGGGATCGAGGTCGTTCGGCCCGAAGGCACCCGCGTTGAGAGGCCCGCTGACGAACTCCCAGAACTCGCGGAACTCCTGGTAGGCGGCCCGCTCGGGCGAATACCGATGCGCTGCCGTGTAATGCACGTCGGCGGTGAGCCACACGGTACCCGTGACGTCGTTCCGGTCGATGGCGGTGAGTACCTGCGCGATGTCAGTCTCGCGGCCGAGCGGGGCGCCGGGATCACCGTTGCCGACGCCCTCCTGCGCGGTCTTCCCGTCCGGCACCACGAGTCCCAGCGGGAGGTCGTTGGCGATGATCTTCCACGTGGCCTTCGAGCGCGACAGCTCGTCGATCAGCCACCGACGCTGCGCATCTCCGAGAATCTCCCCGGTCGGGGCGGTGTTGGCATTGTTCGCGTCCTTGTAGCTCCGCATGTCCAGGACGAAGACGTCGAGCAGCGGACCGTAGGCGATCTTCCGGTACACCCGCCCGTCGACGGCCTCCGCGGGAGCGACCGGGAGCCACTCGTGAAATGCCTGCAAGGCCCGCTGCGACAACAGGTTCACATCTTTCACGGTGTACTGCTCGAGGTCGAGAATCTCACCGGGATACCAGTTGTTGACGGTCTCGTGATCGTCCCACTGCACCACCTGCGCGACCGAGGAATTGAAGCGCCGGTAGTTGTCGTCGGTGAGGTTGTACGCGTACTGCCCGCGATACTCGTCGAGAGTCTCCGCGACCTTGGACTTGGCCTCGGACATCGTGTTCCGCCACACCCGGCCGTCGGGCAACGTGACACTCTCCTCGAGCGGCCCGTCGGCATAGACGACGTCGCCGCTGTGCAGGAACAGGTCCGGTTCCCGATCGGCCATCGCTCCGAAAATGGTCATGCCGCCGATGTCGGGGTTGATCCCGTAACCCTGGCCCGCCGTGTCGCCGCCCCACAGGAGGCGAATGTTCGACGGCCCGTCGGGAGCCGTGGAGAACACCCCGGTGACGGGCTCCGACGTGGCGCCGTCCTCGCCTTCCAGCGTCACGCGGTAGTGCACTCGCTGTCCCGCCGGCAGACCCGTGAGGCGCAGCACGCCGGTACCGTCGGACTGCGGTGTGAGGAGAGGTCCCCGCGTCGTCGTGACGGAGGAGAACGCGTCAGTGGCCGACGTGTCGACGATCATCGTCGCGGGCGTGTCCGACCGTGCCCAGACGAGCGCACCATCGGCACGGACGTCGCCGCTGGCGACGCCGTGGGTCAGCGACGGGCGCGCCCGCACCAGGGTGGGCCCGGTGCTGCAGGCGAGCAACGGCGTGGCCGCGGCACCGAGCGCGGCGTAGCGGAACAGGGAGCGTCGCGACATCTGCATGCTCCGCACCGTGCCGCACGGACTTGAACGGGGCGTGACTCTCAGGAGGACAGCCGGGTGCCCGATCGGTCGAACTCGGCCCGGTGCGTTCCGTCCGCTCCTGTGACCAGGATGGACGCCGCCGAGTCCCGGTCCTGCGGAAGAAGACGCACCGTCACCGCGCTGGTGGAGTCGCTCTCGAGGGCGGTGATCACCGAGGTCACGATGTCGCGATCGACCACGCCGGTCGCGTCCGCGCCGCGGTCGTCGAGCAGGACCACGTCGACTCCCCGACTCCGCGCGGCCCGCGCCGCACTGCTCACCTCGGAGTCGGCCAGTCCGGCGGCACGCAGGGTGTCCCGCAGATGGAACTCGAGAAGACGGCAGCTCAGTCGCTCGTCGTCGGACAGCGGCTCACCCGAGGCGATCCTGGTGAGGAGAGGGCGGGCCAGCTCGTCGAGCCGGGTCAGCTGCAGGTCCCGCTCGTGCAGTGCCGCAGCGGCCGCGGCTTCCTCCGCTGCCTGTCTCGTGGACTCCTCCCGTAGCCGGAAGATGTCCGTGACGGGCGAGCGTAGCGCGAACGCGAAGAACGTGCCCATCAACACCAGCGCGCCGCTGGGCAGCACGTACAGCACGGCGTCGACCGCGCTCTGCTCGGTCAGCAGGCACCAGACGAGCGTGACGACGAAGATGCCGAGGAACCCGGCCCACGCCCACCACGTGCGCCCACGGACACAGAGGAAGGTGTAGATCCCGGCCGCCGTCCCGATCGGCCACATCTGCAGAGGGTTCCCGATCGGCACCGGAAGCGCGGCGAGGACGATCGCACACGACAGCGGGCCGGTGAGCGTGACGGCTGCCGTCGCGCCGAAGGGGATCGGATCGCCCGGGACGCGGAGGAGTGCCGCTACGGACACGGCATGCAGGACGACCGCCACCGCGACGAGCGCCGGCTCGGTGACGCCCTCGAGTGTCGAGGCGGCGGCCAGAACGACACCGGCGACGTTGAAGGCGACCACCACGAAGGCTGCACGCGTGTGCATGCCCAGCAGAGTCGTGACATCGTTCGTTCTGCTCACTGTGCCTCCCACCGCAGTTCGACGACGGTGCCCCGACCCACCGCGGTGTGGAGCGCGGCGGAGCCGCCCGGAAGCCGGTGCATGCGGTCGAGAATGCTGACCCGGACGCCCAGGCGATGTGCCGGTATCGACGACAGATCGAAGCCGGGGCCGTCGTCCGTCACCGTCACCCGGAGTCCGAGTGGGGAGAGCGCAGCCACGACCGACCGGTGGGCATCGGGGCCCGCGTGCCGCAGGCTGTTCCGCATCGCCTCGGCCATGGCGGCGCCCACGGTGCGGACGGTCTCGGCCGGCACCGTCCGTTCCGCCGCATCGGCCTCGAACCGGAAGCTCAGTGTCGCCGATGCGTCCACCGCCGCGGCCGCGGCACGAAGGTGCGCGACCACGTCCTGCACCTCGAAGTCCGAGACCGGCAGCGCGTCCCGTCGCAACGTGTCGAGCTCCGCCAACGCGACGCTCGCCTGGTCGACGAGACGCTGATCCATCGGACCGCGCGATGCGGCGAGGAGCGTGGACATGACGTTGTCGTGGATCAACCCGTCGAACCGTCGACGTTCGACCGTCCGCGCCTGCACCGCGGCAGAACTGGCGGCCTGCGCGTAGGTGGACTCGCGGGTGCGATCGAGAAGGAAGCCCGTGCGCGACGCCGTGATCGACGCGGCGACGAAGATGAGGCTGAAGCCGAAGCTGTAGACGATGTCTGCCACCAACGGACTCCGGTCACCGGCGTCACGCAGATAGTGGTTGACCAGTTGGACACCCGTGACGGCAACCGCGAGATGGAGGAACGCCCAGCGCGGCCTCATCGACACCGCAGCCCCCAGAGAGGCCAGGGCAGGGAAGAGGGAGAACCAGGCAGCCTTCCCGTCGGGCAGGGTCTCGCCCGTCCATCCGAGCGGCCAGGTGAGCAACCCGAGCAGAAAGACCACGGCGCAGGCCGCCGCCAGTGGCCGGAGCGCACGCTGACCCCGCCGGCCGAACGACGCGGCGCCCAACGCCAGTCCGGGTCCGAAGAACAGGACGAGCCCGACCGGAGTCCACCAGGACGCCGACACCCCCTCCAGATCGCGGATGAGCGGAATCGACACGAGCAGGTAGAAGACGTAGCCCACGCCGATGAAGCGGCCGAACATCGTGAGGATCTGATCGGCCGCGCTGCGCTCCGCCGTCGTCACGACTTCCTGCGTCGACGAGGAAACGGCAACCACCCGTCCTCCAGTGCCCGTTTGTACAGATCGGTCTTGGTCGGGGCAGGCCTGCCGGCGTCGGCGTACTTGAGCCGGATGCGGCCGAGATAGTCGTTCACCGTCTCGGGTGAGATGCCCATGGTCGACGCGACCCGCGTGGCGGTCTCCCCGGCCGCGTAGAGCGTGAGGAGCCGTCGATGCTGCGGGCTGAGGTCCACCGCGGCGAGGTCGGGATCCCCGTCGATGGCCGCCGCCCAGTCGATGGTGGGCACCATCTCGCCCCGGGCTGCACTCCGCACGGCGTCCACCACCGCGTCGATCGGCTGGGACTTGCGCACCACACCGAGCACACCGGCGCGGGCGGCCGAGCGGACCAGGAACGGATCCTCGCCCGAGGTGAGAACCAGCACGTCGAGACCGCGGGCGCGGATGGCCTCGACGTTGGACACCGGCGACGATCCGTCACGCAGTCGAAGATCGAGGATCACCAGATCGAGGTCCGTGGTCGCGTCGAACAGCTCGGCGACCGTGGGGGCGCTCGCGACGAAGTCGAGGTCGGGATGATCGGCGAGGGAGTCCCGCAACCCCCGGATGGTCAGCTCGTGATCATCGACCATTCCGATACGCGCACGTTCGACCCCCACCGGACCCCCTCAGCCACAAAGTCGTCAGAGCATAACCATCTGACCGGTCGTGTTGTGGTGCCAGGTGTCAGCGCCGGAGCTCCTCGGCGATCGCGAGAACGCCGATGCGCACCTCCTCGAAGCTGGTGCTGAGCGGGCTCAGGCCGAGCCTGATGCCGCTCGGGGCTCGGAAGTCGGGGATGACACCGCGCTTCCACAGCCGCGCCGTGACCTCGCGGAAATCGGGGTGATCGAGCGTGACGTGTCCCCCGCGCTCGTCCGCGTTCTCCGGCGAGGCGATCTCCACGCCCAGTGGCACCAGGTCCGAGCGCACCAGCTCGAGCGCGTACTCGGTGAGAGCGACCGACTTCGCGCGGATCGCGTCCATGCCGACCTCGCCGATCATGGCGAGCGTGTCCTGCATCGCGATCATGGCGAGCACCGGCGGGGTGCCGCTGATGACGCGTCGTACGCC
Source organism: Rhodococcus sp. BP-241 (assembly GCF_019836145.1). Lineage (NCBI taxonomy): Bacteria > Bacillati > Actinomycetota > Actinomycetes > Mycobacteriales > Nocardiaceae > Rhodococcus > Rhodococcus sp. BP-241. The sequence continues at coordinate 365,244 of NZ_JABUEI010000002.1, read as the reverse complement.
CTCGGCCGGGACGTATCCCTGCTCCATGGCGAAGGCGTCGGCACGCCCCATCCATCCCCATACGGGCTGCCGAAACTCGGGCAGATGCTCCGCGCGGACGTATGCGAACGCGGGCGAGCCGGGACCACCGTTCAGGTACTTGTAGGTGCAGCCGACGGCGAGATCGACACCCCACTCGTCGAGACGGAGCGGCACGGATCCCACCGAGTGCGACAGGTCGAGCACCACCAGGGCGCCGACGTCGTGCGCGACACGGGCCGCCGCGGACGCGTCCGCGAGAAAGCCCGAGCGGTAGGCGACATGACTGAGAAGCACGAAAGCTGTTCGCTCGGTGACGACATCGGCGATGTCCGCAGTCCCTACGCCCGACCGCCGGTCCGCATCGATCCACACCAGCGTCAGGCCGAGTTCGGACGCGATGGACTCGAGGACGTAGCGATCGGTCGGGAAATTGTCGCGATCGAGGACGATCTCGGTCCGGCCCGGCCTCAGCGCCGCCGCCCCGCGCGCGATCTTGTAGAGCAGGACGGTGGTGGAGTCACCGATGACGGTCTGCCCGGGTGCTGCACCCAGGGCCACCCGACCGAGCGTGTCGCCCAACGTGATGGGCAGCTCGAACCATTCCTCGTCCCACCCGCGGATCAGCCGGCCACCCCAGGCCTGCGCCATGAACGTCGAGACACGCTCGATGCTCGCCGTCGTGGGCCGACCGAGCGAATTGCCGTCGAGATAGGACACGACGGGATCGGCGTCGTCGGTGTGGAAGCGAGAGCGGTACTCGCGCAGGGGGTCCCGTGCGTCGAGGTCTGCTGCGTTCATGGCTGTCCGATCTCGGTGCGGGCGGCGAACAACTCGGGGAAGAACGTCAACTCAAGGGCGCGCTGGAGGAAGCCGACACCACTGGAGCCACCGGTGCCGCTCTTGTGCCCGATCGTACGGAGCACCGTGCGCATGTGCCGGAACCGCCAGAGCTGAAAGTTCTCCTCCAGGTCGACGAATTCCTCGAACGCCTCGTACGCGGCCCAGTTCTCGGTCGGGTTCTCGTAGACGTGCGTGATCAGTGGCATCAGATCGTCGTTGCGCGCGTACGGCGCGGTGACATCTCGCCGCAGCGCACTCTCCGGAACGTCGAGTCCTGCGCGGGCCAGGCACCGCCACAGGGCGTCGTACACACTCGGCTCGCCGTGCACCCGCGTCAGCAGTTCGGTTGCCACCGAGTCGAATTCGAACACCGTCAGCATCGCTGCGTTCTTGTTGCCCAGCACGAACTCCACCGCGCGGTACTGCGCGGACTGGAACCCCGACGAGTTCCCCAGGAATCCGCGGAACTGCGCGTACTCGGTGGGCGTGAGTGTTGCGAGCACCGACCACTGCTCGGTCAGCGTCTTCTGGATGTGCTTGACCCGAGCGACGCACTTCAGCGCGAACCCGAGGTCGTCGGCGTCGAACGCGTCGCGTGCCGCGAGCAGTTCGTGCAGCACGAGCTTGAACCACAGCTCGGTGGTCTGGTGTTGGATGATGAACAGCAACTCGTCGTGATGCTCCGGGACACTCACCGGCTTCTGCGCACTGAGCAGAGTGTCGAGATCGAGGTACGCCCCGTACCTCATCCGCTCGCGGAAATCGGTGACGATGTCCTTCTCGATGGCGCGCTCGTCCATTGCTCCTCTTTCGTCGATTCCCCCGAGCCTAGGACGTAGATTCGAGGGATGAGCGAGTCCTCGGAACGAATCGACGTCGTCCTGCACCCGGACGCCGTTCGAGACCTCGGCACGGTGACCGACCTGGTGCAGTCCGCGCTCGCTGCGCGCGGCGCCACCGGGGAGGTCCACGTGTCGGACGACGTCTCCGTGGCATCCGGTGACGTGATCGTGGTCCCGGCCGCGGGCGGACGCGTCGGCACGCAGGCGAGCGACCGGTGTGTGGTGCGTGTCGACTACGGCTATGTGGCCGCGGACCTCTCGGCTGGCCTGCACGCCCACATTCGCGGACGGGGACTCGGCGGGCTCCGCTACGCCGTCGACAGGATTCATCATCACCGACTGCACCCGGCGACCGTCGAGTCGTATGGGGAGCACCCCGAACAGTTCGCCGAGGTGCGGGGAACGAGCGGGCCGGTCGTCGCCCTGATCCACGGCGGTTACTGGCGGGCACCGTGGCGACTCGACTCGCTCGACGCCGCGGCCATCGATCTCGCCGACCGCGGCTACACCACCTGGAATGTCGAGTACCGCACACCCGACGAGCACGGGTGGGAGACGACGACGGCGGATGTCGCCGCGGCCCTGAAGCACGCTGGTGCGCAGGCCGTCCTCGGCCATTCGGCAGGAGGACAGCTCGCGATGCGCTGGGCCGCGGATGCCCGTCCCGCACTGGCCGTGAGCCTCGCCGGAGTCCTCGACCTGCAGATCGCCGACGACCGCGGCCTGGGCGACGGTGCGGTGCGTGCCGCCCTCAGCTCGCGGTACACCGATGCTCACGCGGAGTCGTCCCCCAGAGCGCGACTGCCACTCGGGGTTCCGCAGATCGTCGTGGTCGCGGCATCGGACGATCCGAATCTGAACGACATCGGCCGCGAGTACGTCACCGCAGCATCGGCCGCAGGTGACGATGTCACGCTTGTCGAAGGCCCCGGAGACCACTTCAGTGTCGTCGACCCGCGGTCGGAGATCTGGCCTGCCATCGTGGAGCGGATCGAGGGACGTCTCCCCCGCTGATCGTCACTCGTGCGCGGTGTACTCCGCGTCGGTGACGGGGTCCATCCACACGACGACGTCGTGCTCGTCGTCGCCCTCGTTGATGGCGAGATGCACCATCAGGCGATCCGGTGCGGCGCCGTGCCAGTGCACCTCGTCGGCCTCGAACAGCACGCGGTCGCCGGGACGGATGACCTCGACCGGCCCACCCTGCCGCTGGCACAGACCGACGCCCTCGGTGACGAACACCGTCTGGCTCAGCGAGTGGTGGTGCCAGTGCGTACGCGCCCCCGGCATGAAGTGGACCAGGTTGGCGGAGACCCGCGACGGGGCCGGAGCTGCGGCGACGGCGTCGATGTAGACGTCGCCGGTGAACCAGTCGGCCGGACCCTTGGTGGTCGCGATCGAGCTTCGGGTGATCTGCATGCGCGGTTCCTCTCGTCGGTGGTGCTGAAGTCCAGCATCCGCGGTGCCGGTCCACGGGGGAAGTCCCTGCCGAGGAGCGCCCCGACAGGGCACCCCGGTCGTCTAGGTGAACAGGGCGTCCACGATCGCAGCCTTGTCGGCAGCGCTCTGCGGATGCGTCAGCATGCCCTCGACAGCGAACACCACGACCTTGGTCCGCGCGTCGATCCGCTCCTCGGCGACGCCGACGTGGCGCAGTTCCTCCGCGACCAGCGCATCGGCCAAGGCGTGGAACCCGTTGTGCCACTCGTCGATCGGTGCCGACACCGCAGCCCGGGCGTGCACGGTGTCCACCAGCCGGTGGTAGCGCTCGAGCTCGGTGACCACCCACGTCAACCGCTCCTGCGGGGACGTCACCTCCAACTCGGCGAAGCGCGTCAACGCCGTCGCCGTGATCTCGGTGAGGGCGGCGACGAGCAGTTCGTCCTTGTCGGAGAAGTACCAGTAGATGGTGTTCGGCGTGACGCCGGCGCTCTGCGCTATCCGGCTCAGCGGGGTGCCGTCGAATCCGGCCTCGACGAACAGGGCCGTCGCGGCGTCGACGATCTCGGCCCGTTTCTCTTCCCGATCCTGCGGACGTCTGTTCCGGGGCATGCGGTCACCCTATCTTGATGCTCGATCAAGACGCTGCTACGTTCTCTTGAACGTCAATCAAGAGGAGCCCGCATGCCTGACACCGTTAGCGACGACCTGTGGTTCGACTCCGGTTCCGACCGCTGCGCGATCTCGGTCCTCCGTCCTGCCGGGCTCGACGGTTCCGCGCCGATCATCGTCATGGCCCACGGCTTCGGATCGGTGCGCGCGTTGCGTCTCCCCGCCTACGCTGACCAGTTCGTCCAGGCGGGCTACGTCGTCGCGATGTTCGACTACCGGCACTTCGGCGACAGCGAAGGAACCCCACGGCAGCTCCTGGACGTGCGCAGACAGCTCGAAGACTGGCGCAACGCGCTGGCCTTCGCCCGGCGACTCGACGGCGTCGACCCCGACCGCGTCGTCGCATGGGGCACCTCCTTCGGCGGTGGCCACGTCCTCACACTGGCGGGCACGGGCGAACGACTGGCCGCGATCATCGCGCAGGTCCCGCACGTGGACGGCATCGCCGCCGTGCGCTCCGCCGGCCTGCGCCAGACCTTGCGTCTCGCACCGGCCGCGATCTCGGATCAGCTTCGGGCTCTGCTCGGCCGCGAGCCCCGCTACATCGACTCGATCGGCGAACCCGGTGCCCTCGCCGCCATGGTCTCGCCGGACGCCGCCGTCGGACGTGACCGTCTACTCGAGGCGTCGGGACTGCGGACCGGTGATTACCCCGAGACGGTCGCCGCTCGCATCCTGCTCCACATCGGCCTGTACTCGCCGGGAAAGACCGCCGCGAAGATTCAGTGCCCCGCCCTCGTCCAGATCGCCACCGAGGACGCGATCACTCCCACGGACGTCGCGCTGCACACCGCACGAAAGATCCCGCGCGCCACCGTGGTGACGTACGAGGGTGGTCACTTCGATCCGTACGTCGAGCCGCTCTTCCCCCGGATCATCGCCGACCAGCTGGCGTTTCTTCGCGACGTCGTGCCGGTCGCCAGGTGAGCAGAAGCGCCAGCGCCAGAAGCAGTTCGGCGATGTCGCCGCCGTAGTACATCAGCTCGCCGGCGCCCTGGCGCTGATCGGCGGGACCCGGGATCTGCACGAGGAGTCCCGCGTACATCAGCTGCGACAGGACAGCATGACCGAGGATCGCCGCCCCGAGTATCCAGAGTCGGGTGGGTACCGAAGGCCGATGCGGTGCCGGGTCGGGGCCGGCGACGACCCACGCGAACAGGTATCCCGCCGCGAAGAAGTGCACGTGCACCACCAGGTGCAGCGCCGTGCTGTGTGTCGTCGCCTCGTACAGCGGGGTGAAGTACAGCAGTGCGAGACCACCGAGGTTCAGGGCCAGCGCGACGACCGGATTCGCGATCACGTGCACCGGCCGCGAGCGCAGGACACGTCCGATGGCGCGGCCCGTCGACGTCGATACCGAACGCAGCACCAGCGTCATCGGGGCACCGAGTACCAGCGCCAACGGCGCGTACATACCGAGAAGCAGGTGCTGGTGCATGTGGCCGCGGAAGTCGCCGTCCGGGTAGGGCGACAGTGCAGGGACCACGGCGAGGACGAGGAGCCCGATGCCGACGAGGAAGCTCACCGTGCGCCACGGGTTCCATCCCCGCGGCTCACGCCTGCAGCGCTCCGCCGCAACGACATACGCGGCTGCCACCACGACGAGAGTCACGACCGGTCCGAGACCACCGTTGCCGTGATGAGTGTCGTGCGCGAGCATCATCGACGTGCGCTGCGCTGCATGACCCAGCCGCCGGCGATCAGCAGGACACCGAGGGCGAGGAAGCCGAGGTCCCACCACAGTTGGTTCGGACCGCTGCGGACATGGTGGATGCCCAGCAGATGGTGATCGACGATGCCCTCGACGAGATTGAACAGGCCCCACCCGACCAGGACCCACCCCCACAGCACGCGGGACGCCCATACCCGCCCGCGCGACCCGGTGACGCGCGATTACAGCATTGCGAGACCCAGTAGGACGGCGAGCCAGGTGACCGTGTGGAAGACGCCGTCCCACAGCGTGTTGATCTGGAGGCCGTGGACGGTGTCGACGGGATAAGGCTGCAGGCCGATGTTGTCGTCGCCCGAACTGCTCAATAGGTGGTGCCACTGCAGAATCTGGTGCAGCAGAATCCCGTCGACGAAACCGCCCAGTCCCACACCGAGCACAATGCCGGGCAGGGCGATTCCGCGGTCGGGCACGACGCCTTGTGGGCGTTCCGAGGTGACCATGCGCAGGGCAGTACCCGGCGCACGGCCCTCGAAACGGTCGGGTTACTTCCGGCTGGGCGGCTGCAGGAACTTCATGGCACCCCGCAGCACGGGCTCTGGAACCTTGTCCTTGGCCGCCATCGCCTTGTCCATCACCTTCGTGCGCGTCTCGGTTCCGCGGCCGAACGCCTTGTTGAGCGCCGACCCTTCGGCATCCATCTGTACGTGCAGCGGCGGAGCGCCGTCCTGTTGCGCGATCGCATTGCTGATCACGACGCGCTGGATCTCGCTGGTGCCCTCGAAGATGGTGTACAGCTTGGCGTCGCGGTACCACTTCTCCACCGGGTGGTCGGTGATGTAGCCCCACCCGCCCATCGTCTGGATCGCCCGCTCGGTGGAGGCCACCGCGACCTCGGTGGCGGCGAGCTTGGCCATCGACCCCTCGCCGCGCTCGAAGGCGACACCCGTGGCCGCCATCCAACTGGCGCGCCACGTCAACAGGCGCGCCGCGTCGATCCGCATCGCGAGATCCGCCAGCGGGAAGGCGATGCCCTGGTTGTCGATGATCGGTGACCCGAACGCCTCACGCTCGTTGGCGTACTTCGTCGCGTACTCCAATGAGGCACGGGCAATTCCGAGGGCCTGAGCGGCCACCATCGGTCGCGTCTGCTCGAGCGCTCCGAGAGTGGCGGAGCGACCTCTGATCCCGGTCTTCTCCGCTTCACGGGCCTTGGCCAGCTTGTGCTCGAGCTTGTCGAGACCGCCCAGGAGGTTCGCACCGGGAATGCGGACACTGTCGAACTTCAGCTCCGCGGTGTGAGAAGCGCGGCACCCCAGCTTGTCGAGCTTGCGCACGAGTTCCAGACCGGGGGTTCCGCCGGGGACGATGAAGAGCGCCTGGCCCTTGTGACCGAGTTCCGGGTCCACATTGGCGTTGACCACGTGCACGTCCGCGATGCCACCGTTGCCGATCCACATCTTGTGGCCGTCGATGATCCAGTCGTCGCCGTCCTGCCGCGCGGTGGTCCGCAGGTTGCGAACGTCGCTGCCGCCCTCGGGCTCGGAGATGGCGAGCGCCGCTAGCTTCAGGTCGTCCGGGGTGCCGAAGCACTGCGGTGCCCATTCAAGCATCTGCTCGGGCGTCGCCGCCTGACCGATGGCCGACAGCGCGAGCGCCGGCATCACCACCGCGAGACCGATTCCCGCACAACCCCAGAACAGTTCCTCCATGAACACCGGCAGTGAGAGCCCGGTCGGGTCACCGATGAGGTCGCGGTAGAACAACGGCGAGTAGAAGCCAGCCCGCGCAGCCTCCTGCAGCACCGGCCACGGGAACTCCTGCTCCTTGTCGTAGTGCTGCGCGACGGGTCGCACCACGTTCTCGGCGAAGTCGTGAGCACGACCGACCAACTCGTGTTGGGCCGGTGTGAGCGTCAGATCGAAAGCCATGATGTCCCCCCAGGACGGTTGTTTCGGCAGGGCATACCCCACCTCGACGAGTGTTACACGTCACTCCGTCTCATCAGGCAACGCGCTCGCCAACACTTGCGCGAGGTGCTCACCGCGGCGATCCGTGAGATCGGACAGCTGGGTACGGCAGGAGTAGCCGTCAGCCAGAATCGACGCGGTGTCCGCCGCCGACTGCACCGCCGGCAGAAGTTGCTGACCGGCGATGGTGACCGAGACGTCGTAATGCCCCTTTTCGACGCCGAAATTCCCGGCGAGCCCGCAGCAACCACCCAGGCGCTGCACATCGGCGCCCGCTCTCTCGAGCAGAGTCGCGTCTGCGCCCCAGCCCATCACGGCGTGATGGTGACAGTGCGGCTGCGCCACCACCTCTCGGCCGTTCAGGGACGGCGGTTCCCACCCGCGCTCGGTGAGCAGTTCGGCCAGCGTGCGGGTGGCCTCGGCGACCGGCGCGGCGCGTTCCTTGCCGAGCAGTTCCGTTGCGTCGCTTCGTAGTACACCGGTGCACGACGGTTCGATACCCACGATGGGAACACCGCCGTCCGACGCCGCGGTCAAGGCGTCCACGGTGCGTCCCAGGATGCGCTTCGCGGCGTCCAGTTGACCGGTCGAGATCCACGTGAGACCGCAACACTGCTGCTTCTCGGTCAGCCTGGGCCGGTAGCCCGCCGCCTCGAGCACACGCACCGTCGCCTGGCCCACCTCGGGCGTGAAGTGATTGGTGAAGGAGTCGACGAAGAGCACGACGGGATCACCGGTCGTGGGCCGGTGCGATTCGTGAAACCACTGCCGGAACGTCGTCGGGGCGAACTCGGGTATCGAGCGACGCGGATCGATGCCCGCCGCCCGCAGTGTTAGCGGACCCACACCCGGAAGCCGTGCCGCGGCATTGACGGCGCGCGGCGCCCGAGCGGCGACAGCAGCCCAGCGCGGGAGCCACCCGAGCGAGTAGTGCGCCGCAGGGCGTAGCCGACGTCGGTAGCTCTGGTGCAGCACCTCGGCCTTGTACGACGCCATGTCGACACCGGTCGGACAGTCCGAGGCACATCCCTTGCAGGACAAGCACAGATCCAGGGCATCGTGCACCTCGGGCGAGCGCCACCCGCCGGTGACGTCGGTGCCGTTGATCATCTCCTGCAGTACCCGGGCGCGCCCGCGGGTGGAGTCCTTCTCCTCCCGAGTCGCCAGGTACGACGGGCACATCACCCCGCTGGTGCCGGTGGTGTCCGCGCGGCACTTGCCGACGCCCGTGCACCGGTGCACGGCCTGACTGAAGTCGCCGCCGTCCTCGGCGTAGGCCATCGCGAGCAGCGTCCGAGGCTTCGCGGCCGGGACGCGGAGATCCACGTCGAGCGGTCGAGGATCCACGAGCACGCCGGGATTGAGGATGCCGTCGGGATCGAACGCATGCTTGACGGCACCGAACAACGCGAGTGCGTCCGCCGAGTACATCAGCGGCAAGAGCTCACTGCGCGCACGGCCGTCGCCGTGCTCACCGGACAACGACCCGCCGTACCGCGCCACCAGCGTGGCGGCGTCGACGAGGAACCGGCGGAACACCCCTGTCCCACCGGGCTTGTCGAGCGGCAGGTCGATGCGCACGTGCAGGCACCCGTCACCGAAGTGCCCGTACGGCAGCCCCGTCACCCCGTACTGCGACATGAGGTCGTCGAAGTCGCGCAGGTATCGGCCGAGCGAGGCCGGCGGTACCGCCGCGTCCTCCCACCCGGCGTGTGCCGGCAACCCCGCGGGACTGCGCCCCGCGAGTCCGGCTCCGTCTGCTCGGATCTGCCACAGCCGAGCGGTGCGTTCCGCGTCGGTGACCACCAGGGAGTCGACCGCTCCGCAACCGCGTGCGACCGCGTCGGCTCGGTCCATGGCCTGCTCGCGGGTATCGCCGACGACCTCGACGAACAACCACGCGGCGCCGCCGGGAAGAGGCGGAACCGCATGCAGTCCGCGGCGTTCGCGGACGACGTCGACGATGCGCGAATCGATGCCCTCGCATGCGGTGGGCGTGAACGTCAGGACGGTGGGCGCGGCGTCACCGGCGGTGGCGATGTCCGGGTACCCGAGAACGACGAGGATGCGGAACGCAGGCTCCGTCACCAGGTCGACGGTGGCGCGCGTGGTGACCGCGAGCGTGCCCTCGCTGCCCACCAGCATCCGGCGGACGTCGAAACGGTTCTCCGGCAACAGGTTCTCCAGCGCGTAGCCGGAGACCTGGCGGCCGAACATGCCGAATTCCGTTCGGACGGTTCCGAGTCCGCCGGCGACGATCTGCCGCAGCGCGTCGAGAGTCGGAGACGTGGTGTCCCTCGGCAGGTGCAGCTGCTCCCCGCTGCCCGTCACCACGTCGAGCGCGGAGACGTTGTCGGAGGTCCGGCCGTAGCCGAGAGTGCGCGAGCCGCACGCGTTGTTCCCGATCATGCCGCCGACGGTGCAGCGCGTGAAGGTGGACGGGTCGGGACCGAACCGGAGCCCGTGCTGCGCCGCTGCCTTCTGCACCACCGACTGCACGGCGCCAGGTTCGACAGTCGCGGTGCGCGCCTCGGGGTCGACGTGGAGCACCCGGTTCAGGTGCCGACTGACGTCGAGCACAACCCCGGTACCCACCGCGTTGCCGGCCACGGACGTGCCGCCGCCGCGCATGGTCAGCGGGACCCCGGTCTCGCGGCACACCGCGACGGCCGCCGCGATGTCCTCGGTGCGACGGGGCCGCGCGACGACGAGCGGGTGCACGCGGTAGAGCGACGCGTCGGACGAATAGGCGGCGCGGGTCGTGCCGTCGGTGAGCACGTCGTCGAGGCCCGCGCACTGCGCGGCAGTACGCGCTGGACGTGGCCTGCGCACGGTGCTGGGCGGTGAGCGGATGGTGGTGCTCGCTTGTCCGCGCACGCTCCGGTCGGGTGCGCCGGTTGTGGTGAGCGGGGGTGCTGACGGTCGCGCGGATCGGCGCGTCGGTCGGCGCCGCAGACGCGCACCGTGCAGCAGTACGCGCAAGTCCGTGGCCTGCGCGCAGTGCTGGGAGCTGCGCGGCCAGCGGTCGCGGCGGATCCGAGCACCGTTCGGACACCCGCGCCGGTTGGACCGCGCGCGGCTGACCAGAACCCGCGCGGATCCGCATGGGAACCGCCGGGCCGCTGACCGCGTCCAAGTTCGAGTGCGATGGATTCGAGGTGGGGTGGCCGTGGCTGCGCTCGTGTTCTGCGGCGCCTGCTCCCCCGGCGTCTCGGGCGAACCCGTCGCGGAGCTGTGGGATCCGTGCACCATTCCGAGTGACGCCGTGGCGGCTGCGGGCGTGAACGCGGAGATTGTCAACTCGGGTCAGTTCGATCAGGGAAACAGTCAGTGGCGGTACTGCTCGTTCCGGCAGGACTGGTTCGTCCTGACCATCTCGTCGACGACCACAGCGATATCAGAGTTCCGCGGAGACAGCCGATCCGTGAACCCAGAGGATATAGATATAGGCGGGCGCCCAGCGCTCAGCTTCCAGCAACTGCCGGGAACTCTCGACGAGGCCTGCCACATCGCGTACGCATCGACCGCAGGGGCAATTGAGTTCGCCGTGAGAAACGCGGGTGATTCATCAACTGTCGGCGACTACTGCGCAGAAGCCAGGCGCATTTCAGGCGCTCTCGAGAGCGCGACACCACCATGACGGGGGCACCGTGACAGGGTTGAACGAGCTCGAAATAACCACGGAGGCCGCGGAGCGATGTGCCCGTGCGTGCGCAGAATTCGCCGAAGGCATCACCGCCGTGAGGTCGACCATCCAAGTGCAGGACTTCGCACAGGGCTTCGGGACCCTCCCCTCCGGCCTGGCGCTGGCGCGCAAGTACTCCGAGCTCGCGGTGGGTGGGCCGGGGTCTTTGTCGACCTTGCTTCAGGCGCACATCGCGGTCGCGTCGTCGCTCGCCGACACCTTCACCGAGATGGGTCGGAACTACGAGTCCACCGACAGCGAAGCGGCACAACGCATCACGCCGAAGTAGCCGTCACTTCAGCGCATCGAGATCCGTCTTCAACAGCATCACGTTGTAGTCGGACCAGCGCGAGGCAGTGAAGTACAGGTCACGCCCACTCGACTTCGGGTGGATGTACGGGGCGTAGACGCCGCCGATGGTCTCCGCCCGCCCGAGCAGAGTTGTCATCGGGCTCCACGGTCCCTGCGGATCCGTGGCGGTGCGGGCGACGATCGAGCCCTGGTTCTCATCGCCGTAGAGCATCACGTACTTCTTCAGGTACGCGTTCCACGAGACGCTGAGCTCGCTGACCGGTTCGTCGACGACCTTCTTCGAATCGGCGACATCGGTCGACCACGGGCGCGCGACATCACCGGTGGAATACTCGTACTTCGTCAGATCGAGGATGTCCGCCGGTTGCACACGGGCGAGGAAGGCTGCACCGAAACGGCCGTTGGGCGTTCCGAACTGGTACAGCCAGCCGTCGGGACCCTTGGCGTATGCGTTCATCTGGAATCGGCCGTTGGCCTCGTTGACCTGAGCGACACCGGGAATCGTGACGCCCTTGTTGACGCGAATGGTCATCGGGTCCGTCGTCCAGCTCTGCCCGTTGTCCCTCGACGTCGCGATGGCCGAGAAGTTGGTGACCCACCGGCCGGGGGCTCCCCAACTCTGCACGGACATGTAGTTCAGGTACTGCACGCCGTCGATGGCGATGGCGGCCGTCGGGATGGTGGTCACCTCGATCTCCGGCAACCGCAGCGTCGGGACGATCTGCTCGGCGTACCGAGGCGTCGCCGGCAGGACGACGGAGCCGGACGCGCTGTCGCCGGGGACGGCGTCGGGAACGGTGATGCCGTCGGAGAGGTTGTCGTCGCTGGACCGCAGCAGCAGGTTGTTGCGCCACTGCTGGCCGTTCACCGAGCAGTTGCCGAAGGAGTCACCGAACGCCATGAGCGTCTGGCCTGCGCCGTTGTCCCAGCTGATGCCGAGATCGGTACCCGAGATGCCGAAACGGTCGTACGTGTTGTTGGCGCTGAGAGGTCCGGTCACCCACCCCACGGACTGCGTGTTCCCACTGCGGATCGGGGCGAGCGGCTGCTGAGTCCCGCGCGGGTTGCTGCCCCCGCCGCCACTCGATCCGCTGCTGCCGAAGAAGCTGCCCAGCAGTGACGAGCCGGGGCCACCGAGACCACCGCACGGTTCCGCGGACGCGACCGGTGCCGACAGCACACCCAGACCGCTGGCCACCAACGTCAGCGCGGCCCCCACCGCGATCTGCCGACTTCGTGCTCGCATACTCCGACCCCCACCGATCGACTGTGTGACTCACGTGACTCATGTGACTGATGTGGTGAGTGTTACCGAAAAGTGGGCACGCCGCAACAAAAGCACGTGTCGGTACTTGACAAATGAGAATTACACGGTGGGTATTTCAGCCGCACAATGAGGGCGGCCGGTGCGCCCCCGACGGACGCACCGGCCACGAGGCCCACGTCGGTCCGCGGACTCCAGTCCAGTGTGCCCCTCGGACCGGGCGGTATGCCGAGTCCTGAGTCACAAGCGTTTCGCGTGCACGCTGTCGAGCACCAGGAGAGCCGCACCCTGCACGACGACTGCGGCACCGTGCCCGGAGGACTGCTGCGGCGTCACCCTCCCGCCGAAGGTGGGCCGGTGGTACAGGAGATGTGCACCCAGGGCGACATAGACGACGTCGAGTCCAGTGTTGATCCACAAGGTCTTCCGCAGCTTGTCGGCCGCAACCTCGGTGGACCGGGCCGCCCCGATCCCGGCGATGGCGAGATCGATGGCACCCCAGCCCGCGGTCTGGATGCCGAAAGCACGGACCGCGGGAGAGCCGCCGCCCAACGCTGCGGCGGCACCGACCGCGACACTGCCGCCGCCCCACCAGAGAAGCCGTCGACCGAGATCCTTCGCGACACTGTGTGCTGACGTCATGGACACCAGTGTGCCCACTCGAGCGGTCAGACGATGCCGGTCTCGTGCAGGGTGCGCACCTCGTCGTCGCTGAGACCGAGCTCGGCGAGCACGGTGTCGGTGTCCGCGCCGTGCGGACGTCCGGTGTGGCGGATGCTGCCAGGGCTCTCCCCCATGCGCCACATGACGTTCTGCATGCGCACCGGCCCGAGAGCGTCGTCCTCGACTGTGGTGACCATCTCGATGGCGTTGACCTGCGGATCGTCGAGCAGCTCGCTCGGCTTGTAGACGGGGGCGACCGCCGCGCCGGCCTCCTCGAAGGCCGCGATCACCTCGTCGCGCGTGCGCTCGGCGATCCACCCACCGACGTATCCGTCGAGCAGGTCGGCGTGGGCCGCGCGCTGACGGCCCGTGGCGAACCACGGCTCGTCGAGAACCTCGGGGTGACCGACGATGCGGAGAACGCGCTCGGCGATGGAGTTGGCACTGGTGGAGATCGCCAGCCAGTGCTCGTCCTTGGTCCGATAGAGATTGCGGGGCGCGTTGTTGCTCGACCGGTTACCGGTGCGCTCCTGGTCGATGCCCAACTGGTCGGCGTAGATGATGCCGGGCCCGACCGCCGTCATGATGGGGCTCAGCAGATCGAGATCGATCTGCTGACCCTTTCCCGTCTTCGTCCGGTGCAGCAGGGCCATCGAGACCGCCGACGATCCGGCGATACCGGCCAGCGAATCCGCCAGACCGAAGGCGGGAAGCGTCGGCGGTCCGTCGGCCGAGCCGGTGAGGTGGGCGAACCCGCTCATCGACTCGACCAGGGTGCCGAACGCCGGCCTCGTCGAGTAGGGCCCGGTCTGGCCGAAACCGGTGACACGCAACAGGATCAGACCCGGATTGATCTCGGACAGCACGTCGTAGCCGAGGCCCCACTTCTCGAGGGTGCCCGGCCGGAAGTTCTCCACCACCACGTCGGCGTCCGCGACGAGCTTGCGGAAGACGTCGGCCCCCTCGGGCTTGCCGAGGTTCAGCGTCATGCCGCGCTTGTTGCGGCTCACCATCGTCCACCACAACGGGTGCCCGTCCTTGTCCAGACCGTGCCCACGCATACCGTCCGGCTTGGTGGGGTGCTCGATCTTGACGACGTCGGCACCGAAGTCGCCGAGGATCTGGGCGACCAGCGGACCGGCGAGGATCGTCGACGCGTCGAGAACGCGAATCCCCTCCAGGGGCCCGGTCACTTGTAGGGCCTGTGCAGGTAGCGGCCGGTCGGCTCCCCCGCGACAGCGCCGTTGTCGAGTACTCGGTGGCCACGCACGAACGTGTCGGTGACCCTCGCGCCGAGTTCGAAGCCCTCGAAGGGGGTGTACTCCTGCGTGGACTCCGAATCCTCGGGACGCACCGTCCACGTGTGATCGGGATCGACCAGTGCCAGGTCGGCGTCCATACCGACGGCGATCTCACCCTTGCCCGGAAGTCCGTAGCGACGAGCGGGATTGAGCGACGTCAGCTCCGCGATGCGGCGCCAGCTGAGTCCGCGCTTGCGGCCCTCGCTGACCAGTCCCGGCAGCAGGTACTCGGCGCCGCCGAATCCCGACTTGGCCGCGAAGATGTCGCCGCGGTCCTCGGCAAATTTCTTCTCGTCCTTGCAGCACGCGTGATCGCTGACCACCCAGTCGATGTCGCCGCCGAGCAGGTGCTCCCACAGGGCCTCGACGTCGTCGCGCGGGCGCAGCGGCGGGTTGACCTTGCCGCCCAAACCGTAGGCGGTGTCGATGTCGGCGAGCAGGTGACCGATGGTCACCTCGCGACGGAAGTTGACGTGCGGGAACGCCTTCGCCATCCGCATCGCGGCGGTGAGGGCCTTGCGGGAGGAGAGGTGCAGCAGGTTGATGTTGGGCAGCTGCGTCTCGTCGGCGAGGAACGACGCGATGGTGACCGCGAGCCCCTCGGAGTGCGGCGGACGCGAGGCGCTGTACGCCGCGAGGCCGGTGAGCGTTGCCTCCTCCTCGACGAGCTTGGTGTAGGCGCTCATGATCTCGGCGGTCTCGCAGTGCAGCGAGAGCGAGATGTGATCGGCCTTGTCACCGAGCTGCTCCCGTGCGGCCTGGATGCCGCGCATGACGAACTCGAAGTGTGCGAGGTCGTAGCGCTCGCCCTCCGGCGTCATGAGGAATTCGCTCTGGTCGGTCGAGCGCCCGTGCAGCCCGTGGCTGCCGTAGAACATGAAGATCTTGAACGACGTCACACCGTGATCGGTGATGAGCGAGGGGATCTCGGCGATGTGCTCCTTCGACATCGGCGCGAGGTGGTACGCGTAGTCGACGAACGGCTTGCCCTCGGTGGCCTCGAGCACCGTCGGGAACACGTCGGCGTACGAACCACCGGTGTTCATGTAGTACTGACCGGTGCGCATGTAGGACAACGAGGTGGTGACACCGCCCTGCACGCAGGCCCTGGACTCGGTGTAGGCGTCCTCACCCAGCGGGTTGTAGATGCCCCAGTGTTGGTGCGCGTCCACCACTCCGGGGAATGCGACCTTGCCGGCGGCGTCGACGACGGTGTCGGCGCTCGACGGATCGATCCCCGCCTCGATGCGGGTGAACTTCCCGTCCTCGATCAGCAGGTCGAGGAATTCGCCGTCCTCGGGATGATCGGCGCCCGGACGTACGACTCGGGCATTGGTGATCAGAAGCTTCGTCATGACAATCCTTCTCTAGTGATGAGTACCGGCCACGACATCTGCGGCCAGATAAGCGAGTCCGAGTGCGGGCAGCAATCCGTTGCCGGCGAGGTACCCCGCGGCGCCGTGGCCCGAGATGCCCATCGCAGCGCCGCCGGAGGCGAACAGTCCCTCGATCGCGGTGCCGTCGGGTCGCAGGACCCGAGCGTTCCCGTCGACGACGAGGCCGCCCTGGGTGTGGAACAGCGCGGGGACGATGCGGATCGCCGCGTACGGCCCGGTGAGCTCGTGCTCGAACGAGGTGCGCCCGTGCGGGTCCGACTCCTCACTCCGTGCGTACCTCTCGACGGCCGCGAGTTCGTCGACGACGGCATCGGCGGGGAGCCCCAGCGCGTCGGCCAGCTCGGCCGGCGTGTCCGCCCACACGACGGCGCCCGAATCGACCGTCTGACGAAAGTCGGTGAAGGACAGGCACTTGTCGTGGATGTTGCGGTCGATGACGATGACGCCCTCGGACTCCGGGCGGGCCGCGAGATGGGCGGCGTACTCGGAGTAGCCCGTCGTCTCGTCACCGAAGCGTCGTCCCGTGAGGTCGAGGACGACGCCCCCGTGCATGACGGTGGCCCACCCGACCAGAGTCGACGCCTTCTTCGACAGCGCCGCATGCCCCTGGTACGCATCGAGATACGCGGTCGCGGCGCCGAGACGGTCACCGATGGTGAGCGCGTCTCCGCGGGAGTGCTCGCTGCCGTGGTAGCGAGCCTGCGCGATCTCGGGGACGTGGGTGGCGACCCGCTCGTGGTCGCCGCCGTACCCGTTGGTGGCCAACAGCACCGCGTCGGTGGGAATCGTCTCGGTCGACCCGTCCGGGAGCGTGATCACCGCGGCGGTGACGCGACCGTCGTCGACGCGGACGTCGGTCAGCCGGGCCGGTGCCAGAACGTCGATGCGCGGCTCCGCCGTCACCGCGCGCACCAGGTGCTCGAGCAACACGCTTCCGTGCCGACCCTCGACGGTGTGGCAGCGCAGTGCCGAGTGACCGGGGTAGGCGAAATCGGTGACCAGCGACAACGGCACCTCGAGGTGATCTGCCATCCATTCGACGAGTGGCGCGCTCACGCGGGCGAGGGCTCCGGCGAGCTCTGCGTCGGCCGTGCCCTTCGTCTTGCGGAGCACGTCCTCGACGAACGTCTCCGGGGAGTCCTCGATGCCCGCCTCACGCTGCCAGCGGGACCCCGCGCCGGGGATCATGGCCGTCGACATCGCGGTGTTGTTGCCGCGCTTGAAGTGGTCGCTGGCCTCGACGACCAGCACGTCGAGTCCGTGCTCGGCGGCACGCAGCGCGGCGATCAGTCCGCCGCCGGCGCCGGCGACGATCAGATCGGGTCCGTCCGCGCTCACGATGCCGGCTCCAGCTCGTCGCGCAGTGCGAGCAGGCGTAGGGCGGTGGCCGTGGGATCCACGACCAGCGGTGTGGTTCGCGGCCCGGTGAGATCGACCGCCGAGCACGCGTTGATGGCCACCGAACACGTCAGCGCACGAGCGTGGACGGTGACCGCGTCGGCCCAGGCCCGCGAATCCGCGATGTCGTCGAACGACAGGTCCATGACGACGGTCGGCTCGGCGGCGATGCCGTAACCCGCCACGCGGCGGTCGAGTTCGGCAGCGATGGCGGCATTGCGGGCGAGGGCGCCGAGGCGGTGGCCCTGCGAGGCGTAGAACGACGCGGTGAGTCGCGTCAGTCCGTACAGGGGACGCTCGAAGGAGTCCGCCTCCTCCGCACACGGATCGAGCACGCAGTCGGGCAGGTACCCGTCGAACTCGTCCGGATCGGAGGCGCGGAAGGCGGCGGCCAGCGCCACTTCGGACGCTCGGACGTCGGCCTCGGTGTCCAGCGCGCGCGGAGCATCGGGACCGATGTTGCGCAGGACGACGGACACGCCCACCGGGCTCAGTGCGTCGTACCGCTCCTGACGTCGCCGGAACTCGGCGAAGTCGACATGGATGGGGGTGTATGCGAGCAATCGCACGGGGAAACTCCTGACGAGAGGTGCGGCATCAGATGCCGAGGTACGCAGCCTTGACGCGATCGTCGTGGGCGAGCTCGGCTCCCGTACCGGTGAGCACGATGGATCCGCTCTCGATGACGTAGGCGCGGTCGGAGATCGCGAGTGCCTGTGCGGCGTTCTGCTCGACGATCAGCACGGTCACCCCGGTCTCGCGGATCCGCACGATGGCCTCGAGGACCTCGGCGGCGAGCTTCGGCGCCAGGCCGACGGACGGTTCGTCGAGCGTGAGCACACGCGGCTTCGACATCATGGCGCGGCCGATGGCCAGCATCTGCTGCTGACCGCCGGACATGGTGTCCGCGCGCTGGGTCCGCCGCTCGGCGAGAATGGGGAACAGATCGAAGACGCGGTCGAGCGACTCCTTCGTGGACCCGCGCTTCTGGGTGTACGCGCCCATCTCCAGGTTCTCGGAGACCGGCAGCGAACCGAAGAGTGCGCGGTCCTGGGCGACGTGCACCAGCCCCGACCGGACAATGCGATCGGCGCGGTTGCCGCTGATGTCGTCGCCGTCCAACATGATGCGGCCCTTGCTGGGCGTGACCAGACCCGACAGGGCGCGCAGCGTCGTGGTCTTGCCGGCGCCGTTGGCTCCGATGAGAGAGACGATCTCGTCCTTCTCCAGATGCATCGTGACACCGTGCAGGATCTCCAGTCGGCGGTAGCCGGCGTGCAGATCGTCGATCTCGAGCATCATGCGGTCTCCTCACCCAGATAGGCCTCGACGACGCGGTGGTCCTCGATGACGGTGCGCGGATCCCCCGCTGTGAGGACCGCGCCCTCGTGCATGACGACCAGACGCTCGGACAACGCCATGACCGCGGCCATGATGTGTTCGACGAACAGGACGGTCTGCCCGCCGCTGTGCAGGGAGCGCAGCAGCTCGATCATCGGCGCACGTTCCGCCGGAACGAGTCCCGCGAGCACCTCGTCGAGCAGGACCACCCGCGGTTCCATGGCAAGAGCGCGGGCCAGCTCCAGGCGCTTGAGTCCGGCCGTCGACATCGTCGACACCGTCCCGCCCACCTGGTCGGAGAGCTGCACCCGGTCGAGCACCTCGAGAGCGTGCCGACGCGCGTCCTTCCGCGACTTACGCTTGGACAGTGCGGCGATGGTGACGTTCTCGAGAACGGACATCGACTCGAACGGCCGCATCAACTGGAACGTACGCACCAGCCCAGCGCGCGCGATGCGGTCCGCGGGCCACCCCGTGATGTCGGTGCCGTCGAAGATCACGCGACCCGACGTCGGCGGCTGCTCGCCGGCCAACAGCGAGAACAGGGTGGTCTTGCCGGCGCCGTTGGGGCCGATGATGCCGAGAAACTGCTCGTCCGGGACGTCGATGCTGACGTCGCGCACCGCGTGGATGCCCGAGAACGACTTGCTGAGATTCTCGATACTGAGGACGCTCACTTGCGCCACCTCTCGCGAATCGTGCCGAAGATCCCCTTGGGCAGGAAGATCACGATCAGGATGAGAATCACCGAGTAGACCGCCACGTCGAGTCCGATGGATCCCTGGAGGAACTCGAGGAACGCGGGCGGGTTGCGCAGCAGCTCGTTGATGAGCTCCGACAGCGGCCCGATGACCGCGGCGCCGAGCACCGGTCCCCAGATGGTTCCGATGCCGCCGATGACGGCCGGGACGATGGCCTCGACGGACACCGCGGATCCGAATGCCTGCTCGGGGCCCACGAAGAAGTAGTACTGCACGTAGTACGCGCCGGCCACGGCCGTGAGGGCGCAGCTCGCCGCGACCGCGATGAGCCGGTACTTCATCGTGTCGATGCCGAGAGAGGCTGCGGCGGTGGCGTCGTCACGGATCGCCTGCACGTACTGCCCCGGCCGGGACCGGACGTAGAAGATGGTGCCCAGCACCGCGAGCGCCAGGATCACCAACGGGATCCACAGGTAATTGGCACTGCCCTTCTCGAACTGCAGCATCCACCACGAATCACGCGGCAGGATCGGCACGTTGAAGCCCTCGGTCTTGTTGAAGACCTCGAGATTCTGCACGAGAAGCAGGAACATCTGTGCGAAGGCGAACGTCGCCAGGGCGAAGTACGACCCGGCCAGCCGGTAGCGCAAGCACAGGTAGGCGATGGTGGTGCCCACCGCGGCGGACACCACGGCGCCGACGAGCATGGAGATCCACGGTGAGATGCCGTGCTCCACCAGCAGATACGCACCGGTGTACGCGCCGATGCCGAAGAACGCCGCGTGACCGAAGCTGAACATGCCGCCGAAGCCGCTCATGAGGTTCCAGCCGACCGCCATGATCGCGAAGATCAACGTCCGGACCGCGACCGTCTGCGCCTGCTCGCCGAGCACGAGCGGGAACGCGGCGACGACCACGAATCCGATGACGAGCGTGAGCAACTGGCGTCGCAGCCAGGAGTCCTTCAGCCGCGTGTCGGACGCGGAGTCCGTCGAGACATCCGTCGTGGTGGTCATCGGCGTCCTCCGTACAGACCTTCGGGCTTGAGAAAGAGCACCATGACGAACACGGCGAAGACGAGGATCAGCGATCCGGTACCGGGGAGGTACAGGGCGCCGACCGTCTGGACCAGACCGATGACGATGCCGCCGACCATGGCTCCGACGACACTGCCGAGACCGCCCAGCACCACGATGACGAAGGCGAGGATCGTGAACTGCTCGCCCACCGACGGGGTGAGAGACGTGAACGGTGTCATGAGACCGCCGGCGACGGCCACGCAGGCCGCGCCGATACCGAACGTCAGCGCGTAGACGCGGCCGATGTCGACTCCGACGAGCTTGGCGCCCTCCGAGTTCGACGCCACCGCGCGGATCGACAACCCGAGGCGCGTGCTTTCGAGCACCGACTTCAGCGCAATGGCCACGACCGCGGCACCGACGAACGCGAGCACCCGAGGCCAGGCCGCGACGGTGCCGAGGATCGAGATCGATCCGTCCACGGGCGCCTCCACCGACTTGGGCCGACCACCGAAGACCATGAGGAGCACGTTGATGATGAGCAACGACAACCCGAGTGTCACCAGTAGCGGACCCTCGTGGCTCCCGCCGATGGTGAGCTTGGTGAGCAGGGTGGCCTGCACGATCATGCCGAACACGAACATGACGGGGACTGCGAGAAGCGTTGCCACGTAGACGGGCAACCCCGCCGTAGACAGCGCGTACACGATGTACATCGCCAGGGTGAGCATCGCGCCCTGGGCGAAGTTCACGATGCCGAGCACACCGAAGATGAGTGTCAGGCCGACCGAGATCAGCGCGTAGACCCCGCCGAGCAGCAGCCCCGACACGATGGCCTGGCCGACCAGACCCTGGTCCTTGCCGCCGACGAAGAAGATGACGGCGAGGATCACCACGAGCGCTCCCCCGACGGCGACGCCGGGATTCACGGCGCGCCGGGTCTTCTCCGTGGCCGCGCTCTCGGCGACGACCGTCACCGGCCCGCTCCCGCGGGGAACTCGATGGCCTCGGTGGCGAACTCGTCCGGGAAGACCTGGGTGACCTGGCCGTCGCGCACCTGCATCACGATGACCGTCGCGTTGGAATTCTGACCGGTCTCGTCGAACTGGATGGGACCGGAGAAGGCGAGCAGCGGGTCGTCGATGGTGACCCCGGAGATGGCCTCGCGCAACGCTTCCGGATCCGCGTCGGCGCCGTCCTCGAGTCCGGCCGCGATGACCTCGACGGCCTGGTACGACAGCATCGCCGCCGTCTCCATCGGACGGCCGTACTTCTCCTCGAAGCGCGAGCGAATGTCGTTGACTCGATCGCTGGTGGCATCGAAGTGGTAATTGGCGGACAGCACACCCTCACCGGCGGTGCCGGCGGCAGCCGGGAAGGAACTGTCGTCGAAGGCGCCGTTGGCGATGCCGTACACACCCTTGACGTTCACGTTCAATTGCTCGACGGCCTTCGCGATCAGCAGACCGTCCGGGTAGTAGCCCGTCGCGACGACGACATCGGGGTTGGAGACCGCGGCCTCGCGCACCTGCGTCGTGGCGTCGGAGAAGTTGGTGGCCGGGTACGTGATCTCCTGCACCGAGGAGATGCCCTGGTTCGCGGCCTCCTTCTCGAAGGCGTCGAACACGCTGTCACCGAACGAGCCCTCGATGTGCAGGTAGGACACGCGATCGATCGGCTGGCCGGTCTGCTCCTCGATGGCCGCGAGCGCCTTGGCGCCGTCGGTACCCATGCTGGAGGCGTTCGGCTGGATACGGAACGCGTACTGGTAACCCTGGTCGAGGATCTTGTCGTCGACCGCGACGTCGATGACCAGCGGCACCCGCGAGCGCTCGGCGACCGATGCGACGTTCTGCGTCACGTCACTCTGATAGGTGCCCACCAGGGCGACTGCGCCGTCGTCGATCAGACGCTGCGCCTCACTCTGGCCGACCTCCGCCTTGCCCTGGCTGTCACCGGTGACGAGTTCCAGTGGACGCCCCTCGAGCGAGGAGATGCCGCCGGCACCGTTGATGTCCTCGACGGCCAGTGCGGCACCGTCGTTCATCAGTCCACCGACACCGGCCAGCGCACCGGTGGTGGGGTGCACGGATCCGATCTTGATGGGACCCGAACCGTCCGATCCGGACGAGGATCCACACGCAGCCGTGCCCAGAAGGGCCACTGCGGCGAGCACGCCTACGACTTTTCTCATGATTGGATCTGCCTTCCGCGCCGATCGAGGCGCCGAGTCTCGGGAAACCGTGTGACCGAAGGACACGGCCTGTGTTCCGCTCAGCGCACCACTTAGTGGGTGGCTATTCCCTGCAGTACTGAGTATTACACGCATCACTGGGCCAGAACAGGCTCTTTGATGACTTTCTTGTTACGGGTATGGTTCGCTCAGCGGAACGCGCCGAAGCCGCGCACGTACTCAGCGAATGTGGAAGGTTGGCCCCATGGCCGCAACTACCAGCTCGACCGGCACCGACTCCGCGTCGACGGGAACCGAATCGGCGGATCGGGTGGCCGACGTCCTGCTGTCCTTCGCGCAGTCCGACCGGGCACTGGGTGTCACGGAGCTCGCGCGCCGCCTGGACCTGAGCAAGGCTGTGGTGCACCGGATCCTGCAGTCCCTGGCATCGCGCTCGATCGTGCAGCCGGTGGCGGGCGAGTCCACCTACTCCCTCGGCCCGGCGGCCATCGGACTCGGCACGAAGGCATGGAGCCAACTCGATGTCCGTTCCATCGCCGCGCCGATCCTCCGGCGGCTGCGCGCTCAGACGCTGGAGACGGCGACACTGTCCGTCCTGGTGGGGCATCGACGCGTCTACCTGGACCAGTACGAGAGTCCGCAGGAAGTGAAGATGGTGGTGGAGATCGGGCCGCAGTACCCACTGCACTCCGGTGCCTCGAGCCGCGCCATCCTCGCGTTCCTTCCGCCGCACTACGCGCACGAGGCCTTCGAGGAGCTGCGGGGCAGCACTCCGGACGCCGACGAGACGACGTTCCTGGCCCGGCTCCAGGAGATCAGGGACACCGGCTACGGGACCTCCATCAACGAGCGCAACACCGGCGCCGCCTCCATCGCCGCCCCGTTCTTCGACGCGGCCGGCCACGTGCTCGGCTCGGTCAGCTCCTCCGGACCGGCCTTCCGCTACTCCTCCACCGCCGACGACGATCACGTGGCGCACGCCGGTCAGGTGCTGGCCGCCGCGCGCGCGATCACGCAGAGCCTCGAAGCGCGGGCCGCCCGATGACCCGCCGCATGCCGCGCTCGTTCCTCTACGTGCCGGCCGTGAAGCCCGCCTTGTTCGACAAGGCCGTCTCGGGCCCGGCCGACGCCGTCATCCTCGACCTCGAGGACGCGGTCCCACTCGCGCAGAAGGACACGGCGAGAACCGATGTCGCGCAGTGGCTGGACCGTCCGCGCGACGGTGGAGCGCAGGTGTGGGTTCGCGTGACACCCGAGTTCCTCGCCGAGGACCTCGCCGCGGCGGCGCGACCCGGCGTCACCGGGATCATCGTGGCCAAGTGCGGGGCGGCCTCCCTCGCGGAGGCGGACGAGCGACTCGGAGACGCGGACATCGCGATGGTGGGTCTGGTGGAGACCGCGGCCGCCCTGCGCGGCCTGACCGACCTGGCGAGCAGTTCCCGACTGGTGACCGTCGGCATCGGCGAGGTGGACCTGCTGGCCGATCTGCGGATCACCCGCGCGGCGGACACCGAGCACGTGGTCGACGCCATCCGCGCGGACATCGTGATCGGCTGCGCAGCAGCGGGTCTGGAGGCACCGATCGCACCGACCTCCACCGAGTTCCGCGACCTCGACGCATTCGTCACCACCACCGCGCACTTCGTGCACATGGGCTTCCGCTCCCGCACCGCGGTGCATCCCGGTCAGGTGCCCGTGATCAACGATGCCCTGACACCGGCGGCGGACGACGTGCGCCGGGCCGAGCGCCTCGTCGACCTGTTCGACCGGGCGGCCGGCGGGCCCACGGTCGACGACGACGGGCGCTTCGTCGACGAGGCCGTGGTCCGCGGCGCCCGGGAGATCCTGGCCCGCGTCCGACTCTAATTCCCCAGAGTACGAATCGAATCGAACAGCGCGCCCGGGTCCTCGAGGTCGGCGAGGCCGGCGCACTGCGTTGCGAAGGCGTCGGCTGCCTGCACGCTCAGCAGGCCGTCGACGTTGGCCGTGAACTTCGCTCGAACGTCCTCGAACGACAACGGCCGCTCCGGTCCACCGCGCGTGGTCAACACCTCTTGGACGACGGTGGTGCCGTCGCTGAGATACGCCGTGAGAACGGCCGGGAACTGGTGCGGGAAGATGGCGTCGCACTGTGCGTCCGGGACGACGTCGACGCGCGCCATGATGTCGCGACGCTCCGTCGACGTGGCCTTCTCGTCGGTGTAGTCGTCCAGTACCGCACCGAGTCCACCGCCACCGAGCATGCCCACCGCCACCGCGTAGGGTCCGCTGAACTGAGCCATGTACCCGGTCTGCGGGGTGCGCTTGACCTCGATGGGTTCGCCGATGGTCCGGAGGTTGGCAGCGGGGACACCGAGGACGAACCGCTCGACGTCCGCGGGCGTGATGCCCCGATTCCGCAACGCCGCCGCCGCGTCGAGAGCCGCGTGCGTGAAGTGGTTGGCCGGGTAGGGCTTCACGAAGAGACCCGGCGCGGCCCAGGTGCTGCCCAGGCCGTCGGTGATCTCGGCGGCGCGTCCGCTCTGGTGCAGCCACGCCTGAAAGAATCCGAACCTGCCCTCGAGCACCGTCGGCGGTCCGGTGATGCCGTGCCGAGCGAGACCCGCCGCGGACACGCCGGAGTGCGCCGCCCACCCGCAGTGCATGCGCTTGACCGTGCCACCGGTGCGGTTCGCCTCGATGATGCCGGCCGCCATCGACGCCGCGATACCGAGCGTGTCGACGATGCCGTCGGCCGAGGCGCCGCCGATCACCGCGGCAGCGACCGCACCGCCCATGGCTCCACAGATGGACGTGGCGTGCTGCCCGTTCTCGAAGAACACCGAGTTCTTCGTCTCCGGATCGAACCCCGCCATGCCGAGGCGGACACACACCTCGAGGCCGATCGCAATGCCGCGCACCAGGTCCCGGCCGGAGGCACCGTGCTGCTGCGCCGCGGCGAGTGCGGCCGGTACCACCGACGCGCTGGGGTGCAGTACCGAGGGCAGGTGGGTGTCGTCGAAGTCGAGGGAGTGCGCGAGCACCCCGTTGACGAAGGCCGCGAGGGTAGGCGGGAGGTTCTCCTCCACGCCGACGGCCGAGGCGACGGCCCGGCCGCCCTGCTCCCGCGCCCACGCGGTGGCCATCGCGCTGGTGTCGAGTTCCGTGGCGGCGATCGCGATCCCGAGCGTGTCGAGGACGCGGAGCCCGATGCTGTCCACCACGTCGGCAGGCAGATCGTCGAACGAGTGCGCCACCGCGAACTCCGCCAGCGTGCGGGCGAGTGTGGACTCGGTCATGCCGACACCACCGCGAGGGGGCGCACCGGCGATCCCGTGGCGCCGAAGATGTTGAGCGGCACCAGGACGAAGGTGAACTCGTACGTCCGGGTGAGTGCGAGCTCCTCGAGATCGAGGGCCTCGATGATGTAGATGCCGCTCTCCACCAGCAGGACTCGGTGAGCGGGGAGCAGCGCGTGGCCACCGCCCGGCGCGAGGCGTTCGAAGGCGATGGTGTCGGCGCCCGCAGCGTGCACCTCTCGGGACGCGAGCCACTGCGCGCCGGGCTCGCCGACGCCGGGAACCCCGGACGGACCACCGACATAGGGCTGACCCTCGTCGAACAACTGCGCCCACCCACTGCGGATCAGCACGACGTCGCCGGCCGACACCTCGACACCCTGCGCGGCGCAGGCGGACTCGAGGTCGTCGACCGTGATCTCGTCGCCGCCCTCGAGTCGCTCGGTTCCGCGCACGGCCGGAATGTCGAGCAGGATGCCGCGTCGGATCATCGGCGCGATCGTGTGCACGCCGAGCTCGACGTACTTGCCGCCGACACCGGCCTCGGCCGCGTCGACACCGCCGTGCATCTTCCCCTCGTGGGAGACGTGGGCGAGCGCGTCGATGTGGGTTCCGACATGCGTTCCGGTGGTGATCATGTCGTTCGCGGCGCTGCCGCCGTCCGACCGGGTCATGTCACCGTGCCGACGCGGAAGCGTGTGCCAGAACTGCGGGTGATTCGGCGACTGCGGCATACCGACCCGCAGCTGGCGTCCGAGATCGACCGTGCGTACACCGGCCGTGACGGCCTCGAGAAGTCTGTCCGACATGGCTCGATTCTCTCCTCTGGACTGGGTTCACGGTGCGCACTGTTCCGCTGAGCGGATCGACACCGGAGACACCGGGGTGCCTGACTGTTGTCGATGCCGACCCTAGCAGCCCTGATCACGTCCGGCAGATGTATTGACCAGCACGAGTGTCAGTCCTAGCGTTGTCGCATGACCGACTCGGCGACGTTCCTTTCAGCGGAACAGGTGCGACTACGCATCGACGATCTGGCGCGTTTCTGCGTGGACCTACCCGCGACCGGTACCGCGTACGAGAGTCGGATCCGCACCGTGCTGCTCGACCTTCTGGGCGTCACCCTGGCGGGAGCGCGGACACCGGAACTGACCGCGCTTCTCACGCGGTGGCGAGCCGAACCGGGCACGACGGCCACCGTCGGCCGCGGCGCCCACACCGGCGTGGAGACGGCGGCCTACCTGGACGCGATCGCCTCGTGCTGCCTCGAACTGGACGAGGGCAACAAGTACGCGGCGGGTCACCCTGCCGCCCATGTGCTCCCGGCCGCCGTCGCAGCGGCCCGCCTCGGCGCGCAGGCGGTGCCGGGCGACCGGTTCGTCGCCGCCGTGGTGGCCGGTTACGAGGTGGCCACCCGCTTCGGCGCCGCACTGACCCGCGACCCGAAGTGGCACACCCACGGACACTGGGGAGCGACCGGCGCCGCCGCCGCCGCTGCCGTCGTGTGGGATCTCGACGCCGAGCGCACGGCGGCCGCGATCGACGCCTCGACCGCGCTCGTGCACGTCGCACCGTGGGCCGTGGTGCTCGCGGGCAACTTCGCCCGGAACCTGTGGATCGGCGGCGCCGTCCGTGCGGGACTCGACGCCGCACGGTTGTCCTCGGCAGGACTGGTGCACAACAGCGGCGCGGCGGCGACGACCCTGGGGGACATCGTCGGCACTCTCGATGCCGACAGGCTCGCACCCGCGCCGGACGGCACGTTCGCCCTCGATCAGGGGTACGCGAAGCGCCATGCCAGCTGCTCGTACACCCACGCCGCCGTCGACATCGTGCAGGCTCTGCGCACGAACCTGGATACCGCCGACATCGCGAGCGTGCGCGTCCGCACCCACGCGCTGGCGGAACCCCTGTTCGGTCGGCACCCCTCGACGCGGCTCGGTGCGATGTTCTCGCTGCCGTTCGTCGTGTCCGCCGCGGTGGTGGCCGGAAGCATCGACTTGGAGACCCTGACGCCCGGCAGCGCGACCTTCCGTGCGGCGGAGGAGTTCAGCGCACGGGTGGACGTCGAGTCGTCGCCCGCGCTCACGGCGCTGCTGCCCGACCGACGCGCCGCGGAGGTCGACATCGTTCTCGTCTCCGGCGAGACCGTGTCGGCGGGTTCACCGGATCCGGTGGGCGACGTCGACCATTTCCCGTTGGACCACGCACAGATACTGGAGAAGATCGAACGGCTCGTCGGCGCGGAGGACGCCGGGCGGATCGATCGCGTGGTCACCGATGTCCTGGATTCTTCGGACGTGGTCCGAACTCTGACCGCACTGCCCTGAGCAGCGCGTTCCGGCGGAAACCGACCACCCTGTAACGTGACGCGCGCCCCGCGCGACGTGTGGTGTGACCCGTTGCTGCCATTCACCTGAGGACCTGCATGACCGCGTATCCGCCGCCGTTCCAGCCGCCCCACATCGAGGCCCGCAAGAAGGGCAACAAGGGCAAGATCACGGCCGCTGTCGCCGCCTTCGTGGGCCTGTCCGTCGTCGGAATGGGGCTGATGCAGGAACCCGAACCCGTCGCCGCGAGCGCGGAGACCACCCTCACCACCACGTCGGCCGCACCGACCACCACTCCCCGCGCGACGACCACCACCCCGCGGCCGACCACCACGACGTCGACGACCACTGCCGTCACGACCACTCCCGAGACCGTCACCGTGTACGCACCGCCGCCCACCACGACGGTGCCGTACGTCGAGACCCCGTACGTCGAAGTGCCGGACGTCGACGTGCCGGACGTCGACGTGCCGGACGTCGACGTGCCGGACGTCGACCGCGCCTACGTCCCGGCGCCCGTGCCGTTCGTCGCGCCGGTACCCGCACCGGCTCCGTACGTCGCGCCGGCCGTCGTTCCCGAGTCGTCCGGATCGACGTACTACACGAACTGCACCGCGGCTCGGAACGCCGGCGCGGCGCCCGTCCGCGTGGGCGACCCCGGCTACGGCTCGCACCTGGACCGCGACGGAGACGGCGTCGGGTGTGAGTGAGCTCAGCGCACGCTCTTGAGAACGGTCACCGCCGGCTTGGCCACCCCGTTCGAGCGGTAGACCCCGAAGTAGTTCTCCTTGTCGGGGTTCACCGCGGTCATCGCGGCGCGGTCTGTGGTCTCGTAGAAGAAGATCGGCCCGGCCCACGAGTAGGACAGGCGGTTGTCGACGGCCTGTCGGTAGGCCGTCGCCTGTACCTGCTCGCTGACGCTCGGGTCGCCCGCGGTGGCGGCGCCGGCCTCGGTCATGACGATGAGCTTCCCGGCGTCGCCGTTCTCGGTCATGATCGTGCGCGCGCTCTTCTGGTAGATCGTGCCGTCGGGATTGGTGAAGTCGACGCTCATCTGCGACCACGCGTTCCAGTCGGCAGTGTCGTTCGGCAACGCGGGCGCGGTGTACGGGTGCCAGCCGACGGCGTCGAAGTACGGTCCGGCGCCGAGGTCGTACATCTGATCGAGGTAGGTGATCGGTGAGACGGCGTGCCCTTCCGGGCTCTGACCCGTGGTGCCGTAGGGGGACAGTCCGGCGGCCACGATGCTGATGGCGCTGGTGGTGGCGGCCTTCATCTTCGGGTAGGCCGCCTTCAGCAGATCGACGTAACCCTGCACGTTCGGCTTGCCCGTCACCGGGTCGGCCCAGAACATCCACAGGTTCGGCTCGTTCCACACCTCGAACGATCGAACCCCCTGCGGCGCATACTTGCTCACGACCTTGGCGGCGAACGTCGCGTAGTCGTTCGGGTTCGTCGGCGGCGTGCTGCCGTCGTTCGTCGTCCGAGCCCACGGCGGTGTCTTCTGGATGAGCAGCAGGACGTTGAGGGACTTGGCCTTGGCCGCCGCCACCGCTCCGTCCGGACCCGACCAGTTGTAGGCCGTCGGCCCACCGTCCTGGACGTACCACCAGTCGATCTCGATGCGGACCCACTTGGCGCCCGTGCCCGCGACCCGGGTCGCCTGCGCCTGCTGAGCGCTCGAGCTGCTCCGGAAGTCGATGCCGTTGAGCCCGATGCCCTGACGCCCGACATAGGGACTCGCCGCCGACGCGGTCGGCACCGACAGAGTGGCGATCACCGTCGCCACCACCAACAGAATCTGCGCAACGCGTCTACCGACCTGCATGACCGCACTCCCCGACCGACTCGGCTACCGCGACACGCGGAAGCTCTCGGTGTCAGAAGTACCACCAGTCACATCAGTCACACAGGTAACACGCCGAACGCGGGTTCGATCACCTCAGCGCGCGTTTGAGCAGCTTGCCGCTCTGGTTACGCGGCAATTCGTCCATGAACCGCACCTGTTTGGGAATCTTGAACGGTGCGATGCGACCCGAGACGTGGGCGATGATCTCCTCGGCGGTCACCGCACGACCGTCCTTCACCGTCACCACCGCCGTGATCGCCTCGATCCACTTCTCGTCCGGAACGCCGATCACCGCGACCTCGGCCACCGCCGGATGGGTGTAGATCGCGTCCTCGACCTCCCGCGACGCCACCAGGATGCCGCCGGTGTTGATGACGTCCTTGATGCGGTCCACCACCGTCACGAATCCCTCCGCGTCCCGGGTCACCAGATCACCGGAGTGGAACCATCCGTCGCGGAAGGCCTCGGCCGTGGCGTCCGGGTTCTCCCAGTACCCGTCGCACAACTGCGGTGAGCGGTAGAGGATCTCGCCGGGTTCACCGTCCGCCACGTCCTCACCGTCGGCGTTCACCACCCGCGTCTCGACGAAGAAGACGGCGCGCCCGCACGAGGCGGGCCGTGCATCGTGCTCCTCCGGCTGCAACACCGTCGCCAACGGACCGATCTCCGACTGTCCGAAACAGTTGAAGAACCGAAGGTCCGGATACCGCGCCCGCAGCCGCTCCAGCACCGTGACCGGCATGATCGATGCCCCGTACTGCGCCTTGGTCAGGGACGACAGATCGCGGGTCTCGAGATCCGGGTGTCCCGCCAGAGGGACCCAGACCGTCGGCGCCAGGAACAGCGAACCGATGCGGTCGGCCTCGACGCGGCGCAGGATCTCCGCGACGTCCGGCTTCGCCATCAGGCGCACCGTCGCGCCGACCGACAGGTACGGCAGGGCGAACACGTGCATGCCGGCCGAGTGGTACAGCGGCATCGCGACGAGCGGGGCGTCGTCGGCGGTGAACGCCAGTGCCAGGACGGACGAGACGTACTCGCTCACCAGCGCACCGTGAGACATCATCGCGCCCTTGGGCTTCGACGTCGTTCCCGAGGTGTACAGCAACTGGGCGAGATCGGTGGTCAGCACCGTGGGCAGCGCGACCGACACGTCGGGAAGGTCGAGAAGCTCCTGCAGAGAGAGCACGACGTCGAGATCGAGACCCGTCCGCACGGCGTCGACCGCCGGCGCCAGAGCGTCGTCGACCAGCAGCGCGCGAGCACCGGACTGGCCGACCAGGTAGGTCAATTCGTTTTCGACGAGGGCGTAGTTGATCGGCACGTGCACCAGCCCGGCACGGCAGCAGGCGAGGAACCCGACGATGTAGGAGTCGGAGTTGGTGCCGTAGGCCGCGACCCGCTCTCCCGGTGCGAGCCCCGTCGACACCAGGTACCGAGCGACGCGGGACACCGCCGCGTCCAGTGCCGCATAGGTGTGCGTTCGACCGTCGAACTCCAGGGCTGCCCGGTCCGGGTACCGACGCGCCGACCTCGTCAGGACTGCGTCGACCGTGCTCGCGCGAACATCAGCTGTCATACCTCGGACACTAGAGAAGGCCGGGCGCCTCCGGTGCCCGTTCGAGACGAGCGCGAAGGAGCGACCACTCGGAGGCGGTGACCACGGACGGATTCGACTGCTGGGGCGACCGGAGCATCTCGAGTCGGTCCAGCCCGGCCGTCCCGGCGCACTCCGCGGCCGTCACGGGCTCGCCGAGCGTGGTGATCTCGGTGGGAACGTGCAGGCGCGGATCGTCGGGATCGTGCATGTCGACAGCGGGGCCGAGCACGGTCCCCACGCCCCAGAATCCCCGCGCGGGGTGCACGCCGGATCGGTTGCTCACCCACAGCAGGATGGGCTGACCGGCCGCCATGAGGCGCGAACGGTAGTTGGGCGCCACGCACCAGTCACCGCCCGCGTGCCCGTCGGCGAGCAACGAGGCGACGTCGGTCCTGCGGGGATTCACCGTGATGACCCACGCCCCGAGAGTCCGGGCCGTCACCTTCTCCATGCGCGCGTCCTCCCTGATTCCTGTGAGACTCCAGTAACATTTTGCTCGGAAATGGGTATAAGTCAGCGACTGACCCACCAACCGAGGAAACGTGATGCCAGCACATCGGCGACCGACTCGCACCGGACGACGGATCGCGGTGATCGGCGCCGCGGTGACCGTGCTCGCCGGCGCAGCCACCACCACCATGGTGCTGTCCGACAGTGCCCCCGCCACGGCCAGTGCCTCGGACGCCCCCGCACCCGCCGCGCCGGTCACCGCAGTCGACTCGCCCGTCGCCCTCGACACTCCGGCGGTGCAGATCGCTCCCCTCGCCCAGCAGGCCGCCGAGGAACCGTTCGACGCCTTCGCCGAGATCATGCAGATGGCCGGCTACCCGACCGACCCGGACACCGCCGCCTTCATGGACACCTCGGTCACCTCGATCTGCCGAGACCTCGCCGTCGGACGCACCGGAGTCGACATCCTCGCCGACACCGCCGACCGGACGCGAGTGCGCGGATGGTCGGACGAGCAGTCGGACGGACTCGTCTACATCGGCGTCGCCTCCACGTGCTCCGCGTACTCGCACCTGCTCCCCTGACACTGGAGATTCACCGACCGGCCTCCGGCCTTCCCGCAGTCCACCGACCGGCCTCCGGCCTTCCCGCAGTCCACCGACCGGCCTCCGGCCTTCCCGCACGTCAGCGCCGGAGTTGCCGTGCGCCGTCCCAGCCGGGCGGCGGCGGCGCCGTCGAACTCCAGGGATGCCCGCGGTCGATCCACAGCCGGCGCCAGGATTCGGGCGTCACCCCAAGGTCGTCGTCGGTGACACCAAACTCGTAGCCGCACGACGGGCAGATCTCGTACGACGCTCCCGCCTCCGACCACGGCGGGTCCGCGAGACCGGGGTAGTGGCAGACCGGGCAGAGGTGAGTGGTCATTCCGGAACTCCTGGTTGGCGGTCCCAGTACGACGCACCGGATCCGGGCTTGAAGTATGTCTTGGTGGTGCCGTCCGGCGTGTAGGACGCGAACGTGTTGGTCTCCGGGTCGTACATCCGCACGGTGCCGTCCGGGCCGACCTTGACCTGATGCGAGCCCTCCGTGCGGAACCGCGCCGCGAGGTCGGCGTACTCGTCGGCCGACCGCGCACCCACGTCGGCGCCGTGGCGCGCGAAGTGGTCGTCGAGCGCACGAGTGGACGACCACCCTGCCGGCGGCGGACCGGCAGCACGCTCCGCCGCACTGACGTCGTCCAGGCCGACGGGCACACGAGTGGTCAGATCCTCCACGTCGTCGGCAGCTCGTCGCACCGTCGCCATCGACGTCTCGGTGCGCCGCATCCGAGCGAACGCGTGCAGCGCCGCGATGACCGCGCGCACTCTCGAGGCGGTACGTGCGAAACGACCGGCCGTGATCGCCGCTCCCGCCGCGGCCGACAGTCCCGCGGACACGAAGGCCAACCCGATACCGACCGCGACGGCCGCCGCCTCCTCCACCGCGAACTGCTCGATCAGGTCGCGGATGTCGCGGCGCGTCTTCTCGAGCTGCTCGGCGTAGTCGTGGCACGCGGCGGCCAGCCCCGAGCACGCACCCGCCACCGCTTCCACTGCCTCGGACAGTCGACGGAGGTCCCGCACCATCGCGTCCCGCTCCGGCACGTTCACGGCACCCAGATCGGCTGCGGCACCGAGCACCTCGGACCGTGCGTCGAGCATCGCCTGCCCCAGCACGATCCACGCGCTCGACGCGTCCCGCAGTGCGTCGGTGTCGCCGTTGGGGCACGGCACGCCGACCGCATCGGCCAGCTCCACCGCACCCTGGAGCCCCGGGCCGAGGTCACCCACCGCGCTCGGGTACTCGAGCTGCCGCGCGGCGGACGGTGCCCGTCCTGCCGGCGGCGGGGTACTCGGAACCACTGCGATCGACTCCGCCGCAACGTGATTCGTACCCGCCTGATCGACGAGCCGCGCCAGCACCGACGTCGCCGAGAACGTCGTGGCGAGTGCGCGGGAGAGATCGACGACGGATCCGTCGTACGCCCGGCCCCACTGCTCACCCGCGGCGTCGCTTCCCGCCATCGCGGCCCACGCGCGCGACGCACCGTGGTGGACGTTCACCGCACTCGCCATGATCTCGTCCGCGCGATACACCGACCGAGCCGCCTCGGCGTAGACCTCGGGTGACACGTCGAGAACGACCGGGGGCGCCATCAGTCGCGCCCGAACATGCGGCTGTTCGACTCGAGGGCCGCGGTGTACGACGAGTGTGCCCGGCGCGCAGCGTCTCTCATGGTCTCGACACCGACCGCCATCTCGCGAGCCCCAGCCGACCATGCGCTCTGCGCGGCGCGATGAGCCTCTGCCGCCGTGCCCTCCCACGGCAAGGCGGACACCCGCACCGACACGTCGTCGAGCGCGACCCGCGTGGCCTCGGCCAACCGCGTCAGCCTCACGACCACGGCATCCAGTTCGGCCAGGTCCACTCGGTAGCCCGTCACACCGCACCCGCGATCGCGGCCGCGGCCGTGTCGTCCTGTCCCGCATAGGCAATGGCTGCGATCTCGAGTCGACCCGCTGAGTCCTCGAGCGCCGCGACCACCGATCGGGCGCCGTGATGAACGGTGCCCCACCCGTCGACGAACGCTGTCGCCGCCAGGCCCTGCCACGAGGCGGACACCGCGGCGACGACCGAGGCGGCCTCCGCGACCTCCCGCTCGAGATCCAGCGACACCCTGCCCAACGCCCTGGCCGCGTCCACCATGGTCGCCGCGTCGACAGCCGTGTGTTCCATGCCGTGCTCCCCCCGCCCGGCGCCGGCGACCGGTCGTCGGCGGCGTGTGCAGGCATGGACGGGCAGGACTCACGTTCGGTTCCCGCGGAACCGGTCAGCAGTGTCCGGACACACGAATGCGGCGCCTGCCCCGTGCAGACGCCGCATTCGGATGGTGGTCACTGTGCTCCGTGGTGACGGTGCACGGTGATCAGATCAACGCTGCCCCCTCGTTCGAACGAACAGTCCGCAGCATTGACCCGGATATCTCTCGGTGATCAGCGGTCGAGCTTGTGCTTCACCGTCTCGGCCAGATCCTGACCGAAGCTCTGCGCGACCGACAGTCGCTTCTGGGCGACCCGGCGCGGGGCGTTGCGCCGACGGCGCACCACGACGACGGCAACGATCGCACCGACGACGGCGGCGATGACGGGGGCGCTCACTGCGGAGGCCTTCTTCACGTCGGACGAGTTCGCGTCGAAGCTGCGCACCTGCTGGGCGACGTTGTCCGCGGCGTGCTTGGCACGATCGGCGACCTCGCCGGCCTTGTCCTGCGCCTTGGCAGCGACCTCGTTCGCCTTGTCGGCTGCCTTCTCCGCGACGTCCCCGGCCTTGTCGGCCACCTCGTTCGCCTTGCCGGCAGCCTTGTCCGCGACCTCGTCGGCCTTGTCGGAAGCCTTGTTCGCCGCGTTCTCCCCGCCGAATCCGTCCTCGCGCAGAACACCGAGGCGAGCGAGGACGCCGCGCTCCACCTCGTGTTCAGCGCCCTGTCCTATCTGACGTTCCTCGACGACGAGGACATCTGGAGCGGCAGCGACGCCGACTACGAGCACTGCATGGAGGACCTCACCGATTTCGTCGACGGCGTCCCCGACACGCTGACGCCCGAGGACATCACCCTGCCCGAGGTGAGTGCGGACGCGGAGTCGGCGGCACTGGCCGAGCTCGCGATCGTCCGCGACGTCGACGCCCTGCTCGCCTGGTCGAGCACCGGTCGGCCGATCGACGCGAAGGAGGTGGCCGCCGCGCTGGGGCTCACCGTGCCCGCGTCGACGTTCCAGATGCCCGCCGACGTGCCCGAACTCGCCCACGCCTGGACCACCGCCGTGTCGTCCGGCGTCGTCGAGATCTCGGACGCCGGCGCCGCTCCCGGACCACTCGCGGCGAACGTCCGGGCGCGCGAGGCGGACGCTCTGCGCACCGTCGTCGCGGCGCACGTCACGGCGCAGTTGTCCGCCGACGACGAGATCGACGTCTCCGCCTCGGTGGCCGACAGCTTCGTCGCCCAGGCGGTGCTGGCCGCCATGACGCCGGACCCGCCCGAGGGCAACCTGGACGAGAACTACGACGACCTCGAGGGCGAGGACAAGCGGACGGCGGAGTTGGTGACCGCGAAGCTCCGAGCGTTCATCGACCAGGGACTGCTCGTCGGCGGAGAGGTGTTGCTGGTGCCACCCGAGCTCCGGCACGCGGTACTCGACGGCGTGGGACGCGCGGACATCTTCGGCACCGTTGCCGCAGAGACCTCCGCCGAGGACTGACACCGCGGCGTAGCGTGCGCGGCGTGGCCCTGATTCATCGCGCGACCATCGTTCCCACCAAGATCGACCTGCTGCGGCAGTGGGTTCCGCTGCAGCCGTGGGCGGCAGGCATCGACGCCGGCACTCTCGAGGTCGTCGACGCCTACCGCTTCGACGATCCCGACGGCGAGGTGGGACTGGAGTCGCACCTGCTCCGCGCCGCCGACGGGACGATCCTGCACGTGCCTTTCACGTACCGATCGGCACCGCTACCCGGCGCCGAGACGGCGCTGATCACCACCATGGAACACAGCGTGCTCGGGACCCGCCACGTTCACGACGCAGCGCACGATCCGGTGTATCTGGCGACGCTGCTGCGGACCGTTCTCACGGGCGGAACTCAGGCGGCGTTCGAGTACTCCGAGCCCGGGCCCGAGCGCGAAGTCACCGCACTCGTCCACGGAACCGGACAGGCCGGCGCCGACGTTCCCGACGTCCACGCGCCGTCGGTCGACACCCGCGGCACCGACACCGTCGTCGACGTCGGCACCGCCGTGCTCACCCTGCATCGCGTCCCGCTGGACGGCCCGGCCGATCGCGACGCCCTTGTCGGCACGTGGGCCGGACGGGCTCACCCTGCCGTTCTCGCGACGGCCGTCCTGCATGGAACAGCGCACGGCGGGTAGGCCACTGCCGACGAGCGGGGCCGCCCGGTCGGGAGAGGACCGCACATGCCGTACGAGGATCACGACCTGGAGCTCGACCTGCGCTGGTGGGCCGCGGCGAACTATCTGACCGTCGCGCAGATCTACCTGCAGGACAACACGTTGCTCCGGGAACCGCTACGGGCCGAGCACATCAAGCCCCGGCTTCTCGGGCACTGGGGCACGAGCCCCGGCCTGTCGATGATCTACACGATTCTCAACCGGCACATCCGCCGCACCGACACCGACTGGCTCTACGTCACCGGTCCCGGCCACGGCGGTCCCGCACTCGTCGCGTCGACGTATCTGGAGGGCACGTACAGCGAGATCTATCCTAAGGTCTCCCGCGACGCCGAGGGACTGCGAGTGCTGTGCCGCCAGTTCTCCTCGCCCGGCGGCATTCCGAGCCATGTCAGCGTGCCCACACCCGGCAGCATCCACGAGGGCGGCGAACTGGGCTACGCACTCGTGCACGCCGCGGGTGCCGCCTTCGACCGCCCGGACCTCACGGTCGCCTGCGTCATCGGAGACGGTGAGGCGGAGACCGGGCCGCTGTCGGCGTCGTGGAAGCTTCCGGCCTTCCTGAACCCGCGTCGCGACGGCGCGGTGCTCCCGATCCTGCACCTCAACGGTGCGAAGATCGCGGGGCCGACGGTCCTCGGCCGGACCTCCGACGAGGATGTCGCACAGTATCTCTCGGGGCAGGGCTGGGCACCCGTCGTCGTCGAGGGCGACGATCCGCACCAGGTGTTCCGCGATCTGGAACAGGCGATCAGGAACGCACACGAGACGATCCGCGAGGCACAGCGCGCCGCCCGCTCCGGGTCCGGTGATCGCGTGCGCTGGCCGGCGATCGTGCTGCGCACGCCCAAGGGATGGACCGGTCCGCACGAGGTGGACGGGGTTCTCGTGGAGGGAACGAACAGGGCGCACCAGGTTCCGCTGTCCGGAGTGCGCGACAATCCCGCGCACCTCCGACTCCTGCAGGACTGGTTGTCGTCCTATCGGCCCGAGACACTGTTCGACGAGAACGGCACCCTGGTCGAGGAACTCGCCGACCTCGCCCCGTCGGGTGACAAGCGCATGGGATCGACGCCCTACGCCAACGGCGGACGACTCCTCACACCGTTGACCATTCCGACCCTCGACACGTACGCCCTGGACATACCCGCACCCGGCACCACGTTCCACGGGACGACGAAGGTGCTCGGCGAGCTGCTCCGAGACATCTACTCGCGCAACACCACCGAGGACGGCGGCGGATCCTTCCGGCTCTTCTGTCCCGACGAGACGGCCAGTAACCGTCTCGACGCCGTGTTCGACGTGACCGACCGCTGCTGGCAACTGCCCACCACCGAGTGGGACACGGCGCTGTCTGCGGACGGACGGGTGATGGAGGTGCTCAGCGAGCACCTGTGCCAGGGATGGCTGGAGGGGTACCTGCTCGCGGGCGGGCACGGACTGTTCGCGAGCTACGAGGCGTTCGCGATGGTCAGCGTCTCGATGATGATCCAGCACGTCAAGTGGCTCCAGCACGCCCGCGACCTGCGGTGGCGCGAACCCGTCGCGTCGCTCAACATCCTGTTGACCAGCACGTGCTGGCGCAACGACCACAACGGCTTCAGCCACCAGGGCCCCGGCATGATCGACGCCGCCATCCCGCTGTCCCCCGAGGTGGTGCGCGTGTGGCTGCCCCCGGACGCCAACACACTGCTGTCCATCTCCGACCACTGCCTGCGCAGCCGGGACCACGTGAACCTGATCGTCGTGGACAAGCAGGAGCACCTGCAGTACCTCACGCTGGACGAGGCACACGAACACTGCGCCCGGGGAGCGTCGATCTGGGAGTGGGCGGGCACCGAGGCGAGCACCGCCGGTCGGCCCGAGGTCCCGGACAGTCCCGACATCGTGCTCGCGAGCGCCGGCGACGTTCCGACACAGGAGATCCTGGCCGCAGCCGAACTGCTCCGCGAATGGGTTCCGTATCTTCGGGTGCGGGTGGTGAACGTCGTCGATCTGATGGCGTTGATGCCGGTGCGCGACCACCCGCACGGCATGCCCGAGGAGACGTTCGTGGACCTTTTCACGGCGGACACCGACGTCGTCTTCGGCTTCCACGGCTACTCGCGCGCGGTGCACGAACTCCTGCACGGACGCACCGGTGCCTCCCGATTCCACGTGCACGGCTTCCGCGAGCAGGGAACGACCACCACGCCGTTCGACATGGTGGTCGTCAACGAGATGAGCCGATACCACCTCGTCCTCGACGCGCTGCGACGTGCGCGACGCGTGCCCGAACACAGTGCCGATCTGGCCGATCACTGTCGGAACCAGTTGGAGCGTCACCGGTCCTACGTCGTCGAGCATCTCGAGGACATGCCCGAGGTGAAGGACTGGACGTGGGGGTCGGCAGAGCGTCACTGACCCGCGGCGGGGGCGTGTCGACGCCCCCGCCACCGTCATCCCGCCGACCGGGTCATCCGGCCGGCTGGGTGTCCGGAATCCCGCTCTCCGGTGGGGTCGCCTCCTCACCGGTGTACTCCTCGACGGCCGAGTCGCCGATGTCCGTGACCAGGACCGGGGTCAGGTTCTCCGGCTTTCCGTTCGTGATCTTGTAGACGCTGGCACCGGAGATGCCGAGGTGACTGTCCTCGGAGTAGCGGAACGGGGCGAGCTGAGGGCCGGGCAGGTCCTTGCCCTGCGACTGCAGCGCCGACACGATCGCCTCCCTGGTCGGGTTCTCACCCGCGGCCTGCAGGGCCTGCACGAAGGCGTAGGCGTGGCTCATGCCGTAGATGCGGTAGTTGGTCAGCTCCTCACCGGTTCCGTTGGAGGCCCACACCTTCTGCCACAACTGCGTCCACGGGTTGTCCGGCGAGTCGATGCCGGGGATGTACTCGAGGGAGATCATGTTCTCGAGCGACGAGGCGCCGTCGGTCACCGCGCCCTGGGAGAAGCGTCCGAGCAGCGACCCCACGAGGTCCACGTCGGAACCGATGGAGCTGTAGAACCATTCGGGCGTGTAGTTCAGTCGGCGGGAGACCAGCTGGCTCAGTGCCGTGTACGACGGGACGTTGAAGCCCAGGATCAGATCGGCACCCGCCGCCTGGAGGGACGCGATCTGCGGGGCGACGTCGGTGTTGCCGGACGTGTAGCGGGCGACGCCGACGATCTGATCCTCGAGGTACTGGCGCACCGCGGCCTCGCTGTCGCGGCCGAGGTCGTCGTCCTGCAGGAAGAGTCCCACCTTGGCGTCCGGCCGGTTCTTCTGCACCCAGTCGCCGATGATCTTGCCCTCGACCTGGTAGTCGGGCTGCCACCCGAAGGTGTTGGGGTACTTGGCCGGATCGTTGCCCCACATGATCGCGCCCGAGGACACGAGCAGATCGGGGACGCCCTCCTCGTTGAGGAAGTCGATGACCGCGCTGTGGGTCGCGGTGCCCAGACCGCCGACCATCGCGAACACCTCGTCCTGCAGGACCAGCTCGTTGACCACCTGTGTGGTGGTGGTCGGGTCGTACGCGTCGTCACGCACGAGGTACTCGATCTGCCGACCGTTCACCCCGCCGGCGGCGTTGACGTAGTCGAAGTAGGCCTTGGCGCCCGTGGGGATCTCGCTGTACCCGGGAGCGGCGACTCCCGTCAGGGGATAGTGCGCACCGATCTTCACCGAGGTGTCGGTGATCCCGACGGTCGAGCCCTCCGTGGACTCCTCCGCCTCCTCACGGCCACCCGCGCCGCACGAGGCCACCAGTACGACGGCCGCAGCGAGAGCGGTGCCCCGCTGCGCCCATGTTCGGATCCTGTTCATCGAACTCCTTCTCTCTTCAGACGACGCTGTACGAGACGACCGCGGACCGTGCCGACCAGTCCGAGTGGCGCGAAGAGGATCACGACCACGGTGAAGATGCCGGTGACCAGAGGCGCGAGTTCCGCGGCCTGCAGGCTGCTCAACCCGGCGTCGAGGCCCAGGTTGGTCACCACCGGCGGGATGTAGGTGAGGAGCGCGGCACCGATGAGAGCGCCTGTCAGCGAACCGAGTCCGCCGATGACCACAGCGGAGAGCAGGGTCAGGGACAACACCAGCGTGAACCCGCTCGGCGCGGCGATGCGGGAGGCCATCGCCATGATCGCCCCGGCGGCACCGGCACACGCGGCACTGACCACGAAGGCCAGCACCCGTGCCCGCCCGAGGTCGATCCCCGCGATCTCGGCCGACACCTCGTCGTCACGCACGGCGCGCCACCGTCGTCCGACGCGACTCGACGACACGTTGGCCAGCAGGAAGAACACCAGCACGAGCAGGAACCACCCGACGTAGGCCACGAATTTCGTGGACGTCAGCTCGTTTCCGGTGACGAAGAAGGCGATGTCGTCGAGCGCGGCCGGCACGTCGGGACTGGGCACGATGAGACCCTGCTCGCCCCCGAGGTACTCCGAGAAGTACAGCGCGAGACCAGGGACGGCGACGGCGAGCGCCAACGTCGCGCCGGCCAGGTAGGGCCCGTGCAATCGCGCCGCGGCGACCCCGACGACGACCCCGACCAGACCGGCCACGACAGTGGCCGCGATCAGGACCAGGGGCACCGACCAGCCGGACTCGTTCGCCCGCAACATCAGTGCCGCGGTGTACGCGCCGACCGCCATGAACGCGCCGTGCCCGAGGGAGAGCTGACCGTTGAGTCCGGTGAGCACGGTCAGCCCGGCCGCGGCGATCGCGAGATACGCCACCGACGTCAGCTGGCTCTGCCGGAACGTGCTGACGCTCTCCAGCACGAGAATCACCACGACGAGGGCCAACAGAGCGCCGAGCAGGTGCCGCCGCACCGGAGTCGACACCACGCGGGCGACGCGCGAGCGTGCGGGTGAGGGGGTGGGCCTGTCGGTCGTCGTCACGGTCATGTCAGACCCTCCTCGCTGCCGCGGCAGCGAACAATCCGTTGGGACGCAACAACAACACCGCGATGAGGATGACCAGCGCCGCGAAGGACACGAGGTCCTGCCCGATGTAGCCACTGACCGCACTGAGCCCGACGCCCATCAGCAGTCCGCCCACCACGGCGCCCACCGGGCTGTCGAGACCGCCGAGCACGGCGGCCACGAATCCGAACACCACGACGGAGTCCATGTAGCCGGGGTGCACCAGCGACCCGCCGGCGATGAGCAGACCCGCGACCGACCCGACCACCGCGGCCAACGCCCATCCCAGCGTGAGCATGCGGCCCACGCGCACTCCCAGCAGGCGCGACACCTCCTGGCTGAAAGCACTGGCGCGCATCGTGAGTCCGAGATCGGTGAACCGGAACAGCGCGACCAGCGCGGCGAGCACCACCAGCACCGCGACGACCTTGTAGATGTCGTTGCCCGTCAGCGCCACGTCCACGGACCCGATGCGCCGACCGTCGAGACCGAACGGAGCGGGAAAGGACCGGAACTGGTTGCCGAACACCAGTGCCGCCACCGCGTGGATCACGATGAAGAGACCGAGAGTGAGGATCACCGGATTGATGTGCGACGCGCTGTCGACGTACCGGATGATCAGTCGCTCGATCAGCGCGCCGAGCACGAGGCCGGAGACGAGCGCGGCGGCGAAGCCGACCCAGTAGGAGTAGCCGGCATCGACCACGACGAGCGCCACGTAGGTGGTGATCATCGCCATCGGCGCCTGCGCGAAGTTCACGATGCGCGTCGAGCGCCAGATCAGCACGAGTGCCAGAGCGAATGCGGCATAGACCATCCCGTTGGTCACTCCGTTGATGACGATGGTGAGCAGTTGTTGCACTCTGTCGTCCTTTCGTGAGGGTGGTCAGAAGCCGAGGTAGGCGTGGCGGAGTTCCTCGTCGCCGACGAGGTCGGCCGCCGGACCCTCCCGCGCCACCGTTCCCAGGGACAGCACGACGGCGTGTTCGGCGATGGACAGCGCGCTGCGGGCGTTCTGCTCGACCAGCACGACGGTGAGGCCGTCGGAGTCGACCGAGTCACGCAGCGTCTGGAAGATCTGCGCCACCACGCGGGGAGCGAGCCCGAGCGACGGTTCGTCGAGCAGCAGGATCGTGGGGGTCGCCATGAGGGCGCGCCCGATCACCAGCATCTGACGCTCACCGCCCGACAGCGTGTGCGCGGTCGACGCCCGACGCTCCGCGAGAGCCGGGAACATGGACAGCACGCGGTCGATCCCCACCACGGCCGCGGACCTGTTGCGGCCCAACGCTCCCAGACGCAGGTTCTCCTCCACGGTGAGTTCGACGATGACCCCGCGGCCCTCGGGCACATGCGACAGTCCACGCCGTGACATCGACTCCGGACTCGCTCCGACGAGGTCGACCTCGCCCATCCGGATGTGGCCGGACACCGGCGGGTGCAGCGCCGAGATCGTCCGGAGCAGGGTCGTCTTGCCGGCACCGTTGGCCCCGAGCACCGCGGTGACCGCGCCGCGGGGCACCCTCAGCGACACGGAGTCGAGCGCGGTGACGGCGCCGTACCGCACCGTCAGATCGGACACGGTCAGGGCGTCGCGGGTCGCCTCGTCCCGCACGACGTCACGCGTCACGGTCCACCTCGTCCCCCAGGTAGGCGGCGAGCACAGCGGGATCCTCGCGCACCGTGTCGGGTGTCCCGCGCGCGATGACCTTCCCGAAGTCCAGGACCACCAACCGATCACAGACACTCATGACCAGATCCATGTGGTGCTCGACCAGGAGGATCGACATTCGCGAGGTGAGTCCGCGGACCAGCTCACCCAGCTCGTCCATCTCGGCGTTGGACAGACCCGACGCCGGCTCGTCGAGAAGCAGCAACGTCGGCTCCCCCACCAGCGCCCGCGCGAGCGCGACGCGTTTGCGCACCGCGTACGGCAGGCTGGGCGGGTACCGGTCGGCGTACTCGTCGATGCGGAGTTCGGACAACGTGGCCAGAGCCCGGTCGCGGATCGCGGCGGTGTCGGCCCCGCTCCGAGCGAGTCCGAGCAGCCCGGCGACGATCGAGGTCCGGGCGAGATGGTCCGCACCGACCATGACGTTCTCCACCACGGTCATCCGGTCGAACAGCCCGAGGCCCTGCAGTGTGCGGCTCATACCGAGCGCCGCCAGCGCGGTCGGCTTCAGCCGGCGTACCACCCGGCCGTTCCGGGTCACGGTGCCCGACTGCGGCGCGACGAGGCCGCACGCCACGTTGAACAGTGTCGTCTTGCCCGCCCCGTTGGGTCCGATGACTCCGACGACCTCGCCTCGTCGGACATCGAGTCCGACGTCCGACAGGGCGACGATGCCGCCGAACGACACGGTGACGGACGACAGCTCGAACACGGACTCGGTCATGGTCTCGATCGTTGACACAGTGGCCCACCTCACATCTTGGTGGCACTCACTATGGTCACTCCGCACAGTCGGCGATATGGTCTCCGCGCACGAAAAGGGTCATGCCGCGGGCACCAATTTCGGTCAAACCGCTCGAACCGTCGGGCGCTGTGCGCAAAAATGCGCGCATGGCGTCGCCGTCGATCGGCCGTGGATCGGGGCTGCACCCTGTCCGCGGACGGCTGTCGGCGGAGGAACGAACCGCGATCCAACGCGCGTGGGCGACGCTGATCCCGGAGGCGGACGCCATCGCCGACTCCATCACGTTGGCCCTGTTCGAGCAGGACCCCGACTATCTCCAGGCCGGCTCCGACATCACGGCCGTGGTCCGTCGCAGCACGCGGGAACACATCCGTCTGGGGCTGCGCAAGCTCAGCGGCACG
Source organism: Rhodococcus sp. BP-241 (assembly GCF_019836145.1). Lineage (NCBI taxonomy): Bacteria > Bacillati > Actinomycetota > Actinomycetes > Mycobacteriales > Nocardiaceae > Rhodococcus > Rhodococcus sp. BP-241. The sequence continues at coordinate 320,292 of NZ_JABUEI010000002.1, read as the reverse complement.
CAGCACGGTAGCGAGGACAACACCGAGGTGTGGCGGCGCACGGGTCGCGAACGCGCGCGCCAGGGCATCCCCATGGAACTCGTGCTCAAGGCGTACACCCTCGGTAGTCGAACGTTGTGGGAGGAACTCGTCAACGCTCGCGGCGCGAATCCCGGGCTGCTCGAGCCGCGACTGCTTCTCGTCGCCGGCCAACGGTTGTGGCACGCACTCGATGCGCAGAACACGATTCTCGTCGACTCGTACCGGCGTGAGACCGCACGGATGCAGCAGCGCGACGTCACGAAGATCCTCGCCGTTCTCGACGGCTTGCGCGACGGGCGCGGAGCCGATCCCGCGTTCGTCGTCGATGCGCGGAACACACTGGGGCTCACCGCACAGCATCGGATCGCGTGCGTGGTGGGCCCGCTGTCCGAGCGAGGTGACCCACCCCTGACCTCACCAGAGGACGCCGTCGACGGCGTGACATCACTGTCGCACTGGCACATTCGCGACGGGGTTCAGTTCGGCGTCGTGTGCCCGGCCAAGGCGGACCTCAGCTCGGTGGCGGAGGCTCTCGCCGCACGCGCGGTCGGACCGGTGGGCATCGCCGCGTCGACGGACGGACTCGTGACCTTCGCCGCCGCGTACCGAGCTGCCGCGCGCACGGCGGCCACCATCGGCGCCGGCGACACTCCCGCCGCGGTGGCCACGGACCGACTGCCCCACATCGTCATGTCTGCCGACGACGAGATCTCGGATCTGGTCGTGTCCCACGCACTCGGGTCGCTGAACGGACACCCGCCCGCGCAGCGGGAGGTACTGCTCCGAACTCTGGCGCACGTCCTCGCCACCGACGGTTCACCCACCAACGCCGCCAAACTGCTGTACTGCCACCGGAACACGGTGATCTATCGGCTTCATCAGGTCGAGGAACTGACCGGCCGATCCATCACCGCGCCGGACGACCGGCTCCTCCTCACCCTTGCCCTGGTCCGCTCCGGGCACTGGGCGGACGCGGTGGCCGGCGTCGGCGCCGCCACGACTGTCACACCAGAGAGCTCGACCGCAACGTCAGCACGGTGATCTCGCTCGGTGCGAAGACACGGAACGGTGGACCCCAGAACCCCGTGCCCCGGCTCGTGTAGAGCTGCGTGCGGGCGCCGTGTCGGCTGAGGCCGTGGACGACCGGTTGATCGAGTCGGACGAGCAATCCGAACGGCCAGATCTGCCCGCCGTGTGTGTGCCCGGAGACCTGCAGATCCACTCCCGCCGCCACTGCCGCGTCGATCTGCTTCGGCTGATGCGCCAGCAGGAAGATCGGCAGCGACGGTTCCGCGTCCGCCAGCGCGGCGGTCAGATCCGCGCCGTGACCCACCTCGCCCGACCCGCGCGCGGTCCTGTCGTCCACCCCGGTGACGACGAGCCTGTCACCACCGCGCATGACGGTGATGTGCCTGTTGTGCAACGAGTCCCAACCCAGTGACGTCATGTGGTCGAGCCACTCCTGGGCCTCGCCGAAGTACTCGTGGTTGCCCGTGACGTAGACGCGTGCCGACTTCGCGTGCACCCGTTCCAGCGGCGCCACCTGCTCACGTCGACGCTCCACCGACCCGTCGGCGAGATCACCCACGTGACAGACGATGTCGGCGTCCTGGCGATTGATCTCCGCCACGACGTCGGAGGACCAGACGGACCGTTCGATCGGCCCGTAGTGCGTGTCCGTCACCAGGACGACGCGGAGCCCGTCGAGTCCGGCGCCGAGTCGATCGAGCGTCACCGTCACGTGCTTCGTGCGCGGCAGCCGCATCGCCTCGCGTCGTCCCCAGACCGCCAACGCGACGATGACGGCCAGCACGGCGCCGGCGACGATGCGTGATCGCAGCGGATCGTCGACCCCGACGATGCCGAGCCCGAGCCGTACGACGAGCCCGATGATCGACCACACGAACGCGATCCACACCAGTCCGAGCAGGGTGTCCCCGATGCGGGCCCATCGGTCGGAGTGTGCCCGGCCGTGCCCCTTCGCCATGCCGATCACGAGCGCGGCGGCAGCACCGACCGCGACCACCGTCGCGATGATCCTCGCGGCGATCGGCCAGTCCGCGCCGGTGAACGCGAGAGTCCACAGCGGCGTCCCGAACAGGATCGCGAGAACGACTGTCACGACGGCGAGCCGGCCCACGGGCGGCCCGCCGGACGGAGTGCTCTCGCGAACCTCGCCCGGCACTGAGTGGTCCGACATGGTGCACGTTCCTTCGGTGTCGGGAGCGTCGGCGATCTCTCGAGGAGCATCGCCGCGCGTGGGAGAGACGCGTCAACCGTACGCGGAACCGTGCGGCCGGTCCGCGCGTCGAATGTCACGGGGATCGTGGCACCGCGGTCGGGGAGGACACGAACATGGGGTTCGACATCACGGGGGTGATCGGTGCCGCGGGCGAGACGATCTCGGACGCGGCGTCGGAGATGGTCGACTTCGCGACGGGACACGACAGCGACGCGGCGGAGTCCGCGGCACGACTGACGGCGGAGTTCCACGCCGACGACGCCGTCCGGGTCGCCCGCGAGGCCGTCGACAGGTCCAGGGTGGGCGACACGGCGAGTGGCGCGAGCGTCGTGGTCCCGGAGGCGTTCGACGGCATGTCGCACCCCGAGATGTTCGCGTACACCACCGAACTCACGCCGGAGCTCCTCGATTCCGGTGCCGCGATGTGGCGCGAGGCCCACACCCGGGCGACCGCACTGGTGTGGACCCTGTGGAACGACCTCGGCGCCGTGCTCGGGACCGACTGGCAGGGCGCCGCGGCCGACTCCGCGCTCGCCGCGATCACGACGTACCGCACCGAGTCGCTGCGCACCCTCGACCTCATGGACATCGTCGCGGGCAAGCTCGAGCAGTCCCGCGACGGGTTCGCACTCACCCGCGCCACCATGCCCGCCCCACAGTCGTTCACACCGTCGGACTGGGCGCGCACCGCGATGACGGCCGCGTTCCTCGGACCCGTCGGCGCCGCCGGGTCGATCACCGCGATGATGGCCGAGGAGGAGGAGCGGCGCGCCGAGGCCGTGGCGGTCATGAACGGCACCTACGTCCCCACCGCCGTCCGAGCCGATCACGGCGTGCCGGTGCTCACGCCGCCGGGAGATCCGGCGAGCGGGTCCGCGTCGGGTTCCTCGTCCTCGGCGGCCGGTGGCATGCGCGGAGGTGTCGACGCCGCATCGCTCGGTTCGACGGCACTCTCGTCGCTCGCGGCGACTCCCGCACCGACCACGGCGGCGTCGGTCGGCGACTCGACGCCCGTCGCAGGGCCACAGCCTGCGGCCGCCGCCCAGAACTCCGCGGGAGCAGGCACGAGCAGCACCCCGAACGGCGCAGCTCCGCCGTCGGGTGTCGCACCCGTGAGCACGGCACCGGTCGGCCCGTCGGGATCCCGGCCTGCCGTGACCTCACCCGCAGGCTTCGGGCGCGGCTCGACCCCCGCCGGGTACGGGACGGCAGGGCAGCGGTCATCGGCGGGATCCGGTGGGTCGGGCGCGCGGACACTCGGTCCGGGATCCTCGTCCGGGCGCGGCCCCTCGGGCGGTACCACCGGCCCCGTCCTGCAGAGCGCGACCTCAGCCGGCGCGGGCGGTTCCGGCGCGGGCACCCGCGCGGCGGCCTACGGACCGGGCGCGATGATGCCGGGGAGCCGCGCCGGTGGAGACCAGGACGGCGACCACACCACGGCGGGGTACCTCGTCACGGCGGACAACGGCGACCGCCTGGTCGGGGAGCTCCCACTCGTCGCTCCCCCGGTGATCGGGTGATCGTTCGAGCGGCTCCCACGGGGGTCGCCTCGTGGCACCTCACGTCACTCGAGTTCGCCGTACTCCTCGACCGGATCGGCCGCGATCGAGTGCCGTTCCCCTTCTCCTGGACCACGCGCGCCCGCACAGCCGCGGATCTGCGTGCGGAACGCGAGGCCGCCCGCCGCCGCCTCGGCGACCGATCGCTGCTGGCCGCCGCGTCCCTGCTCGGCGGACCCGGACTCCAGGTCACCGCCTGCGGGGTGGAGTCGGGCGATCGACGCGTGCGCATCCGAGCCGCAACCTCGTACTCCGCGATCCCGCTCCATTCCGACCGGCCTCCGGCCTTCCCGCTCCATTCCGACCGGCCTCCGGCCTTCCCGCTCCATTCCGACCGGCCTCCGGCCTTCCCGCTCCATTCCGACCGGCCTCCGGCCTTCCCGCTCGCCGTCGTGGTGGTCCAGGACCCGGGACCGACCTCCGACACCGGCGGCACGGTCCACGTCCACGCCGTACCACCGGAGCGCATGACCCACACCCTCACGGCGGCGCTGCCCCACCGCCGCGCGGGACGGGTGACGGCGTCGTCCGTGTCCCGCGACGACGTGGTCCGCGCTCCGTCGTCCCACCTGCACGATTCGCGTGGCGACACCGACCGCGATCGCGTGATCCACATCCTCGACGGGCCACGGGAGGGGCTCGGTGAGATCGTCGTGGGACACGGCGGCGACGGCCCGCTCGAGGCGATCGCCGGCAGACGGTGGATCGACGCGCTCGGTGACGGGCGCTACCTGGTGCACGCGACCGACGTGGTGGCGGTGCTGCCCGCCACGGCCCAGACCATCGCGGCGGCGCTCGACGACGAGATCCGACGGGCCGGTGCGGTACCACCGGTGACGGGTACACGCAGCTAGGGTTGGGCCATTGAACGCTGCGGCGCTGACGCGTGCGCGGCCGATCGAGAGGACTGGGCAGATGAGCGATCGCTACCCGCGCGACTCCGACAACCGCGACGTCGGCAACTACGGCTACGACGACCGCACTCGGGCCTACGGTCGGCAGGAGCCCTACGCCGAGCCCGGTGTTCAGCGCTACGCGCCGCAGAAGCCCGCATCGTCCGGACTGAAGTTCGACGTCGGCCCGTTCATCGGCGGAGTCGTCGCCACCGCCATCACCACGTTCATCGCAGGATGGGTGGCCACGGCGATCGTCCAGGCCGTCTACAACCGAACCGGAACCAGCGTGTTCTGGATGTACGGACTGGAGGATCCCTGGATCGCCGGTGTGTACGGCGCCCTCGCCGCGATCCTCGCCGGAGCGTTCATGCTCCTGCTGTTCCAGGCGGTGCCGTCACCGAACACGTTCTTCAGCTGGATCGCCGGACTGGTGGTCGTCGCGATCATCGTGCTGCCGTTCCTCGCCGCGGGAGCGATCACCGCTGCGTTCGGCTCCGCGATCGTCAACGGCCTGATGGGGTTCGTCATCGTGGCCCTGCTGTCCACCACCGCGGCCAAGACGTATCACGGTCGTCCCTGACAGCCCCCGTCGTGCGTGACGCTCAGGGAATCCAGTACCCCTGAGCTTTGACCGACCTGCGCGGAACGCGGTAGTCGGACTTCAGGATCGACGCGATCGAGCGCGTCGTGACCGTGTCGCACGCGACCCATGCGGCGTGGCGGGACGCGTCGAACGCTGCGGCCGAGACGGCCTCCACCATCGAGGCACCGTCGTCACGCCGTCGTACTCGATGGACCTGCGTGGCGCTCGTCGCTGCGAGCGGGAGCGCGTCGTCGCCGTCGTGCACGGTCTCGAGCCACAGAGTGACGGGAAGATAGTCGGGCAGTGCGGCCAGCAACGAGTTCACCGCGGGAAGTGCCGCGCTGTCTCCCGCGATGAGGTACCCGGCGGGAAGCGGGTCCGGTACCGCGTACTTCGAGCCCTGGAAGGTCGCCTCGAGGGTGTCGCCGGGGGCGGCGCGTCGCGCCCAGTGCGCGGCCGGACCGTCGTGCAGCGCGAACTCCAGGTCGAAGCGGTCGTTCTCGGGGTCCGGGTTCACGACCGTGTAGGCACGGTGGTGCAGCGAGGCACTGCCGTCGTCGGTGGGAAACCACAGGCGCAACCACATCGTGGGATGCATGGGCTTACGCGTGAACAGTCCACCCGCGGAGACCGTCAACCGGCGGTAGTGCGGGGTGACGTCCTCCGCCGCGAGGACGGTCAGCAGCACGTCCGAGCCGCCCATCAGCTTGAGGACCGTGCCTTGCCAGCCCTTGGTCTGCTCGCTGGTCGCTGCGTCGGTCATGCAGCTGAGGGTAGCCTAACCCTGACCGACGCGGGGGTGTGTCAACTCCTCGAGGTACTCCGCGATGCCGTCGTCGTCGTTGCTCGCGACCACCCGATCGACGAGAGCCTGCACCTCGGGGATGGCATTGGACGGACAGATCGCGGTGCCGGCCCACGCGAGCATCTCCAGATCGTTGCGTGCGTCGCCGGCGGCCGCGACCTCCCGCCGTGCGATTCCGCGGCGCTCGCACAGCGCCGCCAGAGCGGTCGCCTTGGACACTCCGCGCGCGGCGATCTCCACGTAGGGCGCGCCGGAATGGGTGACCGAGACATCGTCGACACCGCCGGCGAGCAACGCGCGGTAGAGATCCACGCTCGGCACGGTGGCGTGGCGGGCGACGATCTTCACCATGTCCTCCCGCAACCACGGGAAGGCCGGAGGCCGGTCGCTGTCGGACGGGAAATCACCACCCACGACAGTGTCCATGGTGGACGGGTCGCGGTGATGGTCGGAGAACACGCACAACGCGGCGTAGCCCGACTCCGCGACGAACGAGGTGGGTCCGACCGCGGCGACCACGGTTCCCGGTACGAGGGCGCGCACCCGGTAGACCGCGGCCTGACCGATGGCGACGTCCATCCCCACCGTCTCGGTGATCTGGGGTGTCCCGTCGGCGAGATCGATGAGGACGGCGCCGTTGGCGCACACCGCAATTCCGCGGAAACCGCTCTGCTCGGCGAACTCGTGCACGGAGTGCCGAGCACGGGCGGTCGCCCACACCACGTCGATCCCCGCGTCTCGCGCTGCCGCCATGGCGTCGGCGGTGCGCGCTGAGATGGTCCGGTCGGAGCGCAGCAGCGTCCCGTCGAGATCGGTGGCGAAGAGTCGAACGGTCACCGGGTCAGCCTCTCACCCGGTGACCGTTCCGACCGGGAGTCAGCTCAGCGCGTCGGCGATGGGCGTCTCGCCCTGGTCGAACTCGATCATGCGGCCGGCGGTGGACGGGGTGTCGAGCACGGTGGCGATCACGGCGGCCACGTCGTCGCGACTGACCGAGGCACCCGTCGCTCCCTGCTCCTTGGTGGTGATGGAGCCGGTGCCGGCGTCATCGGTGAGGCCGGACGGCGCGACGATGGTCCAGGACAAGTCGCTGTTCTTCAGGTGCTGATCGGCCTCGGCCTTCGCCTCGGCGTACGCGTAGAAGGAGTCGTCCGGGGAGACACCGTGATCCGGTCCGGCACCGAAGTACGACACCAGCACGAACCGCGGGACGCCCGACGCGGACGCCGCGTCGATGCAGCGGATGGCGGCGTCGCGGTCCACGGCGTACGTGCGGTCGGCATCGCCACCCCCGGCGCCGGCAGCGAAGACGACGGCGTCGTGGCCGGTCACGGTTCCGGCGATCTCCTGGGTGGTCTGCGCCTCGACGTCCGCGACGACGGCGGTGGCGCCGGTCTTCTCGATGTCGACGGTCTGATCGGGATTGCGGATCAGCGAGGTGACCTGGTGCCCACTCTCGGTCAGTATCTTCGCGAGCTTCAGGGCGATCTTGCCGTGGCCGCCGACGACTGCGATGCGTGACATGAGTTCCGGGTGTCCCTTCTTCGAGCACGGGCGGCCGTACGACCGTCCACGGACGGGGGTTCCCTGCTGTCGGCGCCCGACAAACATCGGACGCCGATCAGGGATACGGTCTGCCCGCCGCGGCGGGACCACGCACCTTCCCGACGAGCCCGGCGACCGCCAGGATGGTGACCACGTAGGGCAGCATCAACATGAACTCGCTGGGTACCGGCGAGCCGATGATGCCGAGCACGTTCTGCAGGTTGGACGCGAATCCGAACAGCAGGGCCGCCAACGTCGCACGGACGGGATCCCAGCGTCCGAAGATCACGGCGGCGAGGGCGATGTAGCCGGCACCGGCGGTCATCTCCTTGCCGAACGCACCGACCGACCCCAGGGTGAAGTACGCGCCGCCCATGCCGGCGATGGCGCCCGCGAGGCAGACGTTCCAGAAGCGGGTGCGTGCGACGTCGATACCCACGGAGTCAGCGGCGCGCGGATGCTCACCGACCGCGCGCAACCGCAGGCCCCACCGCGTGCGGAAGAGGCCGACGAACACGGCCGCCACAGCGATGTACATGACGTACTCGATGACCGTCTGCCGGAACAGCACCGGACCGATGATCGGGATCTGGGAGAGCAGCGGAATCTCGATGCGGGGGAAGCGCGGCGGCGTGTTCAGTGTCGCGGCACTGGGGACCAGCACCTTGGAGTACAGGAAGCTGGTGAGCCCGACGACGAGCACGTTGAGCACCACGCCGACGATGACCTGGTTGACGAAGTACCGGATGGAGAACACCGCGAGGACGCTGCCCACCAAGGCTCCTGCGACGAGTGCCGCGGCGAGACCGACGTACGGCGACCCGGTGAGCGTCGCGACCACCGCGCTGACGAACGCGCCGCCGAGGAGCTGGCCCTCGATGGCGATGTTGATGATGCCGACGCGCTCGGAGACGACGCCGCCGAGCGCACCGAAGATCAGCGGCGTGCTGAGGGCGACGGTTCCGAGGAGCAGCCCCGGCACGGGAATGGTCTCGCCCACCGCGGACCACGTGAGGAACAGCAGGACGAACGCGACGGCGAACACCGCGGTGACCGCCACCGGTGTGCGCTGCCCCGCCCGGGTGCGAACCGCACTGACCAGCGTGAGGGCGGCGAGCAGGATCACGAGCGCGATGCACGTGGCGCGCGCGGGCAGCCCCACGTCCGGCAACCTGACGAAGTCGCTGTCACTGGCCAGGGAGAACGTGCTGGTGCCGCTGTCGCCCCGCAGCCCGAAGGCCAGCAGCGCGACGACGGTGACGACACCCAGGACGACGGGAAGCTTCCAGGAGGCGGCGGGACGGGACCCGGCGTCAGGAGGAGCCGTGGCGAGTGTGCTCATCAGCTCACCCCTTTCGCTCGAGGTTCGGGTAGTCGGAACACCGCTCGCACCAGAGGCGGCGCGGCGATGAACAGGACGATGACCGACTGGACGACGAGCACGATGTCGATGGGGATCGACTCCGCGGCCTGCATCGCGAAGCCGCCCGCCTTGAAGGCTCCGAACAGGATGCCGGCGGCGAACACACCCCACGGACGCGAGCGCCCCAGCAGTGCCACCGTGATGGCGTCGAATCCGATGCCGGCGTCGATGTCAGCGGAGAAACCCGTGGTGACGGTACCGAGCACCTGTGCGACACCAGCGAGCCCGACCAGGGCACCCGACAGGACCATCGCGTAGATGTACACGCGCTCGACCTTGATGCCGGCCACGCGGGCCGCGGAGGCGTTCTCCCCCACGACGCGGAACCGGAAGCCGACGCTCGACCTCTCGAGCAACCACCACACAGCTGCGGTCACGGCGATGACGAGGACGAATCCCCAGTGCAGCGAGTACTTCGATCCGAACAGCGACGGCAGGATCGCGTCGTCCATCATCGCGGGCGTCTTGGGGTTGTTGGAGCCGGGTGCCTGCAGCGCGCCGGGAGTGCGCAGCAGGTACGAGATCAGGTAGAACGCGACGTAGTTGAGCATGATCGTCACGATCACCTCGTGCGCGCCGGTCCGCGCTCGCAGCAGTCCGGCGATGCCGCCCCACAGCGCGCCGCCGACGACACCGGCCAGGATCGCGACGATGAGGTGCACGTAGGGCGGCAGGTCGAAGGTGAACCCGACGTAGCCGGCACACGCGGCGGCGATCAGCATCTGGCCGCGGCCGCCGATGTTGAACATGCCGACCCGGAACGCCAGCGCGACACCGAGACCCGCGGCGATCAGCGGGGTGGCGAAGGTGAGGGTCTCGGTGAGCGGACGGATACCGTCCGCGAACCGAGGCCGTCGGAAGTTGTAGACACTGCCCTGGAAGAGCGCCGAGTAGGCGCCCCAGACCGAGTCCCAGATCGCGGAGAGCATGTCCGTGGGGCGTGAGAAGAAGTAGCCCGCCGTCTCACGCACCTGCGGATCGGTGACGGCGATGAGAATCGCGCCGACGACGAACGCCATCAGGACCGACAGCAGGGACAGCAGCACACTGCCACTGGCGATCTTGCGCAGCACCGACTCGGACGTGGACGGCGGCGTCGCGGTGTCCGTCGCGGTCACGCGGCTCCCTCGGTGTTCGCGTCGGTGGAGTGGCCTCCGGCCATGAGCAGTCCCAACTCTTCTCGTGAGGCGTCGCCGGACACGATGCCGACGATGGTGCCTCGGTACATCACCGCGATGCGGTCGGCCAGCGCCGACACCTCGTCCAGTTCGGACGAGATCACGATGACGGGGGTGCCCGCGTCCCGCGTCGCGACGATGCGCTTGTGCACGAATTCGATGGATCCCACGTCGATTCCGCGCGTGGGTTGCGACGCGATGAGCAGGCGCAGATCGCGCCCGAGTTCCCGTGCGAGCACGACCTTCTGCTGGTTACCGCCCGAGAGTCTGCCGACGGCCGTGTCGATGCTCGGCGTGCGGATGTCGAACTCCGACACCTTCTCCGACGCGAACGACCGGAGGAAGGACCGCACGATGCTGCCACGAGCGGAGAACGGCCCGCCGTGCGACCGGTCGAGCATGAGGTTCTCGGCGATGGTGAACTCGCCGACGAGTCCGTCCTCGGTGCGGTCCTCGGGAACGAAACCCACACCGGCGTCGAGCACGGACTTCACGTCGCGACCGACCAGCGAGGCACCGTCGAGCGTGATCTGACCGGTCATCGCCGGATGCAGACCCAGCAGTGCTTCGGCGAGCTCCGTCTGACCGTTGCCCTGCACGCCCGCGATCGCCAGGATCTCGCCGGCGCGCACCTCGAAGGACACGTCGTTCACCACCGGGCCGGCAGCACCCGGAACCGTCAGGTTCGACACGACCAGCGCGGCATCCCCCAGCTGCGCCGGGTCCTTGGCGACGCGCAACTGCACGTCGCGACCGACCATGAGGGACGCCAGTTCGCCGTCGGTGGCGGTCGGCTCGGCCTGGCCGACGACCTTCCCGAGGCGGACGACGGTGATGCGATCGGCGACCACGCGCACCTCACGCAGCTTGTGCGTGATGAAGACGATGGCCGTTCCCGCCTCGGCGAGCTGACGCATGATCGTCATCAGCTCGTCGGTCTCCTGCGGGGTGAGGACCGCCGTCGGCTCGTCGAAGACCAGGATGTCGGCCTCGCGGGAGAGCGCCTTGATGATCTCGACGCGCTGCTGCACGCCGACCGGGAGATCGCCCACTGTCGCGTCCGGATCCACGTCGAATCCGAAGCGGGCCGACACCTCCCGTACCAGCGCACGAGCCGCGTCGAGATCGAGGCGACCGCCGAACGTCGTCTTCTCGTTGCCCAGGATGATGTTCTCGGCGACGGTGAACACCGGGATCAACATGAAGTGCTGGTGCACCATGCCGATCCCGGCGGTCATCGCCTCGCCGGGGCCGGCGAAGGTGCGCCGCTCCCCGTCGATGAGGATCTCGCCCTCCTCCGCCCGGTACAGGCCGCTGAGGACGTTCATCAGCGTCGACTTCCCGGCACCGTTCTCACCGAGCAGGCAGTGGATCTCCCCCGCCTCGACGGTCAGATCGATGTGGTCGTTGGCGACCAGGGAACCGAAACGCTTGGTGATGCCCCGGAGTTCGAGCTTCGGCAGGTCGTGCACGGGGCTGCTGTCGAGCGTGGACGCGGTGTCGTTCGACGCCATCGTCAGTTGGGCGACGAGGGCGACGTGACCGTGATCGATCCGTCGATGATGCCCGCGCGGATCGTGTCGAGTTCACCCTGCAGAGCCGGATCGACCTGCGACTCGAAATCGTGGAACGGAGCGATGCCGACACCGTCGTTCTCGAGCGTGCCGACGTACGGGGTGTTGTCGAAGGAGCCGTCGCCGACCGCCTTGACCACTTCCTCGGTACTGGTGGCGAGGCCCTTGGTCACCGACGTGAGCACCAGGTCGGACACCGACGGGTCGGAGACGTACACGTCGGCGTCGGCGCCGATCAGCGCGATCGGACGGTTCGCGTCACGGATGGCCTGGGCAGCGGACTGGTAGATCGGACCACCGACCGGGAAGATGACGTCGGCGTTCTGGTCGATGAGGCCCTGCGCGGTGTTCTTCGCGACCTCGTTCGCCTCGAATCCACCTGTGAAGGAGCCGTTCTGGGCGTCGACGTCCCAACCGATGACGCGCACGTCGCGGTTCTTCTGCTCGTTGAAGTACTTCACACCGTCGGCGAAGCCGTCCATGAAGATGGTGACGGTGGGGAACTGCGATCCGCCGAAGGTACCGACAGTGTTGGTCTTGCTGTAGCTCGCTGCGGCGTAGCCGGCGAGGAACGCGGACTGCGCCGTGTCGTAGGTCAGCGGCTTGACGTTGTCCAGTTCGATGGACGAGTCGTCGACGATGGCGAAGTTGACGTCGGTGTTCTGCTCCGCGGCTTCCTTGGTGGCGTCCGCGAGCGCGAAACCGACCGTGACCACCAGTCCGCAGCCCTGATCGACGAGGTTGTTCAGGTTGGGCGTGTAGTCCGTCGGGGAGTTCGACTGCACCGTGATCGGCTCGACGTTCAGTTCGCCGGCCGCGGTCTGCAGGCCCTCGTAGCTCAGCTGGTTGAAGGACTTGTCGTCGAAGCCGCCGGAGTCGGAGACCATGCACGGGGTGAAGTCACCCGAGTCGGATCCGCCGCTCGCGCTGTCTTCCGGCGCTGACCCACAGGCGGTGACCAGGGTGAACGCGCTCGCGACTGCGACGGTGGAGAGTGTTGCTCTGGAAAGGGTGTTCGGCACGGGTGTGCTCCGTTTCGCTCGTGGCTGTGATGGAACATTAACCCGAGCGTCGGACGAGCGCCGAGCGTCCGCCCGAAAACCTGTGTGCGACCCACCCCCGGACATGCCACTGGGGCCGGACACCTGTCGGTGTCCGGCCCCAGTGTGAAGTTTCGGTGGGTTACTCCGAAATCAGATCGCGCGAACGCCGCTCGCCTGAGGACCCTTGGCGCCCGAGGTGACCTCGAACTCGACGCGCTGGTTCTCTTCGAGGCTCTTGAAGCCGGTGCCCTGGATCTCGGAGAAGTGGACGAACACGTCAGGTCCATCTTCCTGAGCGATGAAGCCGAAGCCCTTTTCGGCGTTGAACCACTTGACGGTGCCCTGAGTCATGGTGTTGCTCCCTACAGCTGATACTTCGAGTTCCACACCGTGTGAAACCCGGGCCGGCACTGAACGTGACGAACTCCGAGTTTCCTCAGAAAGACGCACACGCTCGCAACTACAAGTTCCCAGCGAGCGTGCATGAACACGAACACACAAAAACTACGACCTGTCAGCTGCGATAAGGCTACAACACACCGGGGACCATGCGCCACCGGTACCGCGCGAGGTGACGCGAAGCACCGAGCGGGTATACCCGTCTCATGACCGACCCGACGACCTCCGTGGCCGACGCGCTCGTCGCGCTGCGTGACCGCGCGCCCCTCGTCCACGCCGTGACCAATTACGTCACAGCGGGTTTCACCGCGAACGTGCTCCTCGCCGCCGGTGCCAGTGCGGCCATGGTGGACAACGAGGACGAGGCGGCGCTGTTCGCCGGGGTGGCCGACGCGGTGCTGATCAACCTCGGCACGCCCCAGCCGCAGCTGCGTGAGGTGTACCTGGCCACCGCGGCGGCCGCCGCGGCTGCGGGCACCCCGTGGGTACTGGACCCCATCGCTGCCGGTGGACTGCCGTGGCGCGGCGCACTCGCCCGCGACCTTCTCGAGCACCGACCCGCAGCCGTGCGGGGAAACGCTTCCGAGATCATCGGTCTCCACCGCCTGACCGGACTCGACACCGACGAGCGGAACGGGTCCGGACGCGGCGTGGACAGCTCGGACGATCCGGCGGACGCTGTCGACGCCGCACGTGGCCTGCTCGCCTACTCGACAGCGGTGTCCGCGAGTGGGGCGATCGACCACATCGCCCACGAGGGCGGACTCGCGACGGTGCACGGCGGCAGCGTCCTCATGACGAAGGTGACCGGAACCGGGTGTTCGCTCGGAGCTCTCGTCGCCGCGTACTGCGCCGCGGTCGACGACCACGGAGTCGCGACGATCGCGGCCCACACGCACGCGACGGTCGCCGCCGACATCGCGGCCGAGACCGCCACCGCGCCCGGCTCGTTCGCGGTCGCCTACCTGGACGCACTGCACGCCGTCACTCCCGACGACATCCTCCGGCGCGCGCACATCGAGCCACGGTGACCTCGCCGATCACCGACTACCTGGAGGCCGTGCTGCGCGACTGCCGGGACTCGGACGGCGGCGAGGTCCTCACGGGGAACCGCATCCTCTCGGAGGCCGACCCCGACGTGTTCTCGGTCGCCGTCGTCACCGTCGAGGGCACGGTCTACTGCGCCGGCGACGTGGACTCGTCCTTCTCGATCCAGTCCATCTCCAAGGCACTCACCTACGCACTCGCGCTGGCGGATCGTGGGCTCGACGCCGTACACCGTAAGATCGACGTCGAGCCGTCGGGCGACGCCTTCAACGAGATCTCGCTCGAACGCGACACCGGCCGACCGCGCAACGCGCTCATCAATGCCGGTGCCATCGCCGCACACTCGTTGGTCGAGGGGCGTGACGTCGAGCATCGCGTCGACCGGATCCTCGCGCTGCACTCCGCGTTCGTCGGCCGCGACCTCTCTATCGACGACGAGGTGTTCGACGCCGAGATGGAGTCGAGCGACCGGAACCTGGCCCTCGCCCACATGCTGGCCTCGGTGAAGGTCCTCGAGTGCGATGCACACGAGGTCGTCACCGGGTACGCCAAGCAGTGCAGCGTCGACGTGACCACACCCGACCTCGCGATGCTCGCCGCGACGATGGCGAACGGCGGTGTCCATCCCGAGAGCGGCGAGCGAGTGGCGACGTCCGCCGTCGTGCGACAGGTGCTCTCGACCATGACCACGTGCGGGATGTACGACGGCACGGGCGACTGGATCGCGAACGTCGGCATTCCGGCGAAGAGCGGTGTGTCCGGCGCGATCATCGGGGTGCTGCCCGGTCAGCTCGGGATCGCCGTCCACTCCCCACGACTCGACGACCGTGGCAACAGCGTGCGCGGGGTCGAGGTGTTCGAACGACTGTCGCGGGACATGGATCTGCACATGATGGACATCGCCCCGTCCGGTCACTCCGCGGTGCGCCGGGCCCGTGAGGAAGACGGCCGCACGGTGTACGAGCTGCAGGGCGACATCCGGTTCGCCGGCGCGGAGAACATCATGAGCCGCGTCCTGGCCGACCTTCCGGACGAGCCGACACGCATCGGCTTCGAGCTCGAGCCCGCCCGAGCGGTCAACGGAGCTGCGGTGCGGCTGCTCGGTGAGTTGATCGAGCGACTGCGCGGCGACGGCCACGACGTCGAGGTGGACGACCCCAACGGGCTCATGTAGCGGGAAGGCCGGAGGCCGGCCGGGGTCGGAAAGCGGGAAGGCCGGAGGCCGGCCGGAATCAGACGAGCCGGAGTTCTCTCCGTGAGCGGAAGGTGCGGGGGTCGCCGGTGAGCGGATCGGTGAAGCTCAATCGGCGCGCGAGCAACTGCAGGCGTGTCGAGAAGTCGTCGGGCGCGACGGACGTGAACGTCGGGTAGTACGGGTCGCCGTGGATCGGGATGCCGAGCGAGGAGAGATGCAGGCGCAGCTGATGCGTCTTGCCCGTGCGAGGGAAGAGCCGGTAGCGCGCCGCGTCGCCCACCCTCTCGATGATCTCCACCCGTGTCTCGCTGTTCGGCTCACCCGGTTCCTCGTGCGCGGTCATGACGCCGTGTTCCTTGACGATCCGGCTCTCGACACTGCGCGGGAAGGTGAGGCCGGGGTCGAATCCGGCGACGGCCTCGTACTCCTTGTCCACGCTCCCGTCGACGAAGAGGTCCTGGTACGCCCGACGGAATCGGGCTGCTCTGGTGAACATCAGGACTCCCGCGGTGGCGCGGTCGAGCCGATGGGCCGGCGTGATGTCCGGCTCGTCGAAGAGCCGCCGCAGCCGCACCGTCGCGGTCTCGGTGATGTGACGCCCGCGCGGGATGGTCGCGAGGAAGTGGGGCTTGTCGACGACGACGATCGCGTCGTCGACGTGCAGGATCTCCATCTCGAAGGGAACCGGCACCTCGGGCTCCGGGATCCGGTGGAAGTGCACGACGGCACCGGCGCGATAGGCCGTGTCCTCGCTGTACGGGCGGCCGCGCTCGTCGACCACCTCCCCCGCCGCCATCGTCGCCCGCCACGCGTCGCCGGGCAGCACGCTCTCCAGATAGTCGAGCGTGGTCGCCGGATGCTCGCCGTGGGGCAACCGATGCCGCAGCGGTGCGAGCCCGTCACGGAACGGCAACGGCACGGTCACGTGGGGACGCACTCGGTGCAGACCAGAGCCAACCCACGACCGTGGCCGTCGTCCGTGTCGAGGTACCGCGAGGTGGGAACATCGCAGCGTGAACAGGTTCCGATGACGGCCGGGTGGTCGGAGAACGAGACGGTGCCGCGCTGATCGAACACGTACAGCGACCCGGACCAGAGCCCGTCGTCCCCGTACCGCTCGCCGTACCGCACGATGCCGCCGTCCAGCTGGTAGACCTCCTCGAAGCCGCGCGAGCGCATCAAGGAGGACAACACCTCACATCGCACGCCCCCGGTGCAGTAGGTGACGACGGGCTTCGACTTCAGATGGTCGAACACCCCGGAATCCAACTGAGCCACGAACTCTCGCGTGTTCTCGACGTCCGGAACCACAGCGCCGTCGAATCGTCCGATCGCGGCCTCGAAGGCGTTGCGGCCGTCGAGGAAGACGACGTCGTCCCCCCGCTCGGCCACCAGGTCGTGCACCTCCTCGGGTGCGAGGTGCCGGCCACCTCCCACGACGCCGTCCGCGGTCACGTGGAGTTCGTCCGGTACTCCGAACGTCACGATCTCGGGACGCACCCGGACACTGAGCTTGGGGAAGTCGCCGCCGCGGCCGTCCGACCACTTGACGTCCGCGGTCGCGAACGGCGCGTACTCACGAGTGCCACGGACGTACTTCTTGACCGCGCGGACGTCGCCGCCCACCGTCGCGTTGATGCCGTGCGGGGAAACGATGATCCGGCCGGTGAGCCCGTGTGCGGACGCCAGGGTGTGCTGCCACAGCCGGACCGCCTCGGGGTCCGGAAGCGGCGTGAACACGTAGAACAGCACGATCTTGGGCGTCGACACGGAGGAACAGTCTAGATTCCCCGAGCCGACGGTACGTCAGGGCAGTCAGGGAGCCAGGCGCGGAGCCGGAGCCACCGTCTGCGTGCCCGACCCGACGCGGAAACCCGCACCGAAGTAGGCCGTCGACGCGGGGTCCTCCTTGGCTGTGACGTACCAGTGATCCATCTGCGCGCCCGACGGCGTCACCTCGAAGACACCGAACCCGTGAGTGTCGAGATCGACGTACTTGACGTGGTGGTTGAAGGCCTTGAACGCCTCCTCCGCCACCCGCCCGACCGTGTGCTCCGGGACCTTCAGGAAGTCGTCGATGTTCGCCGAGGTGACCGACGTGACCACCAGCTCGGTCGCTACCGTTCCCGCCGCCGGGTACGCCGCGGCGTCGACCGGGATGTCGCAGGCCCACGAGGAGTGGATGTCGCCGGTGATGAACACGGTGTTGTCGACTCCCGCGGTACGGATCGCGTCGAGCAGCCTGCGCCGGTCGGCCGTGTACCCGTCCCACGGATCGGCGTTGTAGGACACTCCGGCGGCCGGGAGCCCGAGCAGCTGGGTGACACCTCGCGCCGCCTCGGGGTCCAGCGGCGGAATCAGAGTCGGCGTGATCATCACCGGGTTGCCGATGATGCGCCACTGCGTGGGCGACGACGTCAGACCTGCCGTCAGCCACGCCATCTGGTCGGCGCCGGTGATGGTGCGATCCGGCGAGTCCACCGCCGGGCCCTGAAACGGCAGCACCTGCTTCGAACGGTAGGTGCGGAGATCGAGCATCGACAGCTCCATCAGCGTCCCGAACCGCAGTCGGCGGTACAGGTGCCGGTTGTTCGCGGTTCCCGCAGCGCGCACGGGCATCCACTCGTAGTAGGCCTGAACCGAGTTGGCCTTGCGCGAGGCCCAGTCCCCCTCGGTGTCCGGCTGATGGTTTTCGGCGCCCGTGGCGTAGGCGTCGTTCGCCGACTCGTGGTCGTCCCACGTGCAGATCCACGGAACACCTCGGTGAGCGGCCTGGAGATCCGGATCGGACTTGTACTGGCCGTGCCGGATTCGGTAGTCGGCGAGAGAGACGATCTCGTGCAGTGGATCGTGCACTCGCACGACGCCGTTCTTGCCCTCGAAGCCGCCGGTCTCGTACTCGTAGATGTAGTCGCCCAGATGGATGATCGCATCGAGATCCTGGCGGGCGGCGAGATGGCGATACGCGGAGAAGTACCCCGACTCCCAATTGGCGCACGACACGACGCCGAATCGCAGGCGCGCGACGTCGGCCCCGGCGGCAGGGGCAGTACGGGTGGTGGCCACCGTCGACGACTCGCCCGCCGCCGTGAAGCGGTAGTGATAGGTCGTCGCCGGGCTCAGACCGGTGACGTCGACCTTCACCGTGTGGTCGGTGTCTGCAGAGGTGACGACGCTGCCCGAGCGCACCACGTCGGTCAGCGCGGCGTCGCGCGCCAGATCCCACGTGACGGTGGTGGCCGGTCCACGGCCGGACCCCGGCGTCGCGTCGGGGGTCGGCGTGACGCGGGTCCACAGCAGGATCGCATCCTCGAGTGGGTCGCCCGAGGCGACACCGTGTCGGAAGACGGACGACGACTGCGCCGCCGCGGTCCGGGCGGTGAGGGTCGCCGCGGCGCCCACCCCTGCGGCGAGGGTGGTGGTCCGGAGGAAGCCGCGGCGGTTCAGAGAAGTCTCGTGCACGCCCGTGAGTCCATGCCATGGGGGCCGATCGGTCAAGTGAACGTTCGAGCGGCGCCCTCTCAGGAACAGGACCCCCCGGTCGAATCGTTGCCCCACACATGAAGGCAATCGTCTACACCGAGACCGGTGCACCCTCCGTCCTGACCGCAGTCGACCGCGACATCGTGGAGCCCGGCGTCGGCGAGGTGCGGGTGCGCCTCGTCGTCGCGGGGGTCAATCCCACCGACTGGAAGTCGCGGACGGGCGCGGGTCCGGGGCAGAAGCCCGCGTTCGACGAGGTGGTTCCGGGCCAGGACGGGGCCGGTGTCGTCGACGCGGTCGGCCCGGAGGTCGAGGGCATCGCCACCGGTGACCGGGTGTGGCTGCTGCTCGCCCAGCACGAGCGCCCCACCGGAACCGCCCAGGAGTTCACCGTCGTCCCGGCGGATCGCGTGGTCCGGCTGCCCGAGAACGCCGACTTCGACCTCGGCGCCTCGCTCGGCGTCCCGGCGGTGACCGCCCATCGCGCGCTCACCGTGTCCGAGGACGGACCGTCCCGTCTCCATCCGGGCGCACTGGACGGCAAGACCGTCCTGGTCGCCGGCGGTGCAGGTGCGGTCGGCCACGCCGCGATCCAACTGGCCCGCTGGGCCGGCGCCACCGTCATCACGACGGTGAGCGGCCCGGAGAAGGCAGGTCTGGCCACCGCAGCCCGTGCGCACCACATCGTCAATTACAAGTCCGGCGACGCTGTGGCTCGCATCCGCGAACTGGCTCCGCACGGTGTGGACATCATCGTCGAGGTGGCTCCCGCCCAGAACGCGGAGCTCGATGCCGCCGTCGCCGCACCCCGCGCGTCGGTCGCGATCTACGCGAACAACGGCGGCGACGCGGTCTCCATCGACATCCGCCCGAGCATGGTCGGCAACATCCGGTACCAGTTCGTGCTGCTGTACACCGTGGGAACCGCCGCTCTCGAGGCCGCGAAGCACGACGTGACCGAGGCTGTTCGGGCCGGTGCACTTCCGGTCGGTGAGTCGCACGGGCTGCCGCTGCACCGCTTCTCTCTCGGTGCCACGGCCGACGCTCATGCCGCCGTCGAGTCCGGGGTGACCGGAAAGGTGCTCATCGACATCAGCGCCCCGTGATCCTTTCGTGTCAACGGTCGAGAGGCCATTGACAAATGGTGTGATCGCGGTCACCATTCCCGGATGATGGTGCGCCGCCTGGCCGGTCTCGCGTTCTTTCTGGCCGTGGTGGCCTTCGTCGGCTTCACCACCGCGGTGTACGCCCGGACATTCGAGTCCGTGGTGACGGTGGAACTGCGCACCGATTCGGTGGGAAACGCGCTGCCACCCGACGCCGACGTCAAGGTGCGGGGAGTCATCGTCGGCCAGGTGCGATCGTCGACCACGGAGAACGGTGTCGTGATCTCCCGCATCGCGCTCGAGGAGGACTCGGCGCCGATGATTCCGGCGTCCGTGACGGCGCGTCTGTTGCCCAAGACGCTGTTCGGCGAGCGCTACGTCGCACTTCAGATTCCGCGAGGAGGAACGGCCACTCCCATCGCGGAGGGCGACGTCATCGAGCAGGACACGAGCGGCAACGCCATCGAGGTCGGCCAATTACTGGACAGCCTGCTGCCCTTGCTCGACGCCATTCCCCCGGACAAGCTGGCCACCACTCTGGGCGCGCTGTCGCAGGCCCTCGACGGGCGAGGCGAGGCACTGGGTCGCACACTCGACCGACTCGACGAGATCGTCACCGGCCTCAGCCGTGAGCTGCCCGCGCTGCAGCAGGATCTCGTCGACTTCGCCGCCCTGACGGAGACCTACTCCACCGCGGCTCCCGATCTGCTCGACGCGCTCGACAATCTCACCGTCACGGGCAACACGCTCGTCGAGCGACGTCCCGCCGTCGACACGCTTCTGACGTCGGCGACCGCATCGTCCGGCAGCACCGCGGACCTGCTCGCGGCGAACGCCGAGTCGATCATCACCATCGCCGACGGCAGCAGAGAGACGTTGGAGTTGCTCGCCGAGTTCTCCCCCACGTTCGGGTGCATGCTGCCCAAGTTCGCGGGCCTGATTTGGGGAGGCGAGACGCATTCTGGGAGTGGGTGATCCGTACCCCGGTGCGCGCGCCACCATCAATTTCGTCAACCCGCGCGGCGGCTACCTCCCCAACCAGGACGAACCGCGCCTCTTCGACGACAGGCCGGCCGCCTGCTATCAGGACGTCACCGCACCCGGACGGTTCTTCCCGCAGTACCCGGGCAGTGGACTCAACGACGGGTCGTACCAGGTGCCCTCACGCAATCCCGGCCCACAGGACATCGAGTACGCATCGCTCCCACAGCAGTCACCCGTTCCGGCCGACGCGTCGTACGCCGGATCGGACGCCGAGCGAGACACGCTGGCCGTCATCTACGGACAGGGCAGCGGCGTCGAGCCCACCGCGGTCCCGTCCTGGACGACGCTGATCGGCGCACCCGCACTCCGCGGCGCCGAGGTGGCGATCCGCTGACGGCAGCAGGTCAATCCTGTTCGATGACCGGCTCCGAGGACCACGGGAACTCGATCCACAGATCGGTCTCCCGCCACGAGAAGTCCGGCGTGATGATGGTGCGGGGCTTGGTGTAGACGACGGCGGACTTCACCTCTGCTGCATGCTCTTTCAGTAAGCCCACGACCAGCGCGAGAGTGCGCCCGGAGTCGGCGACGTCGTCCACGACGAGCAGCTTCTTGCCCACGAGTGCATCGGTGTCGAGCAATGGCGCGAGCACCACCGGATCCGGCAGCGTCTCCTCGACGTCGGTGTAGAACTCGACGTTGAGCGTGCCGGCGGCCTTCACACCCATCGCGTAGGCCAGAGCCCCGGCCGGGATGAGTCCGCCGCGTGCGATCGCGATGACGATGTCCGGCCGGAAGCCACTGTCCACGACGGTGCGTGTGAGCTCACGCGACGCCGTGCCGAACAGGTCCCACGTCAGTGTCTCGCGCATGGGGGCTCACGTTACCCGTGCCGGTGCCACCGGATCGGACGAGCGATCACGGCCACTCGATGGTCTCCGCGGCGGCGATGTCGTCGACGACCATGGTCACCACGGCCTCGATCGGTGATCCGATGCGGGCGAGGAGCACGTCCGTGACCGCTGCCGACGCACGGATCGCAGGCGCCGCGGCCATTCTCGCCACGACCACCTGGCCGTCGTCTCGCCGGTCGTCGGGGTCCTGACTCTCGTCCTCGGCGCTCGACCCGCTCGTCCGACGCTCCGGTTCCGGATGGACCCCCAGGGTGCCGAGCACCACGGCCACGACGTCGGACGGATCCGACCCGGTGTCCTTCGCGGCGGCCTCGCGGACGACGGCGCCCACGTCGTCACCGTCGAGGCCGTCGGGATGAGCAGCCTCGAGGAGCATCCGCAGGATCGCGGCGTAGACGTCCTCGACGCGAACACCGTTCTGCGAAGCCAGTTCCGACACAGCATCGTCGACCGCGTCGGCATCGGAGTCTCGCAGCGCCGCGGAGAGTCGGACGATGCCGTCGGCGACATCGCGTGCGGACGCCGGCCAACGCAGCGGCCAGGTGGTGGTGGTCATCGTTCGGGTCCTCTCGTGCTGAGTGCCGTCACGATGTCACGGCCGTCCGACACGGGGCTCTCTCACCGCCGCTCGACGACTCCACGGATGAAGGCCGCCTGGCCGATGTGCTGTAGATCGTCGGACACGACACTGACGAGGCGGACGGCCAGCGTGACCGGCGGATCCCAGTTCTCGTCGATCACCCGGTCGAGGTCTTCTGCCGTGAGGGTGTCGAGGTACTCGACGGTGCGCGCATGAACGGCATCGACGTATCCGGCGAGGATCTCAGCGTTGACGTCGACCTTGCCCACGTCCTCCGTCGACTGCCCGTACCCGATGGCGTCGTCGTCGAACGGAAGTGCGAAGCGGGCGTTCCATCCGTCCGCGGTGTAGACCTGCTCGCTGCCCGCCACACCCGCGACGTGATCGTCCTGCACCCGCGCGAGATGCCACACCAGCCAGGCGATGGTGTTGGCCTCCGGATCGATGCGGTAGGTCAGCGCCTCCCGATCCAGGCCGTCGAGCGTCGTGTGCACGGTCTCCTTGATGCGGTCGTACGCGTCGATGAGCACGCCTCTGTGGTCCACGGGTGGTCTCCTCAGTGTCGAGTCGGTCGAGGTTCCCATGGTGGCACCGGTCCATCCCGGTCAGCGCATCAGCATCTCAAACCTCTCGAAAACAATTTATCGGACTTTTTTGCCACGGACGTTAACGAAATGGTTCACCCGGCCGAAACAATGGCAGACACCATCGCATCTGGCCCTGACGGGCCGCAGTTCACGCCACGATCGTGGCTGAACCAAACGCCCTCACCGGCCAATCGAAAGCGATTCTGATGAACAAGGCAACAAAGGGCGCGCTGGCCGCTGTGGCGGCAATCGTTCTGCTCCTGGGCGGCATGGGCAGCTTCGCGCTCTGGAACAGCGAAGCAACGACGAATGGCGGGACGGTCACCGCCGGCGACCTCAAGATCACCGCCAACGCCGCCGCAGGGCTGTGGGAGCAGACGACCTCGGACGTCAAACCCGCAGGACCGATCCCGAACATCGCCACCTACCTCGTGGTTCCGGGTGATGTGGTCACCTACACGAAGACGTACGACATCGAGGCCAGCGGTAACAACCTTCTCGCCGACCTCAGCGTAGATCTCAACACCATCACAGGAACCGGCAACCTCAAAGAGAACATGGTCATCAGCGTCTCCGGCACCTCTGGCGCGACCGCGTTGCCCAGCACCGGATCGGCCGTCCGTATCGCCTCCAGCGATCAGACCGTCACCGTCAAGGTCACCTTCAGTTTCCCGACCTCGGTGTCGGGTCTGACGGCGCAGAACGGAACAGTCAATCTGTCCGCGTTCGCCGTGAAGCTGCAGCAATCCCGCACCCCCTGATTCTCTGATCTTCGCGGTGAAACACATCAGATATGTCGTGGCCGCAGCCGCGTCCGTCGCTGTGGTGGTCCTCGGATCCACCCAGACGACGGGCGCGCTGTGGCGTAACGATGCCGTCACCAACGGCGGAATTATCCGCGCCGGCACACTCGACATCAAGGTCGGCGCGTCCGGAGCGGAAGTGGACGCCTACGAGTTGGCCGCTCTGGGTGGAACGAATTTGGGCCCGGATGCCTTCTCTCAGGCACCGCTGACGGTCAGGAATGCGGGGAACATCGCCATGAGGTATCGACTCCAGAGCGCCGCAGCCACTGCTCCGCTCGCGTCGTCGATGACTGTCGTCGCATCCAAAGTCGCTTCTGTTGCGTCATGTCCGGCTGACGCGCCACCCAACGGAACCGTCGCGACGCTCTACAACGGACCACTGGCGACCGCGCAGGGTCCTGCGTCACCCGCCTTCCGCACGCTCGCGGCGGGTGCGTCAGAAGTTCTGTGCCTCCGCGTGGCGCTCACGGCGAGTCCGCCGTCGAGAGCGTCGACAAAGGTCACCTTCACCTTCCTTGCGGAGCTCGGATGAGCCGCCACCGCTCGGCCCGCGACCTGGGCGCGCGGTGGTGGATCGGCCGAATTCTCTCGTACACAGCGTTGTTCGGCGCCCTGGCAATTCTGGCGGCGACTGTGGTCGTGCCGCGAATTGCGGGCGCGGTGCCGTACACGATCCTCACGAGCTCTATGGAGCCGACGTACCCACCCGGCACCCTCATCGTCGTTCGCGAGGTGCGACCCGCGGACCTCGGAATCGGGGTGCCGGTGACGTATCAACTCGAGTCGGGCCGTCCCGAGGTGGTCACGCACCGGATAGTTTCGGTTCTCGAGTCTGCGGACGGGGGCACCCGGTACATCACCCGAGGTGACAACAACAACGCCGACGATGAACCCATCGAGTTCGGCCAGATCAGGGGAGCGGTGTGGTACTCGGTGCCGTTTCTCGGTCACGTGAACACATGGATCAACGGCGAACAACGTCGAATCTCTGTACTGGCGATCTCCGGAATCTTGTTCCTCTACGCCGTGGTGATGTTCGGTGGCGCTCTTCGCGGCCGTCGTACAGAGAAGGAGTCGTCCACATGACGCACGCGACGGACCGACGTCCGCGTCGAATGTCCAGCGCGCGACTTCGTGCGCTCCTGTCCCTCGGGATAGTGATGGGCCTCGGGAGCGTCGGCACCATGGCGGCGTGGTCCGACACGGCGACGGCGACTTCCGGCCTGTTCACCACCGGTTACGTCGATCTCAAGCTCGACGGCGTCGATGATCAGCCCGCGAAATTCACACAAGACGTGAAAGCGACGGACATGATTCCCGGCACGACCGTCACCACGCCTCTCATCGTGTCGAACGCCGGAACGGTGCCGTACCTGTACTCGGCCAAGGTACGGGCGAGTACACCGGGAATCGCGAATGTTCTCAGAGTGGCCATCGCTAGTGGCTCCTGCCCGGGGACCGAAATAGGCTCCACGACAACATTGTCGAATACATCGGACTCCACCCTCTTCCCCGCCAGGGGACCTGTAGCGGCGTCCGGATCGGATCCGCTCTGCGTGGCGGTGTCCATCCCCGCCTCCGCCATTCTTCCGCTCAACCCGGTCTCCGGAACCGTGACCCTCACGTTCGACGCGATGTCCGCATGAGCGGCCACCACCGACAGCCGGAAAAACGAGAGCACAGCGTCATTCGGGAGCTGGCGCTCACCGTCGGCGCTGCGCTGGGTGTCCTCTGCATGACGGCAGCCGTCGCAGCCGCGCTGTTCTCGATCACCCCGCTGGTGTTCCAGTCCGGATCCATGTCCCCCGCGATCGACACCGGTGCGCTCGCCTTGGCTCGCACCGTGCCCGCCACCGACGTTCGTGCCGGCGACATCGTGACCGTGGAGCGTGAGGACGGTTCACGTCTTACGCACCGGGTCGACGATATTCAAGGTTCCACCTCGGACTCGGTCACGATGATCCTCAAGGGCGACGCCAACGATTTCCCCGACTCGAATCCCTACACGGTGACCGAGGTCGATCGAGTATTCGCTCACGTCGGAACACTTGGGTGGGCTGTGGCCTGGCTGTCGAGCCCGACAGCGATAGTCGCCGGCGGCCTGCTCGTAGGGCTCCTCGTCCTCATCGCGTGGAAACCAAGTGCCACGGCGCCGGCGCAGACCGCATCTCCGTCGTCAGGATCGGCGACAGTCATGGTCAGCGTCTTCACTGTCGCTCTGTTGGCACTGTCGGTCACCGGCGCGCCTGCCGCCCACGCAGCACTCGCCCCGGACTCGGGAACTGCTGTGTCCGGCACACTGACCACGAGGGCGGGGGTTGCCGCACCTGGATCGTTGGCCTGCGCCAACAAGCAGGGCGGGGCTCTCAACCTGATCTCCATGGTCACTCTGAGCTGGGCGCCCTCAGGAACCGGCGCCACCTATACGTATGTCCTGCGGAAGTCGGGGAGCGCCGACATAGCGAAGTCGGCGTCACCGACGACGACGGCGAGCGGGCGCGTGTCGTTCGACCTCGACAATGGGGCCCTGATCAACCTCGCTCCACTCACCGGGGTCTACACCGTCTTCGTCACCGCGACGATAGGCGGCGTCACGTCGGCGCCCAGCAATTCGCTTACTGTCACCATGAACCCGGGCTTGGCGGGCATCGCCGCGAGCGCCCGCTGCGGGGGCACTGCCGCTCAGTCCGCGCGAGTCGCAGCGCCTCCGGCCACGTCGACAGAATCGATCAATCCGTCGGCCACACCGACATCCACCGCACCGACCGTGACCACCTCAGCGGCGACGACCACAACCCCGTCGGTCACGTCCGCGGCTCCGACGACGACGTCCACCGCCACGACCACCACGACCGCCACACCCACGACGACCAGTGCGCCAGCGGCGCCCGTCGATCTCGTCGGACCGCGTACATCACCGTCAGGCGCGTTCACCGCACGTGTCCTGGAGGACACGTCCGGCGCGGTCCTGACCGTCAGCGATTCGACGGGATCGACCCTCCATCGGGGTCAGGCACCGCCCTCGTCCGGCGGCTATCTCGTGGTATGGGCCGACGACGACTCGTTGTGGTTCCGGGACTCCGCTGGACTGCGAAGGCTGGCGGCCGACAACAGCTGGTCTGCCATGACAGTGCCGGACGATGACGCCTCCGTCCCAGCCGAGGTCCGATCCGTACTCGGGTGAGTCGAATCGGGAACTGCGTGGACGTGCTCGCTATTGATAGCTCCGGGGAACGAAGTGTTTCAGTTTCTGAACTTCCGGGAAACCGTGTGCCGACCTGATCCGTCGGCTCGAAGGACTCCCATGACCCATGACACGGCCACACCTCGGCAGCACACCGAGCCCGCATCGTCAGGCTCGGTTCTCCTGGTCGTCGTCAGCGCGATCGTCGCCCTGGTCGGAGGATTCCTCGGTTCGGGCGCTGTGGTCGGCACTCCCATCGCCGAGGCGGCGGATGGTGCCCTCAGCGCGACCGCCACCCTCGTTGCGCCGGCGGGGCCCGCGTTCTCCATCTGGTCGGTCATCTACCTCGGACTGATCGCCTACGCCGTCTGGCAGGCACTGCCCGCCCAGCGCCGGTCCGAGCGGCAACGAGCACTCCGCGTACCCATCGCCGTGACGATGCTGCTCAATGCCGCGTGGATCACCGTGGTGCAGTTCGGGCAGGTACTGCTGAGCGTCGTCGTGATCGTCGCGCTGCTCGCGAGCCTGGCGTTCGTGTTCGCGCGGCTGATCGCGGCTCCGCGTACCACCGCCGTCGACGCGGTGATCACCGACGGGACGATGGGCCTCTACCTTGGATGGGTGGCGATCGCGACGGTCGCGAACCTCAGCGCATGGCTCGCGTCGACCGGCGTCGAGTCGGCGGCCACCCTGTGGGCCGTCCTCGTGCTCGTCGTCGCGGCGCTCGTCGGACTGTTCCTGGCCACCGTCTCCGCCGGACGGGCGGCGCCCGCACTGGCACTCGCCTGGGGACTCGGATGGGTCGCGCAGGGGCGCCTGTCCGGCGAGGTCCTGAACACCACCGTCGGGTGGACCGCCGCGACGGCGGCAGTCGTCGTTCTCGTGGGCACGGTCGCCGTGCGAGTGCGCTCCCGCTGACGTTCCGTGTTCCCGCGGCCGCTGCAACCACCACGGGAACATACAACGCCCGCGGGAACCGAGGCGTCACCCCTGTCGATACCGACAGTGCATCGCTGCAGTGCAATTTTAACTTGGACTTGTATGACACCGCGCCTTAGCGTCGTCTGTACAACCACGCACTGCGAGAAGGGCTGATGCACTGATGACTGCAACGGTGACGACGACCGCTCCTCTGACCGGGGAGCTGATCATCGCCGGGTCCACCGTCCCCGGCACCGGCACGACCGTCCACGGCATCGATCCGTCCACCGGCGCGGATCTCGAGCCCGCCTACCGGCACGGCACGATGGCCGACGTCGACGCGGCCTGCGCGGCGGCGGACGAGGCCTTCGACGCCTACCGCTCCACCACGTCCGAGGCGCGCGCCGACTTCCTCGACGCCATCGCCGACAACATCGAGGCGCTGGGCGAGACGCTCATCGAGCGCGCGGTGGCCGAGTCCGGCCTGCCCGTCGGTCGGATCACCGGTGAGGTCGGCCGCACCAGCGGACAGCTCCGCCTGTTCGCCTCGGTGCTCCGCGAGGGCAGCTGGAACGGTGCCCGCATCGACCCCGCACAGCCGGATCGCGCACCCCTTCCCCGCGCCGACATCCGCCAGCGCAAGGTCTCACTCGGACCGGTGGTCGTGTTCGGCGCCAGCAACTTCCCGCTCGCCTTCTCCGTCGGCGGCGGCGACACCGCATCGGCACTCGCCGCCGGATGCCCCGTCATCGTCAAGGCCCACGACGCCCACCCGGGTACGTCCGAATACGTCGGCCGCGCGATCACCGAGGCCGCCGCGTCGACCGGCATGCCGGCAGGAGTGTTCTCGCTCGTCTACGGCGACGGCCGCACCATCGGCACCGCTCTGGTCACCGACCCGCGCGTCAAGGCCGTCGGCTTCACCGGATCCCGTTCCGGCGGAACCGCTCTGGTACGCGCCGCAGCCGGTCGACCGGAACCGATCCCGGTGTACGCCGAGATGAGCTCCATCAACCCGGTGTTCCTGTTCCCGCACGCCCTCGAGACGCGGGCCGCAGATCTGGGCCGCGCCTTCGTCGCCTCCCTGACGCTCGGCTCCGGACAGTTCTGCACCAATCCCGGCCTCGTCATCGCGCAGGACGGACCGGAACTCGACGCCTTCGTCGCGGCCGCTGCGGACGCCGTCGCGGCCAGCACCCCGACCACCATGCTGACGCCGAACATCGCCGACAGCTACGGCAAGGGTGTCGACGCGCTGAGCGCCGCCGCAGACGAGGTCGCCCGCGGCACCGTCACCGACGCACCCAACGCCGGCCGCGCGGCACTCTTCAGCACCGACGCCGCGACGTTCCTCGACCGAGACGTGTTGCAGGCCGAAGTGTTCGGCGCATCCGCGCTCGTCGTCCGCTGCACCTCGGCCGAGCAGGTCGCCGCCGTGGCCCGCGCTCTCGAAGGTCAGCTCACCGCGACGATCCACGCCGACGCCGCCGATCACGCCGACGCCGGACGCCTGCTCCGCGTCCTCGAGCTGAAGGCCGGACGCATCCTCTTCGACGGGTGGCCCACGGGCGTCGAGGTGGGCCACGCGATGGTCCACGGCGGCCCTTACCCGGCGACGTCCGACTCACGCTCGACTTCGGTCGGCTCGCTCGCCATCGAGCGGTTCCTGCGCCCTGTCGCGTACCAGGACGTTCCCGCCGCGTTGCTCCCCAGCGCCATCGCCGACGGCAACCCCGACGGCATCTGGCGGCGTGTCGACGGCCAACTCTCCCGCGACTGACCCCGCCACTCACCTTCCTGCACCACCCCGGCCGGCCTCCGGCCTTCCCGCACCACCCCCCCCTCGTACACCAGGAGATCTCATGCTCGACGGCGTCCTCTTCTTCCCTGTCACCCCCTTCACCGACTCCGGCGAGGTGGACCACGCACTTCTCGCCGAGCACATCGCGAAGGGTGTCGACGCGGGCCCCGGCGGTGTCTTCATCGCCTGCGGCACCGGTGAGTTCCACGCTCTCGAGGCCGTCGAGTTCGGCGAGATCGTCGCCACCGCGGTGCGTACCGTCGCCGGCCGCGTCCCGGTCTACGCGGGCGCGGGTGGTTCGGTGGCCCAGGCGAAGATCTTCGCCCGATCCGCTCGTGACAACGGTGCCGACGGCATCCTGCTGCTCCCGCCCTACCTGGTGACCATGCCGCAGGCCGGCCTGGTCGAGTACACCCGCGAGGTCACCTCCGTCACCGACCTGCCGGTGATCGTCTACAACCGCGGCAACGCGCGCTACGACGAGGCGTCGGCCGTCGAGGTCGCCCACTTCCCCACCGTCGTCGGATTCAAGGACGGCACAGGCGATCTGGATCGCGTCTCGCGTATCGTGCGCGCGGTCGAGGACTCCCTGGCGCCCACCGGCAAGGCGTTCCAGTTCTTCAACGGACTGCCCACGGCCGAGGTCTCGCAGCAGGCCTACCGCGCCATCGGCGTCACGCTCTACTCGTCGGCCACGTTCGCCTTCGCCCCGGAGCTGGCCCTGGCGTTCTACACCTCGCTCGAGAACGACGACGTCACGCTCACCGACGCCCTGCTGCGCGAGTTCTTCCACCCACTCGTGCGTCTGCGCGACTCGGTACCCGGCTACGCCGTCTCCCTGATCAAGGCGGGCGTCACCCTCGAAGGTGTTGCCGCCGGCCCCGTTCGGGCACCGCTGATCGACGCGGCCCCCGCGGACGTGGAGGCCCTCACCGCGATCATCGCAGCCGGCCGCGCCGTGCTCGCCGACTCCCTCGCAGCCGACTCGGTCACCAAGGAGGCCGTGCACTCGTGAGCGCCCGGATCACCTCCGTCACCGTCACCCCCGTCGCCTTCGCCGACCCGCCGCTGCTCAACACCGTCGGAGTCCATCAGCCGTTCGCTCTGCGCGCGATCGTGCAGATCCGGACCGACGACGGCGCCGTGGGTCTGGGCGAGACCTACGCCGACACCGCGCATCTCGTTCGCCTGAACGCTGCTGCCGAGGCCATGGTCGGGGTGGACGTCTTCGCACTCCACACGCTGCGCGCCGTCGTGGACGAGTGCCTGGGTGGCCTGACGGTGACGGGTGGTGACGGGGTGGCCGGCATGATCACGACGGCCAGCACCACCGATCGGGTGTTCTCGCCGTTCGAGGTGGCGTGCCTCGACATCCAGGGCAAGATCCTCGGGCGGCCCGTCTCCGATCTTCTCGGTGGCCTGGTGCGCACGACCGTACCGTTCAGTGCATATCTCTTCTACAAGTGGGCCGGGCACCCCGGCTCCGCGGACGACGAGTGGGGTGCCGCGCTCGATCCCGAGGGCATCGTCGCGCAGGCCCGACGGATGATCGACCGGTACGGCTTCGGCGCGATCAAGCTCAAGGGCGGGGTGTTCCCACCCGAGCAGGAGATCGCCGCGATGCACGCGCTGCGCGAGGCGTTTCCCGATCTCCCACTGCGGCTGGATCCCAACGCGGCGTGGACCGTCGACACGTCCCTCGAGGTCGCGTCGGCCCTGACCGGTGTCGTCGAGTATCTCGAGGACCCCACACCGGGCCTGGACGGAATGTCGGAGGTGGCCCGCAAGGCCGCCATGCCGCTGGCGACCAACATGTGTGTCGTGGCGTTCGACCAACTCGAGCCGTCGGTCCGACGCGACTCGGTCGGGGTCGTGCTGTCCGATCACCACTACTGGGGTGGACTGCAACGCTCACGGTTGCTCGCCGGCATCTGCGACACCTTCGGACTCGGCCTGTCGATGCACTCGAACTCCCATCTCGGCATCTCGCTCGCCGCGATGGTGCACCTCGCCGGCGCCACGCCGAATCTCACGTACGCCTGCGACACACACTGGCCGTGGAAGACCGAGGACGTCGTGGTTCCGGGCGTTCTGCGTATCGAGAACGGCGCCGTCGCGGTACCCACGGGACCGGGGCTGGGCGTCGAACTCGACGAGGACGCGCTGGCGAGGCTGCACCAGCAGTACCTCGACTGCGGGATCAGGGACCGTGACGACACCGGCTACCGGCAGAGTCTCGAACCCGACTTCGTCAACTCCTCGCCGCGATGGTGACCGGCCGTTCACACGGTCGGCTATCTTGAGCCGATGTTCTCGCTCTCGCGCCTGACGTGCTTCATCGCCGTCGCGGAGGAGTTGCACTTCGGCCGAGCCGCAGAGCGGCTCCACATGACCCAGCCCCCGCTCAGCAGGCAGATCCAACAGCTCGAGAGTGAACTGGGCGTGCAGCTGATCGATCGGACGTCACGCTCGGTGACCCTCACGGCCGCCGGCGTGGCGTTCCTGCCCGACGCCCGCCGGATAGTCCGCTTGGCCGAGAGCGCCGCACTGACCGTCAAGCGCGTCCCCGCCGGTGATCTGGGCACCGTCGTCATCGGCTTCACCGCGGCGTCCGCGCACGCCGTCCTGCCTCGGCTGCTCTCGGACGTGCGCGCGGCTCTGCCGGACGTCGAACTGGTGCTGCGGGAGATGGTGTCGTCGATTCAGATCGACGCCCTGGCGAGCGGGGAACTGGATCTCGGTCTGGTCCGTCCCACCGTCACGCGACCGGGAATTCTGACGCGGCCCATCCACCGCGAGGCACTCGTCGCTGCGCTTCCCGAGGGGCACGAACTCCTCGACGTGGAGCGTCTGAGCGTGACGCACTTCGACGATCAACCCGTGATCATGTACTCGCCGGTGGATGCCCGCTACTTCCACGAGCTCCTCATCAGCACCTTCACCGTCGCCGGGGTCACGCCTCGATACGTGCAGTACGTGACGCAGGTGCACACCATGTTGATGCTCGTGAGCTCCGGCCTGGGCTGCGCACTGGTGCCGGCCTCGGCACGCACGATGCACACCGAGGGCGTCGTGTTCCGCGAGATCCGTTCCAGCACCGAGGAACCCGTGCGACTGAACGCCGCATGGCGTCACGACGCCGCCAACCCCGCCCTGCACCGTGTGCTGACGGACGTGAAGGCCGTGACCTCACTGCAGTGAGATCACGGCCGGCGGCTGCTGCGTCCGCGAATTAGTGCGCGACCTCGACCGGCGGCTTGACGGCCACGACCGGGCAGTGTGCGTCGAGCAGGACACGCTGAGACAGGCTGCCGAGCAACAGCTTTCCGACGGGTGAGCGGCGACGCACGCCGATGACGAGGAGCTCGACGTCCGGCTCGTAGGACATGTCGACGAGGTTGTCGGCGTGCGAGCGGCCGGGTACCGGTTCCGCCACCCGTGCCGCCACGCCGTCGGCGCCGGAGTCGGTGCGGGCAGCCATGATCAGCTCGTCGACCGCACTGCGATCACCGTCGACCACGACGGTGACGTCGGTACCGCGCATCTTGGCCTCGCGGAACGCGAACGGCAGTGCGTTGCGATCCTCGACGGTGTCCGCGTATCCCACGACGACGCTCATCGGGTCTCCTTCTGATCGGGCTGGAAGACCGGCGTCACGAGCGTGCCGTCGGCGAGGAACGAGTTCAGGTTCTCGAGGGTGAGTGCTTCCATCGCGGCGCGAGTCTGCACCGTGGCACTCCCGACGTGGGGAAGCAGCACCACGGTGTCGAGGGCGCGAAGCGCGTCCGGCACCTCGGGTTCGTGGGCGAAGACGTCGAGCCCGGCGCCGGCCAACCGTCCGCTCTGCAGCGCCTCGACGAGGGCGTCCTCGTCCACGACGCTGCCGCGAGCCACGTTGATCAGGACGCCGTCCGGCCCCAGTGCGTCCAGCGTCTCCCTGTCGACGAGCTGCCGCGTCTCCGGTCCGCCGGCTGCGGCCACGACCAGAACGTCCACTGCCGCAGCGAGTTCGCGCGGAGACGAGTGGTACCGGTACGGACTCGACTCGACGACGTTGCGGTTGTGATAGTCGATGGTGCAGCCGAAGGCCTCGAGGCGGTGCGCGATGGCGCCGCCGATGCGCCCGAGACCGAGGATGCCGACCCGAGATCCGCTGACCTGCCGCGCCAACGGCGGCATGGGCTTGGTGGTCCACTCGCCCGCGCGCACGTAGCGGTCGGCGGCGGAGAAGCCGCGGAGGGTGTCGATGAGCAGCCCGAGGGCGGTGTCGGCGACGGCGTCGGTGAGGACGTCCGGAGTGTTGCTGACACCGATCCCGCGGCGGCGGGCCTCCTCGGCATCGGTGCCGTCGTACCCGACTCCGAAGTGGACGATCGCGCGCAGCGCGGGCAGGCGGTCCATGAGGTCCGCCTTGACGCCGACACGGCCGGACGTCACGACGGCGACGATCTCGTCGGCGTGCCGGCCGAGCACATCGTCGCGATCGTCGTCCGGCAGCACCAGCGCGCCGCCGGCCTCGAGTGTCTCCATGAGCGAAGGCTTGAGTCCGCCGACCCGGAGAACGCGCGAAAATCGCTGCGCCTCATCGGGACTCGATGCCGATCCGTTCGAGCTCGGCGTTCCACCGTCGGTCATGCCGCCTCCTTCACCGTGCGACGGCCACCGGGAGCGACGGCCATCGTCTGGGGTGATCGTATGTCGGCCGACGAATACCGGTCCAACACGCAATTAGCATGGATCCATACTCTTCCGGTATTGATATCGTGTCTTCTCGTGACGCAGCAGGTCAGAGCCTCGGCAGTGTGATGCGGACCGCTCGACGCCGTCACGGCGAGCCCGAAATCGGCCCCGAACTGCGATTTCCCGGCCGATCGCCTGTTGACGGTCACTCCCCCCACTCCTACCGTGTGTCTACCGTCACAGGCGGTCCATCGGCTCCACTCGGCGTGCGTCGTCAGCCCCGACACCTCGCACCCGGTGAAGCCCCCTCAGCTTGGAGGAATCCATGAGATCCACCCGCGCCACATCCCTGGTGTCGGTGATCGCCGCGTCCGCACTCCTCACCGGATGCACCGTCGCGAACTCGGACAGCGGAGACGCCGCGAGTCCCGACACCGTCCGGATCGTGCTGCCGCAGGAACCACCGACCCTGGAGCCGTGCGATGTCTCGCTGACGGCCATCGGCGTGGTCACGCGGTCCAACATCACCGAACCCATGATCGAGCGTGACCCCACCACGGGTGACCTCGAACCGAAGCTCGCCACGTCGTGGGAGCGCACGTCGGACACCGAGTGGACGATCCGCCTGCGCGACGACGTCACCTTCAGCGACGGCACACCGTTCGACGCCGAGGACGCCGCCGTGTCGGTCGATCGCGCCGTGAACTCCGATCTGGCCTGCAACGTCGAGGGATACGTCTTCGGCGACGACGACCTCACCGTCCGCGCCGTGGATCCGACGACGTTGACCGTAGCCTCGCCGACTCCCGATCCGATTCTGCCGCTTCGGCTCTCGTTCATCGAGATGGTCAAGAGCGAGGTCGGTAGCGCCGAGCGGACCCGCGAGCCGATCGGTACCGGCCCGTACCGCATCGACTCGTGGGACTACGGCCAGCGACTCTCCCTGGTGCGCAACGACACCTACTGGGGCGACGCACCGGAATTCACGCGGGCCGTCTACCAGTGGCGTACCGAGGGCAGCGTCCGCGCCGCCATGGTCACCAACGGCGAGGCGGACATCGCGACCGGCCTCGGCCCCGAGGACGGAGCCGGCGACCTCGGTGTCGCCTTCCCGAACAACGAGACCACCGCCTTGCGGATGCAGGCCACCACACCGCCACTCGACGATCAGCGCGTGCGCGAGGCGATCAACTACGCCATCAACCGTGCGGGCATCGTCAAGGCTCTGTTCCGCGGAATGGGAGCGCCCGCTGCGCAACTCATCGCGGACGGCGTCGTCGGCTACAACGACGAGCTCACCCCGTGGCCGTACGACATGGAGAAGGGCAAGGCCCTCATCGACGAGGCTCGCGCCGACGGTGTTCCCGTCGACACCGAGATCCGCCTCATCGGCCGCACCGGGCAGTTCCCGAAGATCAACGAGACCGTCGAGGTCATCCAGAACGCGCTGGCCGGCATCGGCCTGAACGTGAAGATCGAGATGAAGGACACGGCGGCCACCGCCGAGTTCCAGGAACGGCCGTTCCCGAACGTCGGGCCCTACCTGCTGGTGATCCAGCACGGCAATCAGGCCGGCGACGCCGCGTTCACGATGGATCAGTACATGCGCAGCGACGGCTTCCAGAGCTCCTACGGCACAACCGACTTCGACGAGGGGATCGACGAGGCCGAATCGCTGACCGACGAGGAGCGACAGACCGCGTTCGCCGATCTCTTCGCCCGTGAACCCGAGGAGATCACGCAGATGGCGTACATCGCGCACATGAACGGTGTGTTGGCCAAGGACCCGCGCATCGACTACACCCCCGATTCCGCCACCGTCGACGAGATGCGACTGGCCGAGATGACCCGGAGTTCCGATGCGACCGACTGATCACGACCCCGACCAGCAGCCCACCTCGATCGAGAGGCCGACCAGCCCCTCCTCCGGAAGGGAGTGACCGCCATGTTCGCCTTTCTGCGACGCCGCGTCTACACCAGCCTCGTCCCACTTCTGGTCGTCCTCATCGGCGTCTTCTTCCTCGCTCGTCTGACCGGTGATCCGACCAGCCTCTACCTTCCCGAGTCGGCGACACCCGCCCAGCGCGAGGCGTTCGCCGCCCAGAACGGCTTCGACCAGTCCGTGTGGACACAGATGGCCGACTACTTCGGCGGCGTGCTGCACCTCGACTTCGGTGAGTCGCTCCGGACGGGCGAAGCCGCGTCCACCATGGCGTTGCGCGCCTTCCCCGCCACCCTGCAGCTCGCGTTCGTCACGATGCTCCTCGCCGTGATCGGTTCGATCGTCATCGGCTGCTGGGCCGCGTACCGTCCCAACTCTCTCGCCGACCGGTTCTCGAGCCTGCTGTCCATGACGGCCGCGAGCATCCCCGATTTCTGGTTCGCCATCACCGGCGTCTGGATCTTCGCCGTGGTGCTCGGTGTCCTGCCGACCTCCGGCACCGGGGGCGCCGTCGCATGGGTGCTCCCCATCGCGACACTGCTCATCCGTCCGCTCGGCGTGCTCACCCAGGTGGTCCGCGGCGCGATGGTCTCCGCCCTCTCCGCCCCGTACGTCCGCCTCGCTCGCAGCAAGGGTGCCGGCGATCTGCGCGTCGTCACCCACCATGCGCTGCGCAACGCCGCGGCACCCGCGCTGACCGTCGCCGGCGACCTCACCGTCGGCCTGGTGAACGGCGCCGTCGTGGTCGAGGCCATCTTCGGGTGGCCCGGCATCGGCAAGTTGATGATCGACGCGATCCTGCAGCGCGACTTCGCCGTCCTCCAAGCAGCCGTCCTCCTGACGGCCGTGAGCATCTTCGTTCTGAACATCGTGATCGACGCGTGCTACGCGCTGCTCGACGCACGGGTTCGCGACAAGGCCAAGGTCTGAGAGGTACACCCATGACACTCGAAGCAAGCAAGGACAGCTCGGGCGTTCCGGTTCCCCCGGTGCTGCCGCCCACCCCGGACGCCGCGTCCACGGCGCCCTCGCGCACGACCTCCATGCCGCTGTGGCGTCTGCTGCTGCGGGACCGCGTCGCCACCATCGCGGCGAGCATTCTGGTGCTCGTCTTCCTCACCGCGATCTTCGGTCCCATGCTGGTCGGCGACGCCGCCACCCGTCAGGACCTCGATCGATCCAACCTGGCGCCGTTCTCCCTCGACACCGGCTTCATGAACATCCTCGGCACCGATCCGCTCGGCCGCAGCATGCTCGCCCGCCTGATCCTCGCCAGCCGGACCACGCTGTCGGTCGCGATCCCCGCAGTCATCCTGTCCGGCATCATCGGCTCGATCATCGGCATGTGGGCCGGTTACCACCGCGGCTGGCGCGAGACCGCCGCCATGCGCGTCGCCGACGTCATCATGAGCTTCCCGTCGTTGCTGATGGCCGTCGTCGTGCTGTACGTCTTCTCCCCCAGCGCCGCGAACATCGTGCTGATCCTGACCATCACCCGCATCCCGATCTACCTCCGCACGGCCCGCGCCGAGAGCGCGGAACTCCGATCGCGAGTTTTCGTCGACGCGGCCCGCACGTTCGGCGCCGGCAGCGGCGCGGTGATCCGTCGCCACGTGGTGCCGATTCTGCTGCCCACGTTGCTGACCGTCGCCACGCTCGACTTCTGCTTCGTGATGCTGGCCGAGTCGTCGCTCAGCTTCCTCGGCATCGGGATCCAGCCACCCGACATCAGCTGGGGCCTCATGGTGTCCCAGGGCCGCACCTACCTGCAGAGCGCCTGGTGGCTGTCGTTCTTCCCCGGACTCGCGATCGTCATCACCACCGTGTCCGCGACCGTGCTGGCCGCGTGGGCCCGCATCGCCACCGACCCGGCGCAGCGCTGGCGCCTCACCCTCCCGCGTTCGAAGAGAAAGGCACGTCGATGAGTGCTCCCGCTCCCGCTCTCGCCCGCACCGCGCTCGAGGTCGACGGTCTGACCGTCGAGATCCGCACCCCGTCGGGCACCGTGCGTGCCGTCGACGGAGTGTCGTTCAGCGCGAAGCGCGGCCGCACACTCGCACTGCTGGGCGAATCCGGCTGCGGCAAGTCCATGACGGCCCAGGCCCTCGTCGGGTTGCTCGAGCCGATCGCCGACATCGTCGACGGCACCGTCATGCTCGGCGACACCGATCTGGTGACGGCGAACTCCAGGACTCGACGCCGCATCGCCGCCACCGAGCTCGCCATCGTCTTCCAGGACGCGCTGACGGCACTGAACCCCGTCTACACCGTGGGCACACAGTTGGCGGAACCGTTCCGCATCCACCGCGGCATGTCGGCGAAAGCTGCACGTGTCGAGGCGATCTCGCTAATGGAGCGGGTGGGCATCCCGGAGCCCGAGTCGCGCGCCGACTCCTACCCGCACCAGTTCTCGGGCGGTATGCGTCAGCGCCTGCTCATCGCGATGGCCGTCGCCCTGGGGCCCACCGTGCTGCTGGCGGACGAGCCCACCACCGCTCTCGACGTCACCGTGCAGGCGCAGATCATGTCGTTGCTGCGCGACCTGCGCACCGAGCACGACATGGCCGTCATCCTCATCACGCACGACCTCGCGCTGGTCGCGGAGGAAGCCGACGACGTCGCCGTCATGTACGCCGGCACCGTCGTCGAGACGGGACCCGTCGCCGAGGTGTTCGGCTCACCGCAGCATCCGTACACGAAGGGACTGCTCGACTCGGTCCCCGTCGCCACCGTGCGCGGCGAGCACCTGAAGTCCATCGGCGGCACCCCGCCGGATCTGCACTCCATCCCGCCGGGATGCGTGTACCAGGCCCGATGCCCCATCGCGCGCGCCGTCTGCGTCGCGCAGCGCCCCGAACTCCGCTGTGTCGCCGGCACCAGCCGTGCGACCGCATGCCATTTCCCCGAGGAGGTGTCCGGTGTCCGTTACGACGACAGTGGCGAGTGAGGCCGCGGCCACGCAGGCCGCACCGTTGCTCCAGGTCCGTGGAGTCTCCAAGACGTTCGACGTCGCCGCCGGCAGCGGCGGCCACAAGAAACTGCGGGCACTCGACGGCATCGACCTCGAGCTGCGACGCGGCGAGACCCTCGGCCTCGTCGGTGAGTCCGGTTGCGGCAAGTCCACACTCGCGCGCACGCTGATGATGCTCGAACGACCCGACACGGGCACCGTGTCGTGGGACGGCGTCGACCCGTTCGGCCTCAAGGGCAAGGAACTGCTCGCGTGGCGTCGTCGGATCCAGATGGTCTTCCAGGACCCGTACGGATCGCTCAACTCGAGGATGTCGGCGGCGGAGATAATCTCGGAGCCGTGGCACACGCATCGCACGATGTACAAGACCAAGCGCGACCGCGCCGCCCGCGTCCGGGAGCTGCTGCACCTCGTCGGTCTGCGTCCCAGCGACGAGCACCGCTACCCGCAGGAGTTCTCAGGTGGTCAGCGCCAGCGTCTCGGCATCGCGCGGGCCCTGGCACTCGACCCGAGTGTCGTGGTGTGCGACGAGCCCGTCTCGGCTCTCGACCTGTCGGTCCAGGCGCAGGTGCTGAACCTGCTCTCGGATCTGCAGAAGGAGCTCGGCATCAGCTACGTCTTCATCTCGCACGACCTGTCGGTGGTGCGCCACGTCGCCGACCGGGTCGCCGTCATGTACCTCGGCCGGATCATCGAGACCGGTCCGACCGACGACGTCTTCGACCACCCCACGCACCCGTACACCGAGGCACTGATGTCGGCAGCCCCGACGCTGGATCCCTCGACCCGGCGTTCGCGCATCCTCCTGGAGGGAGAGGTCCCGTCGCCTCTGAACCCGCCGTCGGGCTGCCGTTTCCGTACGCGCTGCGCGCACGCGACGGACGTCTGCTCGACGGGCATTCCCCCGTCGGTCGGGCGTCTCGGGAACCTGCACATCGCCGAGTGCCACCACCCGAGATCGGACGCCGTGGCCGTATGACCGTGCTCGCGTGACCGGCCTCGAATGGCTGGTCGTGGGCGTCGCGATCTTCACGGCGTCGTGTCTCCAGTCGTCGATCGGCTTCGGGATGGGGATGGTCGCGGCGCCCGTCCTGGCCATCATCGATCCGCGGATGGTGCCCGGCACGATCATCCTGCTCGCCACCGCGCTCACCGCGCTGGTGGTGGTGCGGGAGCGCACGAGCATCGACGTGCGCGGGGCCGGCTGGGCACTGGTGGGACGGGTGCCCGGCGTGATCGCCGGCGCCGCGCTGCTCGTCGTGCTGCCCGAGCGGGGAGTCTCCATCATGCTCGGCGCAGTGGTGCTGTTCGGCGTCGTGGCCACGGCGATCGGCTGGTCGCCGACACCGCGACGCGGATCGCTCATGACCGCGGGCGCCGCGTCCGGACTGCTCGGCACCGCCACCTCCATCGGCGGGCCACCCATGGCGCTGATCTGGAGCGGCAGCAGCGGCGCCGCGTTGCGCAGCACCATGAGCGGCTTCTTCCTGATCGGCTCCCTGATGTCGCTCGCCGCGCTGGGGGTCACCGGCTCCCTCGACGCGCACTCCCTGGCGACCGGCGCCCTGCTCCTGCCCGTCGTCGCGCTCGGGTACGTGGCCTCGCGCTGGGTGAACCGCGTACTCGACCGTCGTCGGCTGCGATGGGTGTCCATCGTCGTCTCGGCGGGTGGTGCGCTCGTGCTGCTGGTCGATGCGGTGGTGTGAGGTGTGCGGTTGCGGTGGGTGCAGCGCTGGCGCTTCCGGGAGCGCACACACCCTCTGATGAGCGCACACCCGCTACAGCCGACTGGACGGGGTATGCGCTTCATGGCAGATGTGCGCACTCGGCACCAGCACACTCGACCGATACTCACCCTGCATCGCTGCATCCACAAATGGTGTTGGACGGGAATGAATCACCCGCCCTAGGCTCGTCGACGTGAGCACCGTCACCGAGGTCCGAACCTCCCATGCCACGCCCGTCGTCACCGCGATGCGCGTCGTTCCCGTCGCCGGCCACGACAGCATGCTGCTGAATCTCAGCGGCGCCCATGCACCGTTCTTCACCCGGAACCTGGTCGTGCTGACCGACTCCGACGGGCGCACCGGTGTGGGCGAGGTGCCGGGTGGCGAGCCCATCCGCCGCTGCCTGGAGGACGCCCGCGTCCTCGTCGAGAACGCCTCGGTCGGCAACTACCACGCCGTGCTCAACGCGATGCGCCGCGCGTTCGCGGACCGCGACTCCGGCGGACGCGGCGCCCAGACCTTCGATCTGCGGATCGCCGTGCACGCCGTGACGGCCGTCGAGAGCGCACTGCTCGATCTGCTCGGCCAGCACCTGGGTGTGAGCGTCGCGGCCCTGCTCGGCGACGGCCGCCAGCGCGACCGAGTGCAGGCGCTCGGGTATCTCTTCTTCCTCGGCGACCGGAACAAGACGGATCTCGCGTACCGCGCACCCTCGGACGAGGGCAGTTCCGCCGACGCCTGGTCCCGTCTGCGCCACGAGGAGGCACTGACTCCCGACGCCGTGGTCGCACTCGCGGAAGCGGCACACGCCAGGTACGGCTTCCAGGACTTCAAGCTCAAGGGCGGTGTCCTCCCCGCAGCGCAGGAGGCCGACGCCGTGCGCGCACTCGCGGAACGCTTCCCCACGGCACGCATCACGCTGGATCCCAACGGCGGGTGGCTCCTGAAGGACGCGATCGAGACCTGCCGTGGTCTGCGCGACGTGCTCGCCTACGCGGAGGACCCGGTCGGACCCGAGGGCGGATTCTCCGGGCGCGAGGTGATGGCGGAGTTCAAGCGCGCGACCGGCCTGCCCACCGCCACCAACATGATCGCCACCGACTGGCGCGAGATGGGACACACCATTCGATCCGGCGCCGTCGACATCCCGCTCGCGGATCCCCATTTCTGGACGATGAACGGATCGGTCCGCGTCGCGCAACTCTGCGATGCCTGGGGTCTGACGTGGGGATCGCACTCCAACAACCACTTCGACGTCTCGCTCGCCATGTTCACGCACGTCGCAGCTGCCGCTCCCGGTGAGATCACCGCCATCGACACGCACTGGATCTGGCAGGACGGCCAGCGCATCACGACGAATCCGTTCCCCATCGTGGACGGGTACCTCACCGTCCCCGACGTGCCGGGTCTCGGAGTGACCCTCGACATGGAGCGCGTCGAGGCCGCACACGAGCTGTACCAGCGCGAGGGCCTCGGGGCCCGCGACGATGCGGTCGGCATGCAGTACCTGGTGCCGAACTGGACCTTCGACAGCAAGCGCCCCTGCCTGCAGCGCGCATGAAGGTCGTCGTCGCGGACCGCAACCTCCTCCCGCATCGGGACGCCGTCGAGGCGGGGATGCCGGACGGCACCGTCGTGTCGTGGCACGAACGCTTCGACGAGGACGCGCTCGTCGCCGACCTCGCCGATGCGGACGTCCATGTCGGGGGCCGGGTCACCGAGGCCATGGCGCAGGCGGGCCGGGGCCTGCGACTCGTCCAGGTCGCGGGAGCCGGCGTCGACAACGTCGCCCGTGCGGCCCTTCCATCGACCACACTGCTGGCCAACACGTTCCACCACGAGGACTCCATCGCGGAGTACGTGCTCGCGTCTGCGGTGCTGTTGCGGCGTGGCTTCCTGACGCAGGATCACGCACTGCGACAGGGTGTCTGGTCGACCTCGGTGTACGACGACACGCTGCCCCAGCCGTCCGCGACGGCGGGCGCCCGCGTGGGCCTCGTCGGCTTCGGCCACATCGGGCAGCGCTCGTGGTCGCTGCTGCGCACCCTCGGCTGCTTCGGCGCCGCCGTGACCGGACGCGGAGCCGTCGACGTGGCCGCTCACGGCCTGGACTGGGCCGGCGATGCCACGGAACTTCCGCGGCTGATGGCGGAGTCGGACATCGTCGTCGTCTCGGCACCTCTCTCCGCGGCGACGACCGGCATGATCGGCGCGGACGAGCTCCGCGCGCTGGGGCCGGCGGGAGTCCTGATCAACGTCGGCCGCGGGCCGCTGGTGCAGGAGCGGCCGCTACACGACGCGCTGGCGACCGGCGAGCTCGGCGCCGCGGCCATCGACGTCTGGTACAGCTACCCCGGCCCGGACGGGCGAGGCGAGCCGAGTGCACTCCCGTTCGGAAGCCTGCCGAACGTGCTGATGACGCCGCACTCGTCCGGCATCACGCGCCGAACGTTCGAGGGCCGCTGCCGCGACATCGTCGCCAACATCCGGCATCTCGCCGACGGGACCCCGCTGATCAACCTGGTCGGCTGACCCCGAACAGGACGAAGGCCGGTCACCACGCGGGCGACCGGCCTTCGTCGAGGCGGTGCTAGGAGACGCCGAGCATCTCGTGATCCTTCAGCGACGACGTGATCACCCGGAGGTGATCGTCGACCCCGCCGAGGGTGTGCTCGATGGCCGTGAGACGCGAGAAGTAATGTCCGACAGGGTATTCGTCCGTCACCCCGATTCCGCCGTGCAGCTGGATCGACTCCTGGCCGATCTGCCGGGCGGAGCGTCCGATCTGCAGCTTCGCCCGCGACGCGACCGTGGGATCCGGAGATCCGTCGGCCAGCGACATCGTCGCGTAGAGCGCCATGCTGCGTGCCAGTTCGAGCTGCACGTACATGTCCGCAGCGCGGAACGTCAGTGCCTGGAACTTGGCGAGCGGCACACCGAACTGCTTGCGCTGCTTCAGGTACTCCGTGGTGAGTCGCAGCGACTCCTCCATCGCACCGAGCGCCTCGGCAGCGAGAGCCGCCTGCGCACGGACGTTGGACGCCACGATGGCGGCACTGGCGTCGCCGCCGTCACCGAGCGGTTCGCCCGCGACGTCCGACAGCTCGAGCGACGCGCCGCGCAGTCCGTCGTGGGTGCGGTAGGTCTTGCGCGTGAGTCCCTCGGCATCGGCCGCGACCAGGAACAGGCCCACGCCGCCGCCGGGCAGCGCCGCGCTGATCACGAAGTGATCGGCGCAGTCACCGTGCAGCACAGGGTTCTTCACACCCGAGAGTGCCCACGAGCCACCCGATCCGGCCGGCCTCCGGCCTTCACGCAGGTCCTCGGTGGCCGACGTCGACACCTCGGCCGCC
Source organism: Rhodococcus sp. BP-241 (assembly GCF_019836145.1). NCBI lineage: Bacteria > Bacillati > Actinomycetota > Actinomycetes > Mycobacteriales > Nocardiaceae > Rhodococcus > Rhodococcus sp. BP-241. The sequence goes on along the minus strand of NZ_JABUEI010000002.1, from coordinate 275,743 downwards.
GGCCAGCGGGTGCCCGGCTCGGAATGCGCGAATGCGAGAAGGGTCTGCCCCTCCGCGACGCCCGGCAGGATGCGCTGACGCTGATCGGTCGATCCGACCTCGGTGATGAGACCACCCGGAATCAGCACGCAGTCCAGCAGCGGCTCGGGTGCGAGGCGGCGACCGATCTCGGTCATGACCGCGAAGGTCTCGACCGGTCCGGCGTCCATGCCGCCGTCGTCCTCGGCGAAACTGAGGCCGAGCAGGCCCAGCTCGGCGAACTGCTTCCAGACCGATTCGGTCCAGCCGCGCTCGCTCTCCACCGCTGCCTTGCGCTTCTCGTTGTCGTAACTGCGGGCGAGCACGTCACGCACCGTGTCGCGCAGCAGCTTCTGTTCTTCGTCCAGTTCGAACTGCATGTCGTGCGCTCCTAGAGACCGAGAATGCCGGACGCGATGATGGTGCGCTGCACCTCGTTCGAGCCGCCGTAGATGGATGTCTTGCGGAAGTTCAGGTAGGTCGGGGTCGCACGCTGCGCCCAGACCGGTGTCGGCGAGTCCTCTCCGGCCGCGAACGGGAGCGAGTCCGGTCCCGCCACGTCGGTGAGGATCTCGGTGGCCAGCTGCTGCAGCTCGCTGCCCCGGAGCTTGAGCACCGACGACGCCGGGTTCTCCTTGCCGGAGACGTAGCTGGAGACGATGCGCAGCTGGGTGAGCTCGAGTGCGAGCACCTGGTTCTCGAGCTCGGCAAACCGAGCGGCGAAGACCGGATCGTCGAGCAGCGTGCCGGTCCCGACCGTGGTCTCGGCCGCGAGCGCCTTGGCCTGCGCCAGCTTGGTCTTGGTGAAGCCGAGTCGCGTGATGCCGGTGCGCTCGTTGCTCAGCAGGAACTTGGCGTAGGTCCAGCCGGCGTTCTCCTCGCCGACGAGGTTCTCGACGGGGACGCGGACGTCCTCGAACCAGACCTCGTTGACCTCGTGGCCGCCGTCGATCAGCTTGATCGGGCGCACGGTGATGCCGGGGGTCTTCAGGTCCACCAGGATGAACGAGATACCGGCCTGCTTCTTCGGCGCGTCCGGGTTGGTGCGCGCCAGCACGAAGATCCAATCGGCGTACTGGCCGAGCGTGGTCCACGTCTTCTGACCGTTGATGACGTACTCGTCACCGTCGCGCAGAGCGACCGTGCGCAGCGACGCGAGGTCCGATCCCGCCTCGGGCTCGGAGAAGCCCTGGCACCACCAGATGTCGAGGTTCTGCGTGGGCGGGAGGAACTTCTGCTTCTGCTCCTCGCTGCCGAAGGTCGCGATGACGGGCCCCACCATCGAGATGTTGAAGGCCAGGGGCTCGGGCACCGACGCGAGCTGCAGCTCGTCCAACCAGATGTGGTGCTGCATCGGGGTCCAGTCCTTGCCACCCCATTCGACGGGCCAGTGCGGGCTCGCCATGCCGTGCTTGTTCAGGATCTGCAGCGTCGTGATCATGTCCTCGCGCTCGAGTTCCTCGCCTGCCGCGTTGCGCTCGCGGATATCGGCAGGGATCTCGGTACGGAAGAAAGTTCGCATCTCGTCGCGGAACGCAGCTTCCTCATCGGTGAGTGCCAGGTTCATCTGTGACCTTTCGACGTCATTCGCTGATCTCTAGCACCGTACTCTCCGGTAACCAGGCTCGGACAGGGGTGCCGTCGACCGATATTCTGGGCCCGACCATGACCGATCACCTCGACTCCCGGGCGCGGAGCACCTCTGTCCGAGTGGCCCTCGTGCGCCACGGCGAGACCGACTGGAACGTCGAGGGGCGTCTGCAGGGCTCCTCCGACATCCCGCTCAACGACATCGGGCGCAGCCAGGCCCGGACCGCGGCCGCCGCGCTGGCCGACGACTCGTGGGACACCCTCGTCAGCTCGCCGCTCTCGCGGGCGTCGGAGACCGCCGACATCATCGGCCACGTCATCGGGCTCACCCGCTCGGCCGACCACGAGGACCTGATGGAACGTCGCTTCGGACGTGCCGAGGGCATGACCGGCTACGAGGCGTGGGCGTACTGGCCCGACGGTGACTACCCGGGCGCCGAGTCGCACGAGGCGCTCGCCGAGCGGGGGCGTCGTCGACTCGACCTGCTGGCCGACGAGAACCCCGGCAGGTCCCTCGTCGCCGTGGCACACGGCGGCATCATCCGGGCCGTGCTGAGGTCCATCACCGGCCACCCTGCGCCGCGCATCGCGAACGCCGGCGTGAGCGTCGTCGTCCGCGACGACGACGGCTGGTCGGTCCGCACCGTCAACTCGATCCCGGTCCGCCACGGCCGACGGCTCCGCTGACGCGTCAGGAGAGGAACGTCTCCACGGGCGCGGGGCGGCCGTAGAGGTACCCCTGCGCGTACGTGCAGCCGAGTTCGGTGACGATGCGCTCCTGCTCCGTCGTCTCCACGCCCTCGGCGACGGTGCGCATGGTCAGCGCGGTGGCCATGGCCTCGATGGCCGTCACGATGGACACCGACGCGTCGTCGACCGGGACGCGGTCGATGAACGACTTGTCGATCTTGATGACGGTGATGGGCAGATCTCGTAGGCGACCGAGCGAGGAGTACCCCATCCCGAAGTCGTCGAGCACCAGCACGATGTCCTGCTCGGCGAGACGCGCGAGGACCCGATTGGCCACCACCGGATCGGCGATGAGGGCACTCTCGGTCACCTCGAGCCCGAGCACCGACCCGTCCAGACCGTGCGACGCCAGCAGGTCCGCGACGACGTCCGGGAGCCGCTCGTCACGCAGCTGCAGCACGGAGAGGTTCACCGACATCGACATGCGCGGCGCTCCCGCCGCCCGCAGTCGCACCAGATCGCCCAGAGCCGTGTCGAGTACCCAGGTCCCGATCTCGGAGATCATGTTGGTGGCCTCGGCGACCGGGATGAACTCGTCCGGCCCGACCCAGCGGCCGCGATGCTTCCACCGCACCAGGGCCTCGTAGACCAGCACGTCGTGGGTCCGCAGCGACACGATGGGTTGGTAGTGCACCGCCATCTCCCCGCGCGCGACCGCGCCGCGCAGCGCGCTGCCCAGCTCGACCGACCGGGTCGCCGCGGTGCGCAGGGACTCGTCGAAGAACGCGTAGGCCGCCGGCCCGCGGAACTTGGCGTCGTACATCGCCGTGTCGGCCTCGCGGACCAGATCGTCCGCGAGCCCGGCGGGACCGCAGGACGTCGCGATGCCGATGCTGACGCTCACGTACAGCGACGCCACACTCAACTCGAACGGTTCCGCGAACGCGGCCAGGAGCAGTTCCGCGAGTTCCTCGGCACGGGCCCGGTCACAGTGCGCCACCACCACGAACTCGTCGCCGGCGTACCGCACCACGTCCTCGTCGGCGGAGACCACGCGCCGGATGCGCTGCGCCGCCGCCTGGATTAGCTCGTCGCCCGCGCGGTGGCCGTACGAGTCGTTGACGACCTTGAAGTTGTCGAGGTCCGCGAACAGCACGGTGGTGGCCGACGCCGACGAGGACGGCCTCCGCGCAGCGCGTTCCAGGATCGACTCGAGCATGGACCGATCGGGGAGACCGGTGAGCGAATCGTGGGTGGCGTCGTGGCGGGCCTTGTCCTCGCTGCGCTGCACCCGGCTCAGCGCCCGCTCACCACGGACGAACATTCCCACCAGGATCACGGCCAGAAAGGTCGAGCGGACCACCACGTCCGCGGTCCCCACCGCGTCGCCGACGAGCGGCAGCGCGGCGCAGGTGGCGACGAGCGCGACGGACACCGTCATCCGCTGCCGGGTGAGCGCGGCCGTCACACCTCCCGCGCGGCCCACCCACGCCATCGACGGGTGCAGCGACGCGGCGGCCAGCAGGACGAACGCGAGCAGATACATCGCGTCGAGGACGACCGCGGGCGGGGCGACCGAGCGGGCCGTCGCGATCGCGTAGCCGAGATCGCCGACGATGGTGACGAGCAGTGCGGCGACGAGGAGAACCAGGGACACGTTGAAGCGGCTCTTCGACAACAGCAGGAAGAACGCCATCGTGAACAGGCCGGCGTCGATCGCGGGGAACAGCCCGTTGAGTACCACGGACGGCACGTCCCGCGTGGTCGAGAGGACCGGAGCCACCAGCAGCACCCAGGACACGAACGTCATGCCCAGCGTGACCAGGACCGCGTCGATGATGGTCGGGGTGGGCCGCGAGTTTCCCCCTCGCCGCGACCAGCCCACGATGCCCAAAACGAGCAGCAGGTAGCCGAGCAACACCAGCACCTCCGGCAGCAGCCGGATCGCCGACGGCAGGTCCGCGCGCACGCTCCGCGCGGAGAGGCCCACCAGGAAGGACGTCGCCGCGCCGAGCATGCACCGCCAGGCGTACGTGTCGGTCGGGCTGTTGCGCCGCAGGCCGACCAGGACCACGACCATGCAGCCGATGGCGCCCACCGCGAAGACGCCGGTCCGGATCGATGCGGGCACGATCAGGTAGACGGCCAGTACCACGGCGGCCACCGTGAACGACGCCGCCAGGTAGCGCCCCGGCGACCGGACGGGCCCACCGAGGCGCGATCGGTCCAGCGCCGCAGCGGTCACTCGTGGGGGAACGGGCGTCGACACCATCGACTCGTCCTCCTCGACCACCGCGCGTGAGCGTGTCCCCCGAACCACGACCTGTCCCACCACAATCTATCCGTCCACAACCTAGCTGAGCAGTGGAAAGACGAGCAGCGCCGAGGCAGCGGTCATGCCTGCGCGGACGGCGCCGACGCTGCCAGCAGTGCCCGAGATCGGATGCCGCCGCTCCCGCGCCGCAACACCGACGACGACGGTCCGTGCGAGGGCCAGGTGAGAGGTGGTTTTCGGTGCCGAACGGCCACTGTCACGGCGGCCCGGGCGCCGTAACGACTCGATAACGAAGAGACCGATCGCCCCTCTCGATGCTGAGGTTCGGCCACTACTTCGGTAGGTCTGGGTGAGTGAGTACTTCCGAATCAGGTTCTGTCGACAACCCGACACCGGCGCTGAAGGACGCTCCGCCCGGGGTTCTCCGGCGCGCGATCGGCGCCTCGGCGATGGGCAACGCGACCGAGTGGTTCGACTACGGCGTGTACGCCTACACGGCCACGTACATCTCCCGCGCGTTCTTCCCGGACGACCTCGAGTCCGCCACCCTGCTGACGCTGGGCATCTTCGCGGTGTCCTTCCTCGTGCGGCCGCTCGGCGGCCTCGTCTGGGGACCACTGGGGGACCGTCTCGGCCGCAAGCACGTCCTCGCACTGACCATCATCCTGATGGGCACCGCGACCTTCCTCATCGGTGTCATCCCGAGTTACGCCTCGATCGGCTTCTGGGCACCGGTTCTGCTGGTGATCCTGCGCATGATCCAGGGCTTCTCCACCGGCGGTGAGTACGGCGGCGCAGCCACCTTCATGGCCGAGTACTCCCCCGACCGCAAACGCGGCTTCTACGGCAGCTTCCTCGAGTTCGGCACACTCGGCGGCTTCTCCCTCGGCGCCCTCGTGGTGCTGGCCGTCGACCTGCTCTCCACCGACGCGTTCATGGACACGTGGGGCTGGCGCCTGCCGTTCTTCGTCGCCGGGCCGCTGGCGCTCATCGGGCTCTACATGCGGTCCAAGCTCGAGGACACCCCGGTGTTCCGTGAACTCGAGAACGAGGACGCGGTGGAGCACAAGACGTCCACCCAGTTCCGCGAACTGATCGCCACCTACTGGCGACCGATCCTCACGCTGATGGGCCTCGTCGTCGCGCTCAACGTCTGCAACTACACCCTGCTGAGCTACATGCCGACCTATCTGGAGAGCCGGATCGGCCTGTCGAGCACGTCGTCGCTGTTCCTCGTCGTCATCGGGCAGTTCGCCATGATGCTCGTCATTCCGTTCGCCGGAGCACTGTCGGACAAGGTGGGGCGCAAGCCACTGTGGCTCGTCTCGATGGTCGGACTGCTGATCTTCGCGATCCCGATGTACATGCTGATGACGGTCAACGTCGGCTGGGCCATCGTCGCGTTCACCGTGCTGGGCCTGCTCTACGTCCTGCAGCTCTCGACCATCTCGGCGACGTTCCCGGCCATGTTCCCGACGCACGTCCGGTTCGCCGGCTTCGCCATCGCCTACAACGTGTCGACCTCGTTGTTCGGTGGCACGGCGCCGGCGGCCAACGAGTGGCTCGTCGAACGGACCGGTAACGATCTCGTCCCGGCGTTCTACATGATGGGCGCCTGCGTCGTCGGACTGATCGCACTGCTCTTCGTCGCCGAGACGGCGGGCGCGTCGATCCGCGGCCGCGGAGTCCCCGGCGTCGACACCGACGCGCATCCCTCCGCGTTGCAGAAGAGCTGACGCACCGCACCCCCGTGAGAATCTCGCGGGGGTGCGCTGGTATCAGTGCTTGCCGCGGGGCGGTCCGCCGTCGCGCTGCAGCTGGATGAGCACGCCGCTGATCCTGGTGCGGCGCAACGCTTCCAACGTCTCGTCCGCGAGATCCGCCGGGAGCTCGACCAGGCTGTGATCCGGCCGGATGCTGATGTGCCCGAAGTCGCTGCGCCGCAGCCCGCCCTCGTTGGCGATGGCACCGACGATGGCACCGGGCGCCACCTTGTGCCGCTTGCCGACGCTGATCCGGTACACCGCCAGATCCTGATCGCCCTTGCGAGACTTGCGCAACGGCGGTGCGTCCCGATCGTCGAACTTGCGCTCGGGGCGCTCGCGCTTCTCCCTCGGCAGGGGCGGCGGCTCGGGCGACATGAGGAACGCGTCGCCGTCCCGCGACTGCGTCGCCAGCGCCGCGGCGATGTCCGCGAGCGGCACGTCGTGCTCGCGCTCGTAGTCCTCGATGAGTCGACGGAACAGCCCGAGCGACGTCGAGGACAGCGACTGGGTGATGGAGTCGGCGAACTTGGCCACGCGCTGCGCGTTGACGTCGTCGACGCTCGGCAGCTGCATCTCGGTGATCGGCTGCCGCGTCGCCTTCTCGATGGCCTTGAGCAGATGACGCTCCCGCGGCGCGACGAACAGCAGCGCCTCGCCCGCGCGCCCGGCGCGACCGGTCCGCCCGATGCGGTGCACGTACGACTCGGTGTCGTGCGGGATGTCGTAGTTGACGACGTGCGAGATCCGCTCGACGTCGAGACCGCGGGCCGCGACATCGGTGGCGACGAGCACGTCGAGCGCACCGTTCTTGAGCTGACCGATGGTCCGCTCGCGCTGCGCCTGAACGATGTCACCGTTGATGGCGGCGGCCGAGTAGCCCCGCGCCCGCAACTTCTCGGCGAGCTCCTCCGTGGCCTGCTTGGTGCGGACGAAGATGATCATCGCCTCGAAGTCCTCGACCTCGAAGATCCGCGTCAAGGCGTCGAGCTTGCGCTGATGCGCCACCTGCACGTACCGCTGCGTGATGTTGGGGGCGGTGGACGTCTTCGTCTTCACCGTGATCTCGACCGGATCGTGCAGGTACTGCTGCGAGATCTTGCGGATCGCCGACGGCATGGTGGCCGAGAACAGCGCCACCTGCTTGTACTCGGGGGTGTCCGCGAGGATGCGCTCGACGTCCTCCTGGAATCCCATCTTCAGCATCTCGTCGGCCTCGTCGAGCACGAGGTACTCGAGGTGTGACAGGTCCAGCGTGCCCTTCTCGAGGTGGTCGATGACGCGACCGGGCGTGCCGACGACGATGTGGGCGCCGCGCCGCAGACCGGAGAGCTGGATGCCGTACGCCTGCCCGCCGTAGATGGGCAGGATGTGCAGGCCCTCGATGTGGGTGGCGTACTTGCCGAACGCCTCGGCCACCTGGATGGCCAGCTCGCGGGTGGGCGCGAGGACCAGCGCCTGCGGCACCCGGTTGGCGACGTCGAGGCGCGAGAGGATCGGCACGGCGAACGCGGCGGTCTTGCCGGTGCCTGTCTGCGCGAGGCCGACGACGTCGTTCCCGGCCATCAACGGCGGGATGGTGGCTGCCTGAATGGGCGACGGCGTCTCGTACCCGACGTCCGCGAGGGCCTTCAGCACACGCTCGTCGATACCGAGATCGACGAACGAGGGGGTGTCGGTGGACACCGTTTCCGACTCGGAAGTGCTCATGTGCACCAGAGTCTAGTCCAGCGACCACCTGCAGAACGACAACTGTTCGAACAGGACAAAGCGGATACGGCACTACGATCACCGCAGCATCGCTTCATGTGATCCAATACACAACAAACCTGCTGCTACTGGAAGGTACAGACACCGTGCACGAATACTCGGTACCCGCGTCCTACACGATCCCGGACGACGTCTCGATGGCCGACACCGTGTTCCGCTACGCGAGCGAGACCCCGGAGTGGGTGGCGTTCCAACGGCGAGTCGGCGGCTCGTGGAAGGACGTCACGGCGCGCACGTTCGCCGACGAGGTCGCGGGCGTGGCCAAGGGCCTCATGGCCTCCGGCATCGAGTTCGGTGACCGCGTCGCCATCATGGCCGGCACCCGCTACGAGTGGGTCGTGCTCGACTACGCGATCTGGACCGCCGGTGGCTGCACCGTGTCCATCTACGAGACGTCCGCAGCCGATCAGGCGCAGTGGATCCTCGAGGACTCCGCGACCAAGCTCTTCGTGGTCGAGACCTCCGAACACCTCACCCGCATGAAGGACGTCACCGACAGCGCCGCGGATCTTCGCGAGACGCTGAGCTTCGACGGCGGTGCGATCGACGAGCTCACCACCCGCGGCGCCTCCGTGTCCGACGACGATCTGCACGCCCGTCGTCAGCAGGTGTCCGCGTCGTCGGCCGCCACGCTCATCTACACCTCGGGGACCACCGGCCGCCCGAAGGGTGTCCAGCTCACGCACTCGAACTTCTACGCCGAGACGACGGCCACCCAGGTGGCGCTGCACGACCAGATGACCGAGGGCAAGCGCACCCTGCTGTTCCTCCCGATGGCGCACGTGTTCGCTCGCGCGGTGTCGTTCGGCGCCTTCGAGGCCAAGGTCACGGTGGCGCACACGTCCGACACCACGACGCTCGTCGAGCAGTTCGCCGAGTTCCAGCCCGACTTCATCCTCTCGGTCCCCCGCGTGTTCGAGAAGGTCTACAACTCGGCCAAGCAGAAGGCGCACGACGGCGGCAAGGGCAAGATCTTCGATCAGGCCGCGGACGTCGCGATCGAGTGGAGCATCGCGCAGGACAAGGGCGGCGCCGGCCTGGTGCTCAAGGCGAAGCACACCCTGTTCGACAAGCTGGTCTACTCGAAGCTCCGCGCCGCGCTCGGTGGACGGTGCACCAGTGCGCTGTCCGGCGGCGGCCCCCTCGGCGCTCGACTGGGCCACTTCTTCCGCGGCATCGGCGTTCCGGTGCGTGAAGGCTACGGACTCACCGAGACCAGCGCCGCCGTCACGGTCAACACCACCGACAAGCAGCGCATCGGTTCCGTCGGCCGCCCGCTCGCGGGACACGCCGTGAAGATCGCGGAGGACGGCGAGATCCTGGTGAAGGGTCCCGTCGTATTCTCGGGGTACTGGCACAACGAGAAGGCCACCGAGGAATCGATCCGCGACGGCTGGTTCCACACCGGTGACCTCGGCTCGCTCGACGACGAGGGCTTCCTCTCGATCACCGGTCGCAAGAAGGAGATCATCGTGACGGCAGGTGGCAAGAACGTCGCGCCCGCCGGCCTCGAGGACTCCATCCGGTCGCACCCGCTGGTCAGCCAATGCCTCGTCGTGGGCGACGCCAAGCCGTTCATCGGGGCGCTCATCACGCTGGATCCCGAGGCTCTGCCCGGCTGGCTCGAGCGTCACGGTCTCGACAAGAGCACGTCCGCGAGTGATCTGACGACCAACGCCGACCTGATCGCCGAGATCGACAAGGCCGTCGACACGGCCAACTCGAAGGTCTCCAAGGCCGAGCAGATCAAGAAGTACACGATCCTGCCCGGTGACTTCACGATCGAGTCGGGAGAACTGACGCCGACCATGAAGCTCAAGCGCAACGTCATCCTGGAGTCGCACGCCACCGAGGTGGCCGACATCTACGGCGGCTGACACTCGTCCGACCCACCCGAGGCGTGCCCGTGAGAACTCCTCACGGGCGCGCCTCGCTCGTTGTGGCTCGTCAACACGCCCACCGGAGCAAGCCGACACTGCCATCGTGACGAATAGCAGTCATGACCACGACGACCACCGAACGCCAGACCTCGGGTGACTCCGCGCGTACGCGCGTCCACCCCTTCGCACGCATGCTCAGCGGAGTGGTCGCCGCCGGCGTCGTGCTCGGCGTGGGCGAGATCCTCTCGCTCCTCTTCAGCTCGGCGTCGTCACCGTTCTTCGCCGTCGGCTCCACCACCGTGGACCGCACGCCCGCGTTCGCCCGCGAGTTCGCGATCGACACCTTCGGCACCAACGACAAGGCCGCCCTGTTCGTCGGCATGTCCATCGGCATCGCGATCATCGCCGCCATCGCCGGCCTGCTCGAGCGCCCGTCCCGTCCCATCGGATCGGTGGTCCTGCTGGTGCTCGGTGCCGTCGGCGTCTACGCGGTGCTGCAGCGGCCGACGTCCTCACTCGGTGACGTCATCCCCACCGTGGTGGGTGTCGTCCTGGGCATCGCGGTCCTGCAAGCCCTCACGCGAGCGCTCGAGGTGCCGGCGGGCACGGTCGACGGGTTCATGCCGCGTCGTAAGTTCCTCGTCCTGTTCGGCGCTGCCGCCGCGGTGGCCGTCGCAGCCGGCACGGTCGGCCGGTACCTCGGCGATCGTGTGGCCGGTGTCGCCGAGGACATCAAGAACTTCCGCCTCCCCACGGTCGCGGCCGGCGAGAAAGCCGCCGCCATTCCGGCCGGTACCGACATCGGCGTCGAGGGCGCGACCACCTTCGTCACGCCGAACAACACCTTCTACCGCATCGACACCGCTCTGCAGGTCCCGCAGCTGACCACCGCCGAGTGGCAGCTCAAGATCCACGGCAAGGTCGACCGCGAGATGACGCTGAGCTGGGACGACCTCATGGCTCGCACTCCGATCGAGCGCGTCGTGACGCTGACGTGCGTGTCCAACGAGGTCGGCGGACCGCTCGCCGGCAACGCGACCTGGATCGGGTTCCCCATCAAGGACATCCTCGACGAGGTGGGTGTGCAGGCCGACGCGGACATGCTGCTGTCCACGAGCATCGACGGCATGACCATCGGTTCGCCGGTCGAGGCCCTCACCGACGGCCGCGACGCGATGCTCGCGGTGTCGATGAACGGCGAGCCGCTGCCCGTCGAGCACGGCTACCCGGTGCGTCAGGTCGTGCCCGGTCTGTACGGATTCGTCTCCGCCACCAAGTGGGTCGTCGACTGGGAACTCACGCGCTTCGACGAGGCGACGGCCTACTGGACCGACCGCGGCTGGGGCGACAAGGCACCGATCAAGACGGCGTCACGCATCGACGTGCCGGCCGCCTTCGCCCCCGTCGCACCCGGTCCCGTCCGTGTCGCAGGTACCGCCTGGGCGCAGCAGCGTGGCATCGAGCGCGTCGAGGTCCGTGTCGACAACGGACCGTGGCAGGAGGCGACGCTCGCCGAGCAGTACACGATCGACACCTGGCGCCAATGGTTCTGGGACTGGGACGCCACTGCGGGCAACCACAACATCCAGGTCCGCGCGACGGATCAGGACGGGAACACGCAGGTCGAGGAGCGCACCCCGCCGATCCCCGGTGGTTCGACCGGGTGGCACACCCGCACCATCATCGTCAGCTGACGTCAGGCGTTCGCGAGGACGTGGTCCGCGGCCGCGTCGGTCACGGTGCGGTGGATCTTCTCGTGCAGCAGGTCGTGTCCGGCGTCGGCGTACTCGCGCAGGGTGATCGTCGGGATGCCGCGCACGAGGTCTCGGACGCCGTCGATCGGCACCATGCGGTCGTCCACACCGTGCAGTGCCAGGGTGGGCGACCGGGTCGCTGCCGTCAGATCCTCGCGGGAGATCGCGCGCGGCGGCATCGCCACCAGCACGACGGCGGGCGCGCTCCCGCCGGTCGCGAGCATCCGCACCGCGGTCGCGGACCCCAGCGAGTGGCCCATCACCGCAGGTCGGTGGCCGGCCTCGACCACGACGTCGAGGAGATGTCGTGCGTTCTCCGCCAGCGCGTCGAGGTAGGCGGCGTCGTCGGCCGCCTCTCCTTCGGACAAGCCGTGGCCGATGTGGTCGAGGCCCCAGGTGGCGATGCCGTGTGCTGCCAGGGCAGCGCCGAACCGGTGGTACTGGCCGGTGTGCTGTCCCCGCCCGTGCAGGAACACGAGGGTCGCGGCAGGGTCCTCGGTGGGTCCCCACTGGCGGTAGTGGGCGCGACCTCGGGGTCCTTCGAAGAACGGCATGTGGCCATTGTGGCTGATGTGACTCAATAGTCACCGGTTCGACACAGAACCGAACCCCACGGTTCCCTCCGCCGTGCGAGCATCGGACCATGAGGTTGGTTTTCGTCATCGTCGTCGCCGTCGTCGCGGCTCTTCTCGGGGCGCCCGCCGCCACCGCTGCGGAGCCTGCCCGAGTGGTCGGGGTGCGGCAGCTCTCGCCGACACACTCGGTCGTCGACGTCTACTCCCCCGCCATGAACCGCGTCGTGCCGAACGACGTGCTCCGCCCGGCTCGCGGCGGGTCGCTCCCCACGCTCTACCTTCTCAACGGCGCCCTGGGCAACGAGGACGGAGTCGGCTGGATCAACAACTCCGGCGCCCCGGGATTCTTCGCCGACAAGAACGTCACCGTCGTGCTCCCCATCGGTGGGCGTCTGAGTTTCTACACGGATTGGCTCGCCGACGATCCGATCCTCGGATCCAACAAATGGCAGACCTATCTGACGCAGGAACTGCCCGGCGTCATGGACCAGCACTTCGGCAGTACGCGCCGCAACGCGGTGGCAGGGGTGTCGATGAGCGGCGGTCCGGCACTCGATCTCGCCGTGCAGGCGCCCGGCCTCTACCGTGCCGCGGCGTCCATCAGCGGGTGCCCCGCCTCGTCGAACCCGCTCGCCCAGGCCGCGATCTCGATCATGATCGGCGGCGCCCTGAACAACCCCTTCAACATGTGGGGCCCTCCCGGCGCTCCCGCATGGGCGCAGCACGACCCGTCCCTCCACGCCGACCGCCTCCGCGGAACGGCTGTCTACGCAGGATCCGCGAGCGGTGTTCCCGGCCCCGTCGACCGCATCCCGCCCGGCAGCATTCCCCCGTTCGGTGGAGCAGCCGTCGAAGCCATGGTGAACACGTGCACCGGCATCTTCGCCGACGCGGTGCGGAGGGCGGGCGTGCCTGCGACCATCTCGATGCGCGGCGAGGGCTCGCACAGCTGGGCACTGTTCGAGGATCAGCTGAAGGAAGCGTGGGGCACGACGATCGCACCGGCCCTCGCGACCCGCTGACCTGTCGGCCGGTCTCGTTAGGGTGGCGGCATGTTCGTCACCGGAGACACCCTCGTCCACAGCGCAGGGGACCTCGCGCTGGCGTCCCGGTGCGAGTACGCACTCCTGCGCACGCTCGACGCGAACCTCGGCCGCATCGAGACCGAGCAGGTCGACGACGCGATGTTCGCCCGGCTCGCGCGCCTCGGCAGTCAGCACGAGGCCCGCGAGCTGCTGAGACTCGAGCGCGAGCATCCGGGCGGCGTCGTGACCATCGAACGGCCGGACGAGAGCATCCCGTCCGAGCTGGCCGCCGCCGCACAGGCCACCCTCGCCGCGGCGCAGCAGCGCGTCCCCGTCATCTACCAGGGCACGTTCTTCGACGGCGAGTTCCTCGGCTTCAGCGACTTCCTGATCCACGACCCGTCGACCGACACCTATGCGGTGCACGACACCAAGCTGTCGCGCACCGAGCGCGTCCCGTCGGTCCTGCAGATCGCGGCGTACGCCGACGCGCTCGAGGCTGTCGGAGTTCCCACGTCCGCCACGGGCCACCTCGTCCTCGGTGACGGCACCGACCATCTCGTGCACCTGCCGGACGTCCTCCCCGTCTACCGCCGCGCACGGCGCGAGATGGTGGCCCTGCTGTCCGGCCACCTGACGCAACTGCTCCCGGCATCCTGGGCCGACCTCGACATTCGCGCCTGCTTCCGGTGCGAGCACTGCACCCCCGAGGTCGAGGCACAGCGTGACCTGTTGCTGGTCGCCGGGATGCGCGTCTCCCAGCGGTCCACGTTGCACGCCGCGGGGATCACGACAATCGACGAGTTGGCCGCACACACCGGTTCCGTCGCGGACCTCTCGGAGCGGTCCCTCGGCACCCTGCGCGCGCAGGCCCTCGCCCAGGTTCAGCAGGAGCAGTCGGGGTCACCGGTGGTCGACGTGCACACCCCGAGTGCTCTCGGTGCACTGCCCGCTCCGGACGAGGGCGACATCTTCTTCGACTTCGAGGGCGACCCGCTGTACGCCGAACGCGGCTCCTCCGACTGGGGACTCGAGTACCTCTTCGGCGTCATGGAGTCCGACGGCGCGTTCCGGCCGTTCTGGGCCCACGACCGGCACGAGGAGAGGGCCGCCTTCGTCGCCTTCGTCGAGTACGTGCGCGCACGCCGCGAGGCGTTCCCCGGCATGCACGTGTATCACTATGCGGCATACGAGAAGTCGGCTCTGCTGCGTCTGGCCTCGCGGTACGGGGTGTACGAGAACGAGGTCGACGACCTTCTCCGGCAGCAGATCCTCGTCGACCTGTATCCCGTCGTGCGGTCCGCCCTGCGCATCGGCGCACCGAGCTACAGCATCAAGAAGCTCGAACCGCTGTACATGACCGATCACCGCGGCGACGTGGCAGACGCCGTCGCTTCCATCACCGAGTACGCGCGGTGGTGCGATCTGCGCGACCGTGGCGACCTCGACGAGGCGGCCGGCGTCCTCGCCGAGATCGCCGACTACAACGAGTACGACTGCCGCTCCACACTGGAACTGCGCGACTGGTTGCTCGGTCACGCCGAACGCGCGGGTGTGGTGCCCCGCGGTCCGCTCGACGCGGCCGAACCGGTCGACGAGGACCGGGACGCGGTGCGAGACGCCCTGTGGGAGTTCGCCGGTGAATCGGTCTCACGCACGACCGACCAGCAGGCGATCGCCCTGCTCGCGGCCGCTGTCGGCTACCACCAGCGCGAGGAGAAGCCCTACTGGTGGGCGCACTTCGACCGACTGGCCTCGCCGATGGACGAGTGGGCCGACACCCGCGACGTGTTCATGGTCGAGGAGGTGGAGTCCATGACCGAGTGGGCGACACCGCCCGGCAAGCGGGTCCAGCGGCGCACGAGCGTGGTGCGCGGTGAGTTCGGGCCCGGCAGTGGGCGCGTGGGGTCGAAGGTGACCGTGCTCTACGCGCCGCCTGCTCCGGACTGGATCGCGCCCGACAGACGCGCGAACCCGCAGTATCGCTGGACGATGCCCGGAACGATCGTCGAGGTGTCCGAGGACGGCGCCCACCTCACGCTCGAGGAGTCGCTGTCCAAGGGCGCCGAACCCCACGATGTCGCACCGGTCGCCACGACGCCCGATGCCTTCGTCAACACGACCACGCTGCGGGAGGCCATCGCCGCCACCGCGGCGGAGGCAGCGGATCGCCTTCCCGAAGTCCGCGCCTCGGCCGTGGTCGACCTCCTGCGTCGTGATCCTCCCCGGACCCGGTCCGGCGCACCGCTCGCCGAGGTCGTCGACGAGCAGGTCGCTGCGGCCATCACGGCGTCGCTCCTCGATCTCGACGATTCCTACATCGCGGTCCAAGGGCCGCCGGGAACGGGGAAGACCTACACCGGATCGCGAGTGATCGCCGCACTCGCACGCGATCACGGCTGGCGCATCGGGGTGGTCGGCCAGTCGCACTCGGTGATCGAGAACCTTCTCGACGGTGTCGTCGCCGCCGGGCTCGATCCCGAGAGCGTCGCCAAGAAGGGGTCGTCCGACAGCACGCACTCGTGGCTCGGCGTGGACTCGTACTCCGGGTACCTGGCCACACACACCGGCGGATGCGTCGTGGGTGCGACGGCCTGGCCGTTCACCAACCGCAAGGAGTTCGCAGAGCAGGAGCTGGACCTGCTGGTCGTCGACGAGGCGGGCCAGTTCTCGCTCGCCAACACCATTGCGGTGGCGCGGGTGGCACGCAACCTCCTGCTGCTCGGCGATCCGCAGCAGCTGCCGCAGGTGAGCCAGGGCAGCCACCCCGAACCGGTGGACACCTCTGCTCTGGGCTGGCTCGCGGACGGCTCCGACACGCTCCCGGCCGACCTCGGGTACTTCCTGGCCACCACTCGCCGCATGCACCCCGAGCTGTGTTCCGTGGTGTCCGACCTGTCCTACGACGGACGGCTCCGCTCGCACGACACAGTGCTGGGACGGCACCTGGACGGCGTCGACCCGGGAGTGCACACAGTTCTCGTCGACCACGAGGGCAACGCGACGTCCTCGCGAGAGGAAGCGGTCGAGATCGTCCGACTGGCACGGTCACTGGTGGGATCGGCCTGGACGTGTGACGGGGAGACACGGCCGCTGGGCGCCTCGGACCTGCTCGTGGTGGCGGCCTACAACGCCCAGGTCGCCACCGTGCGCGCGGCGCTCGACGATGCCGGACTGCACGAGGCCTCGTGCGGCACCGTCGACAAGTTCCAGGGTCGGGAGGCCGCCGTGGTGATCGTGTCCATGGCCGCGTCGGCCCCCGAGGACGTGCCGCGCGGCATGCAGTTCCTGTTGTCGCGCAACCGCATCAACGTCGCCTTGTCGCGGGGGCAGTGGGCCGCGTACGTCGTCCGCTCACCCGCGCTGACGCACTATCTGCCCTCGACACCGGCGGAGCTGTCGTTGGTCGGCGCCTTCATGCGGGTGAGCCCCGACGAGTGAAACCGGTCAGCCGAAGGCCCGACCCTCACCGCGGTAGGTGGGCAGTGTCGTGCGGGAACCGTCCGCGGACACGAGGTGCGCCTCGGTGAAGCGCTCGCACACCTCACCGGCCTTGGCGTGCCGGAACCACAGCCGATCCCCCACCGCCGCACCGGATCCCGCCACCGGCGTCTGGACCTCCCCGGCCCCCTCGGTGCGGATCAACGCCCCGCGTCCGATCAGTGACGGCACGCGAGAGGCCCCCGTCGGTCCCGAGGCGATGTACCCACCCGAGAACGCTGTCGCGATGGTCCGCGTCGGCGTGCGGACGACGGGGAGCGCGAAGAACAGCGCCGGTCGTGCAGTGAACGCGTCGTAGCGATCGAACAGCGTCGGCGCGAACAAGCCGGATCCCGCCGTCACCTCGGTCACCGCCGGATCCGCAGCCGACACCTCGATCGACCCGGTGCCGCCACTGTTCACGATCTCGAGTACGCCCACCTCGTCCTGCACGGCATCGACCACGGCGCGTCGCCGGAAGGCCAACTCGGACGCCGACTTCCGCTTCATCCACCGCACTGCTCGTCCGGAATCGGGCAGCCCCGCGATCTGCGCCTCGTAGAACATGACGCCGACGACGGACGCGCCGCGCCGGACCGCCTCCCGCGCCAGCGCGGCCACCTCGGCCGGACGACGTAGCGGCGACCGACGAACGCCGATGTGTGCGGGTCCGATCCGGAGCGACGCGTCGACGTCGACACACACCCGCACCGGAGCTGCCCACGGACCGGCGGCGTCGATCACGTCGAGGTGTGCTCGCGAGTCGATCATGAGAGTGATGCGGCGGCACGCGTCGGCGTCCGCGGCCAGGGTGGCGAGCGCCTGTCGATCCACGGTCGGATAGCCGACGAGGATGTCCGGTACCTCGCTCAGCCACAAGGCCTCTCGCAGCGAGTAGGCCATGACGCCCGCGAACCCCCGCACGACCAGCGCACGCTCGAGGACACCGCGGATACGGACGGATTTCGACGCGAGACGGATGGGCGTACCGCCGGCCCGTCGCACCAGGTCCGCGAGGTTGACCGCGAGCGACTCCTCGTCGATCGCGAGCAGCGGCGGGTCGAGCTCTGCCGTCGCGGCACCGAGCCGATCGAGCACGGTCACGACGGCACCGCCTTCGCCGCGATGCGCGCGGCCAGGTCGTCGAGTTCCGCGATGACGGCGAGAGTGTCCTGGTCGACGAGCCACCGGAGAACCACCCCGTCGATGGTCGCCAGTGCGGAACGCGTCAACGACGCCATCGGTTCGGTCCACCGCATCCGTGATGCCTCGGCCGCCGCCTCGAGGAAGCTCTCCGTCTCGGTGTCCATGACGCGGTACTGCAACGTGCCGATGCCGGGTCCGGCTCCCGCGGAGCGCACCGAGTAGGCGGTGATCTCGTAGGTGAGCAGCTGCCGGTCGGCCGTGGTCTCGATGACCGACCAGAGTGCGGCCACGCCGCGGTGCAGTATCTCGCGCAGCGCACGGGGGCCGGCGCAGTCCCGCCGACCGTCGGCGGCGGCAGCGTGCAGGGCCGTGCCGACGGCGGCGCCGAGCTCCTGGACCAACGCCTCGCCCATGGCCGTGACGAGCGCTTCCTTGTTCTCGAAGCAGTAGTGGACGACGCCGAGCGAGACCTCCGCGTGTTCGGCGACGGCGCGCACGGTGACGGCGGCGATCCCGGCCTCCGCTGCCACGGTGAGCCCGGCCTCGATCAGCTGCGAACGCCGGAGATCGGCGGGGAGGCGCACGGTCATGGTCGAAGTCTAGGGGGTTGACCTGGACGGTTGTCCAGTACTTGTATCCATCCATGACCGAATGGACGAACTGGGCGGGAAACCAGCGCGCACGGCCCGCGTCGATCGTGAGACCGCACAGCGCCGACGAGATCCGGGACGTCGTCGTGCGCGCGCAGGGCCGGGTCCACGCGGTCGGAGCAGGCCATTCATTCACCGGCGCCGCGCTGACGGACGGCGTCCTGGTAGCGCTCGACCATCTGACGGGCATCGAGGGTGTGGCCGCGGGACCGGACGGCACCACCGACGTCACCGTGCGCGCCGGAACGCGGCTGCACACCCTGAACGATCTCCTGCACGCCCGCGGGCTGGCGCTGACCAACATGGGCGACATCGACGTGCAGACACTCGCGGGTGCGATCTCGACCGGCACGCACGGCACCGGGGCGCGGTTCGCCGGGCTGTCCGCCCACGTGGTCGGGGCGCGACTGGTGCTCGCCGACGGCACGGAGGTCACGGTGTCGGACGGGCCGCTGTTCGAGTGCGCGCGACTCGGCCTCGGGGCGTTCGGGATCCTGACCGCCGTGACGATGCGGTGCGTTCCGGCCTTCGCGCTGCACGCCGAGGAGACCCCGGGTCGCCTCGGCGAGGCACTCGAGCGTTTCCCCGACGACATGCGCGACGTCGACCATCCGGAGTTCTACTGGTTCCCGCACACGGATCGGGTGCTGACCAAGCGCAACACGCGACTGCCCGCCGACACGCCACTGTCTCCCGTGGGCCGCGTGTCGTCGTGGATCGACGACGAACTGTTGTCCAACAACGCCTTCGAGGTGATCAATCGCGTGACGACGCGAATCCCGTCCATCATCCCGAGGGTGAACACGGTGTCGGCGGCGGCCTGGTCGGGTCGCACGTTCACCGATCGCAGCTCGTCCGTGTTCGCGTCCTCCCGTCGGGTCCGCTTCCGCGAGATGGAGTACGCGGTGCCGCCCGAGTCCGTGCCGAGCGTGATCCGCGCGATCGAGGCCTGGATCGCGCGGACCGGTTACCGCGTGACCTTCCCGGTCGAGGTCCGCTGCGCCGCCGCCGACGACGTCTGGTTGTCCACCGCGCACGGCCGTGACACCGCCTACGTCGCCGTCCACCAGTACCACCGGCGGCCGGTGGGTGGGTACTTCGACGCGGTGGAGGCGATCGCTCGTGATGTCGGTGGACGACCGCACTGGGGCAAGCTGCACTCCCTCACCGCGGGCACACTTCGTTCGCTGTACCCGCGCTTCGACGACGTCGTGGCCGAACGCGAGCGAGTGGATCCCCACGGCACCTTCGGAAACGACTATTCGGACACGGTGCTCGCGCGACTAGAGTGACACAGTGAACGTGATGCGCAGGGCCCTGTCCGGAATCCTCTCGGCCGCCCTCGTGCTCGGTGTCGGTGAACTCCTTTCCGCCGTGGTCGGCCCGGACTCGTCACCGATCGTCGCTGTGGGGTCGGCCGCGGTGGACAACACCCCCGCAGGCGTCCGCGAGTGGGCCATCGACACGTTCGGCACCTCCGACAAGCTCGCCCTCTTCATCGGTATGGGTGTCGTCATCGCCCTCCTCGCCGCCGGAGCAGGCATCCTCGAACGTGCTCGGCGACCCATCGGATCGGCACTGTTCGTGGTTCTCGGCGTACTCGGGGTCCTGGCGGCGATCTCGCGCTCCGGCAGTGGATCGATCGCAGCCCTCCCCACCGTCGTCGGCGTCGCGGTCGGCATCCTCGTCTTACGGTCGCTCGTCGAGCGCGCGGACCCGGACGCGTCGGAGGGGTTCTCCCGTCGACGCTTCGTGATGCTCGCCGGGATCAGCGCCGCCGCGGCCGTCGCGACCGGCGCCGCGGGACGGGTGCTCGGCGCCTCCACGCGGGCGGTCACGCAGGACCGCAACGCCTTCACCGTCCCGGTGCCCGACAGCCCGGCGCCGCCCGTGCCCGCCGCCGCGGATCTCCGGCTGCCCGGCCTGTCCCCGTACGTCACGTCGAACGCCGAGTTCTACCGGATCGACACCGCTCTCGTGGTGCCGCGGGTGAACTCGCAGGACTGGAGTCTGCGCATCCACGGCATGGTGGACAACGAGATGATGCTGACGCTGGCCGATCTCGAACAGCGTGTGTCCATCGAACGGATGGTGACGCTCACCTGCGTGTCCAACCCCATCGGCGGCGACCTCGTCGGCAACGCCACCTGGACCGGCTACGCCCTGAAAGACATTCTGGCGGAAGCACGTCCGCAGGCATCGGCCGACATGGTGCTGTCCTCGTCGCACGACGACTTCACGGCCGGCACCCCGCTGGACGTCCTCATGGACGGGCGCGACGCCATGCTCGCCGTCGCCATGAACGGGGAGCCGCTGCCGATCGAGCACGGCTACCCGGCGCGCCTCGTCGTCCCCGGCCTGTACGGCTACGTCTCGGCGACCAAGTGGGTCACCGACCTCGAGGTGACCAAGTTCAGCCAGGCTCGCGCGTACTGGACCGACCGCGGATGGTCCGAGCGCGGACCGATCAAGACGGCCTGCCGTATCGACACCCCCGTCGGCAGCAAGGACGTCCAGGCGGGCACGGTGATGATCGCCGGCGTCGCGTGGGCCCAGCATCGAGGCATCTCCCGTGTCGAGGTCCGCGTCGACGACGGCCCCTGGACCGAGACCACCCTCTCCGACGAGTACTCGCGCGACACCTGGCGCCAATGGTCGTACGCCTGGACGGCCACCTCCGGCCAGCACCGCATCGAGGCTCGGGCCACCGACGGCACCGGTGAGGTGCAGACGGACGTGCGCGTCGACACCGTTCCCGACGGTGCGAGCGGGTACGCGAGCATGCCCGTGACGGTGCAGTAGGTCGCTGGTCCAGCGTCTGGGCCGGAGCGCACACCCCTCTCGGTGTCCGCACACCCCGTGTAGCTGACTGAAAGGTGTGTGCAGTCACCACTGCCGGTGTACACACCCCCTGCAACGGCCGATGAGCGCCGGCGCGCACAGGTTCCCGCGCCGCACACCCTCGTCCGCCGGATAGAAGGGGTGTGCACATCACGGAACCCGTGCACCCCACGCACGAGAGAGCGGACGCACCCGAATCGGGTGCGTCCGCTCTGTCGTCGTCGAACTAGTTGTGCGAGGCGTCGAATCGCGAGTGCACGTCCGGCACGTGGACGTCACCGAGAACGCGAGCGATCTGGTCCTCGCTGAGACCCAACCGGCGCAGTCGTTCGCACACGGCGTCGAAGCTCAGCATCTTGGAGTCGAGTTCCTGCTGGAGCTCGGCGACCTCGGCGCGCAGCACCTCGGCCTCCTCGAGTGCGTCGAGGGTCTCCGCGGGCTTGGGCAGCAGCAGCGACAGCAGCCGGTCGCGGGCATCGGTGCTCAGTCCGTCGAACGGTGCGGAGCCCTCCGCGGCCTCGTGCTTGCCGACGGGAGCGGTCACCGGTGCGATCTCGGTGGTGTCCGCGGTGTCGGTGCGAGCCTCGTCCTTCTGCATGTCCACGACAGTCTCGCCCTGCACGTCCGAGCCCTCGACGGGCACGGCCTGCTCACCCTGCGGCTTCAGGTCGATCGTGGTGCGCAGCGGGCGGTTCGGGATGAACAGCACCGCGAGCACGGTGACCAGTGCGACGAACCCGGCGATCAGGAAGATGCGTCCGGTGGCGTCACCGTAGGCGGTACGGATGACCGCAGCGATCGGGTCGGGCAGCGATCCGATGTCCAGGGTGCCGCCGCCGTTGGAGCCGGCGGGGACACCGAGGGCCGCGAGTCCGGAGGCCGAGTTGTCGGCGACGCGGGTGGCGAGGACCGATCCCAGAACCGAGACGCCGATGGCGCCACCGAACGTCCGGAAGAACGCGACGGTGGACGATGCCGCACCGATGTTCTGCACGCTCACGGTGTTCTGCACGGCCAGCACCAGGTTCTGCATCAGCATGCCGGTACCGAGGCCGACGATGGCGATGAAGACGCCCACGAGCCACAGGTTGGTGGCGTGATCGAGCGTGCCCAGCAGACCGAAGCCGACGACGAGCAGGAAGGAACCGGTGACGATGAAGGGCTTCCACTTGCCGAAGCGGGAGATCAGCTGACCCGAGCCGACCGACGAGACGAGCATGCCGGCGACGAGCGGGATGGAGAGCAGACCTGCCGCGGTGGGCGAGTAGCCACGAGCGGTCTGGAAGTACTGACCCAGGAAGGTGGTGGCGCCGAACAGGCCGACACCCACGGCGACGGAGGCGATGATGGCGAGGCCGGTGGTGCGCTCGGTGACGATCTTGAGCGGGATGATCGGGCTCTTGACCTTCGCCTCGACGAGGACGGTGAGGATCAGCAGAGCGACACCGCCACCGACGTACATCGCGGTCTCACGGGAGATCCAGTCGTAGTACCCGGCCTTGCCGGCGAACGAGACCCAGATGAGCAGCACGGACACACCGGCGGTGAGGAGAAGCGCGCCGAGCCAGTCGATGGAGACGTCGTCCTTGCGCTCGGTGGTGATGTGCAGCGTGCGCTGCAGCAGCAGCAGAGCGATGACGGCGAGCGGGATGCAGACGAAGAAGCACCAGCGCCACCCGAGGGGGCTGTCGACGATGACGCCGCCGAGGATCGGGCCGCCGGACATCGAGACGGCCATGACGGCGCCCATGTAGCCGGAGTAGCGACCGCGCTCACGAGGAGACACGATGCTGCCGATGATGGCGACGACGAGTGCGGTCAGACCACCCATGCCGATGCCCTGCACCACGCGAGCGGCGAGCAGGATCGGCACGTTGTGCGCGAGGCCGGCCATGACGGAGCCGATGACGAAGATGACGAGTGAGCTCTGGACCAGCAGCTTCTTGTTGAAGAGGTCGGCGAGCTTGCCCCAGATCGGCGTCGAGGCCGCGTTGGCGAGCAGTGCCGTCGTGATGACCCAGGCGTACGCGGTCTGCGAGCCCTTCAGGTCGCCGATGATGGTGGGCAGGGCGGTCGAGACGATGGTCGTGCTGAGCAGGGCGGTGAAGAGCCCGGCGAGCAGACCGATCAGGGCCTCGAGGATCTGCCGGTGCGTCATCGGGGTCGAGTCCGCGGCGGCCTCGGCGGGAGCCGAGAGCTGATCGGTGTCACTCACCCGGGAGGGCGGAGTGTCGTGTGTGACGGTCATGTCTGTGGTTCTTCCTATTCTCAGTTATGCGAGAGGATGCGCTGGCCGGAGTGCCGGGCCTGCGCCTCGTCGGTGAAGGTGGACGTGAGTCGACGGATGGAGTCGAGGGCGGCATTCGCCTGGTCCTCGTCCCAGTCCCCCAACATGCGGGACAACCGTGCGACTCGGTGCTCCTTGATGCGGTCCAAGCAGGCGAGTCCGGCGTCGGACACCCGAACCCGGGTGGCACGTCCGTCGTCGGGATCGGGAGTACGCACGACGTGGCCCGCGTCCACCAGCTCGGCGAGCTGGCGGCTGAGCACGGACTGGCTGGTGCACATGGCGTTCGCCAGTTCGGACTGTCGGCACTCGCCGTGGGTGGCGAGCGTTCCCAGTACGCCGACCAGGGCGGCCGGCAACTCGGTGCGGTCGTCCCCCGTCGACACGGCCACGCGCAGTGCGCGGCCGAAGCGGAAGACTTCCTCCATCAGCAGCTCTGCTGTCTCGGTGTGGACGGCCACGGCGATCTCTCCTCGAACTCGTTTACTTGCTGTCTGCAACTATATAGATAGATACCTGAGGTAAACAACTATTAATGTGTCTCTCTTCCCGAGCCGTGGGGCGTGGCCCGGACCAGCAGTCGTCGCCGCCTCCTGTGAGTCCTCCAGAAGACGGCGAGCCCGACCGAACGGGCAATTCCCGCGGATAGGTTTCGTCCTGTGGGAGACGACCGGAACGAGGGGGCGGTCGTGTCCCCCGAACCGGACGGCGGCCCCGCCCGGGTTCCCCTGACGGGTGCGCAACGGCCGTTCTGGCTGGCCCAGCGCCTCGATCCCGACGCGGCTCTCACCGTCGCCCTGTACGTCGACATCTCCGCTCCGGTCGGCTCGGGTGTCGACCTCGCTCGGTTGGAACGGGCGATGTACGCCGCGGGCACCGAGTCCGGCCTGCGGCAGACCCGCCTCGCGCAGGGAGAGGACGACGAGCCGTGTCTGATCCACGTCGAGGACGCCGTCATGAACCTCGACGTGCTCGACCTGCGCGGCGACGCCGACCCCGAGGCGTCCGCTCACGCGTGGATGCGCGCCGAGTTCCGCGAGCCCGTCGATCTCCACGGAACCGTGCTGGTTCGATGCGTGTTCCTCCGACTCGACGATCACCGCACGTTCCTGTATCTGCGAGCCCACCACGTGGTGCTCGACGGCCAGGGCGCCTTCACCCTCCTCGGACGGATCGCCGGCCACTACTCGGGGACGTCGGCTCCGGGACCGGCGCCGACGCCCGACACCGCCGCCCGCATCCACGATGCGGAGGTCGCCTACGCCGCGTCACGTCGCCACGACGCCGACCTCGCCCACTGGCGCGAGCACCTCGCCGGCGTCGGCGGCCCCACGGCCCTGTCGGCGGCACCCCCGAGCGCACCCCGGCAACCCGTCGCGACGCGCCTATCGTGGACCCAGCCGAGGGGAACCGCAGCCGACCCGCTCGCCGTCGTCGCCGCTCTCGCCGTGCATCAGTCGCGGGTGCTCGACACCGACGACGTGGTCCTCGGATTCCCCGTCACCGGACGCACCACCGCCGCACTGCGGGCGACGGCCGGGATGATGGCCAATCTGGTGCCGCTGCGGCTGACGGTCGACTCGACCACGACGGTGCGAGAACTGCTCGTACAGGTACGGCGAGAGATCACCGGAGCGCTTCGGCACCAACGCTTCCGGGACTGGGATCATCTTCTGGCACCGGAGGTGCGGCCGTTCGGAGTCTCCTTCGGCCCCGTCGTGAACATCATGCCGTTCGTCGCCCCGTTGCAGTTCGACGACATCTCGGCTCCAGTCGGGATCCTGTCGTCGGGGCCCGTCCACGACACCGCGATCAACATCTACACCGGCGACACACTGACGCTGGACATCCAGTGGAACCCGGAGCGCTACGACGCCTCCGACATCGACCGGCACGGCGTGCGGCTGACGCGACTCCTCGGCGGCATCGTCGCGGCGGACGACCACACCACCGTGGGCGATCTCGCGTTCCTGGACGACGGCGAGGCGTCCGATCTGCTCGACCGGTCGGGCGGGCCGGCACCGACGGCGACGACGCTGGGGGACCTCATGGCGGCGGTGGTGCGCAGCGACCCGGCGGCGCCGGCCGTGCGCGGCGGAACGGCCACGCTCACGTACGGCGAACTCGACGACGCCTCCGGGCGCCTCGCCCGCACTCTCCGCGATGCGGGGGCGACTCCGGGAACCGTGGTGGCGCTGGCACTTCCGCGGTCCGTCGACCAGGTGATCGCGCTCTGGGCCGTCGTGCGCACCGGTGCCGCGTTCCTCCCGGTCGACCCCGCGGACCCCGTCGAGCGGCTCGCCGCCGTGCTGGCCGAATCCGGGGTGACCCTCGTCGTCACGGCAGATCGACATCCCGTCGATCTGCCGAGCGGAACGACCCGGGTGGCCGTCACGGACGTCGCACCGGAGCCGCTGACGAGGGAGCGCCCGACGATCACCGAGCTCGCCTACGTCATGTACACCTCCGGCTCCACCGGCCGTCCGAAGGGCGTCGCGATCACCCACGCCGGACTGCACGGTGTCGTGGCCGGCCACCGCGCACGCGGTCCGGAGACACGGGTTCCGGAGATGGGGGGCAGTCGCGTCCTCGCCGTCGCGGCTCCGACCTTCGACGCGTCGATCTCGGAACACCTTCTCGCCCTCGCACTGTCCGGCTGCCTCGTCGTCGCCGATTCCGACGCGTACTCCGGTGCACCTCTGCAGGATCTGCTGCGACGAGAATCGATCACCCACGCGATCGTGACTCCGCGGGTGCTCGAGACTCTGTCCCCGACCGGAGCTCCGTCGCTGCGCCAGGTCCTCAGCGTCGGCGACGTGTGCTCGACCGCGCTGGCGTCCCGGTGGTCGACGTCACCGGACCTCCTGCTGCACAACGACTACGGACCCACCGAGACCACGGTGTGGGCCACCGGGACCGCGCCGCTGACGGAGTCCGGAACCGTCACCATCGGGCGTCCCCTGCCCGGAGTGCGCGCCGTGGTGCTCGACTCCCGCCTGCGCCCCGTCCCGGTCGGAGTTCCGGGTGAGCTGCACCTCGCCGGAGCCGGCCTGGCCCGCGGGTACGTCGGACGGTCGGCGGAGACCGCGGCGCGCTTCGTGGCCGGGGTCGACGGAACGCGGCTGTACCGCACGGGTGACCGCGCACGGTGGACGTCGTCCGGTGACCTGGAGTATCTGGGGCGCACAGACAGTCAGGTCAAGGTACGAGGGCGCCGTGTCGAACCCGGCGAGATCGACACGGCCCTCGTCACGGTTCCCGGTGTGACGCAGGCCGTCACAGTGGTCCGCCGTGACGGCGACAGCGAGCAGCTGGTCTCGTACGTGACCGGTGACGCCGACCCCGCGGACGTTCTCGCCGCCGTCGTCCGGACGCTGCCGAGCCACCTCGTCCCGGTGCACGTGGTGCCGCTGGACGCGCTCCCACTGACCGCCTCCGGCAAGGTGGACGTCCGCGCACTCCCCGAGCCGGAGCGCCGGACCACGACCCGCCGTGAACCCGCCTCCGACGTCGAGCGGCGGCTGCTCGACGCGGTGTCACACGTGCTGTCCCGCAACGATGTCGGTGTCGACGACGACTTCTTCGCGCTCGGCGGTGACAGCATCCTCTCGATCCGACTGGTCACCGTCGCGGCGGCGTCGGGCGTGCGGATCAGCGCTCGTGACGTCGTGGAACAACGCAGTGCCGCCGGGCTCGCGCGCGTGGCGGACACGGTCGGCACCGTCGACGAGCCACCCGGCAGCGGCATCGGCCGCGTCGACCCGACACCCATCGTGCGCCACCTGCTGGAGCGTGGCGGAACACCGGATCGGTTCGCTCAGACCCTCACGCTCTCGCTCCCGGTCGGCATCGACCGCGCATCCCTGGTGTCCACGATCGAGGCCGTGGTCGCGCACCACGACATGCTGCGCTCCGTGCTCGTCCGCGACGCGGACGGCGTACACCTCGAGGTGCGCCCGCGGGATGTCGTCCGGGTCGACGGACTGCTGCGCCGCGGCGCCGATCTCGCGGTGGAGGACATCGTCGCGACACTCGATCCCGAGAACGGCGTGATGCTCGGGCTCGGCTGGAACGACCTCGGCGAGCACACGGCGGGACGCCTCGTGATCGCGGCGCACCACCTGGTGGTGGACGTGGTGTCGTGGGGCGTCCTCGTCGCCGATCTCGTCGCGGCGTGGGCCGCGGTGCGCGACGGGGTCGCACCGACTCTCGCCCCCGTCCGCACGTCGATGCGGCGCTGGTCGTCCGGTCTCGCAGCGCACGACGCGAGCGCGCGGCTGCCGTACTGGACCGGCGTTCTGGACGGCCCCGATCCCGTTCTCGGACAACGACTCCTCGACCCCGTCGTCGATCGGGTACGGGACACGACGGTCCGGGACGTCGCCTTTCCAGCAGAGATCGCCGACGCACTACTGGTCCGCGCGCCCACCCTGTTCCACGCCGGACCGACCGACGCCCTCCTCGCCGCGCTCGCCCTCGCGCTGGCCGCGTGGCGACAGGACGACGCACCGACCAGGCTCGTCCAACTCGAGGGACACGGACGGGAGGACGACCTGGTTCCCGGCGCCGACACCGGGCGCACCGTCGGCTGGTTCACCACGGTGTTCCCCGTACGACTGGACCTCACGGGTCTCGACATCGCCGCGGCGCTGCGCGGCGGACCTGCTGCGGGCGAGGCGATTCTGCGGGTCAAGGAGCACCTCGCACGAGTTCCCGACCACGGCGCGAGCTACGGGCTGCTGCGACACGGGGCAGACGACGACGCGCGCCACGCCCTGCGCTGGACACCGCAGATCTCGTTCGCGCACCTCGGCAGGATGACGACGACGGACACCGGTGACTGGCTCCCGGTTCCCGGCATCTCCCCGCTGTCGGGACCACGGCCCGAGGACCTGGGCGCGGCCGCCGTGCTCGAGATCGACACCGTCGTCCTCGGGGACACCCTGATCGCACGACTGAGCACGCTTGACGCGGTCCTGGCGGACGCGGACGTCGAGGCCTTAGTCTCGCTGTGGGTCGAGGCGGCGACGGCCGTCGCGCGGCACGTCGACACCTCCGGCGCCGGCGGGCGGTCACCGTCGGACTTCCCGCTGGTCGATGCGACACCATTCGATGTCGACGGGTGGACCGGGCGTCATCCCACGCTGATCGACGTCCTGCCCACCGCGCCACTGCAGGCGGGCCTGCTGGTGCATGCCCGCCTCGCCGCCGGGAGCGTCGATCCCTATGTGGTGCAGACGATCGTGCACCTCGGTGGAGCGCTCGATGCCGACCGTCTGCGGCGGGCCGCGTACTCGCTGGTGGACCGTCACGACGCGCTGCGGGTCGCCTTCGACACCACCGTCGACGGGACGGACGTCCAGGTGATCGCGGCATCCGTCACGGTGCCGTGGACGGAGGTGGACGTCAGGGCCGATCCCGACCCTGCCGCCGTGCTCGACGCCTTCCTCGCGCACGATCGCGGCGTCGCCGTCGACGTGGCCGCCGCACCGCTGCTGCGCGTCGCTCTGCTGCACACCGGGGACGAGCGGCACACCCTGGTGCTCACCCATCACCATCTGCTCCTCGACGGCTGGTCCCTGCCGATCGTCCTCGCCGACCTCCTGGCCGACTACGCCGGCGAGGAACCCCGGCCCGCGCCGCCTCCACTCCGCGGCTTCCTGCAGTGGGTGAGGGAACGCGACACCACGGCCTCGCTCGCGGCATGGTCGGAGGCCCTGGCCGGATCGACCGAGGCGACGCTGCTCGCTCCCGCGCACGGTTCCGGAACCGACGAGGCACCGGGACAGCGCATCGCGACGCTGAGCACCGAGCGCACCGCCGAACTCGTGGCGCGCGCCGGCGCCGCGGGGGTCACGGTCAACACCCTCGTGCAACTCGCGTGGGCACTCGTACTGGGCTCCGCGGTGGGCCGTACCGACGTCGTCTTCGGAGCCACCGTCTCGGGCCGACCGGCCGAGCTGGACGGTTCCGCATCCATGGTGGGGCTCCTCATCTCCACCGTTCCGGTTCGCGTGCGGCTCGATCGCACAGCGACGGTGCGGGAGTCGGCTCAGCGACTGCAGCGTGAGCAGGCCGCGCTGCTCGATCATCATCACCTCGCTCCGTCCGCCATCGAGGCGGAGGTCGGGCCGGGCGCCGGATTCGACACGTCGCTCGCCTTCGAGTCGTATCCACTGGATCGCACCGCTCTGACCGCGGCGGCGGGTGACCTCTCCGTTCTCGGCGTCGAGGCGCGGGACGCGACGCACTACCCGCTGTCCCTGGCGGTCGAACCGGGAGAGAGCCTCGTCGTGCGCGCGACGCACCGCCGCGACGTCCTCGACACCGACGCCGTGGACCGACTGCTGGACCGACTCCTGCGGGTGCTCGAGGCACTCGACCCCTCGCGTGTGCTCGCCGAGATCGACCTGCTCGGGGCGACGGAGCGCACCCTCGTCACCGAGACGTGGAACTCCACCCGGCACCCCCTCGTCCCCACCACACTTTCGGGCGCCGTACCGGCTCTGGATCCGTCCCGTGTGGCCTTCACTCACGGTGATCGACACGTCACCCGAGCCGAGTTCTCCGCTCACGTCCACCGCCTCGCCCGGTACCTGATCAGCCGCGGCGCCGGACCGGAGACGGCCGTCGCGGTGGCGCTCGAACGGTCGATCGATCTGCTCGTCGCCGTGCACGCCGTCATGGCCACCGGCGCGCACTACGTCCCGCTCGATCCCGGCCATCCCGCGGAGAGGCTCCGACACGCGGTGACCATGTCGGGAGTTCGGCTCGGTATCGGGAGTGCGGCAACGCTTCCCGAGGCGGTCGAATGGATCACGATCAGCGATGCGCCCCTCGGGTCCTTCTCCGACACACCCCTCACCGACGACGATCGCCTCGCACCCCTGCGCCCGGACCACCTCGCCTACGTGCTCTTCACTTCCGGCTCCACCGGGCAGCCCAAGGGTGTCGGGGTGTCGCACGCCGCGATCGTGAACCAACTGCGCTGGCGCGCCGAGTTCGTCGGTGTCACCGCGGACGACGTCGTGCTCCACAAGACACCCGCCACCTTCGACGTCTCGGTGTGGGAGCTGTTCCTGCCGTGGCAGATCGGTGCCCGGGTCGTCGTCGCGGATCCGGACGACCACCGCGACGCCGATCTGCTGGTGGAACTGATCGCACGGCACCGCGTCACCGTGGTGCACGCCGTCCCGTCGACGCTGGCGCTCATGGCGGACGCACCGGGCCTCACCGCCTGCACGTCGCTGCGCACGATCCTGTCGTCGGGCGAGGCACTGCCCGCGGGGGTCGCCGCCGCCGTCCGCGCCGTGCTCCCCGTACGAGTGGTGAACCTGTACGGGCCGACCGAAGCGGCGGTGGACGTCACCGCCCACGTCGTGACCGACGCCGACACGACGGACGTCCCCCTCGGGGGGCCGGTGTGGAACACGACGACCCTCGTGCTGGACGACGCCCTGCGCCCCGTTCCCATCGACGTCCCGGGCGAGCTGTATCTCGGTGGTGCGCAACTCGCCCGCGGCTACGCGCATCGCACCGCGTTGACCGCGGAGCGGTTCGTCGCCGGACCGGACGGATCTCGTCTCTACCGGACCGGCGATCGTGTCCGCTGGTCCGCCGCCGGCGACCTGCACTTCCTCGGCCGGAGTGACGACCAGCTGTCCGTGCGCGGCGTGCGCGTCGAGCCGGCGGAGATCGAGGCCGTGCTGACGCGGTCGGGCCTGATCGACCGCGCGGTGGCAACGGTCGTCGGAGACCGACTGGTCGCGTACGTCGTTCCGACACGGGGCCGTTCAGCCGTCACGGAGGCGCTGCTGCAGTCGCTGCGCTCGTCGCTTCCGCGCCATCTGGTTCCCGACGACATCGTGGAGATCGAAACCATTCCCCTCACCGCGTCGGGCAAGGTCGACAAGCGCGCGCTGCCCGCACCCGCGCGCCGCGGCCGGGTCCACCGCACTCCCTTCACACCGACCCAGCGTGTCGTCGCGGACATCGTGGAGGCAGTCCTGCAGACGTCCGCTCCGGTGGGTGCCGACGACGACGTCTTCGCGCTCGGCGCCACCTCCCTCAGCGCGGCGCGGGTCGTCGCGCGCATCCGGTCGGCGACCGGACGCGACCTGACGCTCCGCACGCTCTTCGACGTCTCGACCATCGCGGGGCTGGCTGCCGCCGTCGATGCGGGAGACGCGCACACCGACCACGGGTTCCACGCTGCGCGTCCCGACCGCATCCCGCTCACGCACGCCCAACACCGGATGTGGTTCCTCGACCGGTACGAACCGGGGTCCTACGTCATGCCGTTGGCGTTGCGCGTCCGCGGCGACCTGGATCTCGGCGCGCTGTCGTCCGCGATCGGTCACGTCATGACTCGTCACGAGATCCTCCGTACCGTCTACGCCGATGCGGACGGTGTCGTGCACCAGGTCGTGCTACCGCCCCCGGCGCCGACCACCCTCACGATCACCGCCGTCACACCCGACACCCTGGTGGAGCGACTCTCGGATGCCCGGACCACGCGGTTCGACCTGGCCACCGAACCACCCCTGCGGGCCGAGGTGCTGCGCCTCGCCGACGACGAGCACGTCCTGCTGCTGACCGTGCACCACATCGCGGCGGACGGTCTGTCTCTCGCCCCTCTCACGCGAGACCTGCTGTCGGCGTACCAGTCCCATCGCTCGGGACGGGTACCGGCACAGTCGCCACTGTCGGTGCAGTACGCCGACGTCGCTGTGCGGCAGACGGAACTGGGCATCGACTCCGACGCGGCGGCATGGTGGGAGCGCCGTCTCTCCGGACTGCCCGACGTCCTCGACATGCCGCTCGACCGACCGCGCCCGGAGCGGCCCGGCCGGGCGAGCGCCGCGGTGCGCCTCGATCTCGACGACGCGACCGTGGCCGCACTGAGCGAGCTCGCCGTCGCTCACCGGGCCACGGTGTTCATGGTCGTGCACACCGCCCTCGCCGTCGCCCTCGCGCGCTGGACAGGGTCGACGGACATCGCGGTGGGGTCACCGATCTCGGGTCGACCGGATCCTGCGCTCGACGACCTCGTCGGCCTGTTCGTCGACACCGTCGTGCTGCGCACCCGCGTGGATCCGTCGGAGTCGTTCGCCGAGTTGCTCTCCCGCACCCGAGACGAGACGGTGGACGCCTTCGCGCACGCGCACGTCCCGTTCGATCACGTGGTCGACACCCTCGGTGCGGCTCGCACGTCGGCGCATCACCCGGTCTTCCAGGTCGTGCTGGCCTTCCAGGACGTGGATCCGCTCCCGGGCAGTCCCGACATCGAGGTGCTCGACGTCGGGCCGGCACCCGCGACCTTCGACCTCACCGTCGACGTCCGCCCCGCCGGCGCCGGCCTCGCGGTCGTCCTCACCTACGCGTGCGACCTGTTCGATCACACGACCGCGGAATGCCTCTCGTCCGTCCTCGAGCACGTGCTGCGCGCGGCGGCCCCGGGTTCCGAGATCGCAGTGGGCGACATCGCGATCCGCGGAGCGGACGAGCCCGACACGTGGACGCATCCCGACGCCCGCACGACCCCGACGACGCTCCCCGCCCTGCTCGACGCCCACGCGGACGGCTCCGCAGTCGCGGTGATCGAGGGCGACACCGTTCTCACGCGGGACGAGTGGGCACGAGCGTCGAACCGGTGGGCGCGCCGTCTGATCGCGCTCGGTGCCGGTCCCGAGACCGTCGTCGCGGTCGCCGTCGCCAGGTCGGCGCGGTACCTCGTTCTCGTCGCGGCGATCAGCCGTGCGGGAGCCGCGTTCCTCCCGATCGATCCCGAGCAGCCGAGGGCTCGGCTCGCGGACATCCTGACCGAGGCGGCGCCCACGCTGGTGCTCGCGGACACGGCGGCACCGTTCCCGACAGACGTCGTCCGGATCACGGTCGACGATCCCGCCACACTCGCCGCGGTCGCGGCGCTGTCGGACGCAGCGATCACCGATCGCGACCGTCGCTCGACTTTGCGACCCGACCACCTCGCCTACGTCCTCTACACCTCGGGATCCACCGGACGGCCCAAGGGCGTCGCCGTCACGCACCGCGGACTCCACAACGCCGTCCAGGACCAACGGGCTCGGCACGCACCGGCATCCGATGCCCGGGTGCTCGCTGTGTCGTCGACGACGTTCGATGCGTCCGTCGGCGAACTGGTCATCGCACTCGCACTGGACGCCGCACTCGTCGTCGCCCCTCCCGAGGTCTACGCCGGTGTCGAACTCCGCGACCTGATGCGGCGGCACCGCGTCACCCACACGCTGATGACACCCCGCGCGCTGGACGCGACACCCGATCCCGGCGGTGACCTCCGCGTCGTCATGAGCGCCGGCGAGGCGTGCCCGCCGAGTCTCGTCGACACGTGGGCACCCGGCCGGACGATGACCAACGTCTACGGACCCACCGAGGCGACCATCTGGTCGACGACGGCACTCCTGGCCGCCGGGGATCCCGTGACCGTCGGGTCCCCGACTCTCGGCGTCGAGGTCTCGCTTCGCGACGTCCGCCTGCACGCGGTTCCGGACGGCGTGGTCGGTGAGCTGTACGTCGCAGGCGACCATCTCGCACGCGGGTACCTCGGTAGGCCGGGACTCACCGCGTCCCGCTTCGTCGCGGCTCCCGACGGACAGCGGACGTACCGTACCGGAGACCTGATGCGCCGCAACGCCGTCGGCGACCTGCTGTACCTCGGACGGTCCGATCACCAGATCACGGTGCGCGGCCTGCGGATCGAGCTCGGTGACGTCGAGACCGCGCTCGTCGGCGCCGCGGGCGTCGGCGCCGCCGCGGCCGGGGTGATCGACGAGCGTCTCGTCGGCTACGTGGTCGCTGCCGACGGGCACAGCATCGACGCGGCAGAAGTGTCGGCCGCAGCCGCGGCGGCACTGCCGCGGTACCTGGTTCCCGCCGCGGTGGTCGTGATGGACGCACTGCCGATGACGACGTCGGGCAAACTCGACCGCGCGCGGCTGCCCCGCCCGCCCCTCGACACGGCCGAGTTCCGCGCTCCGTCCACCGCCGGGCAGGTCGCCGTCGCGGCCGTCTTCGCGACGGTCCTGGAACTCGCGGACCCCGTCGGACTCGACGACGACTTCTTCGCGCTCGGTGGCCACTCCCTCAGTGCCACCAGAGTCGCTGCCCGACTGCAGGTTCCGGTCCGTAGCGTGTTCGAGGCACCGACCGTGCACGCACTCGCCGCGCAGATCGACGCCGTGCCTCGGAGCGCTCTCGCACCGCGGCGGACACGGCCGCGCCCCGACATGGTGCCTCTGTCGTTCGCCCAACAGCGCATGTGGTTCCTGAACACGGTCTCCAGCGACAGCGGCTACGTCATCCCGCTCGCACTCGGGCTGCGCGGTGTCCTCGACCACGGCGCGCTACAGGGCGCACTCGCCGACGTGGTCGACCGCCACGAGATACTGCGCACCGTCTACCCCGCCGTGAACGGTGTTCCGCAGCAACACGTTCTCGATCACGCGCGGATCGCGATCGACCGGGAGTCGGAGACACCGGAGGCCGTCCTCGACCGGATGGCGTCGGCACCGTTCGACCTGGCAGCGGATCTCCCGCTGCGCGCCTCCGTCGTGGCGGTGACCGAGAAGCATCACGTCCTGCTTCTCGTGCTGCACCACATCGCCGCGGACGGCTGGTCCCTGGCGCCGCTCACCCGCGATCTCACGGCGTCCTACGCGGCCCGCCGGTCCGGTCGAGAGTGGACTGTCGACCCCCTGCCCATGCAGTACGCGGATCACGCCGTGTGGCAACAGGATCACGCGGACGACATCCGTGGTCGAGTCGCGTTCTGGACGGACCGCCTGGCCGGTCTCCCGGACGTGCTGCCGTTGCCGACCGATCGACCGCGGCCGCCGGTGGCCTCGCACCGCGGGGCGCGTGTACGCGTGACGGTGCCGGACGCCACGACCGCGGCGCTGCGTGCGCTCGCCACCGCCCACCACGCGACGCTCGTCATGGTCCTGCAGGCGGCCTGGGCCGTCACTCTCGCCCGCGTGACGGGAAGCGAGGACATCGCCGTCGGAACACCGGTGGCAGGCCGCGGTCACGAGGATCTCGACGAGCTGGTCGGCATGTTCGTCGACACGGTCGTGCACCGCCCGTTCGTCACCGGTACCGATACCGTCGCGGCTCTGGTCGATCAGGTGCGCGAGGACACCGTGGCGGCCCTCGACCACGCCGACGTGCCGTTCGAGCTGATCGTCGACGCTCTCGATCCGGTGCGCTCCACCGCGCACCACCCCGTCGTGCAGGTCATGTTCGCGTTCCAGAACCAGACTCCGCCCACTCTCGTGGCCGCCGGACTGGAGATCGACGTCCTGGACTCGGGTCCCGTGGCCGCGCCGGTGGACCTGACCCTGGATCTCACGGAGACCGGGGACGGACTGAGCGGCGCACTGACCTACGCCGTCGACCTCTTCGACCGGCGGACCGCGGCCGGAATCGTCGACGTCCTGCTCCGCGTCCTCGACGCGGTGGCGCGCAGGCCCTTCGACCGGATCGGTGCCCTCGAGATCCTGCACCCGTCGGAGCGGGCACTGTTGCTCTCCCAGCACGGCAGCGCCGGACTACCACCGCGCGTGCTGCCTCGTCTGCTGGCCGACGCGGTGGCCGGCAACCCGGACGGGCCCGCCCTGATCGGGGAGCGCACGCTCACCTACACCGAGCTGGACCGCCGCTCCAACCGCTGGGCGCGGGCACTGATCGCCCTCGGCGCCGCGCCCGACACCGTCGTCGCCGTCGCGCTGCCGCGCTCGGTGGACCAGATCACCGCGGTGTGGGCGGTGGCGAAGACCGGCGCGGCGTTCCTGCCGATCGACCCCGACGGGCCACCGGACCGACTGCAGCACATGCTCACCGAGACGGGCGCCGCCGTCGCCGTCACCGCCGTGACGGTTCCCGCCGCACTGGTACGTCTCGCCACGGTGTCACCGACGGTCCTCGACACGGGCGCGGAGTCCGAGGCCGACGTGACGCCCGCCGACCGGCTCGGTGCCATCCGTCCCGACACCCTCGCGTACGTCATCCACACCTCCGGCTCCACCGGAACCCCCAAGGGCGTGGGCGTCACACACCGCGGCCTCGTGGACGCGTTGTGGGACCAGCGACTGCGCGGCGCTGCGCGGCCGGACCAGCGACTGCGCGAGGCTGCGGAGGCACGTGTGCTCGCGGTCGCGTCCCCCACGTTCGACGCGTCCATCGCCGAGCTGCTCATCGCCGTGGCCCTGTCCGCTCCCCTGGTGGTCGCTCCACCGGACGTGTTCGGCGGACCGGCACTGGGTCGCCTCGTGGCTGAGTCGGCGGTGACCCACGCTCTCCTCACGCCGCGAGTGCTCGACTCGCTGATCCCCGAAGACGTTCCGTCACTCCACGTCCTGGTCACCGCCGGTGAGGCCTGCCCACCGGCACTGGCCGCCCGATGGGCCCCCGGTCGGCGCCTGTTCAACGACTACGGTCCCACCGAGACCACCGTCTGGGCCACGAGCAGCGGCCCGCTCCGGTCGGACGACGCCGTGACCATCGGGCGGCCCGTCCGCGGGGTCGGCGCGCGGGTGCTCGACACGTTCCTGCGTCCGGTGCCGATCGGGGTGGTCGGCGAGCTCTACCTCGACGGCACCCACCTCGCGCGCGGGTACGTCGGCCGCCCCACCGCGACGGCCGAGCGGTTCGTCGCCGCGGCTCAGGGCGCGCGGCTCTACCGCACCGGCGACCGCGTGCGCTGGACCAGCGGCGGAGATCTGGAGTATCTGGGCCGCACCGACGTCCAGGTCAAGCTGCGCGGGTTGCGCATCGAGCCCGGCGAGATCGAGGCGGCACTCGCCTCGCACCCGTCGGTCGACCGTGCCGTGGTGCTGGTGCAGGACGACCACCTCGTCGCGTACGTGGTGCCGTCCGGCGCGAGTGCCGTCGACCCCGCCGCCCTCCGACACGACGCCGCGCGCCGCCTGCCGCGGTACATGGTGCCCGCGCACATCGTCACCGTGGACGCGATCCCGTTGACGGCGTCGGGCAAGCTCGACCGTCGCGCACTCCCGTCGGCCCCTCGCCGACCGACCTCCGGCCTTCCCGGGACCGCGCCGACGGTTCCGCGTCGCGAGGCGGTCGGCCCGGCCGAGCGCGCCGTCGCCGAGGCGTTCGCCACCGTGCTCGAGTTGCCGGAGCTGCCGGGGCTGGACGACGACTTCTTCGCTCTCGGTGGCCATTCGCTGTCCGCGACCCGAGTGGCCGCGCGTGTGTCGGCGGCGACGGAGCGCGAGGTGTCGGTGCGCGCGGTGTTCGACCACCCCACCGTGGGTGCACTCGCCTCGTCGCTGGTCGCGGCGCCGACCGCGGCGCGCACTCCCCTGACGGCGGCGCCGCGCCCGGACAGGGTGCCGCTCTCCTTCGCTCAGCACCGGATGTGGTTCCTCGGCCGCGTCGACGCCGACCGCGGTGGACAGCTGATCCCGCTCGCGCTGAGGCTGACCGGTCCGCTGGACGTCGACGCGCTCCGATCCGCCCTCGACGACGTGACCCTCCGGCACGAGATCCTGCGCACCGTCCATCCCGCCCTCGACGGCGTGCCGCACCAGGTGGTGTCGCCCACGGTCGACGTTCCCCTCGACCTCGTGCGCACCACTGCCACAAACGTGCCCGCGGCGGTACGCACGGCCGCGGCGGCGCGCATCGACGTCACCACCGAGACTCCGCTGCGCGCCACTCTTCTCGTCGTGTCGCCGACCGATCACGTGCTGGTGATCCTCGTGCACCACATCGCCGCGGACGGGTGGTCGATGGCGCCGCTCACGCGCGACGT
This sequence comes from Rhodococcus sp. BP-241, assembly GCF_019836145.1. NCBI lineage: Bacteria > Bacillati > Actinomycetota > Actinomycetes > Mycobacteriales > Nocardiaceae > Rhodococcus > Rhodococcus sp. BP-241. The sequence continues at coordinate 237,187 of NZ_JABUEI010000002.1, read as the reverse complement.
CGTCACGGCGTACGCCGCTCGCGCGGAGGGACGGCCACTCGACCTACCACCGCTACCCGTGCAGTACGCCGACCATGCCCTCGCGCAACGCGCAGCGTTGGGATCGCTGAACGATCCCGGCTCGGCCTTGTCGCGCCACCTCGATCACTGGCGGGAGCGGTTGGCCGGCGTACCCCTCGATCTCGCGCTGCCGACCGATCGCGCCCGGCCGAGAACCCCGTCGCAGCAGGGCGATCGGGTGCGGACCGTTCTCGACGCGGACGCGCTGGGCGCGCTCCGATCCGTCGCGCAGGCCCACGACGTCACCCTCTTCATGGTCGCGCACACCGCGCTGTCGATCGTGCTCGCCCAGTGGGCGGGAACCCGCGATCTCCTCGTCGGGACGGCCGTCGCGGGTCGCACCGATCCGGCACTCGACGACGTGGTCGGCATGTTCGTGGACACGGTGGTCCTGCGGTCCACGATCGACGAGGACGGCACCGTCGCGGACCACCTCGCCGCGGCGCGCGAGACCACCCTGGACGCCTTCGCGCATGCCGCTCTGCCGTTCGAGACCCTGGTGACGGCCCTCGACCCGGTGCGTTCCACTGCGAGTCACCCTGTGGTGCAGGTGATGCTGACTCTGCAGAACACCGCGCCGCCGCGATTCCCCGTCACCACACCGGCCGTCGAGGTGCTCGATCTCGGCGGCGCTCCCGTGCAGTTCGATCTCGCCGTGACGCTGCGTGAGGACCAGGGGCGCCTGCTGATCGAGCTGTCCTACGCGACCGATCTGTTCGACCGGAGCACCATCGAGCGGGTCTCGCGCAGACTGGTGTGGACACTGCGGTCGATGACACGCGACACCTCGGTCAGGATCGGGGACCTCGAAACGGTGGAGCCCTCGGAGCGTGCCGCGATGCGTCCCCGCAGCGGTGCCCCCGCGCTGGCGGCCCGGACTCTCGACCACCTCGTGGCCGACGCGGTAGCGGCCCGTCCCGGCACGATCGCCCTGCGGGCGAACGGCATCGACCTGAGCTACGCGGACCTGTCCGCGCGCGCGAATCGTCTCGCGCGGGAACTCATCGCATGCGGCGCAGGACCCGACGTCGTGGTCGCGCTGGCGATGCCGCGCTCGATCGACCATGTCCTGTCCGTGTGGGCCGTCGCCGCGGCCGGGGCCGCGTTCCTGTCGGTCGATCCCGCGCAACCCGCCGACCGAATTGCGCACATCCTCCAGGACTCCGGCGCCGTCGTCGTGATCACGGACTCCCGGTCCGAGCAGGCCAATTCGACCGCCGCGCCGTGGATTCCGCGCATCGTGCTCGACGATCCGGACGTCGTGTCGGCGCTCGACCGTCACCCGGCCCACACGGTGCTCGCGTCGGAGCGTCGTCCGGGGCTGCATCCGAGCTCGATCGCGTACGTCATCTACACCTCCGGCTCCACGGGCCGACCCAAGGGCGTCGCCGTGACCCACGCGGGCCTGGCGGATGCGCTGGCTGACCAACGTTCCCGGCGCAGCGACGTGCCGGACGTGCGTGTACTCGCGTTGGCCTCACCGACCTTCGACGCCTCGATCGCCGAGATGCTGATGGCACTGGCGCACTGCGGCACTCTCGTTCTCGCGCCGGCGCACGTGCACAGCGGCGACGAGGTCGGCGCGCTGATTCGCCACGAGAGGGTCACGCACACGATCATCACGCCCCGGGTGCTCGACTCCCTGGACCCCGCCGGCCTCGACTGCGTGCGCGTCCTCGTCGTGGGCGGCGAGGCCCTCCCGGATCACCTCGCGGCGACGTGGTCCGCCGGACGCGAGATGTACGACGACTACGGCCCCACCGAGACGACCGTCTGGGCCACCGCGCACGGACCGATCACGCCGGACCGCCCCGTCGGCATCGGCACACCGGTCCGCGGTGTCGACGCGGTGGTGCTCGACGGCCGCCTGCGGCCGGTTCCTCTCGGCGCCGTCGGTGAGTTGTACCTGTCCGGACCACATCTCGCCCGCGGGTACGTCGGGCAGACCGGGCTGACGGCGAGCCGGTTCGTCGCCGCGCCGTACGGACCGCCGGGCGCGCGCCTGTACCGCACCGGCGACCTGGTGCGGTGGAACTCGGCCGGAGAGCTGGCGTATCTGGGACGTAGCGACTTCCAGATCAAGCTCCGCGGACTGCGCATCGAGCCGGGCGAGATCGAGAACGCCGCCCTCGCCCATCCCGCGGTGACGCAGGCGGTGGTCCTCCTCCACCGCGACGCCGGAACCGGATCGGATCATCTCGTCGCGTACGTCGCCGGCGACGGGATCGACGTCGCTTCTGTCAGTGAGGCGGTGGCGGAACGGGTTCCGCAGTACATGGTGCCGTCGCGCGTCATCGCTCTGGACGCGGTTCCGCGCACCACCGCGGGCAAGGTGGATCGGGCGGCCCTTCCCGCACCGACGTTCGCACCGACGGTGTACCGCGCGCCGACGACCTCGACGGAACACATGGTCGCCGACGCCTTCGCCCTCGTGCTGGGCGTCGGCGACATCGGACTCGACGACGACTTCTTCGCCCTCGGCGGGACCTCACTGACCGCGACCAGGGTGGCCGCACACCTCGGTCGTGCCGCCGGGGTCGATCGCGTGCTCCGACTCCTGTTCTCGCACGGCACCGTCGGCGCCGTCGCCGAGCATCTCGACCGCGAGGACGACGACGAGTCGATCGCCTCGTCCGACGCAGTCGGTCCCGTTCTCCGACTGGGCGGCGGAGACGAGCTCGCCCCGGTGTTCTGCATCCACCCGATGATGGGGCTGGCCTGGCCGTACTTCGAGCTCGGCCGCCACCTCGAGACCGGCCGCCCCCTGTACGGCGTGCAGACGCCGGCGGTGGCGGACCCCGACTTCGCACCACGGTCGATGGACGACGTCGTCGAGCGCTACGTCGAGGAGATCCGGCACGTGGATCCCGTCGGCCCGTACCACCTCGTCGGATGGTCGGTCGGCGGTGTGCTGGCCCATGCCGTCGCGGCCCGGATGGAATCGCAGGGCCACACCGTCGCGTCGCTGTCGCTGCTCGACCCGGTGCACAGCATCGTTCCGGGCAGTGCGGTCAAGAAGGCGCAGGCGGACGCCATGTTCGGCGCGTACCGGCACCTGACCGACGACCTGGCGGACATGACGCCGGACGCGCTGTGGTCGGTGTGGTCGGCGATGGGTGGCGACCAGCTACCGGTCTCGGACATCCAGGCGCGGTTGATCACCAAGGCGATGCTCACCCTGTTCGCCCTCGTCGACGAGCACGTGCCGCCGACCTACAGCGGCGCCGTCCTGATGATCGACTCCGACGTCACCGCCGTCGAACTCGGCCGCATGTCGGACTTCTGGTCGCAGTACTGCACCGGACCCGCCGACGTGGAGTCGGTGCCGTGGCGACACGGCGAACTGCTGTCGAGCGACGCCGTGGCGGACATCGGTCCCCTGGTGGGACGGTGGCTCGGACGCGTGGAGACCGCGTCGTTACTGTCGACGGGTGAGTGAACGCAGCACGGATGGTTCCGAACCCGGCCAGTTCCACCTGCACGGCGCGTGGAACTTCCGCGACACCGGCGGCCTGCGCACGTCCGACGGCGGACGCACCCGCAGCGGACTGCTCTTCCGCGCGTCGGCACTCACTCACCTCTCCGACGAGGGCCGGGCCACGCTGGCCGGACTCGGGGTCAGCGACGTGTTCGACCTGCGCGGCGACGCCGAGGTGACGCGGTGGGGCTCGGACCGGGCCCCGGACACGGTCACCGTGCATCGCGTCCCCTACATCGCCGCGGAACGCGACGCGCCGCACGAGCGCGCCGTGCCCGCCACCACCGCCCGGGGCTACCTCGACGGCGCCTACCGCGCCTTTCCGACGCTGCCCGGCGCGCGGGTGGCGATCAGGGCGGTGGTCGAGGCCCTGTCGTCCGGCACCTCGTCGCTGGTGCACTGCGCCGCCGGCAAGGACCGCGCGGGGTGGACCGTCGCCACCGTGCTGCGCGCCGCCGGCGTCGTCGAGGAGGACATCGTCGCGGACTACCTGCGCAGCAACGCCGCCGTCGCTCCACTCCGGCGCCACATTCTCGATCACGACGAGGTGGCCCCCGCCGACCTCGACGACGACCTGCTGGGCGTGCGGGAGGAGTACTACCGCGCCGGGCTCGAGGCGATGACCACGGCGCACGGCTCGTTCGACGGCTACCTGGACTGGCTCGGCCTCGACCACGACGCGGTCACTCGACTGAGGAATGCGCTGGTGGACCCCCAGCGCTGATCAGCGCCCGGTGTAGGTCGCCTTGCCGGGCCCCACGTCGAGGAAGCTGCGCACCGCGCCCTGCAGATCCTCGGTCTCGAACAAAGCACCCGACACCGCAGACGTCACCGAATCCGCATGGCGCACACCGCCGGAGCGCCACGCACCGATGATCTCCTTCGTGGCCGCATGGGCGCGCGTCGGCCCGTCCGCGAGCCGTGCGACGAGAGCCCTGGCTGCGGAGTCCACGTCCTCGTGGATCTGGTTGACGACTCCCCATTCGCGCAGCGTCTCCGCCGTGTACAGGTCGCCCGTCATGACGAACTCACGTGCCCGGCCGCTGCCCGCACGCTCCGCCATCCGCTGCGGACCACCCATCGACGGAGTCAGACCCACCACCGTCTCCACCAGACCGAACTTCGCCTTCGGCGACGCGAGAATGATGTCGCACGCCAGGGCGATCTCCAACGCGGCCGTGAGCGTCAGACCGTGCGCGGCGAACACCACCGGGCAGGGCAGCGCCTCGAGCGGGTGGGCGATGGCCGCGAAGAGCCCCTCCCACAACGCCGTTCCCTCGGCCTCCGACAGCCCCTCGAAGACGTGCACGTCGACCCCACCCGAGACCACCTTGCCCTCCGCGCGCAGCAGCAGCGCACGCGGAGGAGCGGCCACCAACTCGGCGACGTCGGCCGTCACGGCATCGAACATCGCCTGGTCGAACAGGTTCAGGGCGCCGTGGGCGAACGTGAGGATCGCGACCTCGGCGCCCGCGTCGGTGGTGGTGCGCTCGAGACGGGTGGGCTTCTCACTCATGGATCGGAGCATGCCAGGTGCGCACACATCCTCGTTCTCCGGCCTCCGGCCTCCGGCCTGCCCGCCTACCCCGACCGGCCTCCGGCCTGCCCGCCTCAGCGGACGGGCGTCGTCCCGGCCGGAACACTCGCCTCGACCGACGGATCCGGAATCGCAGCCCCGTGCCCACCGAAGTTGGGGCGCGCGTAGAAGAGCGTCGCGATCGCTCCGACCAGCAGGACCGCGGCCGGGAGGTACAGCGACTGGGCGAGCGCGGTGGCGAACGGTTCCGCCACCTGTGCCGGCACCCGGCCCGTGGACAGCTCACCCGACGCGCCGGCCGCACCGGCGAACGGCACCTCGGCGGAGATGCGGGACTGCATCAGCACGCCGATACCCGCACTGCCCAGCACGGACCCGATCATGCGGGTGGTGTTGTAGACACCGCTGCCCGCGCCGGCCTGCGACATCGGCAGGTTGCGGGTGGCCGTGGCACCGAGCGGAGACCAGATGAGCGCGTTGGCCACACCCATCAGTGCGATGGGCATGAGGAGCCGGACGATCGCCGTGGTCGGTGTCATCTCCATCGCGAGCCAGACGAGGGCAACGGTGAGCAGGGTCAGGCCGGTACCGGCGATGTAGCGCGGGTGCACGCGGTCCACCAGACGGCCGACGTTGGGCGCGAGCACGCCGGTGAGCACCGCCATGGGCACGAACAAAAGGGCCGAACGCGTGGGCGTCAGTCCGGTGACGCTCTGCGCGTAGAACATGATCGGCAGCATCATGCCGGTCATCGCGAAGCCCATGGCCGCGATACCGATGTTGCTGAGCGAGAAGTTCCGGTCGCGGAACAACCCGAGCGGCACCAGAGGCTCGTTGCGGTTGCGCGACTGCCACACGATGAACGCGGCGAAGACGACCACGCCGACGGCGATGGAGGTCCAGATCCACCCGTTCCAGTCGTACTTCTGACCCTCCTGCAGACCGAAGACGATGAAGAACAGGCCGGCGGCGGACAGCACGACGCCGGGGATGTCGAACTTATGGTCGTTGGTGGGGAGCGTCGGCACGAACTTGACGGCCAGTGCGATGGCGACGACACCGACGGGGAGGTTGATGAAGAAGATCCACTCCCACCCGAACGCGTCGACCAGCACGCCACCGAGCAGCGGACCCACCAGGGTCGCGACGCCGGCGACCGCGCCCCAGGCGCCCATCGCGGCACCGCGCTTGTCCTTGGGGAAGATGCGGGTGATGACGGCCATGGTCTGCGGCGTGATCATCGCGGCGCCCAGGCCCTGCACGGCGCGCGCGGCGATGAGCATCTCGATCGACCCCGACACGCCACACCACAGCGAGGCGAGAGTGAAGACGACGAGCCCGCCGATGTAGAGGTTCTTCGGCCCGAACCGGTCGCCCAGACGGCCGGTCACGAGGAGCGGTACCGCGTACGCGAGCAGGTACGCACTGGTCACCCAGATGACGTTCGAGATGTCGGTCTGCAGACCCTCGAGGATCGCCGGCTGCGCGACGGCGACGATGGTGGTGTCCACGAGAATCATGAAGAAGCCCAGGCACAGGGTCCAGAGCGCGATCCAGGGGGACGCCTCCTTCACGGCCGGACTGCTGGTGCTGGTCATCGGTGGTCCTGTCGTTCGGTGAGAATGCTGTCCAGCCAGGGGAGACGTCCGGAGTCGATGTCGTCGACGAAGGCCCGGAGCCAGGTGAGTTCGGCCTCGCGCAGGGCGAGGGTGTAGTCGAGGCCCACGGAGAAGAGCCGGGGAACGTGGCGATCGACGGCCATCGCATCGATGACGCGCATCTCGTCGAGATCCTTCTCCAGCAGAGCGATACGGGTACGGACGAGTGTCGCGACCTCCGACCCGGGGAGGTTGTGCGACTCGGACAAGGCGAGGGTGAACTGCGAGTACTCGGGCGTGGGTTCCGCCAGGAGAATACGCAGGGTGTCCGACAGAGCCGCCCGACCCGAGTCGGTCACCGAGTAGGTGGTGCGCTCGGGCCGATTACCTTCCCGTTCGGTGCCGACCGCCACGATCAGCTCACGCTCCGCCAGGCGGTCGACCGCGTGGTAGAGCGACCCCGGACGTACCTTGAGCAGTCGGTCGTCCTTGCGCTCGAGCAGGAGCTGATACATCTCGTACGGGTGCATCGGCCGCTCGAACAGGCACGCGAGCACGGCGATGGCCAGCGGTGTCACGCGTTCCATGTCGATCCCCTCGCCCGTATATTCCGCTTGGAATATACGGCGCCGAGCATGGTCGCCACAAGCGGCGCTAGCGTGGACGGCGATGAACTCCCACCAGATCGACATCGTCCGTCTCGCCTGGGCGCGAGAACTGGGTCTTCCCGACGACGCCTCGCTCGACGACGCGGAGCGGTTGCACGTGGTCGACGACGACGCGACCCGCCTCACGTTCGTCGTCCTGGACGGCCACGCGGTCCTGGTCGGACCCGGCGACATCCTCGACCGCGCCGAGGCACTGGGCAACGACGTGCTCGCGACGCGGGACGGTCTCGCCGAGCTCGCGGGACAGCGCCGGGGTCGTTGCGGTGGACCACGGGTCCTCGCCTTCCTCGACGACAGTCGCGACGACGTGCGCGTCGAACACCCTCTGATCTCCCACGACGGGCACGACGTGGACCGCGTCCTCGCACTGGTGCCTCCCGACGACGCCACCGGGATCCGCGCGGTCGGCGTCGACTCGTGGTTCACGGTGTTCGACGACGCCGACGGTGAGGACGACGCTCTCCCCGCGGCCGCTGCCGGGTACGTCGAGTGGCGCGGCTTCCTCGCCGACACCGTCGCGGTCACCGTGCCGTCACGACGCCGGCGGGGGTACGGCTCGACCGCCGCACGGCTGGCCACGAACGAGGCCATCGACGCGGGACTCGTGCCGCAGTGGTCGGTGCCGATGGACAACGCGACCGCCCGGCTGTTCGGCCTCTCGCTCGGCTTCACCGAACTGGGAGTGCACATCGGGATGGAATTGACCGACCCCGGGTAAGTTACGACCATGAGCACCGACAGCGGTACCCCGTCCTACGTGGAGAAGGGCGGCTTCGACCGCGACACGAACTACATCGAGGACCGCATCACCGACGATCCGTCGTCGCGCTACCCGGTGGAGGCCGGTCGTTACCGCCTCGTCGTGGCCCGCGCCTGCCCGTGGGCCAACCGCGCCATCATCGTGCGTCGGCTCCTGGGTCTCGAGGACGCCATCTCGATGGGAGTGTGCGGACCGACCCACGACAAGCGGAGCTGGACCTTCGATCTCGATCCCGACGGCCTCGACCCGGTGCTGAAGATCCCACGTCTGCAGGACGCGTTTCTCGCGCGCTTCCCCGACTACCCACGCGGGATCACCGTGCCCGCCATGGTGGAGGTGTCGACGGGCGAGGTGGTCACCAACGACTACCCGCAGATGACGCTCGACTTCTCGACGGAGTGGACGCGGTACCACCGTGAGGGCGCACCCGACCTGTACCCGGAAGCGTTGCGCGGCGAGATCGACGAGGTGGCGGAACTGATCTTCCACGACGTCAACAACGGCGTCTACAAGTGCGGTTTCGCCGGCTCCCAGAGCGCGTACGAGAAGGCGTACGACGCTCTCTTCGCGCGACTGGACTGGCTGAGCGACCGTCTCGAGAACCAGCGATTCCTGGTGGGCGACACCATCACCGAAGCCGACGTCCGTCTGTTCACGACGCTGGCGCGGTTCGATCCCGTCTACCACGGCCACTTCAAGTGCAACCGGAGCAAGCTCTCCGAGATGCCGGTGCTGTGGGCCTACGCCCGAGACCTGTTCCAGACACCGGGATTCGGCGACACCACGGACTTCGTGCACATCAAGTCGCACTACTACGAGGTGCACACCGACATCAACCCGACCGGCATCGTGCCCAAGGGGCCGGACCTGTCGAGCTGGTTGAGCCCACACGGCCGGGAAGCGTTGGGCGGCAGGCCGTTCGGAGACGGCACTCCCCCGCCGCCGCCGAAGGAGTCGGAGCAGGTTCCGGCCGAGCACTGGGCCTGACGACCCGGACGGGTCGGAAGGATCTGCGTCAGGGACGCAGAGTGAGAATCCTCGGCCCGTCCTCGGTGACGGCGACCGTGTGCTCCCAGTGCGCGGATCGCGATCCGTCCGTGGTGACCACGGTCCAGTCGTCGTCCAACACGCGGGTCTCGTGGGTGCCCAGTGTCAGCATCGGCTCGATGGCGAGCGTCGACCCCACCACCAGCTCGGGGCCCTTGCCCGGCGCACCCTCGTTGGCGAGGAACGGCTCCATGTGCATCTCGCGGCCGATGCCGTGGCCGCCGTAGCCGTCGACGATGCCGTAGGTACGTCCGTGCGCCGCCGAGGCGGCCAGCGTGCCCTGCTCGATCGCGTGCGAGACGTCGGTCAGGCGGTTGCCCGGGAGCATCGCGGCGATACCGGCCTCCATCGACAACCGAGTGGCCTCGCTCAGCTGCTCGTCTGCCTCGATGACGGCACCGACACCGAACGTCCAGGCGGAGTCGCCGTGCCAGCCGTCGAGAATGGCGCCGCAGTCGATCGAGATGAGGTCACCCTCGGCGAGCACGTCGGACGAGTTCGGGATGCCGTGCACGACGCGATCGTTGATCGAGCTGCAGATGCTGCCCGTGAAGCCGTGGTACCCGAGGAACGACGGCACCGCGCCGGCGGCGCGAATCACCGACTCGGCGACGGCGTCGAGTTCGAGCGTGGACACGCCGGGCTTCGCCGCGTCGCGCACCGCCACGAGAGCGGCGCCCACGACGGCCCCGGCCGCAGCCATGGCATCGAGCTCACCGGCGCTGCGGAACGGGACCACCTTGCGCTTACGTCCGAAAGCCATGGGTCAGTCGTCGCCCTGGATCGCGTCGATGACCTTCTTGTTGACATCCTCGACCTCGCCGACGGCGTCGACGGTCACGAGTAGTCCCGACCGGCCTCCGGCCTGCCCGCTGCGACCATGGCTCTTGTAGTACTCGAGCAGCGGAGCCGTCTCGTCGCGGTAGACCTTCATCCGGTTCCGGATGACGCTCTCCTTGTCGTCCTCGCGCCCACGGGCGAGCATGCGCTCGACCACGACGTCCTCGTCGATGACGAAGGAGACGACGGCGTCGAGCGTCGTGCCCGCGTCCTCGAGGATGGAGGCGAGTGAGTCGGCCTGATCGGTCGATCGCGGGAAGCCGTCGAGGATGAAGCCGTTGGTGGCGTCGGGCTCGGCCAGACGGTCGCGCACCATGTCCACGGTCAGCGCACTCGGGACCAGGTCGCCCGCGTCGAGGTACTTCTTGGCCTCGATGCCCAGGGGCGTCTTCTGGCCGATGTTCGCGCGGAAGAGATCGCCCGTCGAGACGTGGGGAATTCCCAGCTTCTCCGACAGCAGCGTCGCCTGCGTACCTTTGCCTGCTCCGGGAGGACCGAGGAGGACGAGTCTCACTTGAGGAACCCTTCGTAGTTGCGCTGCATCAGCTGGCTTTCGATCTGCTTCACCGTGTCGAGTCCCACGCTCACCATGATGAGCACCGCGGTTCCGCCGAAGGGCAGGTTCTGGGCGCCACCGGAGTTACCGATGTCGAGGAACAGGTTGGGAAGCACAGCGATGGTGCCGAGGTAGATGGCACCGGGCAGCGTGATGCGACTGAGAACGAAATTGAGGTAGTCGGCCGTCGGACGTCCCGGCCTGATGCCCGGGATGAATCCGCCGTACTTCTTCATCTCGTCGGCACGTTCCTCGGGGTTGAACGTGATGGCGACGTAGAAGTAGGTGAAGAAGACGATGAGGCCGAAGTAGATCGCGATGTACACCGGGTTCGCCGGGTTCACCAGATACGTGTTGATGGCGCGTTGCCACCAACTCGGATCCGCCGCCGTGCTGGCATTGGTCAGCTGGGCGATGAGATTGGGGAGGTACAGCAGCGACGACGCGAAGATCACCGGGATTACACCCGCCTGGTTGACCTTCAGCGGCAGGTAGGTGGACGAGCCGCCGTACATGCGGCGGCCGACCATGCGCTTGGCGTACTGCACCGGGATGCGGCGCTGGCCCTGCTCGACGAAGACGACGCCGATGATGATGGCGAGAGCGGCGAGGCAGACGAGCGCGAAGACGATGCCGCCGCGGCTGTCGAGAATCGACTTGCCCTCGGACGGGATGCGCGAGGCGATGCCGGCGAAGATGAGCAGCGACATGCCGTTGCCGACGCCGCGCTCGGTGATGAGCTCGCCGAACCACATGACCAGGGCAGCACCCGCGGTCATGACCAGCACGATGGTGACCAGTCCGAAGATGGACGAGTCCGCGATGATGTCGAGGTTGCAGCCCTGGAGCAGCTGCCCGCGCGAGGCGAGCGCGACGAGACCCGTGGCCTGCAGGATCGCCAGCGCGATGGAGAGATAGCGCGTGTACTGCGTCATCTTCGCCTGGCCGGCCTGGCCCTCCTTGCGGAGTTCCTCGAACCGCGGGATGACCACGGTGAGGAGCTGGACGATGATGCTCGCGGTGATGAAGGGCATGATGCCGATCGCGAACACGGACAGCTGCAGCAGAGCGCCGCCCGAGAACAGGTTGATCAGCGAGTAGATGCCGGCGGAGTCGCCACCCGACACCTGGTCGATGCACTGACGGACGTTGCCGTAGTCGACACCGGGCGACGGCAGCGTCGCGCCGAAGCGGTACAGAGCGATGAGGCCGAGAGTGAAGAGGATCTTCCGTCTCAGGTCAGGTGTCCTGAGGGCCGACACAAAGGCGGAAAGCAACGATCCTCCTGGACGGGGTGACTAACGAGGGAGATGGTCGGGGCGCACTGGCACCCCGTCGAACTCTAACAGCGCCGCGGAGTGCGCAGCCCGGGCCGAGCCGGACAACCCACTCACCGTGGCACCGAACGGCCGATGGCCGCAGCACGAGAGTCGTACCACGGCCATCGGTCCGTACTGCCGGAGGCCCGCTCACTCGTCGAGTGAGCGGGCCGCCGAACTCACAACTCGGTGACGGATCCGCCGGCTGCGTTGATCTTTTCCTTGGCACTGCCGGTGAACTTGTCGGCGGTGATGGACACCTTCACCGACAGGTCGCCGTCGCCCAGGATCTTGACGAGACGGTTCTTGCGCACCGCACCCTTGGCGACCAGATCGTCCTTGGAGATCTCGCCACCCTCGGGGAACAGTCGCTCGATGTCGACCAGGTTCACGACCTGGTACTCGACCCGGTTGCGGTTGGTGAAGCCCTTGAGCTTCGGCAGCCGCATGTGGATCGGCATCTGGCCACCCTCGAAGCCGGCCGGGACGTTCTTACGAGCGCCCGTGCCCTTGGTGCCACGACCTGCGGTCTTGCCGCGCTTTCCGCCTTCACCGCGACCGACGCGGATCTTCGCGCTCTTCGAACCAGGTGCGGGGCGAAGATGATGCAATTTGATGGTCACTTGGTGACCTCCTCAACGACGACGAGGTGACGCACCACGTTGATCAGCCCGCGGGTCTGCGGGGTGTCCTCGCGAATCACCGACTGGCGGATCTTCTTGAGGCCCAGCGTGCGAATGCTGTCACGCTGGTTCTTCTTCTGACCGATGGTGCTCTTGATCTGGGTCACTCTGAGGTCAGCCATGAGCTGCTCCTGCTGCTGCCTGGGCGCGAGCGCGCAGCATGCCGGCGGGAGCGACGTCCTCGATCGGCAGACCACGACGAGCCGCGACCTCTTCCGGACGCTGCAGGCTCTTGAGAGCCGCAACGGTGGCGTGCACGACGTTGATCGCGTTGTCGCTACCCAGCGACTTGGCGAGGATGTCGTGGACACCTGCACACTCGAGCACGGCACGCACCGCGCCACCGGCGATGACACCGGTACCGGGGCTTGCCGGGCGCAGCATGACCACACCGGCCGCAGCCTCACCCTGGACGGGGTGCGTGATCGTGCTACCGATCAGCGGGACGCGGAAGAAGCTCTTGCGAGCCTCCTCGACACCCTTCTGAATGGCGGCCGGAACTTCCTTGGCCTTGCCGTAGCCGACGCCGACCAGACCGTTGCCGTCTCCGACGATCACGAGGGCGGTGAAGCTGAAGCGACGACCACCCTTCACGACCTTGGAGACGCGGTTGATCGCGACGACGCGCTCGAGGTTGTTCTTCTCGGGAGCGTTGCCGCCCCGCGAGTCGCGACGGTCGCGACCTCCACGGTTGTCTCCGCCGCGGTTGTCACCTCCGCCTGCATTGGGTCCTGCGTTGGCTCCGGCGGGTCCGCTGCCGCCGTCACGCCGTTGACGTCCCGGCATCAGGCTGTCCTTCCGTTGGTGAGCTGAATCTTCGCTGCGTTGGTCATCAGAACGTCAGCCCGCCTTCGCGAGCTGCATCGGCGAGTGCCGCGATGCGTCCGGCGTAACCGTGGCCACCGCGGTCGAAGACCACTGCCTCGATGCCGGCCGCCTTGGCACGCTCGGCGATGAGAGCGCCGACCTTCGCGCCACGGGCCTTCTTGTCGCCCTCGGTCGCGCGCACATCGGCCTCGATGCTGGACGCGGACGCGAGAGTGCGGCCGGTCAGATCGTCGATCAGCTGTGCGTGCAGGTGACGCGAGGAACGGTTGACGACCAGACGGGGACGCTCGGCGGTTCCGGAGACCTTCTTGCGAAGACGGAAGTGGCGGCGCGTCTTGGACAGGCGACGACGCGTGGAGGCGTCCTTGCCCAACGGGATGCGCTTCGGGTTCGCGTCGGAACCCTTCGTTGCTGCGGAGTTGCTCATCACTTACCTGTCTTTCCGACCTTGCGGCGGATCTGCTCACCCTCGTACCGAACGCCCTTGCCCTTGTACGGGTCGGGACGACGGAGACGACGGATGTTGGCAGAGATCTGGCCGACCTTCTGCTTGTCGATACCCGAGACCGAGAATCGGGTGGGCGTCTCGACCGCGAAGGTGATGCCGTCGGGCGCCGTGATCGGCACTGGGTGGCTGTAGCCGAGAGCGAACTCGAGGTCGCTGCCCTTCAGTGCCACGCGGTAACCGACGCCGTGAATCTCCATCTTCGTGGTGTAACCGGTGGTCACACCCGTGATGAGGTTCGCGACGAGAGTGCGCGAGAGGCCGTGGAGCGAGCGGCTACGACGCTCGTCGTCGGGCCGAGAAACCGAGAGGGATCCGTCATCGTTCTTGGCGATGGTGATCGGCTCGGCGATGGTGAGACTCAAGGTGCCCTTGGGGCCCTTGACGGTGACATCCTGGCCGGCGATGGTGACATCGACTCCGGCGGGAACTGTCACAGGAAGCTTTCCGATACGCGACATAGTGGTGGCCTCCCTTACCAGACGTACGCGAGGACTTCGCCGCCGACGCCCTGATTGGCCGCCTGGCGATCGGTCAGCAAGCCGGTGGACGTGGAGATGATCGCCACGCCGAGGCCGCCGAGCACCTTGGGCAGATTGGTGGATTTTGCGTACACACGCAGTCCGGGCTTGGACACCCGTCGCACACCGGCGAGGCTGCGCTCGCGGCTGGGACCGTACTTGAGGTCGACGATGAGGGTCTTGCCCACCTCGGCGTCCTCGGTGCGGTACTCGGAGATGTAGCCCTCACGCTTGAGGATCTCGGCGATGTTCGCCTTGATCTTCGAGTGAGGCAGCTTCACCTGATCGTGGTACGCCGAGTTGGCGTTGCGCAGACGTGTCAAGAAGTCTGCGATCGGGTCGGTCATGGTCATGACAGAGTTCATGGCCCTTTCTCGCAGCGGTTCCCATACAGCACGTGCGAGCTGGTGCCCTGGTAGCAGGGCCTGACTCGTCCCGTCGTGGGCCTACAGCGAAGTGTTCTGTCCTGACCGACTGTTGCCGGTCAGGGGTTGCGCTCCTGCCAGTGCAGACGTGAGCACTGGCGGGTGTTTCGAGCATCATGGCAAGAAACCTGAGTAGCTCGGGTCGTATGCAGGCATGACGGTACCCGGGCAACCGGTCAAGTGTAAGGGAGTGACCTGCGGGGACCAAATCGGTGCAGGTAGGGCGGGTGGTGCCGGTACTGCAGGGGTGTGCGCACCGGTTCCGGTGGGCGGACACCCTCTGCAGCCTGCGGCAAGGGGTGTGCGCATCACGGGACGAGTGCGCGGCAGTGGTGTCGGCCGGGTGCGGCGTGAGGTGCCGGTGTGGCACTCGCCGGTGCCGCAGGGGGTGTGCACACAGGTTGCGGTGGGCGAACACCCCCTCCGGCCTGCCGCAACAGGTGTGAGCCTCACGGGAGGTGTGCACGGTGCCCTGCGCCGGCCCGAACGGTTCACCGCGACATCGGTCGGGTTCAGCCGCGGAACCAAGTTCGGTGACCGATTGGTCCGTTTCGCTCCGCCATTCTCGTTCAGCCTTTTAGTGTCCATTCACAACGTTTATCGCGCACGACGAGTGATGGAGGACGATGTGAAGACCGGTGTACGCACATTCGGCAAGGTCGGAATGGTGGGAGCGGCAGCTGCTGCGGCGCTGTTGGCAGGGTCGGGAACGGCGTCGGCGGCGGTGCTCGCCGTCGTCGCGGTACCCACGCCCGGCGTCGAATCGATCAGCACGCTGGTGACCGTGACACCCGCTCTCGCCTTCACGGGCGCGGTGGACTGCACCGTCACCGCGACCGAAGTGGGTGACGAGACCAACACGGCGAGCGCCTCGGGCCCCGCCACGCCATTCCTGCCGATCGCTCCCGCCGTCGGCACCATCGTCATCGACGGACTCGAGGCCGGGCTCTACAGCGTCGCGGTGACGTGTGACGACGGCGGCACATCGGTCGATGCGCTCGTCGACCTCCCCGTCACAGTGCTTCCGGAGGGCAGCCTCCCGCCTGTCGTCCCACCTGTCGGTGGCGGTGGCTCTCTGCCGTTGGACATCTTCGAGAGCTGACGCTCGACGACGCGAGCCCCGGTCCTCAGGGAGGTCCGGGGCTCGTCTCGTGCGCGGGTCGACCCCGCCGGTCAGTCCTTGCCGTCTCCCCGATCACGCACCCGGTCACCGAGGTTCGCCTTCTCGTCGCGGTCGAGCGCATCCACGTCGATGAAGCGCGACTTGCCCTGCGTGGCACGGTTGACGAAGAACGTCACCACCCACAGCGCCACACCGAGGAGCAGCATCGCGCCGGCGATGCGGTACTGGATCATCTGCGCATCGGTCCGCGCCCACGGTCCGACGAGGAACAGGCACAGCGTGCCGCCCGTCACCGGAACCCACAGCGGCGCACTGAAGCCCGTCGTCTCCTTCTTGCGCTTGAGCACCAGGTTGGCGACGTTGACCACCGCGAACACGCAGAGCAGCAGCAGCCCGGTCGTTCCGGACAGAGCGCTGACGACCGAGTTCCCCTGCAGCTGGTTGACCACCACGATCAGCACCAGTGCCATGACGGTGGAGAACATGATGGCCGCCCACGGCGAGCGACGCGTCGGCAGAACAGCGCTCAGCGACTTGGGCAGGATGCGCTGACGCCCGAGGCCGTAGATCAACCGACTCGCCATCAGCATGTTGATCAGCGCGGTGTTGGCGACGGCGAACACCGTCAGGTACGGGAAGATCTCGTCGATCGGCAGTCCCGGTGCGCCGAGTCGCACGACGTGGAGCAGGATGCCCTCGCTGCCGGAGTCGTAGTCCAGCGGCAGGACCGCGATCACGGCCACGACGACGAGAACGTAGATGAGGCAGGCGATGCCGAGTCCGGAGAGCATCATCTTCGGGAAGATCTTCTCGGGCTCCTTGGTCTCCTCGACCATGTTCACCGAGTCCTCGAAGCCGACCATCGCGAAGAAAGCAATGGTGGTCGCGACGGTGACGGCGAGGAACCAGCCCTTCTCGTTGGCGTCGTCGAACACGACCAGATTGGCGATGTCGCCCTCGGCGCTACCACTTCCCACCGCGACGAAGCCGATCGCGATGACGATGGCGAGCGCTGCCATCTCGATGATCGTCAGGATCACGTTGAACTTGACCGACTCGCCGACACCGCGCAGATTGATCGCCGCCAGCAGCAGCATGAAGGCCAGTGCGACCACCAATTGCGCTGTGTCGCCGGTGGGTACGTCGAACCACCCGATGCCGTCCTCGGTACTGAAGGTCTCGTGCAGGCCGGCCAACAGGTTGCCCGCCACCACGTTCGAGGACGTCGAGGCGCTGGTGATGCCGGAGCAGATGACGGCGAACGCGACGAGGAACGTCGCGAAATGGATGCCGAAGGCCTTGTGCGTGTACAGCGCGGCGCCGGCGGCCTGCGGGTACTTGCACACCAGCTCGAGATAGGAGAACGCGGTCAGCGTCGCCACGACGAAGGCGAGGATGAACGGCAGCCACGCCATTCCGCCGACATTGGCGATCATGTCGCCTGTCACGGCGTAGACGCCGGCGCCCAGGATGTCGCCGACGATGAAGAGCAACAGCAGTCCGGGTCCGAGGACCCGCTTGAGTTCCGGCGTGGCCGAGGTCTCGGTCTCCGCGGTCTGAGTCATGATTCCTCCGCTCGCTCCCCCGTCGCGCAACACTAGGCCCGGTGAGGCGCCGGCGCGAGGCATACGGCGGGAGACACGCAGAGAGGAACAGACCGTTCGGACCGCGCGACATTCCTCGACGCACTGCATCCGTGAACGCCGACAGGCCCGAGCCGTGATGGCTCGGGCCTGTCGGGTCGATCAGGTGATCAGATCACCAGGAGGCTTGTCTCACCAGGAAGACTTGTGCACTCCGGGGAGCTCGCCGCGGTGCGCCATCTCGCGCACGCAGATACGGCAGAGGCCGAACTTGCGGAACACGGAGTGCGGACGGCCGCAACGCTGGCAGCGGGTGTACGCGCGAACCGCGAACTTCGGCTTCTTGTTGGCCTTGTTGACCAGTGCCTTCTTAGCCATACGCTCAGTTCTCCTTGAACGGGAAGCCGAGGTGCTTGAGCAGCGCGCGGCCTTCGTCGTTGTTGGTGGCCGTCGTGACGACGGTGATGTCCATGCCGCGAGGGCGATCGATCTTGTCGACGTCGATCTCGTGGAACATCGACTGCTCGTTCAGGCCGAACGTGTAGTTGCCGTTGCCGTCGAACTGCGTGCCCGACAGGCCACGGAAGTCCCTGATGCGGGGAAGCGCGATGGACACGAGACGGTCCAGGAACTCCCACATACGGTCGCCGCGCAGCGTGACGCGCGCGCCGATGGGCATGCCCTCGCGGAGCTTGAACTGCGCGATGGACTTGCGGGCCTTGCGGATCTCGGGCTTCTGGCCGGTGATCGCGGCGAGGTCTGCGACCGCACCGTTGATCAGCTTCGCGTCACGGGCGGCGTCGCCGACACCCATGTTGACGACGACCTTGACGATGCCGGGGATCTGCATGACGTTGGCGTACTCGAACTCGGTGTTCAGCGCGTCCTTGATCTCCTCGCGGTAGCGAGTCTTCAGGCGCGGAACGATCTTGTTCTCGGTGGTCGTCATCAGATGTCCTTCCCGTTCTTACGGGAAATCCGAACGCGCTTGCCGTTGTCGTCGGTGCGGTAGCCCACGCGGGTGGGGTTGCCGTCCGAGTCGATGACCGCGACGTTGGAAACGTGAATGGGGGCTTCCTGCGTGACGATGCCGCCCGAGGAGGCGCCGCGCTCGTTGGCCGAGACAGCGGTGTGCTTCTTGATGCGGTTGACGCCCTCGACGAGGACCTTGGAGGTCTCGGGGTAGGCCGTGATGACCTTGCCCTTCGCTCCCTTGTCCTTACCGGAGATGACGAGAACCGTGTCGCCCTTGTGCACCTTCATCTCACAACACCTCCGGAGCCAGCGACACGATGCGCATGAACTTCTTCTCACGCAGCTCGCGGCCGACCGGGCCGAAGATGCGGGTACCGCGGGGGTCGTTGTCAGGCTTGATGAGAACGGCAGCGTTCTCGTCGAACTTGATGTACGAACCGTCGGCGCGGCGACGCTCCTTCGTGGTGCGGACGATGACGGCCTTGACGACCTCGCCCTTCTTGATGTTTCCACCGGGGATCGCGTCCTTGACGGTGGCGACGATGACGTCGCCGATCCCGGCGTAACGGCGTGACGAGCCACCGAGAACGCGAATGCACAAGATTTCCTTGGCACCCGTGTTGTCGGCGACGCGAAGCCGCGACTCCTGCTGAATCATGGGTCTCCTAGTGACCTGGATGTACGTACGCGGCGGATACCGACCCGACGCGCGCGGTCTGTGGCCCTGGCCGACGCATGCGTCTACCACGGGCAACCGCTCTAGTGTAGGGAACACGCGGACGGGATCCAAATCCTCCACCGCGGCGACGGCACAGGACTCTGTCAGGCGCCGGTGGCACACTGAGGTCCGTGGACAGCCTCGCACGGGGGGAGAACCGCCCCGCACCCTCGGACAGCCTCGACATCTCCGTGTCCGGCGCCGCCGTGGACGTCTCGGCGCTCCTGCTGAACTCCGCGGGCCGGGTTCGATCGGACGCGGACCTGGTCTTCTTCAACAACCCGGTCGGCCCCGGCGTGACGTACGGCAGCGGCGGGATCCGCGTGGACACCGGTGCGGTGCCCCGCGACGTCGACACCGTGGCCGTCACCGCCAGCCTGGACGGATCGGGCCCCACCACGTTCGGCGGCCTGGAGCCGACCATCTCCATCGGACCGGACCTGTCGTTCCGGATGAGCGGACTCACGAGCGAGACCGCCGTCGTGTGCGTCGAGATCTACCGACGCGGCGACGCCTGGAAGGTCCGCGCCGTGGGCCAGGGCTTCGACGACGGGCTCGCGGGCATCGCGACGAACTTCGGCATCACCGTCGACGACGAGCCCGCGCCGGCCACGACACCGGCACCGACACCGACACCGACACCGACCGTCGTCCCCACCACAGCAGCACCACCACCCGTACCGACGCAGGGAGCACTGGCCGTGAGAAGTGAACTGTTCGCCCCCACCCACGCCGAGGTCCAGGGCGTCGGCATCCAGAAGCAGGGCAGCAAGATGGCCCGCGTCGCGATGAACGGCGAGATCATGGCGCGCTCGGGATCGATGGTGGCCTACCAGGGCGACCTGAAGTTCGAGGCGCAGGGATCCGGCGGCATCGGCAACATGATCCGTCGCACGGTGACGGGCGAGGGCGTGCCGCTGATGAAGGTGTCCGGTAGAGGCGACCTCTTCCTCGCGAACGCCGCCCAGGACGTGCACATCATCGACCTCGACGGCAGCGACGGTCTCACCATCAACGGCGCCAACGTGCTCGCGTTCGACTCGTCGCTGTCGTACCGCATCGGCCGGGTCCAGGGTGCGGCCGCCAGCAGCAACGCGGGCCTGTTCAACTGCATCTTCACCGGGCAGGGGCGCATCGCCATCACCACCGACGGGCAACCCGTCGTGCTGAACGTCGACCAGCCCACCTTCGCGGATCCGCAGGCTGCGGTCGCGTGGTCGTCGAGCCTGCAGACCTCGGTGAAGAGCAACGATCAACTCAACTTCGGCACCCTCATCGGCCGCAGCACCGGCGAGCGCTTCACCCTGCAGTTCTCCGGGCAGGGGTTCGTCGTCGTGCAGCCGTCGGAGCAGCCGCCCGGCGGGTTCGTCGGCGGCACGGGCGGCGGGCAGCAGGCCGGTGTCGGCGGCGCGCTGGGTGGCCTGCTCGGACGGTGACCCGCGCGACACGGGTTCCCGTCCCCGGGTACGGTTTCGGGGATGGTAACCGACAGGGCAGGCCTGAAGTCGGCCGAAATCGGCCGCGGGGCGGTGGCCGGTCCGGTCGGCCTCGACACCAGGGCGGGGGTGATGACGTGACGACACGCGTCGACACCGCGACGCCCTGGTGGCACGACGCCCCGCTCGACCGGGTCGTACGACTGTCCGGCGCCGCGATGAGGGATCTCGCCGAGTCGGTGGACCCGCTGCCGTCCGATGCTCCGGCCGCACTCTTCTTCACCCTGTCGAACGGCTCCGCGTCGGAGATGGTGGACGCCGTCGTCGCCGCGATCGAGCAGGCCGCGCTCGACCTCGTCCCCTTCCTGCTGCCCGGCGACGTCGGCGACCGCTCGTCGCTGGCCCGCGACGCCGCGCGGACCCGAGCGCGGCAGTGGGCGTCGACGAGCGAACACTTCGGTCCGTACCTCGCCCATCTCGCGGGCGCGTCGACGTCGGGTCGTCCCCTGCGTGTCGACGCCTTCGCTCGCGAGACCCGAGCCGCCGGTGCCGCCCGCGTGATCGCCGACGTCCACGGGCGAGAGCGCGCCGTCCTCGTCGTGGACGTCCCCGCCGACGCCGACCCGGCAGCGGTGGCGACCGCCGCGGAATGGTGGTGCAGCACCGGGACGGGCGTGTGGTTGACCGGGGCCGGTGCACCCGCCGTGGACAGGTTCCCGGTGCTGACCGTGCGCACTCCGTCGACCCCGGACGACGTCGACACCATCGTCGACCGCTTCCGGCCGCTGAGCTACCCGCCCGTCGAGGGGCGTCCGCACGCGGCCAGCGCGGCGGAGATCCTGCTGGACCGCGTCCTCTCCACCCGCGAGTGGGCGGCGGGCCGACGCCACAACCGCTCCGTCCGGCCGACGACGTTGAGCAGACCGTTCACGCTGGACGTGTCGTGGGTCGATGAGAGGGTCGCCATCGAGATCGACGGCCACGAGCACCGTGCGCGTGCTCAGTTCGCCGACGACCGGTCCCGCGACAACCTGCTGCAGACGCACGGCTGGATCGTGCTGCGCTTCACCAACGAGGACGTGCTCGCGGACCACGAGAGCGTGATGACGATGATCGAACAGGCACTGCACCGACGACGATCGAAGGGGACTCCCACGTGAGCGCGAACGAGTTGACCGGCACCGAGGTGTCCGTGCTGATGGTGCTGATGGCCGAGGCACGCGCGGTGCGCAACCCCGAACTGTCGACGCTCGGGCCCGAGTTGAAGAAGCCCCACCGGGACCACCTCGCGTCGCTCGGCCTGATCGAGGTGGGCAAGCAGGGTCGGACGATGACCGTCGAGCTCACCGACAAGGGCTGGAAGCACTGCTCCGACCTGATGGGCACGCAGGCGCCGAAGGGTGCGGCCGGCCCCGGCAAGGCCCTGTTCACCGTCATGGCAGGCCTCGGCCGGTGGTTCCATCGCGACGACGTACGTCCCGCCGAGGTCTTCTTCCCGCGCGACACTCCGACGTCGATCACGGCGCCGCCGACGCCACCCAACGCCATCGTCGCCCCCGCGGTCCGCGGTGAACTGTCCGCCGCGGACGTCGAACAGCGGATCCGGTCGACGTACGCGGACCTCGCTCGTGAGCCCGGGGCCTGGGTGCGGCTGTCGCGGCTGCGGCCCGCCCTGTCCGACATCTCGCGCACGGATCTCGACGAGGCGCTCGCCCGGCTGCGACGCGCCCCCGACGTCTCCCTCATCCCCGAGGAGAACCAGAAGACGCTGACCGACGAGGACCGCGCCGCGGCCGTCGATGTCGGCAACCAGCAGAACCACCTCTTGGCGATCGAACAGTGATGGGCGGCTCCACGATGACGACCACGAAGTCCGAACAGATCCGCGCTCTCGAGTCGGTGCGGCTGAGCTGGGCCCCCACACCCGACGACGTGTGGCGGTCCCAGTCGGACGTCCACGTGCCCGGGATGCACGAGCGGGTGTTCACCGAGGTCATGAGTGCGTACACCGACGCCGAGAACTCGGACGACGCCAGTCCGCTCGGCGTCGTCGTGCAGGGCCCCGCGGGTTCCGGCAAGACGCACCTTCTCGGGCAGGTCCGCGAGGAGGTGCAGTCGCGCGGCGGCTACTTCTTCCTCATCCGGCTCCTCGACGCCGCGGGTTTCTGGCGCTCGACGCTGATGGGCATGCTCGACGATCTCAACCGCCCATCGGGTCGCGGTGACGACAGTCAGCTCCGCCTGGTCCTGCGGCGGCTCTGCGACATCGCCGGCGTGAGCGAGGACCAGCGGCGACAGGTCATGGGCGAGAACATGATCGACGCCGACACGCTGAACGAGTTCGTCACCGGCGTCTACAAGGCCCATCCCCGCCATCGTCGGACCTCCCAGCACACCCTGCGTGCCCTGGTCCTCTCGATCGCACCCGACGCGGCCGTGCAGGACATCGGTGACGCCTACCTGCAGTCGATCGACGACGTGGACGCCGACGAGTTCGAGTCGTGGGGCATCCGCCGCGCGGAGCTCGGTCACCAGGGCATCGCGGAGAACATCTCCCGACTGCTCGCGATCACGGGTCCCACCATCCTCGCCATCGATCAGATCGACACCCTCGTCGCGCAGGCGCGCACCGGCGCCGACAAGGACTACGCGGACGAGCAGGAGGACAAGGTGGTCGAGCAGCTCGCCCACGGTCTGATGACTCTCCGTGAGACGTTGCCGCGCACCGCCTCCGTGTTGTCGGCGCTGTCGAGCGCGTGGGATCTGATCGCCGCTCGCGGGGTCGCACCGATGCGTGACCGGTTCCGGGTGACGCAGCGGCTCAAGCCGATTCCGTCGTCGGACGTCGGCCGCCTGCTGCTCGAGCGTCGCCTCGAGGCGTGCTTCCGCGAGGTCGGCTTCGCCACCCCGCACCCGACATGGCCGGTGGCCGTCGACGCGTTCGACAAGGCGCCGGACTTCACTCCCCGCCAGCTGCTCATCGCCGTCGACAAGCACATCCGCCACTGCCTCGAGACGGGGGTCGCGACGGAACTGACCGACTTCGCCTCCAGCGGAGGGGGATCCGACACACCATCGCTCCCCACGGCCAAGCGATCCGAACTCGAGGCGCTCGACGAGCGGTACGCGCAGTTGCGCAGCGCCGCGGACGTGTCGACACCGCTCGAGCCCGGCACCGAGGACAGCCTCGTCCCGGCACTGCTCTCCGCCGGTCTCGACGCGTGGATCCACGAACACCAGTCGTCCGACGACAGCCTCGCGCAGGATCCTCCGCCGAGCGGCCGCCCGGCACTGCACGCACGGCTCCGCCACACCGTCGACAGCGACACCGACGACGAGGAACACTGGTGCTTCCGCGCCGTCTCCTCCACCAATGCCCGTGCGGCCCTGGCCCGTATCGAGCGGGCCGTCACCGCGGCGGGTCTCCACATCGACATGCCGCGCCGTCGGTTGATCCTCATCCGCAACGCACCGTGGCCCAAGGGCGCGAAGACGGAACAGACCGTGGCGGCGCTGCACCGCGCCGGTGGTGTCGAGGTGCCGCTGAGCGAGGACGATCGGCGCTCGCTGCACGCCCTGGGCGCTCTCCGGTCGGAGAACTCGCCGGCCCTCACGTCGTGGCTGCTCGCCCGCAAGCCGGCGCACGAGATCGCGTTGTTCCGCGAGGTGCTGCCCGACGCGAGCGTCGTCGACGACGATCAGGCACTCATCGAACCCGAGGTGTCGCAGGCTCCAGCGGCAACTCCGCGCCGGGAGCAGATCGAGATGGGGACGGAGCTCAGCACCAACGCCGAGGTCCGCATTCCGCTCGAGGCGCTGCGCAAGCACACGGCGATCTTCGCCGGATCGGGCAGCGGTAAGACCGTGCTCATCCGCCGGCTGGTCGAGGAGTGTGCCCTGCACGGTGTCTCGTCGATCGTGCTCGACATCAACAACGATCTCGCCCGCCTCGGGACACCGTGGCCGGAGGACGAGCGCACGTGGCCGCCGGGCGACGAGGCGAAAGCTGCTGCGTACCTGCGGGACACGGACGTCGTCATCTGGACTCCGCGCAAGTCGTCGGGGCGGCCGCTCAGTTTCCAGCCGCTCCCCGACTTCGCCAGCGTCGTGAACGACAAGGACGAGTTCGACGCGTCCGTCGAGTCGGGCCTCGCGGCGCTGGCTCCCGCCGCACTGGCGACGGGCACCACGGAGAAGGCGAAGCACCGCCAGGCGGTGCTGCGCGCGGCACTCGACGGGTTCGGCCGGCGCTCGGCCGGCGACATGTCCGACTTCATCGACCTGCTGGAGAACCTGCCGGCGGATGCGAGCGAGATGCGGGACGCGGTTCGCATCGCCGCGGACCTCGCGGAGAACCTCAAGGCCGCGATGACCAACGACCCGATGTTCGCCGGGTCCGGCACTCCCGTCGATCCGGGCGTGCTGCTCACCCCGGCCGAGGGAAAGAAGGCGCGCGTGTCCGTCATCAACCTCTCGGGGCTCACCACCGAGGAGCAGAAGCAGAGCTTCGTCAATCAGCTGCAGATGGGTCTGTTCGCTTGGATCAAGAAGAACCCGGCGGGTGATCGACCGCTCGGCGGACTCTTCGTCATGGACGAGGCGCAGAACTACGCGCCCTCGGACAAAGCGACACCGGCCACGCACAGCACGCTCGCACTCGCGTCGCAGGCCCGGAAGTACGGCCTGGGCCTCGTCTTTGCGACACAGGCCCCCAAGGGGCTGCACAACCGCATCGCCGGGAACGCGGCCACCCAGTTCTACGGCCTGCTGAACAGCCCCGCCCAGATCCAGGCGGCGCAGGAGATGGCGCGCGCCAAGGGCGGTTCCGTACCCGACGTCGGACGTCTCCCCGCAGGTCAGTTCTACGCGGCCGTCGAGGGTTCGGAGTTCCGGCGTACGGCCACTCCCCTGTGCCTCACCTTCCACCCGAAGAGTCCTCCCACCGAAGAGGAGGTCCTCGCGCTGGCGCGCGAGTGAGAGGAGAAGTCCTGGCGCCGGCGCGCGAGTAGCGTTGTTCGCATGGCTTACAGATTTCTGGGCAACAGCGGACTCAAGGTTTCCGAGATCACCTACGGCAACTGGCTCACCCACGGGTCGCAGGTGGAGAACGACGTCGCGACCGCCTGCGTGAAGGCGGCTCTCGACGCCGGCATCACGACGTTCGACACCGCGGACGTCTACGCCAACGGCGCGGCCGAGACCGTGCTGGGCAAGGCGGTGGCGGGCGAGCGTCGTGAAGGTCTCGAGATCTTCACCAAGGTGTATTTCCCGGTCGGCGAGAAGGGCCCGAACGACACGGGGCTCTCGCGCAAACACATCTTCGAGGGCATCGAGAACTCGCTGCGACGCCTGGGCACCGACTACGTCGACCTCTACCAGGCGCACCGATACGACCACGAGACGCCGCTCGAGGAGACCATCGCCGCCTTCGGTGACGTCGTCCAGCAGGGCAAGGCGTTGTACATCGGTGTGTCCGAGTGGACCGCGGACCAGCTCCGCGAAGCGCAGACACTGGCCCGGCAGCGCGGTTTCTCCATCGTCTCCAATCAACCTCAGTACTCCGCACTCTGGCGCGTCATCGAGTCCGACGTGGTCCCGGCGTCCAAGGAACTCGGTATCTCGCAGGTCGTCTGGTCACCGCTGGCTCAGGGCGTCCTCACGGGCAAGTACGTTCCCGGACAGCCGCTTCCCGAGGGCTCGCGCGCGACCGACGACAAGGGCGGCGCGGACATGATCTCGCGCTACATGAACGACGAGACGCTGACGCGCGTGCAGAAGCTGAAGCCGATCGCCGACGACCTGGGCATCACGATGTCCCAGCTCGCCATCGCCTGGGTGCTGGCCAACGACAACATCGCGGCCGCTCTCGTCGGCGCGTCTCGTCCCGAGCAGATCGCCGACAACGTCAAGGCGCAGGACGTCACCCTCGACGCCGACGTGCTCGCCAAGATCGACGAGGCGCTGGGCGACATCGTCGAGAAGGATCCGTCGAAGACGGTGAGTCCCGAGAAGCGTCTGGTCTGAGGTCAAGATCAGGTAAAGGATCGGTCAGATACGTCTGAAGGCGTGCAGGATCCGGGATGCCGGGGTCGAATGAGACATGACTTCCGTACCCCGGATCCTTGCGGCCGACGGTGGCACCCTCACCACCATCGAGAATGCCATCAATTCCACCTTCGAACCCGTCACCGAGGCGGTCACCACCGTCGTCTTCTTCTCCGTCGACATCGGCGGCGCGTCGGTGCCTCTGGTCGTGATCTGGCTCTTGGCCGCCGCGATCATCTTCACGGTCACCTTCAAGTTCCTGCAGGTACGCGGCGCCAAACACGCGGTGGAACTGGTCCGCGGGAAACACGACGACCCCACAGCACCCGGCGAGGTGAGCCACTTCCGCGCCCTGACCGCCGCCGTGTCCGGCACCGTCGGGCTCGGCAACATCGCCGGTGTCGCGGTCGCGGTCACCCTGGGCGGACCCGGTGCCACGCTGTGGATGATCCTCGCCGGCTTCCTCGGTATGGCCACCAAGTTCGTCGAGTGCACGCTGGGTGTGAAGTACCGCGACGTCCACGAGGACGGCACCGTCTCCGGTGGTCCCATGAAGTACCTCACCAAGGGGCTCGCGGAGCGCGGGATGAGCCGAGTCGGGAAGATCATGGCCACCGTCTACGCCGTGATCATCATCTTCTTCGGCATCTCCGGCGGAAACATGTTCCAGGCGAACCAGACCTACGCTCAGGTGCGCAGTGTCACCGGTGGCGACGAGGGTTTCCTCGGCTCGGACGGCGCGAAGTTCGGTTTCGGGCTCGTCGTCGCCGTGGTGATCGGGCTGGTCATCATCGGCGGGATGAAGTCCATCTCCGCCGTGACGGCCAAGCTGGTTCCCGCCATGGCCATCGTCTACGTGCTGGGATGCGCCGTGGTGATCGCCGTCAACATCGAGCAGGTCCCCGGCGCCATGAGTGCGATCGTGACGGGCGCCTTCTCCCCCACGGGCGTGGCGGGTGGCGTACTGGGCGTCATGATCATCGGCATCCAGCGCGCCGCGTTCTCGAACGAGGCGGGACTGGGTTCGGCCTCCATCGCGCACTCGGCAGTCAAGACGCGTCATCCGGTCACCGAGGGATTCGTGGCCATGCTCGAACCGTTCATCGACACGGTCGTGATCTGCACGGCCACCGCTCTGACGATCGTCATCGCGAACACGCAGTCCTGGCAGGACCAGCGCGCCATCGTCGCGGAGACCGGCGCTCTTCCTGCCGGCGGCGTCACACTCACCTCGGACGCGTTCGAGACGGTGCTCCCCTGGTTCCCGTACATTCTGACCGTCGCGGTGGCGCTCTTCGCGCTGTCCACCGCCATCACGTGGGCCTACTACGGGTCGCAGGCGTGGACGTCCCTCTTCGGCCGCAGCGCCCTCGCCAAGCACAGCTTCAACGTCATCTTCTGCCTCTTCACCGTCGTCGGCACGGTGCTGTCGCTCGGATCCGTACTGGACTTCGCGGATGCGGCGCTGTTCGCCCTGGCCTTCGTCAACATCATCGGCCTGTACCTGCTGCTCCCCGTCGTGAAGCGGGAGTTGCGCGACTACATGGCGCATCGCCGGGGCGAGACGGTGGCGGTCGACGACGTGGACGTCACGGGCTGACCGCGCCTACGCCTCCAACGCCCCCGCGATCCGCTGTTCGATCTGTGCGTACGCAGTCGTCGGCAGCGTCACCAGACCCTCGAGCTCGGTGCGCGCCTTGCGGTACGCCGCCTGTCGCTCGGCGGGGGTCGAGGCGCCGTCCAAGGCCATGCGCAGCAGCGACTGCGCGCGAGTGAGTCGGTTCTGCTCCGCCTCACTGAAGTTCCCGCGGCGGCGACGCTTGGCCTCGGACTCGGCGGCGGTGAACGCCACGGCGTAGTCGTGCACGGCCGAGCGGTAGAGCCGCTGCGCCTCGACATCGCCGACCAGTTCGTCCGCCGCCGACGGCCGGAGGGAGTCGGCTTCGAGCTTGGCTCGGTGGAAGGCCACCGTCATCGGGTCGCGCATGTTCGTCATCATCGGAAACTCGAGCAGGTTGATGACGTCGGTCTCGTAGGCGAACCACCGAGCGTTCACGTCGTCGTGCTCGGCGAGCGCCTTCTCGACGGATCGACGTTGTGTCTCCGCGTCCTGCTTCGTGGACTTCGAGAGTTCGAGCGCTGCGACCTTGGCCTGCTGCTTGATGCGGTACCGCTCGAGGCGACGGTCGGCCCGCCGCTCGTTGGCAGCACCGATCCCCTTCACCGCACCGGCGATGGATCCGCCGAAGACGAACACCAGCCACCAGTACTGCCCGGCGAACTGCATCACACTGTCCATGCCGATCCCCTCTCGTCCGGCCATCGTAGCGAGGACCGGAGAACGCAGAACGACCCCGCACTCACGAGGAGTGCGGGGTCGTCCATGGGTGCTGCAGGTGTTACTTGGCCTTCTCGAGGACTTCGACCAGTCGCCAGTGCTTCGTGGCGGACAGGGGACGAGTCTCCATGAGCTGAACGCGGTCGCCGACGCCGGCGACTCCGTTCTCGTCATGGGCCTTGACCTTGGTGGTGCGTCGGATGATCTTGCCGTAGAGGGCGTGCTTCACACGGTCCTCCAACTCGACGACGATCGTCTTCTGCATCTTGTCGGAGACGACGTATCCGATACGCGTCTTCCGGCTGTTGCGGGTGGTCTCTTCAGTCACTGTTTCCTCGCTCATGCTGCGTCACCTGCCGTGTCCTCGGAAGGTCCGGCGGCAAGCCCGAGCTCGCGCTCGCGCATCACGGTGTAGATGCGCGCGATCTCGTGGCGGACGACGCGCAGCCGACGGTTGTTGTCCAGCTGGCCGGTGGCCATCTGGAAGCGGAGGTTGAACAGCTCCTCCTTCGACTCACGAAGGCGGGTGATCAGTTCTTCGTCGCCGAGCTCGCGGAGCTCGGCAGCCGGGGTACCGGTAGCCATCAGAACTGAACCTCCCTCGTGATGATGCGTGCCTTGATCGGCAGCTTGTGAATCGCGCGCGTCAGTGCTTCACGAGCGATCTGCTCGTCCGGGTAGCTGAGCTCGAAGAGCACGCGGCCGGGCTTGACGTTGGCGACCCACCACTCCGGCGAACCCTTACCGGAACCCATGCGGGTCTCGGCAGGCTTCTTCGTGAGCGGACGGTCCGGGTAGATGTTGATCCAGACCTTGCCACCACGCTTGATGTGGCGGGTGACGGCGATACGGGCTGCCTCGATCTGACGGTTGGTGATGTAGGCGGGCTCGAGAGCCTGGATGCCGTATTCACCGAAGGTCACCTGAGTTCCGCCCTTGGCGGCACCCGAACGCTTGGGGTGGTGCTGCTTGCGGTGCTTGACCCGACGGGGGATCAACATGCGTCAGCCCTCCTTCTGCTCGGTCGTAGCGGGTGCATCAGCGGTTGCGGTCGCTGCGCGGCCGGCCTCGGTGCTGGTCGCCGTGGTGCCCGAGGCACCGCTGCGACGCGGACGAGACGGACGCTCACGACGGGGACGATCGCCTGCCGGAGCAGCGGCGGCGACAGCTTCACGCTTGCCACCGACGATGTCGCCCTTGTAGATCCAGACCTTCACGCCGATGCGACCGAAGGTGGTCTTCGCCTCGTAGAGGCCGTAGTCGATGTCCGCACGCAGCGTGTGCAGCGGAACGCGACCTTCGCGGTAGAACTCGGAACGGCTCATCTCCGCGCCGCCGAGGCGACCGGAGCACTGAACGCGGATGCCCTTGACGTTCGGCTGACGCATGGCCGACTGAATGGCCTTGCGCATCGCACGACGGAAAGCGACACGGTTCGAGAGCTGCTCGGCCACACCCTGTGCGACGAGCTGTGCCTCGGACTCGGCGTTCTTGACCTCGAGGATGTTCAGCTGGACCTGCTTGCCGGTCAGCTTCTCGAGCTCGGAACGGATGCGATCCGCCTCGGCGCCGCGGCGACCGATGACGATGCCCGGACGCGCGGTGTGGATGTCGACGCGAACCCGATCACGGGTGCGCTCGATCTCCACCTTGGCGATGCCGGCGCGCTCCATGCCCGTGGCGAGGAGCTTGCGGATCTGCACGTCTTCCTTGACGTACTCCGCGTACTGCTTGTCTGCGTACCAGCGGGACTTCCAGTCGGTCGTGATGCCGAGGCGGAAGCCGTGCGGGTTGATCTTCTGGCCCACTACTGAGCTCCCTTCCGGCGACCACGTGTCGAGCCGCCGGTCTTGGGCAGGCTCTCCACGATGACCGTGATGTGAGATGTGCGCTTACGAATGCGGAACGCACGACCCTGGGCACGAGGCTGGAAACGCTTGAGGGTCGCGCCCTCGTCGACGAATGCAGCCGAGACGATCAACGTGCTCGGATCGAGATCCAGGTTGTTCTCCGCGTTGGCCGCTGCCGAGGCAACGACCTTGGCGACGGGCTCGCTGGCAGCCTGCGGTGCGAACTTGAGGATGTTCAGGGCATCCTCGACGCTCTTTCCGCGGACCAGGTCCACGACGCGACGTGCCTTCATCGGCGTCACGCGAACGTGCTTGGCCGTGGCCCGGGCGATCGGGTTGTCGGTGGGGGTGAAGTTGGTCATCGCCGCTTCGCCTTCCGGTCGTCCTTGATGTGACCCTTGAAGGTCCTCGTCGGCGCGAATTCACCGAGCTTGTGTCCGACCATCGCATCCGAGACGAACACCGGGACGTGCTTGCGACCGTCGTGGACGGCGAAGGTGTGACCGATGAAGTCGGGGGTGATGGTCGAGCGGCGTGACCAGGTCTTGATGACCTGCTTCGTGCCCTTGTCGTTCTGAACGTCCACCTTTTTCAGGAGGTGGTCGTCGACGAACGGGCCTTTCTTCAGACTGCGTGGCATCTGCTACTCCCTCCTGATTATCGCTTGTTCTTGCCAGTGCGGCGGCGGCGGACGATGAGCTGATCGCTCGGCTTGTTCTTGCGGGTACGGCCTTCCGGCTGTCCCCACGGGCTGACCGGGTGGCGACCACCGGAGGTCTTGCCCTCGCCACCACCGTGCGGGTGGTCGACCGGGTTCATGACGACACCACGGACGGTCGGGCGCTTGCCCTTCCAGCGCATACGGCCGGCCTTGCCCCAGTTGATGTTGGACTGCTCGGCGTTGCCCACCTCGCCGACGGTGGCGCGGCAGCGCACGTCGACTCGACGGATCTCACCGGACGGCATACGCAGCGTGGCGTAGGCGCCTTCCTTACCGAGGAGCTGAGCACCGGCACCGGCGGAGCGGACCATCTTGGCGCCGCCACCCGGACGAAGTTCCACCGCGTGGATGGTGGTACCCGTCGGGATGTTACGGAGCGGGAGGTTGTTGCCGGGCTTGATGTCGGCCGTGGCACCCGACTCGATGGGCGAACCCTGCGAGATGCCCTTCGGCGCGATGATGTAGCGCTTCTCACCGTCTGCGAAGTGCAGCAGCGCGATGTTGGCGGTGCGGTTGGGGTCGTACTCGATGTGAGCGACCTTGGCCGGCACGCCGTCCTTGTCGTTGCGGCGGAAGTCGATGAGCCGGTAGGCGCGCTTGTGACCGCCACCCTTGTGACGGGTGGTGATGCGGCCGTGTGCGTTGCGGCCACCGCGGCCGTGCAGCGGGCGGATGAGCGACTTCTCCGGTGTCGAGCGCGTGATCTCCGCGAAATCGGAGACACTCGCGCCACGACGACCGGGAGTGGTCGGCTTGTACTTACGAATTGCCATGTTTGTCTCGTCCCTTGATCCTCGAGGACCCTCTGAGCTCCGGCCGCTTACGCGACCGGGCCTCCGAAGATCTCGATGGGCTTGCTGTCGGCCGAGAGGGTCACGAGCGCGCGCTTGGTGCTCTTACGCGTGCCGTAGCCGAATCGGGTCCGCTTGCGCTTGCCCTGCCGGTTGGCGGTGTTCACGCTGGTCACAGTCACGCCGAAGACCTTCTCGACAGCGATCTTGATCTGCGTCTTGTTCGAGTCGGGGTGCACGATGAACGTGTAGGTCCCCTGCTCGATGAGCCCGTACGACTTCTCCGAGATGACCGGGGCCAGCAGGATGTCGCGGGGATCGGCAATGGTGCTCACTTGTCCTCCTCCTGTGAATCCGTTGCTGCCTTGGCCGGTCCTGCGATGAACGTGTTCAGTGCCTCGACACTGAAGATCACGTCGTCTGCCTCGAGGACGTCGTAGGTGTTGAGCTGATCGGGCGCGATGGGGTGAACGCCGTCGAGGTTCTGGACGGACTTCCATGCGGCCAGGTCTGCGCGGCCGATGACCAGCAGAACCTTCTTGCGATCGGTGAGCTCCGCGAGGAACGTGCGAGCACCCTTGGTGGAGGGCACCTGTCCCGCGACGAGCTCGGTGATCACGTGGATGCGCTCGCTGCGCGCCCGGTCGGAGAGGGCACCGCGGAGAGCTGCAGCGATCATCTTCTTGGGGGTGCGCTGGCTGTAGTCGCGCGGCTGCGGGCCGTGGACGGTGCCACCGCCGACGAACTGCGGTGCGCGGGTCGAGCCCTGACGTGCACGGCCGGTGCCCTTCTGGCGGTACGGCTTCTTGCCGCCACCGCGGACCTCGCCACGCGTCTTCGTCGAGTGCGTTCCCTGACGTGCCGCAGCGAGCTGCGCGACGACGACCTGGTGCATCAGCGCGATGTTCGCGGTGCGATCGAAGATCTCGGCGGGGAGATCGACGGTGCCGTTGGTCTTGCCACCGAGCTCCTTGACGTCGAGCGTCAGGTTGGCTTCGGTCTTCTTCTCGAGACTGGTCATGCTCGCGCACCACCCTTCACTGCGCTCTTGACGATCACGACGCCGCCCTTGCGGCCCGGGATCGCACCCTTGATCAGCAGCAGACCGTTCTCGGCATCGACCTTGTGCACCGAGAGGTTCTGCGTGGTGATGCGGTCGCTACCCATGCGGCCCGACATGCGCATGCCCTTGAAGACACGGCCGGGGGTCGCGCAGCCACCGATGGAACCGGGGCGGCGGTGGACAGCCTGCGCACCGTGGCTCGCGCCCTGGCCCTTGAAGCCGTGGCGCTTCATCGTTCCCGCGAAGCCCTTGCCCTTGCTGACTCCGGTGACGTCGACGAAAGCGCCGTCCTCGAACTCGGCTGCGGTGAGCTCCTGGCCGATCTCGTAGCCTGCGGCGTCGGCGACGCGCAGCTCCGCGAGATGGCGGCGAGGCGTGACGCCTGCCTTGGCGAACTGGCCGGTGACCGGCTTGTTCACCTTGCGGGGATCGATGGCACCGAAGGCGACCTGGACGGCGCTGTAGCCGTCGCGCTCCTCGGTACGGATCGCGGTCACGACGTTCGGGTCAGCCTTCACGACGGTGACCGGGACGACGCGGTTGTTCTCGTCGAAGACCTGGGTCATGCCGAGCTTGGTGCCCAGAATGCCCTTGGCCGGACGCTTGATGTTGTCAGTCATGGTTGTCTCCGCGCTCACTGAATGTTGACGTCGACGCTTGCCGGCAGGTCGATGCGCATGAGCGCGTCGACCGTCTTCGGCGTCGGGTCGAGAATGTCGATGAGTCGCTTGTGCGTGCGCATCTCGAAGTGCTCGCGAGAGTCCTTGTACTTGTGCGGCGAACGGATGACGCAGTACACGTTCTTCTCGGTGGGCAACGGCACAGGTCCGACCACGCGTGCCCCGGTGCGGGTCACGGTCTCGACGATCTTGCGCGCGGACGCGTCGATCGCCTCGTGGTCGTAGGCCTTGAGCCTGATGCGGATCTTTTGTCCCGCCACGCTTATGTCCTCTTCCTTGCCCTGGTTAACCGTTGGTCAGGTCTCTCGTCTCCGGATGTCGATCCGGAGAACCCGGCAGTGTGCTGACCCGACGCCGGCATGAAGCCGAGCGCGAGGCGCATCCATGAGGACGAACGTGGCGGACTCTCGCATCCACGCACACGCGTGGCCAGGAGGAATCCGTTGCCGCTGTTCATCTGTCATGGTTCTCCGGTCCACGCGGTCGGGCGTGTCGCATTCCCGCACATGATTCTCCCTCGGCCCGAACTCGACCGGCGGGAGAACGCGGACCGGATGCGCCCATCGTGCCGGCGCAATCACTGCATGTCGTTCTCGTCGCATACCTCGACCGCGAGATCACGTCGCAACACGCACGACAGAGATCACCTCGGTCAAGGCAACCCGAACAGTATGACCCACGCCGGGGGTCGAGTTCAAATCGAGGCGGTACCGCGGCCGGAGCGCACGGTCGATCGCAGCGATCCGTGCAGGTTGTACCCATCCGCACGTGATGCAACCAGCGCGGACGACCGGTGAGCGCGCGGATTTACCGCACCCGACCAACTTACCGCCGAGTAATGTGCAGCCATGGCAACGGTCACCAGCACGTACGCGCTCTGGCAGCGACTCCCCGGCGGGATCACCCGCTCCCTGGCGTTCTCCGCGGGAATGTGTGTCCGCGTGCCCTTCTTCGCCACGGTCCTCCCCCGCGTACGGGAGCTCGCCCCCGGGCGGTGCGTGGTCTCCGGGCCCACGTGGTTCGGAGTGCACAACCACCTGGGCACCTTCCACGCCATCGCGGCCTGCAATCTGGCCGAGGTGGCGATGGGGATGCTCGCCGAGGCGACGATCCCCACGACCCACCGGTGGATCCCCAAGGGCATGAACGTCCAGTACCTGGCCCCCGGCAGATCCGGGCTCACCGCCACCGCGCTGCTCGACGATCGGCCGGACTGGGAATCGGTGACCAGCGGCGTGGAACTCGTCATCCCGGTCAGCCTGCGCGACGCCGGCGGCACCGAGGTCGTCCACGCCGACATCACCGTGTGGGTCAGCCCGCGGTGACATCCGACCGGCCTCCGGCCTGCCCGCGGTGACATCCGACCGGCCTCCGGCCTGCCCGCGGTGACATCCGACCGGCCTCCGGCCTGCCCGCGGTGACATCCGGTGCTCTGCTGTCGGTCAGCTCCCGGGAGGTGCTTCCGACAGCGCTGCCGGCCGGAAGGTGCGCTCGGTGAGCAGACGTCTCGGCGAGAAGGACCGGCGTACAGGGTCGTAGGCGCGGTACGGGAACCAGAACACCGCGTGCGAGAGCCAGGTGACCGGTGCGACGAGCCACCGCAACGACCAGTTCGAGCGACCGTGGATCTCGAAACTGGTGATGCCGGCCTTGACGAACGACGTGTACTGCAGCGGCGGTGTCAACGCGCGCCGCGGCGAGATGTCGGCCCACATCTCGGTGGGCTGGACGATGGAGTAGCCGGCCTCGATGAGACACAGCGCGAAGTCGATGTCCTCGTGCACGTCGGAACGGGACGTCAGCTTGTCCTGGACCGCGTCCCAGGCCTCCAGCCGCACCGCCATGTTGGCGCCGTGCATGTTGTCGATCTTCATGCCGTTGCCCAGGACCTTCGCCCGGACGAGCGCGTCGACGAGCCATTTCTTCGACCTGGTGAACGGTGAGTCGTAGGGCGCGCTCAATCCCGTGATACCACCGAGATTGAGATCGGAATCCGCGTCCCGGAATGTCTGCTTCACGGCGGACACCCATCCGGCGCCGATTCGGGTGTCCGCGTCGATACGCCCGACGATGTCCGATGTCACTTCCCGGAAACCCGTATTACGAGAGAAGAACAATCCTTTTCGCGGTTCGTGCACGAGGCGAATCTTCGGCTCGCGCGCCGCGTACTCCTTCACGATCTGCACCGTGTCGTCCATCGACCCGTTGTCCACGACGATGACCTCGGACAACTCGTCGATCTGCGGCAACACGTGATCGAGACACGCTGCGATGTAGTCCTCCTCGTCGAGGACAGGAATGACGAGACTGGTGACCGTTCCCTGCAATGTCATGATCGGCGACCCCCTTTCCACCGTCGACAATAAGGGGACGCGCCGCAAAGTTCGACACGCTCGCGGCCGTGGCGCACAGCCGGAGAATCAGACTCCGAGGGACGCCGCCACCATGGGCCAGGATTCGTGCAGGTCCTCCTGCCAGTATGCCCAGGAATGCGTTCCGTTGTCTCGGAACTTCACCGTGGCCGGAATGCCGAGTTGCGCCAGTCGCTCCGCGAACGTCCGTGTGCACGTGTTGGTGATGGACTCGATGCCGCCGCCCACGACGACCCGGTTGATCAGTGCGGGGACGTCCCCTGCGATGCGGGCACTCTGGAGAGTCTCGTCGAAGCCGGGCAGCCCACTTCCCGTGGTGACGTAGAGAGGAGTGCCGCGCAGCTTGTCCGCGTTGAGCAACGCGTCGTTGGCCGCCCACTCCGGACCGTCGTCGGGTCCCCACATGTTCTCCGTGTCGCCCCCGCCGCGCGCCTCGACCACGAGCTTGACGAAGGCGCGGCCCAGGTCGTCCGACGTGCCGGCACAGCCGCTGAAGGACGCGACCGACGAGTAGAAGCCGGGTCGATCGGCGGCCAACATCAGGACCGCGCTCGCCGCCATCGAGATGCCGCCGACGGCCTGGGTACCCGTCGTTCCGAGCGAGCGGTTCATGAGAGGGGGCAGCTCGTCCAGCAGGAAGGTCTCCCACTTGTTGCGGCCGAGCTCCGGGTCGTCCGCGACCCAGTCGGTGTAATAGCTGAAGGCGCCGGCCTTGGGCACGACCACGTTGACGTTCTTGTCCGCGAAGAAGGTGGACACATCGGCCTGATCTGGCCAGTTGCTCGACGGATCCTCGCCGCCACTCGCCCCGTTGAGCAGGTAGTACGTGGGGCGCGGGGCCGAGGTGTCGGCGGGCCGGAACACCTGCAGCGGAACCGACCGATCCATCGACGGCGAGTACACGGTGACGAGGTACTGCTGACCGCCGACGAACTCCACGCTCTCCACCCGCGCACCCGAGCCGGTCTCGACCGCGGCGATCGGTGCGTCGTCGGCTCGGGCGACGGTGGGGGTGGCCGTCATGAGCGCACCGACCACCGCAGCGGCGACCAGAGCGGTGATCGGCCGTCGTGTCCACGTCATCGTCGTAATCCCTCTCGCACTGCACTCCCGGCGACAGTGCACTGCCGTCACAGCAGTGTCATGCGCCCCATCGCCTCGCACTCTAGGCGACGTCACAGACGGGCGTGCGGCCATGCACGAGCAAGAAGATTCGTCATTCCGGTAACACGGGCCTGAAACAGGGCGATCATCGGGTACAGGCGGCCGAACGAGGCTGCGGCCCGGTCACAGCGTTCCGGCCCCGACCGAGACGAAGGCGGTACTTCCGATGGCGACACGACGACATACCTCCGCGGTGGGTGAGCCGATGGCACCGCGGGACGCGCTGAACTACTACTTCGAGAGCGAGCGCACGCCGGGCACCATCGTGCACGGCATCGTCGTGGACGCCGCCCGCTCGGACGGATCGCTCCGCACGCTTGCGGACGTCGAGCGCTTCGCGCGAAGCGTGCTCGACCTCCACCCTCTGTTCCGGCGTCGCCTGCGGACGACGATCGCCGACCTCGCCTTTCCCGTGTGGGTCGAGTGCGACGTCGACGTCCGCGCGCACGTGTTCGTCCACGATGCTTCCGCGGCCGACGAGCATCCGGACCACTTCCTGCGTCGACGAGTGATGGACGCCTCGAGCACGCCGTTCGACTTCGACGTCCCCGCGTGGCAGATCCACCTCGTGACAGGTCTGCGCGGAGTACCGGGCGTTCCCGAGGGCGGCAGTGTGCTCCTCCTCAAGGTGCACCACAGCGCCATCGACGGGATGGGCACCACGTCGCTCGTACACCGGATGCTGGCCCCGCCGTCCGCGGACGTCTCGGCGCACCGCAACGACGTCTTCGACCGCGAGAGCATCATCGTGCCGACCCCGTTCGCTGCTCTTCGTTCGCTTCCCCGCGAGTTCGCCGGTTTCGCCGGCCGCGGTGTCCGCCGGTGGCGTGCGGTCCGGCAGCTCGACCCTGCACAGCGACCCACCGCCCATCACTACCCGGCCACGCGTTTCAATCGAAATCTCGCTCCGGACATGACGTTCGGAATGGCGTGGTTCGACCTCGATCGTGTTCGCGCGATCAAATCCGCCGTGCCTGGCGCGACCGTGAACGACGTCGTCATGACAGTGGTGTCGATCGCGCTGTCGGACTACCTGGGCGGCGAGCTCCCGGCCACGAGCCTCGGGGCGTCGTTCCCCGTCAACGTGCGCACCGTCGACACGACGGGCGAGACCGCGAACCAGCTCGCGATCGCCGTGGTCGATCTGTTCACGGACGTCGCAGATCCGGTCGACCGTCTGCGCGCGGTCTCCGCGGCAGCACGCGACCGCAAGTCCGACCTCGCGACGCGGCTCCGCAGCCTCCCCTCCCATCCCATGAACTCGGCACCGGCCCCACTCCTGGCGGCGATCGCTCGACTGATGCCCCGCCGCCCCGCTGCCCCCACGACGACCGGCACGAACACGTTGATCTCCAACATCGCCTACGGCAACGACCGGATGGAGCTGGCGGGCGCGCCCGTGACGGGCGTGTTCGCACCCCTCCCTGTGGTGGAGGGGGTCCAACTCGCGCACGTCGTCGTGTCGGCCGGCGGTCGGATGTGCCTGACCGCGGTGTCCCACCGCGCCCTGATGCCGGACGTCGACCACTACACGGCACTGCTCGCCTCGGCGCTGGACACGCTCGCGGTCGCGACCGACACCAGCGAGCGCGCGTCCGTCGCCACCGTTGCTTAGCATGCCTACAGTTTTGTTACAGCGTAAAAACGGGCATAAAGCTTGTACAGAACGTTCGGTCGGAGTAGCTTTCCCCTTCATCACATCGCTGAAGGGCCGGAACATGACCATGGCACGTCGGGGCACGGCCGAACGTGGTACCGCCATGCACGCACGCGACGCCCTCAATTTCTTCTTCGAGTCGCCGCTCACGTCCGCCGCCGTGGTGCACTGCTACGTCCTGGCCGACGGCGCGTCCGTGCGCTCCGTCGCCGATGCCGCCGAGTTCGGGCGCGGCATCCTCGCGCTCGACCCGCTCTTCACCCGGCTGCTGGTGTCGGTCCCCGCGAACCTGGCGTTCCCTCACTGGGTACCGACCGAGGTCGACGTCACCGAGCACGTGTACGTGCACACGCCGCCGGCGGGACAGAGCCGCGACCTGCTCGTGTCGATGATCACCGACTTCACGACCACACGGCTGCCGCGTGAACGCCCGCCGTGGCAGTTCCACTTCGTCCTCGACGTCACCGGCATCGACGGGGTGGCCGAGGGCGCCACCGTGGTGATCTTCCGGAGCCACCACAGCGCGATCGACGGCATGGGGTCCGTCGAACTGGTGAACCGCGTCTTCGGCCCGAACCCGACACCGCGCGTGGACCCGGACACTGCGGTGGACGTCCCAAGTCCCGTCCGAGCGGCACGCGCACTTCCGCGCGACATCGTGACCCTCACGGGAGCGGCGCTGCGGCGGCGAACGGCGGCCCGCGCACTGAAGGCCTCGTCCGACTCCGGCACCGCAGCGCACGAATCCTTCCCCGCCACGCGCTTCAACCGTCGAGTACGCCCGTCGATGGTCTTCGACATGACGTTCTTCGAGATGAGCCGTGTCCGCGCACTGAAGAACAGGGCCGGAGGCGTCACTCTCAACGACGTCATGGTCACGGTCGTCTCGCTCGCGCTGTCCGCGTATCTCGCGGAGGACGGTGAGCTGCCCACCGACTCGTTGGGCACCACCATCCCGGTGAGCACGCGCGCCATGGGGGAGAGCACCAACGCCAACCGGATCGCGGTCGCGACGTTGTCGCTGCACACCGATGTGATCGACCCGGTGGTGCGCCTGCGGGCCGTGCACGCGTCGGCGTCGCGGGCCAAGGACCACGCCACCGCTGTCGCCACCCGGCTGCCGGCGCATCCGCTCACCGTGATGCCGGCGCCGCTGATGGCGTTGCTGGGCAAGAC
The DNA here is from genome assembly GCF_019836145.1 of Rhodococcus sp. BP-241. Taxonomy (NCBI): domain Bacteria; kingdom Bacillati; phylum Actinomycetota; class Actinomycetes; order Mycobacteriales; family Nocardiaceae; genus Rhodococcus; species Rhodococcus sp. BP-241. The sequence continues at coordinate 196,670 of NZ_JABUEI010000002.1, read as the reverse complement.
CATGAGGTCACCGGCCGCACCGGCACGGGTCGCCACCAACACGATGATCACCAACGTGCCGTACGGCGTGGGCGGAGTCACGATCGCCGGATCACCCATGGTGGGCGTCTTCGGGCCCCTCCCCACCGTCACCGGAGTGGCTCTGGCGCACGCCGTCGCCACCTTCGGCGCGTCGATGTTCGTGTCGGTCACGTCCGTGGACGACGCGATGCCGGACACCGCTCGATACATACGCCACATCCGCACCGCATTCGACCGTCTGGAGGCGGCGGTCGCTCCGAGCGACGCCGATCCTCCGGCGGCGCAGGCCGCCGTCACCCCCACGACGATCACGGTCTCGCCGTGACGTCCTCTCACTCGTTCCGCAGCCCGAACCCGCACACCGAAGGACACGCCATGGCGCCCCGACACAGCCGCACTCCCGTCACCACGACGGACACCCCTCGCGCATCCGTCGGCGTCTGGACGCATGCACCCACGTCTCTCCGCCGTCACGTGTTCGTCGTGCGTCCGGGATCCGAGAGCTCCACGCCGGATCGCATGTCGAGGCACTTGACCGACCTCGCCGCAGAGGCAGGTCTGCTCGGAACCGACGAGCACGCGCGGGTGACCGTCCACGCGCCGGGCGTCGCGGCCGGCACCGTCGTCGCGCTTCTCGACGCCGCGCACCCGTCGACCGACGCACCGTGGTGCCTCGACGTCTTCACCGAGGTGTCGGGCTTCGATGCGGTGCCGAGCGGATCGGCAGTCGCCGTGTTCCGCTCCGCAGTCGGGCCCGTCGAGTCGCGCACGATCACCCGCATCGTCGAGACCGTCCTCGCTCCCGGCCGTCCCGCTCGTCCGGGTGGGCCCGTGGCACGCCACGCGTACCGACCGTTCGACGGTGCCGACGCGCCGGCGTACCCGGCACCACGGGGTGACGCCCGTTCACTCGTCGCGCAGTTCCCCACCGTCCGACTCGAGCAGATCTCCGCGGGACTCGGTCAGACCACGATCGCGGACGTGGTGTCGACGGTCGTCTCCACCGCCGTGCGGCGCGCGGTTCCGGCCGGGACGTCACCCGTCACCGCTCTGCTCGTCGCGGACATGCCGGTCCCGCCGTCCGGGGTCGACACGCCCGACCTTCTGTCCTTCGGACCGCACATCGCGGAGGACGCGCGTTCCGTCACCGCCACCGTGTGCCGTGTCGGCGCAGCCACCGTGGTGACACTCTCCTCCTCGGTGCCTGCACTCGACCTCGCCACCGTTCTGCACCACGTGGAGGACGGGCTGCGAGGCCTGGAGCACTCCGCCGCCGCCCAGTTCTCTCGCCTGGGATCACTCCCTCGCCACGCACGGGAGCGCGCGAACGTCGCCTCCTGACTCACCTGCCACCACACAGTCGAAACGGGTTCGGCCGCGTCCTCGGACGTGGTCGGACTCGGTCCACCACCACGGCTCCCACGTGGAAGAAGTAACATCGGTCGGGGTTCGCGGGATGACTTCGACAGTGCCGCACGCTCGACACGTCGCTCCGCGACCGACTCGGTCGGGCATGATCGCTCTCGAGCGACGAGCACTGACGACACCGCACCCGACGACAGTGGAGACCAATGCCATCAGACGACACAGCCGTACTCGTAGAGGACGTTCACAAGTCCTTCGGAACGGTTGACGCACTGCGCGGCATCGATTTCAGCGTCCCCACCGGCTCCATCCTCGGAGTTCTCGGGCCCAACGGCGCCGGGAAGACCACCACCGTGAAGGTGCTCGCGACGCTGGTCCGACCGGATCGCGGACGTGCGGTGGTGTCAGGCCACGACGTGGCGCAGGATCCTGCGGCCGTCCGGCGTTCCATCCTCATGACGGGTCAGTACGCCGCTCTCGACGACGCCCTGACCGGCCGGGAGAACCTCGTCCTCTTCGGTCGTCTCATGGGACTGACGAAGAAGTCGGCCCGTGTGCGCGCCGAGAACCTTCTCAACGACTTCGACTTGATCGAGGCCGGGGATCGACAGGTCCGCGGCTACTCCGGCGGTATGCGTCGACGCATCGACATCGCGTGCGGTCTCGTGGTGCGTCCGAAGGTCGTGTTCCTCGACGAGCCGACCACCGGACTCGACCCGCGCAGCCGCAAGGCGGTGTGGTCACTCGTGTCGTCGCTGCGAGACCAGGGCATCACGACGCTGCTGACCACGCAGTACCTCGAGGAAGCCGACGTTCTCAGCGACAGCATCATCGTCATCGATCGCGGTCGGGTCATCGCGCAGGGCACGGCCGACGAGTTGAAGTCGATGACGGGCGGCAACTACTGCCACATCAGCCCGCTGGATCCCACCGAACTGCGCCGCGCCGCAGATGCTCTCGCCGGTCTGCTTCCGCCCACCTTCAGCGCCGCCGACCTGCAGGGCGACAGCATCATCATTCCCGCACCGGACGGCCCCGGCACGCTGGCCGAGGCGCTGAAGAGGCTCGACGCCGCGGGCATCGAACTGTCCGACATCGGTCTGCGCCGGCCGTCCCTCGACGACGTGTTCCTGAGCCTCACCGGTCAGTCGCAGGGTGATGCGGCTCCGGCCGAACCCGCCATCGGCTCGGGCGCACCCTCGTGACGGCCACCCGAGACGCAGGACGTGCCTCGCACCGAGCACCGGAACCCACGGCGTTCAAGCAGTGGGCGAGCCTGTCCGGACGGTCCCTGGGATCGATGGCCAGGTCCGGCAGCCTCGTGGTCGCCGTGGTCGCCCCGGCCGTCTACACGGTCGGCTTCTACCTGCCGCTCCGGCTCGTCATGCAGTTCCAGGGCCTGGACTACGCCCAGTTCCTCATGCCGATCATCTGCCTGCAGGCCATGGCGTTCACCGCCATCTCCGCAGCGCAGCGTGCTGCCATCGAGGGTCAGTCGGGTATGACCACCCGTCTGCAGACGATGCCGGTCACCCCGTGGGTACCGCTGCTGTCGAGAGCGACGGCCAACCTGGTGCACGCGAGTCTCTCCCTGATAGCCGCGCTGGTCTACGGCTCCCTCATCGGGTTCCGATTCCAGGCAGGACTCGACGACGCCGTCATCTTCATGCTGTTCGCACTCCTCGTCGGCGCGGCGCTGACCACGGGCGGCGACGCGATCGGATCGTTGTCCCGGTCCCCCGAGGCCACCAGCCAGGCACTGACCCTGCCCCAGCTGATCCTCGGCATGTTGTCGTCGGGCTTCGTTCCCGAGACAGGCTTCCCCGAATGGATCCGTCCGTTCGTCCGCAACCAGCCCATCTCCCTCTTCTCGAAGGCCATGCGTGACATGGCCGAAGGGGGCGTCAACTCCGCGACACTGTGGCCGGCGATCGCCTGGGCGGTGGGCCTCATCGTGGTCCTCGTACCGCTCGCGGTCTGGGCCAGCACGAGGCGATCATGACCGACACCGCGTCCGAACCCCGCTTCGATCTGCGCGCGCTCCCCGAACCGGAACGCCTCGTGGGCGAACGCAGCCTCGCCGGGCTGGCGTCGCAGAGCGTGCTGCACTGTGGCCGCCTGCTCCGTCGCTGGGCTCGCGATCCGCTCACCATCATCCAGGCCGTCGTGTACCCGGTGGTCTTCCTTCTCATGCTCCGCACGGTGCTCGGCAACTCCGTGTCGGCGGCCACCGGAGAGAACAGCATCTTCGGCACCGTCCCGCTGATCGCCATGGTCGCCGCCATGTCCGGGTCGCTCGCGAGCGCGGTGGGTCTGCGCCGAGAGCGTGCGGCCGGTCTGGTGTCCCGCTTCCAGACCCTGCCGGTGCACCGCGCCGCGGGTCTGGTGGGTCGACTCCTGGCCGAGACCGCCCGCATCGTCACCACGACGTTGCTCATCGTCGTCGTCGGGTTCACGCTCGGCTTCCGGTTCGAGCAGGGGCCCGTTCCGGGCGTGCTGGCGATGCTCGTGCCGCTGGCGTTCGGCCTCGGGTTCGCGGTGTTCGTCACCTCGGCCGCGATCGTGACCACCACCTTCCCTCTGGTCGAGGCCGTCGGAATGGTGTTCACCATTCTCATGTTCTTCAATTCCGGTTTCGTCCCGACGCGGGCCTATCCGACGTGGTTGCAACCGTTCGTCGAGCACAACCCCATCTCCTGTGCGGTCGATTCGATGAAGGGCCTCACACTCGGTGGCCCGGTCACCTCCCCGCTGTTGCAGTCGCTGGCCTGGTCGTTCGGGTTGTTCCTGGTGTTCGTGGGGCCTGCGGTGCGTGGGTACCGTCGCGCCGCCGAGACGTTCTGACGCTGCCGCGACCGGCCGGTCACAATGGCCGCCCGATCGGCCCGAAAAGGGCGTAACAGAACGCTCGGTTCCGGCAATGTAGTCGCTGTAGGCGCGGCCCGCGGATGCTGGTCGGCGCAGTGGCCGAACGCGAGGACCGACGCCGTGACACGATTCCGACAGCCCTTCATCGGCGTTCGAGTATCACCCCGGGACGCGATCAACGTCCTCGCCGAGAGCGAGCGGGTGATCGCCAACCTCGTCGACGTGATGGTGTTCGACGCCGCCGGCACGATGGGAGCATCCCCGACCCACGCCACGGTGTGCGCGTGGATGCGTGGACGTCTCGACGTCTCCCCCGTGTTCCGCCGGCGGCTCCGACGGCGCGCCGGCGATCTCGGTGACCCGTTCTGGGTGACCGGCGACGTGGACCTCGACGACCACGTCGTCGTCACTCCGATCGATCGACCGGGATGGGACCCCGTCGAGCGCCACATCGCTCGGGTCATGGCCACTCCGATGACGCTGGCGTCGTCGGGGTGGGAACTGCACGTCCTGACGGGCATCCACGGCGTGCCGCACCTTCCGGAGGGCGCGACCGCGGTGGTGATCAAGGTCCATCACGCGTCGATGGACGGGTTGGGGCTGGTGGCCGTGGTCCGAGCCCTGTTCGCGTCTCCCGACCTCTCGCACGACGGACGTGTCGCGGAGCGCCGCGGAACCGCGGTTCCGGGCCCGATTCCGCCGCTGTGGAAGGACGCCGCCACGATGCCCCGCCGGACGGCGATGTTCGTCCGGACGATGGCGGCCGTGCGCCGGGCTGCACCCGAGACACCGCGGCCACCGCGGCCCGCGACCCGCTTCAACGCCCGGATCGCACTCGACCACCGCGTCCGGATCGTCTGGCTGGACCTCGCACACGTCCGGACGATCTCGCGAGCCGTTCCCGGAATCACCGTGAACGACGTGCTGCTCACGGCGGTCTCCCTGGCACTCACCCAGTTCCTCGACCAGGCAGGGGAACACCCTGCGGCCACCTTGAGCACGACCATGCCGCTCGACATCCACGCGACCCACGACACCGCAGCGGCGAATCAGACCACGTTCGCGGACGTCGACCTGCACACCACGGTCGTCGACCCGCTCCTGCGCCTCCGCGCTGTGCACGCTTCGGCTGCCGACGCCAAGAGGCGGGTGCAGGATCTGACGTCTCGGCACGAGGTCAGCCCTTTCGACGTCGCTCCGCCCCTCCTCCTGCGGGCGATCGGCGCCCTGTCCACCCTGGCTCCTCACGACCGTCCGACAGTGCCGTCCACCACCGTGGTGTCGAACATGCCGCACGGAAGCGACGACCTGTGGTTCCTGGGCGCCCGCGCGGTGGCCGCGTTCATGCCGATGCCCACGGTCGACGGCATGGGACTCATCCACCACATCACCTCGCTCGGCGACCGTCTGGCACTCACCGTGACGGTCGAGTCGACCATGATGGCGGAGCCGGACCGCTACTGCGCGATGATCCGGGACGCCGTGGACGCGCTCGCGGCGGCCACGCTCGACGACGTCGCCGCGCCGCGCGCAGCGGCCCCCGCGAGCGTCGACACCGACTAGCCTCGCAGCGCCGTCCCGGTGAGCACCGTGACGTCCAGCGGCGCCGCCGCGGGTGCCTGATCGGCATCGCTCACGACGATGACCTCGAGGTCGTCCAGTCCCTGCGTGTCGAGCGACGCGAGTTGGGACTCGGACAGCACGACATGGGTGACCCACTCGTCGGCGAGCGCGTCGGCGAGATCGTCGGAGGCGTCGAGACTCACGGTCGTCGCTCCGGCCGCGGCAGCGACCACCACGGCGAGCACCTCGAGGTCCAGCGGCGCCCCGGCGGCCACCGCCACCCGCGATTCGTGCGTCACCTGAAGACTGTCCGCGGTGATGCACGAGGCGAGCGCTGCGTGCGTCAGCGTGGCATCGCCCAGGGCGACGAGTGGATCGCCGGGACCGGCGGACACGATGCCGTCCGCGGCGGACAGCGGTCCGACCGGGCCCTGCGTGAAACGGTCGTCGGACGTCACCCGGATCGCGGTGTCCGCGTCCGTCAGCGTCGCGCCGATCTTCGCCGCGGCCCAGGTCGCCGCGATCCTGTCCTCGGGTGCCTCGACCAGCGGGGTGACCGGTCGGCCGGGCCCACCCCCCTCGGCCAGCAGGACCCGGGCGATGCGATTGGACCGGGCGTCCATCTCGGCCCAGCTGATCTCGAACTCGCCCCGTGCGTACGCGGGAGCTCCCGGATCCGCCTCGACGGACGCGGTGATCATCGAGGGCAGGTCGACGGGCTGCGGCCGACTCGTCTGCACGGCCGCGGCCACCGGCTCGTCGGCGTCGGTCGACGGGCCCGAGGCCAGGGCGATCGAGGAGACGGCACCGCCCGGATCCGCCACCACCGCGTCGAGCGCGGACGAGAAGACGGTGGCGAAGGTGGCCGCCGTGGCCTCGTCGAACAGATCGGTGGCATAGGTGACGATGCCGGTCACCGGGTCCGAGTGCTCGCGGTGAGGAGAGTCCTCGATGGTCAGCGTGAGATCGAACTGGGCGGGATCGAACGGGTTCTGCAACTGCTCGACGTGCAGACCCGAGAGATCGATCTCCGAACGCTCGGTGTTCTGGTACGCCAGAGCCACGCGGAACAGCGACGACGACCGCGCAGGCGCCACCGTGTCGACCACGGTGTCGAACGGCACGTCCGCGTGGGCGAACGCCGAGAGGGCGACACCCCGCGCATCGTCGACGAGATCGACGACGGACGCGTCCTCGTCGACCGCCAGGCGCAGCACCAGGGTGTTCACGAGCATGCCGACCAGAGGATCGAGTTCGGCGCTGCCTCGACCCGCCACCGCGGTGCCGACGCAGATGTCGGTCGACCCGCTGATGCGCGACAGGGCGACGGACAGCGCCGCGTGCACCACCATGAACGGAGTCGCGCGCCGCTCCCGTGCCAGATCGCGGACCAGCTCGTACGTCTGCGCCGGGATCTCGAAGCGCACGGAGGCACCCACACCGGACGGTGCCGGAGGACGCGGACGGTCCTGCGGCAAGGACAGCTCACCAGGGAGCCCTGCCAGGGTCTCGCGCCAGTAGGCGAGCTGACGTGCCGAGACCGACTCGGGATCTGCCGGGTCGCCCAGCAGCGTGCGGTGCCACAGGGCGTAGTCCGCGTACTGGACCTCGAGCGGCGTCCACGCCGGCAGCACGCCCGCCGTGCGCGACGCGAATGCCGTCACGACGTCGACGGTGAGGGGCGCGATCGAGAAGCCGTCGGCCGCGATGTGGTGCACGACCACGACGAGCACGTGCTCCTCGTCGCCGAGGCGGAACAACTCGACGCGCAGCGGCACCTGCGTCGTCACGTCGAACGGCGTGGTCGCCACCGCCACCACACGCGCCGCGAGCTCGGCCTCCGTCACCGGGATCGGGGTCAGCGGCCGGCCCACCGGTGCGAGCACGGACTGACGCCCGTGACCGTCGACGTCGGGGTAGACGGTGCGCAGCGTCTCGTGTCGGGCGACGACGTCGTCGACCGCGACGCGCAGGGCATCCACATCGAGTGGTCCCGTGAGCCGCAGGCCCATCGGCAGGTTGTAGGTCGCCGCCGTCGGATCGACACGGTTGGCGAGCCAGAGCCGTTGCTGTGCCGGAGCGAGAGGAACGACCTCGGGGCGGGGAGTCGACGTCAGGTGTCGACTGGTGGTGACGACGGTGTCGAGGCTGTCCGCGAGGTCTGCCACCGTGGCCGCGTCGAAGACGGCGCGCAACGGCACCCGCACACCCAGCTCGTCTCCGATGCGGGCCGCGACGCGGGTCGCCACCAGCGAGTTCCCGCCGAGAGCGAAGAAGTTGTCGTTGAGCCCGACGCGCTCCACGCCCAGGAGTTCCGCGAGGACCTCGGCCACGACGCGTTGCTCCTGCGTACGCGGTGCGCGGTATCGCTGCACGTCCACCACCGGGTCGGGCAGCGCCGAGCGATCGAGCTTGCCGCTCGCGCTGACGGGCAGCGCGTCCAGGACGACCACGACCGGCACCATGTACGCCGGCAGGATGCGCGCCGCGTCCGCTCGGAGCAGGTCGGTGTCGACCGTCGCTCCCGGCGCGGGCACGACGTAGGCGACGAGCGTGTCGTCGCGGACAATGGCGACCGAACGGGCGACGCGCGACGACGCGGAGACCGCCGCCTCCACCTCGCCGAGTTCGATGCGCAGTCCACGCAGCTTGACCTGGTGGTCGACGCGCCCCGCGAACTCGAGATGGCCGTGGTGGTTCCACCGGGCCAGGTCACCGGTGCGGTACATGCGCGCACCGTCGTGGCCGGGCAGTGCGACGAACCGGTCCGCCGTCAGGTCCGGACGCCCGTGATACCCCCGCGCCGCCTGGACGCCGCACAGATACAGCTCGCCCACGACACCGTCCGGCACGGGCCGGAAGCGACCGTCGAGCACGAGCGCGGCGGTGCCGTCGACCGGGATCCCGATCGGCACGGACGGCGGTTCGCCCCGCCCGACCGGATGTGCCGTCGCGTGGACCGCGAACTCGGTGGGGCCGTACAGGTTGTGCACGTCGATGTCGCACTTCTCGCGGAACGTGTCCACCGCGGCGCGACCGAGGGCCTCACCTGCCAGGAACACCAGACGCAGTGAGCGGCAGGCGTAGTCGTCAGCGGCCTCGGTGAAGACGGCGAACATGGACGGGACGAACGACACGGCCGTCACGCCGTACCGCGAGATGGCCCGCATCAGGTACTCGGGATCACGGTGACCGTCGGCATCGGCGACGGCGAGGGTGCCCCCGACCGCCAGTGTCGCGAACATCTCCCACACCGAGACGTCGAAGGTCATCGGGGTCTTGGCGAGCACCACGTCGTTCTCGGTCAGCGCGTAGGTGCGCGCGAACCAGTCCACCTGGTGCGTGACGGCACCGTGCGGGACGGACACACCCTTCGGCACACCCGTCGAGCCGGACGTGAAGATGACGTAGGCGGTGGTGCCGGCGCGCACGGAGCCCGTCCGGTCGGTGTCGGTCAGCGGAGCGGACGAGACGGACGGATCGTCGAGTGTCGCCAACGACACGGCTCCCTCGCCCGCCACCGGGAGTGCGTCGGGCTCGGCCACGACAACGCAGCGCGCCGCGGTGGCGGCGACGATCTGATCGATGCGGGCCGCAGGCTGCTCCGGATCCACGGGGACGTACGCGCCACCGGCCTCGAGCACGGCGTACACCGCGACGAGTGCGTCGACCGAGCGCGGGAGAGCGACGACGACGGCGACCTCCGGACCGACGCCACGCTCGACCAGGGATCGGGCGACGCGATTCACGCGCGCCGCGAAGTCTCCGTACGTGTGCGAACCCGCTGCGTCGACGAGTGCCGTCGCATCGGGGTTCTCGGCTGCGCGCCGACGGAATCGCGAGGTCAGCGAGACCGCCTCCGTGGTCCCCTCCGGCAACACGGGCGCCGTGACGCGCTCGCGTTCCACTCCGCCGAGCAGGTCGATCTCGTCGAGGACGACATCGGGATCCGCGGCCACCGCGCGGGCGACGGCCACGAAACGTTCCGCGAGGGACCCGATGGTCTCCCGGTCGAACAGGTCCGTCGCGTACGCGATGGTCGCGGCGAGACCGTCCGGAGCTCCGAGCGGTGTCAGGGAGTCCACCAGGGTGAACTGCAGGTCGAACTTGGCCACACCCAGATCGAACTCGACGGTCTCGAGGCGCAGGTCGGTCAGCTCGAAGTGCGCCTGGCCGAGATTCTGGAACGACAGGAGCACTTGGAAGATGGGGTGCCGCGCGCGTGAACGCGGCGGATCGATGACCTCCACGAGCCGCTCGAACGGGACGTCGGCGTGGGCGAAGGCACCGAGGTCCTGCTCGCGGATGTGGGCGAGCAGGTCGCGGTATCCGGCGCCGACGTCGACGCGGGTACGCAGCGCGAGGGTGTTGACGAACATGCCGATCATGTCGTCGACGGCGGCGTCGCCGCGACCGGCGACCGGTGTCCCCACCGTCACGTCGTCCGTGCCCGAGTGGCGTGCGAGCACGATCGCGAGGATCGAGTGCACGACCATGAACAGCGTGGAGCTGTGGGCGCGCGCCACGTCGACGAGCGCCGCGTGAAGCTCCGGTTCGATCGAGAAGGTGTGTGACGCACCGGCATACGTCGGCTCGGTGGGCCGCGACCGGTCGACCGGGAAGGGCAGCTCGTCCGGCAGGTCGGCGAGCGCGGTGAGCCAGTACCGCTCCTGCTGCGCGATGACCGACTCGGGATCGTTCTCGTCGCCCAGGGCGTCGCGCTGCCACACCGAGAAGTCGGCGTACTGGACGGGAAGCGGCGCCCAGGTCGGTGCGAACCACGACACCCGGGCGCTGTAGGCCGCCATGAGATCGCGGGCGAGCGGAGCCATCGAGGCGCCGTCCGCGGAGATGTGGTGGACGACGACGGCGAGCACGTGCGTGTCGTACGCGGTCCGGAACAGGGTCGCCGCGACGGGGACCTCCTCCGTCACGTCGAACGCACGACCGGCGAGCGCGGCCACCGCGGACGGCAGCGCGTTCTCGTGGACGTCGACCGGGGTGAGGTCGGGAACGATCGACTCCGCCGTCAGTGCGAGCTGCACGGGACCGTTCGGGGTGTCCGGATACATCGTGCGGAGCGACTCGTGCCGATCGATGACGTCGAGCATCGCCACCTGCAGCGCCGGCACGTCGAGATCGCCGACCAACCGGACGGCGAACGGGATGTTGTAGGCGGCCGACGTCGGATCGAATCGGTTGAGGAACCACATGCGGCGCTGCGCGTACGACAACGGCGGCGCGTCCTCGAGAGCGTCCGAGTCGGCGGCCGTGCGGCGGACCAGGGGTGGCCGCGGCGGGACTCCGGACTCGAACTGCACCCGTGCCGCCAGGGCCGCCACCGACGGCGCCTCGAACAGCGTCCGCACGGTCACCGTGGTGTCCAGAGCCTTGCCGAGTCGCGCGACCGCGCGAGTGGCGATCAACGAGTTCCCGCCGAGGGCGAAGAAGTCGTCGTCGCGACCGACCCGGTCGACGCCGAGCAGCTCGCCGAACACCGACGCGACGATCTCCTCGACAGGCATGGACGGCGCCCGGAACTCGTGCACCTCGACGACCGGTTCGGGCAGACTCCGCCGGTCGATCTTGCCCTGGACGGTGATGGGGAGCGCGTCGAGCACCATCACCGACGACGGCACCATGTGCGACGGCAGACTCTGCACGGCGAAGCGGTGGATCTCGTCGCTGTCGACGGTGCGGCCGTCCTGCAGGACGACATAGGACGCGAGCGCGAGGGAGCCGGACGACGGTCGGTGCGCGATGGTCACGGACGCGCGGACGCTCTCGTGCATCGACAGCACCGCGTCGACCTCGCCGAGTTCGACGCGCATGCCGCGGATCTTGATCTGGAAGTCGGCTCGGCCGACGTACGCGATCTCGGTGTCGGCCGACCAGCGCACCAGATCGCCTGTGCGGTACATCCGTGCGCCCGGCTCGTACGGCGACGCGACGAAGCGCCCCGACGTGACGCCGGGTGCGTGGACATAACCCCGCGCGACGGACGGTCCCGACAGATACAGCTCGCCGACGACGCCCTCGGGCACGGGCCGGAGCCATGGATCGAGAACGAGGCACGAGGCTCCGCGCACCAGGCGGCCGACGGTGATCGGCGCGGCCGGATCCAGCGGCCGCGACATGTGGCTGATCATGGTGATCTCGGTGGGTCCGTACGCGTTGTACATGCGTCGGCCGGTACCCCACCGCGCCACGAGATCGGGTGGGCAGGCCTCGCCTGCGGTGACGACGTGCTGCACGTGATCGAGCCCGTCCGGATCGACCGAGGCCAGCGCGGCGGGGGTGATGGTCACGTGGGTGACCGCCTTCTCCGACAGGTAGCGCGCGAGTTCCTCGCCGCCGAAGACGTCCGCCGGCGACACCACCAGCGTCGCCGACCGGCTCAGGGCGGAGAGCATCTCGAACAACGACGAGTCGAAGCTGGGCGAGGCCAGGGCCAGGACACGGGAGGACGACTCGACGTCCAGACGCAGAGCGATGTCCCGCGTCAGGTTCGCGACACCGCCGTTGCCGACGACGACGCCCTTCGGGAGACCGGTCGATCCGGAGGTGTAGATCATCCAGGCCGGAGTCTCGAGGTGGATCGGCGAGAGCCGATGCGCGTCGGTGACCCGCGCCGGCGAGTACTGCGACACCAGGCGGTCGGTCTCGACGGCGTCGATCGCGAGCCAGTCGAGCGCATCGGGGAGGCTGCCCGCGCGGGTGGTGTCGGTGATACCGAGGACGGCCCCGGAGTCGGAGACGAGGTGCAGGATGCGCGCGGTGGGCAGCGCCGGGTCGATCGGCAGGAACGCCGCGCCCGTTCGCGCCACGGCCCACGTGCTGAGAATCGAGTGCAGCGACCGTGGGAGGGCGATCGCCACGGTGGTCTCCGGCCCCGCGCCGCGCGAGACGAGCAGTCGAGCGATGCGGTTCGCCGAGGCGTCCATCTGCGCGTAGGTGAGGGCGCCGTGCGCCGTCTCGACCGCGATGGCGTCGGGCGACCCTGCGACGGCGTCGTCGATGACGTCGACGAACCGCCGGGGTCGAACGCTCGATGCTCCCCGCGCGGGCACCAGGGTGGCGCGCTCGTGCGGGGAGAGGACCTCGATGTCGAGGACCCGGCCGTCCGCAGCGCTGTGCGAGAAGCGCCGGAGGTAGTCGAGGAACCGCGACCGCAGGTCCTCGACGCGCTGCTGGGTGTAGAGGTTCGGGTTGGACTCGAAGTCGATCTGCAGCTCGTCGCCGTCGCCGGGAGCCGGGTACAGGTTGATCGAGAGATCCTCGACCGGGCCGGTGGTGAGCACGTGGTACGACCCACGAACGTCGCCGAGCACGATCTCGTTGTCGAACATCATCAGGTTCACGGTGGGACCGAAGAGGCCGCGCGTGTTCGTCATCTCACCCGCGTCGCGCCGGATGTCCTCGTGCCGGTACCGCTGTCGGCGCAGCGCACCGGTGAGTTCGCGCTGCACGCGGTCGATGACGTCGGACACGGTGGCGGCGGCGTCGACGCGGACGACGAGGGGAACGACGTTGGAGACCATGCCGCCCGAGCGCCGCAGGACCGCGCTCGCGCGGCCCGACACGGGGAGGGACAGCACGACGTCGGTGGTTCCGGTGGTGCGGGAGACGAACGCCGAGAACGCGGCGATGGCCAGCGTGACCGTGGTGGTGCCGAGCGAGTCGACACCCTTCGCGAGAGATTCCGCGACCTCGACGGGAGTGCGTCCCGACGCCGCCCGGCACGGCACCGAGACCGGTGCGGTGCTGTCGACGAACGAGACTCCGGTGGGGAGCGTCTCGAACTTCTCGGCCCAGTGGCGGCGATCGTTCTCGAATCGCGTCGACTCGCGGTAGGCGACGTCGTCGTCGTAGACCGTGCGGAGGTCGCCCGCCCGCGTCGGCGTCGGCTCGCGGCCCTCGACGAGCGCGGTGTAGTGCGCCGCGACCTGGCGGATCATGGTCATCGCACCGAAGCCGTCCAACACGATGTGGTGGATCCGGCAGTACCAGAAGTAGCGCTCGTCCTCGACCCTGATCAGGTAGGTGACGACCAGCCGGTCGGAGGTCATGTCGAGAGGCGCGGCGCACTCGGCGCGCATCCACTCGATCGCCGTCTCGACGGGAGTCGCATCCTCGCGCAGATCGAGGAAACGCACCGTGTCGGTGATGGACAGGTCGACCACCTGGGCCGGCACTCCGTCCTCTTCGACGATGCGCACGAACCCGGACCCGAACTGCCGGCCGACCGAGATCATCGCCGCCTCGAGAGCCGCCGCGTCGACCGGTCCACGCAGGTCGACGTAGTGGGCTATCGACACCGGCACGGAGCCGGCGAGCTGCTGAGCGAACCAGATCCCGCGCTGAGCCGCGGTCAGGGGAACCGCGTCGAGCACGGGCGCTGGGCCGTCCTCACGGGCGCCGTCGTCCTCCGCGTCCGTCGCCTCGGCGATACCGACGCTTCGGTTCGCTACGCGCGCGGTGTCGAACGACTGCACCGATCTGGACCTCCGAATCCGGGGACGACCGCACTCTGCGTCGTCGATGAGGATCGCAACCCGGTCCGCGCCACCCTCGACTGCTGGTCCTCGATCCGGTTATTCAGTGTTTCACAGTCCCAAAACCCCGACAAGGCAACCGGGTCCGACCATCGAGTTCGCTGCACGGTCAGCCGACGACGTACGACCCGAGTCGGTCGGCGAAAGCGAGACGCGATCACTGATTCGTCACGATTCGGGAGAGTACACAAAGCAGACCGAACCTTGTCGGGATCAGGCACGAACCACCTGGACGGAGACACCGCTGTCTACCGTGGAAGCGGCACCACCCGACGTGACATGCACAGGAGATCCCGTGAGCCGATTCCGGCGAACCACACGACGCTCCACCCCCACCCGAGGGCGACCGATGACGTCCCGTGACGCCCTCAACCTCTATCTCGAGTCGCCGCACACGTCGGCGATCCTCATCCACGCCTTCGTGGTCGACGTCGCCGCGGGCCCCGGTACCGGACTACGCACGCACGCCGATGCGGTGGCCTACGCCCGCTCGATCGTGCACCTCGACCCGATCTTCCGGCAGCGGCTCCACCGTTACCCCGGCGACATCCACTACCCCTTCTGGGTGGACGACCCGGACGCGGACGTCGACTCGCACGTCACCGTGACGCACCAGCAGGACGGCGACGTCGAGATCGTGCGCCGCCGGACGGTCGAACTCTCCCGTGAGTTCTTCGACTTCACCACCGGGCCGGCGTGGCAACTGCACTTCCTGGTGGACCTGCACGGCGTCGACGGGGTCCCCGACGGGGGCACGGTGATGATCGCCAAGTTCCACCACAGCGCGATCGACGGTGTGAGTGCCTCCGACCTCATCTCCCGCATGTTGTCCCCCACTCCGGCAGAGCCGCGACCGGAGACCGCCGAGGTTCCGGTTCCCGGTCGAGTGCGGGCACTCTCTCGCGTTCCGGCCGACCTGGTGCGCCTCGCCGCGGTGGCGGTCCGCTGGTCGACGCGGTCTCGTGCCGGGACCCCACCGGCGTCGTCGACCGCGCCGACCGCAGTGCCCGCGACACGGTTCAACGGTGACAAGGAACCGGACATGTCGTGGGACCTGGCCTGGTTCGACCTCGACCGCATCCGGCGCGTCAAGTCCGCGTACCCGGGCACGACGGTCAACGACATGCTGACCGCGATCATCTCGCTCGCCCTCTCGACCTATCTCGAGGAACGAGGCGAGTTGCCCGCGGGCAGTCTCTCGATCTCGATGCCGATGAGCACACGCTCGCTCACCGACGCGACCACCGCGAACCAACTCACGCCGATGATGGTCGACCTGCACACCGACGTGCCGGATCCGGCGGAACGCCTCCGCAGAATCCACGAGTCGCTGGTGGCGGCGAAGGAATCGGTGGCTCGCTCCACCGAGCGCACGGGCCCACCACACCCTCTCGGTGCGTTGCCCTCCGTCGTGGTCCCCGTGATCGGTGCCCTCACGCGGGCGCCGTCGACCGATCCCGCGACCGCGCCGGTGACCACGATGCTCAGCAACGTGAGCTACGGACGCGGGCCACTCGCGCTGCTCGGCGCGCCGGTGGTCGGCTGCTACGGAGTTCTTCCCGCCGTGCGCGGGGTGCATCTCACGCACTCGGCGCGGTCGGTCGGCACGTCGATCTCCCTGTCCGTCGCAGCGAACGCACGGTCCCTGCCGGACATCGAGCACTACATGGACGTCGTCCGACACGCACTCGATCTGCTGGACCCGGACGTCGACACGACTCGGGCCTGACCGCGGGCGGGACGGCGCTGGTCGCGTCGCCCCGCCCGCCGGTCCGGCGTCGTCAGCCCCCGATGGCCCGGCGGATCACCGGGACGATGACGTCCCACGCGGCGTCGGTGGTCATCGACCAGTGCGTCACGGGCACCGAGTACGCGTCGACGACATCGGCGTAGGGGATCCAGCTGTCGGCGAACACGCGGCCGGTCGGATCGTCCGCCGCAGCCGCGAAGAACAGCAGCGTCCCGTCGAAGTAGGGCGACTCGTGCTGTTCCATGAGCACACCGTTGTGCGCAGCACCCCGCAGCATCAGCTCGACCGTGCGTTCGTCGAGGACATCCGCGACAGCCGGTGCGGACGCGATCATGCGAGCGGCCTCCTCGAAGCTGCCGAGGGGCACGTCCGGGACGCCCTCGGTGCTCACGCCCAGAGCGCCGAGGAGCTCGGCCAGAGACAGTGAGGTCTCCTCGCCGCTCGCCTCGGTCGGTGCAGGACCGCCACGGGAATCGAGGATCGCCACCAGCTCGACGGTCTCCCCTGCCTCGCGCAGCATGCTCGCCACCGTCTGGGCGACGGTGCCACCGAACGACCACCCGAGTAACCGGTACGGGCCCTCCGACTGCACGGTGCGGATCTCCGCCAGGTAGCGCTCGGCGACCGCTGTGATCGACTCCTCCAGGGTGTCGTCCCCGGACAGGGCCGGCGTCTGGATGCCGTAGATCGGGATCTCCGGGCTCAATCGCGACGCCAGACCGGTGAAGCTCCACGCCAACCCGACGATCGGATGGAAGCAGAACAGCGGCGCCTGGCTGCCCGTGGTGCGGATGGGCAGGAGCACGCCGAGCGCGTCCTTGTCGTCCCCGACCGATCCCGCCTCGACCTTCGCCGCGAGCGTCGCCGGCGTGGGCGAGGTGAAGATCCACTGCAACGGAACGTCGCGTTCGATGGCCTCGGACGCCCTGGCAGTACTCAGCAACTTGGTCGCACTCAGCGAGTTGCCGCCGAGCTCGAAGAAGTTGTCGTCCACGCCGACCCGGTCGACGCCCAGTACCGACGCGAAGGCCTCGGCGAACGCGGCCTCGATCGGGGTGGAGGGCGCCCGGTACTCCCGCTGGGCCGCCATCTCGGGGCTGGGCAGCGACTTGCGATCCATCTTGCCGCTGGCTCCGAGTGGGATGGCGTCGATGACGACGATCCGGCTCGGCACCATGTACGACGGCAGTCTGGTTCCCGCGAACTCCTCGAGCGCGGCGAGATCGACCGTCGAGCCCTCCTGTGGGACGACGTAGCCGATCAGGGCGGGGCTGCCGCCGAAGCGCTTGACCGCGGCCGCGGCCACGGTCACGCCGTCGAACGAGGCGAGAACCTTCTCGACCTCGCCGAGCTCGATGCGGAAGCCGCGGACCTTCACCTGATCGTCGGTACGGCCGATGTACTCGATGTCGCCGGCTGTGGTCCACCGGACGGCGTCACCCGTGCGGTACATCCGGCCGGGCTCGAAGGGGTTGGCAACGAATCGGTCCGCGGTGAGTTCGGTCCGGCCGAAGTATCCCCATGCCAGCTGGTCGCCGGCCAGGTACAGCTCGCCCACGACACCGTCCGGGACCGGACGCAGGGCACCGTCGAGCACGTAGACGCTGGTGTTCGCGGCCGGACGCCCGATGGGGATCGACGACGAGGTACCGGTGTACGCGCCCGAGAAACGGGTGACGGTGACGGCGGCCTCGGTCGGGCCGTAGAGGTTGTCCACCTGCGCGTCGCTGATCCGGCCGAACGCGTCGACACTGTCTCTCGGCAGCGCCTCGCCGGCGCAGAGCACGGCACGCACCGACGCCACGTCGGCGGCCTCGGCCACCGTGAGGAAGGCGACGAACGGGGACGGCACGAACACCGCGACGGTGACGTTCCGCGTGCGGATCAGATCCGCGATGTAGAGCGAATCGCTCTGCCCGCCCGGCTTGGCCAGCACCACCGTGGCGCCCGCGGTCAGCGGCCACCACAGCTCCCACACGGACACGTCGAACGTGACCGGCGTCTTCTGGATCACCGCGTCCGCCGTGGACAGCGAGTACTCCCGCGTCATCCAGGCCAGCTGGTTCGCGACGGCGGAATGACCCACCGCGACGCCCTTCGGCTTGCCCGTCGATCCCGACGTGTAGATGACGTACATCAGGTCGTCGCCCGTGATGGGCCTGGTGCGCTCCTCCTCGCGGATCGGTCCGAGGGCGAACTCGTCCAGATCCAACGTGTCCACGTCGACGCGTGAGCATCCCGTCTCGTCCAGATCCAGGACCACCGGGGAGACCGTCAGGACGCCGCGCGGACGCGCGTTCGCCAACACGTACCTGGTGCGCTCCGGCGGATGCTCGAGGTCGATCGGCAGGTACGCCGCCCCGGACCGCACGATCGCGTGCAGGGCGATCATCATGTCGAACGATCGCGGAATCGCGACCGCCACGAGGTCTCCCGGTCCGACGGAGTGGGCGATCAGATAGCGGGCGAGCGCCTGTACCCGCTCGTCGAACTCGCGGTACGTGAGCGAGACGTCGCCCGCCACGATCGCGGTGTCGTCCGGTGACGCCGAGAACTGACGATCGAGCATCTCGGTGACCGTCGGCGGCACTCCCGCCATCTCGGTGCGGTTGCGCTCGACCACCACGACGGACCGCTCGTCGTCGCTCATGATCTCGATGTCGCGGACCCGAGTGTCGGGTGCGAAGGCGACCGACTCGAGCACGCGCAGCAGACGATCGGCGAAGCTCTGCACGGTCGCCTCGTCGAAGAGCGACGTCGCGTAGGTGAACGCCATCTCCAGACCGCGTCCGTACTCGGAGTTCTCGTGTCCCTCGGCGACGACCAGATGCAGGTCGTACTGCGAGATCTCGGAGCCCGGTTCGAGCGCCGCGACCTCCAGGCCGGAGAGCGTCGCCTGTACCGGTGCGAGGTTCTGGAACGAGAAGCCCACCTGGAAGAGCGGGTTGAAGGCGGTCGACCGTTCCGGGTCCACCGCCTCGACCACGTTCTCGAACGGCACGTCCGCGTTGGCGAAGGCGCCGAGATCGACCGCCGACGCACTGCGCACCAGATCGACGAACGACAGGTCGGGATCGACGTCCAGTCGCAGCGCGAGCGTGTTCACGAACATGCCGACGAGGTGATCGAGCGCCTCGTCGCCGCGACCGGCGATCGGGGTGCCGACGACGACGTCGCGGGTGTTGCCGAGCTTGGAGAGCACCACCGAGAAGGCCGCGTGCACACCCATGAACAGCGTCGCCCGCGATCCTCGGCACACCTCCTGCAACGCGTCCATGACGCGCGCCGGGACGAAGAACCCGATCTCGTGTCCGCTCATGGACTGGACCTCGGGACGAGGTCGGTCGAAGGGCAGTTCGATGGGCCCGTCCAGCCCGGCCATCGACTCCTTCCAGTACGAGAGCTGTTCGGCGAGAACGGAATCCGGATCGTCCACGGCTCCGAGAACGTCGCGCTGCCACAACGTGTAGTCCGCGTACTGCACCTCGAGCGGACTCCACACGGGTGCGTTGCCCTCGGACCGGGATCCGTACGCGATCATCACGTCACGTGCGAGCGGAGCGACGGAGAAACCGTCTGCCGAGATGTGGTGCATGACGATCATCAGCACGTGGCTGTCCGCGCCGGTCTCGAGCAGGAGACCGCGCACCGGCACCCCCACGGTGACGTCGAACCCGCGGGCGACGAACGACACCAGTCGCCCCCGCACGCGGTCCTCGGCCACGGAGTCCCGTTCGAAGTCGAGGGTGAGCTCGGCCGCCGGAACGATCTTCTGGAACGGTCCGAGTTCGTCCTGCGGGTAGTACGTGCGCAGGCTCTCGTGCCGGGCGACGACGTCCTGCACCGCACGCACGAGCGCGTCGACGTCGAGCGGCCCGGTGAGTCGCACGGCCAGCGGCACGTTGTAGGCGGGCGAGACGGTGTCGAACTGGTTCAGGAACCACATGCGCTGCTGCGCGAGCGACAGCGGGATGCGGTCCGGCCGTTCCCTGGCGACCAGCGGCGCGCGGGTGTCGGACGTCGCCGATTCCACCCTCGCGGCGAACCCGGCGACATCCGCGGTCTCGAACATCTCGCGAATGCCGACGGAGGTTCCGAGGCGCGCGTTGATCCGCGCGATGACCCGCGTGGCCGACAGCGAGTTGCCGCCGAGTTCGAAGAAGTTGTCGTCGACGCCGACACGCTGAACCCCGAGGACGGAGGCGAACGCGTCCGCGACCGCTTCCTCGACGGGAGTGGAGGGTGCGCGGTACTCACGGGTGACCGACGCGTCGACCGCGGGGAGCAGTCGGCGATCGAGCTTGCCGTTGACGCTGAGCGGCAGCTCGTCGATGACGACGATCCGCGCCGGAACCATGTACGCGGGGACCAGCCCTCGCATGGTCTCCCGGACGGCGTCGACGTCGACCGTGCTGCCGGCCTCGGGCACGGCGTAGCCGATGAGGACGTCGCCGCCGGCGATGCGCTTGACCGCGGCCGCGGCTGCGGACACACCGTCGGCCGACGTGAGGGCGGACTCGACCTCGCCGAGCTCGATGCGGAAACCACGCACCTTCACCTGGTCGTCGGTCCGCGCCACGAACTCGAGTTCGGGCCCGTCGGCGCCGGCGCTCCAGCGCACGGCGTCGCCGGTCCGGTACAGGCGGCCCTCGCCGAACGGGTGGGCGACGAAGCGCTCCGACGTCAGACCCGGCCGACGGTGGTAGCCGCGGGCGAGCTGTACGCCGGACAGGTAGAGCTCTCCCATGACGCCCTGCGGCACCGGTCGCAACCGGTCGTCGAGCACGTACACACGCACGTTCGCCTCGGGTGCGCCGATGGGCACGACACCCGACTCGGCCGCCGTGATGCGGTGGGCGGTCGCCGAGACCGCGGCCTCGGTCGGCCCGTACAGGTTGATCACGGGCGCGTCGGACAGGCGCGCGAACGCGGTGACCACGTCGCGCGGCAGCGCCTCGCCGATGCAGACGACGGCACGCAGCGCGGCGACGTCGTCGCGGGTCGCGACGGCCGTGAACGCACCGAGCAGTGACGGCACGAAGTCGGCCACCGTGACGCGCTCGTCGCGCATGAGGCGCGCGAGATACACCGGATCGCGGTTGCCCTCGGCGTTCGCCACGACGAGCCGGGCGCCCGTGGTGAGGGGCCACCATAGTTCCCAGACCGAGAGATCGAAGGTCGAGGGCGTCTTCTGCACCATCGCGTCGTCGACCGTGAGGGCGAACTCCGACTGCATCCACCAGATCTGGTTCGCGACGGCACAGTGCGGCAGGGCCACGCCCTTCGGCCTGCCGGTCGACCCGGAGGTGTAGATGACGTACGCGATGTCACCTGGTAGGAGTGTGCGGCTGCGTTCGGCATCGGTGACCGGATCGGACGGGTACGTCGAGAGGTCGACCGAGGACAGATCGATCTGCACGAGGTCGCTCGACACGGCGAGCCCGTCGGGTCCGGTGATCACGAGTGACGGCCCGGCGTCCGCGAGCACGTACTCGGTGCGGTCCGCCGGGTGATCCGGATCGATCGGCAGGTACGCGGCGCCGGTCTGCACGACGGCGTACAGCGCGACGATCGAGTCGAGCGACCGCGGAACCGCGACGGCGACGAGATCGCCGGTGCCCACTCCCGACGCCATCAGGTGGCGAGCGGAGCGAGCGACACGGGCGCCGAGTTCGGCGTACGTCAGGGACTCGCCCTCGAACGTGACGGCGACCGCGTCCGGGGTGGCCGCGACCTGCGACGTGAACATCGCGGAGAGCAGCGACGGCGCACCGTCGCGGTCGGTGGCGTTGACCGAGTCGATCAGCGTGCGCTGTTCGGCGTCGGACAGGACGTCGACGGCGCGCACCGGCACCGTCGGATCGTCCGTCACCGTGTCGAGAACGCGCAGCAGCCGCTCCACGAGCTGATCTGCGGTACTGCGATCGAAGAGCGCCGTCGAGAACGTCAACGCGCAGTCGAGCGCGCTGGTCACACCGTCGCCACCTTCCTCCGCACCCACGAGCAACTGCAGATCGAACTGCGCCGCGCCGGTCTCGACGCCGAGGTCGGAGATCTCGAGACCGGGCAGGGTCAGCGAGATCTGCTCGAGGTTCTGGAACGAGAAGCCGACCTGGAACAGCGGGTGGTACGCCGTCGACCGCTCGGGGTTGATCGCCTCGACGAGACGCTCGAACGGGACGTCGGCGTTGCCGAATGCCGCGAGATCGCGGCCGCGCGCCTGCTCGACGAGATCGGCGAACGTGCTGTCGGGGTCGACGTCGAGCCGCAGGCCCAGCGTGTTCGCGAACTGGCCGATCATCTGGTCGAGCTCCTGCTCGCCGCGGCCGGCGATGGGGGTGCCGACCACGATGTCGCGCGATCCCGACAGCTTCGACAAGGTCACCGCGAACGCGGCGTGCATCGCCATGAACAGCGTCGAACGCGACGCCGCGGCGACACGGTTCAGAGCGGACGCACGGTCGGCGGAGATGGTGAAGCGCACCGACTCGCCCTCCATGGCCTGGATCTCCGGGCGCGGGCGATCGAACGGCAGCTCGATCGGTCCCTCGATGCCCGCCAGTGCGGTACGCCAGAACTCGACCTGCCGGGCGAGCACGGACTCGGGATCCGACTCGTCTCCCAGCACCTCGAGCTGCCACAGGGTGTAGTCCGCGTACTGCACCGGAAGCGGCGCCCACACCGGAGCGTTGCCGGCGATGCGGGACGAGTACGCCACCATGACGTCGCGGGCGAGGGGCCCGAGCGAGAACCCGTCCGACGACACGTGGTGGATGACGAACGCCAGGATCTGCTCCGACGGTCCGGTCCGGTAGATCGCCGCTCGCACGGGCACCTCGGTGGTGACGTCGAACCCGCGAGTCACGAAGCCGTAGAGGCGTGCGCGGACGTCCGCCTCGTCGACGTCGTCGACCGTGAGCGACAGCCCCGTGCGGTCGATCGGCAGTACCACCTGGTGCGGGCCGTTCTCGCCCTCGGGGTAGACCGTGCGCAACACCTCGTGCCGCCCGACGACGTCCACGACCGCCTGCTCGAGTGCCGCGACGTCGAGATCGCCGGTGAGCTTGATGGCGAGCGGGATGTTGTAGGCCGCAGACGACGCGTCGAACCGGTTGAGGAACCACATGCGCTGCTGAGCGAGCGACAGCGGGATCTCGTCCGGGCGCTCGCGGGGAGCGAGCGGTACGCGGGTGCCGTACTCCACCGCACGCTCGGCGCGCAGGGCGAGACCGGCCGCGGTGGGCGCCTCGAAGATCTCCCGGATCCCGACGCGGGCGTTCAGTGCGGCGTTGACGCGGGCGATCACCTGCGTCGCCGACAGCGAGTTGCCGCCGAGCTCGAAGAAGTTGTCGTCCACGCCGACGCGCGGCACGCCGAGCACCGAGGCGATGGCTCCCGCCACCACTTCCTCCACCGGCGTCGACGGCGCGCGGTAGGTCGAGGCGGTGTCCACGCCGACCTGCGGCAGACGACGTCGGTCGAGCTTGCCGTTGACGCTCAACGGCAGTTCGTCGATCACGACGACGCGCTGCGGAACCATGTAGGACGGCAGCTGTTCCGCTGCCGCGGCCCGTACGGCGTCGACGTCCACGGTCGTGTCCGGACGGGCGACGACGTAGCCGACGAGGGTGTCTCCACCGCGTCCCGAGGACACGGCGGTGGCGGCCGCGGCCACCGACTCGTGGGACACGAGCACGCTCTCGATCTCGCCGAGCTCGATGCGGAACCCGCGGATCTTGACCTGGGTGTCCGTGCGATCGAGGAACACCAGTGCGCCGTCGGCGTTCCATCGCACGGCGTCACCGGTGCGGTAGAGCCGAGACCCGTTCTCGCCGAACGGATCCGCCACGAAGCGGTCGCTCGTCAGATCCGGGCGACCGACGTAGCCGAGTGCGAGCTGGACGCCGCCGAGATAGAGCTCTCCCCCGACGCCGGCCGGGACCGGACGCAGCCGGTCGTCGAGAACGTAGACGCGCACGTTCGCCTCGGGTGTACCGATGGGCACGGCTCCGGTCGCGCCGCGCACCGTGCGGTGGGCGGTCACGGAGACGGCGGCCTCGGTCGGTCCGTAGAGGTTGTCGAGCGGCGCGTCGGACAGTGCCTCGAACGCCCGGACGACGTCACGCGGGAGCGCCTCGCCGATGCACAGGACGGCGCGCAGGGACACGAGGTCCTCCCGCGACGCGACGGCGCAGAACGCACCGAGCAACGACGGCACGAAGTCGGCGACGGTGACGCGTTCCTCGCGCATCAGACGAGCGAGGTACGACGGGTCGCGGTTCCCCTCGGGCGACGCCAGCACGAGACGCGCGCCGGCGGTCAGCGGCCACCACAGTTCCCACACGGACAGGTCGAACGTCGCGGGCGTCTTCTGCACCATCGCGTCGGTCGCCGTGAGCCGGTACTCGTTCTGGATCCACGTCATCTGATTGGCGACGGCGCGATGCGGAAGGGCCACGCCCTTGGGACGACCTGTCGATCCCGACGTGTAGATGACGTAGGCGCGGTCCTGCGGCAACAGGGGCCGACTGCGATCGATGTCGGTGATGGGCGAGCCGTCGAAGAGCGACACGTCGACGGTCGCCAGATCCACCGTCGGGATCGTGGTCTCGACGGACAGCGGGGTGCCCGCGATGACGACGACCGACGGGGACGCGCTGTCGAGGACGTATTCGGTGCGTTCGGCAGGGTGGTCGAGGTCGATCGGCAGATAGCCGGCACCCGCCGCGACGACGCCGTACATCGCGACCATCGCGTCGATCGAGCGCGGGATCGCGACGGCGACGAGGTCACCGGTCCGCACGCCCTCACCGATGAGGAACCGGGCGAGACGGGACACCCTCTCGGAGAACTCACCGTAGGTGATCGAGTCGTCGAGATATGTCAGTGCCGTGGTGTCGGGCGCCGCCGCGACGCGCGCGGCGAACATGTCCGTGAGGAGCTCGGGCACGCCGGCCACCGCGGTGTCGTTGCGCGTGACGAGGATGTCGCGGCGCTCCTCGGGCGACAGGACGTCCACGGCGGCGATGCGGTCCTCGGGCCGCGCGGTGACGGCGTCGAGCACGCGCAGGAAGCGGTCGACGAAGACCTGTGCCGTGGACTCGTCGAAGAGCGACGTGGCGAAGGTGAGCATCGCGATCTGTCCTGCGGCGGCGTCCTCGCTGACGATGAGGTGCAGGTCGAACTGCGACACGTCGAAGTCGAAGCCCGCGTCGGAGACCGTGAGGTCGGGGAGTTCGAACCGGACGGGCGAGAGGTTCTGGAACGAGAAGCCCACCTGGAACAACGGGTGGTACGCCGTGGAGCGCACGGGGTTCAGTGCCTCGACCAGCTGCTCGAAGGGCACGTCGGCGTTGCCGAAGGCCGCGAGATCGGACTCGCGAACCGCGTCCACGAGGGCGCCGAACGTGAGGTCCGGGTCCACGTCGACGCGGAGTGCCAGCGTGTTCACGAACATGCCGACCATGTCGTCGAGCTCCGGCTCGCCGCGACCGGCGATCGGGGTGCCGACGGCGATGTCGCGACTGCCGCTGAGTGCGGACAGGGTGACGGACCAGGCGGCGTGCATCGCCATGAACAGCGTCGCGCGGCGCTCCTGCGCGATGCGGGTGAGCGCGGCGGTGGTGTCCGCGGAGATCTCGAAGCGGATCGACTTGCCCTGCAACGACTGCACCGCGGGGCGGGGGCGGTCGGTGGGCAGCGGCAGCGCGTCGCCGAGGCCGGCGAGACGGGTCCGCCAGTACGCGACCTGCCGCGAGACGACGGAGGTGTCGTCGTCCAGCGATCCCAGGGCGGTCCGCTGCCACAGCGCGAAGTCGGCGTACTGCACCGGGAGCGGCGTCCAGCCGGGAGCCTCGCCGCGGACGCGGGCGGTGTAGGCCACCATGACGTCACGGGCCAACGGGCCCTGCGAGAAGCCGTCCGACGACACGTGGTGGATCACGATGCCGAGCACGTGCGCGGGGGCGTCTCCCGCCGCGTCCGTCACCTGCAGCAGGAGTCCGCGGACGGGCACCTCCGCGGTGACGTCGAAGCCGCCGGAGACGAAGGTGAACAACCGTGCGGCGATGTTCTCCTCGGTGACGTCCTCGACCGCGAGGTCGAGCGGCACGTCGCGAGTGGGGAGAACCACCTGGGTCGGGCCGTCCGGAGTCTGCGGGTAGACCGTGCGCAGCGACTCGTGGCGGTCGAGGACGTCCCGGACGGCGAGCGTCAGTGCGTCGAGATCGAGGCGACCCTCGAGGCGGATGGCCAGCGGCACGTTGTAGGCGGGCGACGACGTGTCGAACTGGTTGAGGAACCACATGCGCGACTGCGCGAGCGAGAGTGGCACGTGAGCAGGACGTTCGACGGGCACCAGCGGTGCACGGGTGTCCGACGTCGACGCCGACTCGGCGCGCGCCGCGAACGTCGCGACGTCGGCCGACTCGAACATCTCACGGATGCCGATGCGGGTGTTCAGCCGGGCGTTGACCCGCGCCACCACCTGCGTCGCCGACAGCGAGTTGCCACCGAGCTCGAAGAAGTTGTCGTCCATGCCGACTCGCTCGACACCGAGCACCGCGGCGTACGCGGCGGCGACGATCTCCTCGACCGGGGTGGACGGCGCGCGGTACTCCCGCGCCACGTCCAGATCGATCGAGGGCAATCGGCGACGGTCGAGCTTGCCGTTGACGCTCAGCGGCAACTCCTCGATCACCACGATGCGCGCGGGAACCATGTAGCCCGGAACCGCTTCGGCCGCAGCGGATCGCACCGCGTCGACGTCGAGGGTGACGTCCTTCTCGGGCACCACGTAGCCCACCAGCAGCTCGCCGCCGGCGGTACGGGCGACGGTGGCGGCCGATGCGGCGACACCGTCGGCGGTGGTCAGCGCGGCCTCGACCTCGCCGAGTTCGATACGGAAACCGCGCACCTTGACCTGGTCGTCGGTGCGGGCGACGAACTCGAGCACCCGTGCGTCACCGCGGGTGACCCAGCGGACCGCGTCACCGGTGCGGTAGAGCCTGCCGGACCCGAACGGATCGGCGACGAAGCGCTCCGCCGTCAGGGTGGTGTTGCCGAAGTAGCCGAGCGCCAGCTGATCGCCCGCGAGGTAGAGCTCACCCGCGACACCGACGGGTACCGGCCGCAGTCGCGAATCGAGAACGTAGACCTGCACGTTCGCCTCGGGTCCACCGATGGACACCGGACCCGTCTCGTCGGACGCGATGTGGTGCACGGTGACCGAGACCGCAGCCTCCGTCGGTCCGTAGAGGTTCACCACCGGAGCGTCGGACAGTCGGCCGAACGCGGTGACCACATCGCGCGGCAGCGCCTCGCCGATGCACAGGACCGCTCGCAGTGACGCGACGTCCTCGGCCGTCGCCACCGAGGCGAACGCACCGAGGAGCGACGGCACGAAGTCGGCGACGGTGACGTTCTGCTCGCGCATCAGTCGCGCGAGTTCGGCGGGGTCCCGGTTCGCCTCGGGCGAGCCGATCACCAACCGGGCGCCCGCGGTCAGCGGCCACCACAGCTCCCACACCGACAGGTCGAACGTGGACGGTGTCTTCTGCACCATCGCGTCGTCCGCCGTGAGTTCGAACTCGTTCTGGATCCACCAGAGCTGGTTCGCCACAGCGCGATGCGGCAGCGCGACGCCCTTGGGACGTCCGGTCGACCCCGAGGTGTAGATGACGTACACGGGGTCCTCGGCCGACAGCGGGCGGCTGCGCTCGTCGTCGGTGACGGGAGCGTCGGAGAAGTCCGAGAGCTCCGCCGTGAGCACGTCGATCGTCGGGACGTCCGAGGGCGCCGACAGAGCTCGACCGCCCAGCAGGATCAGCGACGGCCGGGCATCACCCAGCACGTACTCCGTCCGCTCGGCCGGGTGGTCGAGGTCGATCGGCAGGTAGGCCGCACCGGCCTGGACCACCGCGTACATCGCGACCATCGACTCGGTCGACCGCGGCATCGCCACGGCGACGAGATCACCGGTACGCACGCCGTCGGCGAGCAACCTGCGCGCCAGCCGTGCGACGCGAGAGCCGAACTCGCCGTACGTGAGTGAGACGTCACCCTCGGTCAGGGCCGCGACGTCGGGACGCTCGGCGACCCGATCGGCGAACATTCGCGCGACGGAGGTGGGCGCACCCGCGACACGAGTGTCGTTGGTGTCCAACAGGATCGACCGACGCTCGTCCGCGCTCAGGACGTCCGCGGTGTGCACCGGTGCGTCCGGACGGGCGATCAGCGCGTCGACCACGCGGGAGAAGCGCTCGGTGAACGACTCGGCCGTGGCACGGTCGAACAGCGCCTCGGCGAAGGTGAGCACCGACTGCAGCGAGCCGTCCTCGGCTCCCTCACTGACGATGAGGTGCAGATCGAACTGCGAGACCGCGGCCTCGAGCCCGACGTCCCCGACGGTGAGGTCGGGGAGCTCGAACGTCACCGGCGCGAGGTTCTGGAACGAGAAGCCCACCTGGAAGATCGGGTGGTACGCGGTCGACCGACGCGGGTCGACGGCCTCGACGAGCTGCTCGAACGGCACGTCGGCGTGACCGAACGCGGCCAGGTCGACCGAGCGGGCGGCCGCGACCAGATCGGCGAACGACGCATCCGGGTCGACGTCGAGACGCAGTGCCAGCGTGTTGACGAACATGCCGACCATGTCGTCGAGTTCGCGCTCGCCACGTCCGGCGATCGGGGTTCCGACGGCGATGTCGCGCGAGCCCGACAGGGCGCCGAGCAGCACGGACCACGCCGCGTGCACGGCCATGAACAGCGTGCCCTGACGCGACGCGGCGACGGCGCGCAGTCCGGCCGTCTGCTCGGGGGTCAGCGCGAACTGCACCGAATGGCCGAGCATGGACTGAACCGCCGGGCGCGGCCTGTCGGTCGGCAGCTCGATCGGATCGTCCAGACCGGCGAGCTGCTGCTTCCAGTACGCGATCTGCTGGGCGGTCAACGACTCCGGGTCGCTCTCCGATCCCAGCACCTCGCGCTGCCACAGCGCGTAGTCGGCGTACTGCACGGGCAGGGGTGCCCACTCCGGGATCGCTCCGGCGACGCGCGCCGAGTAGGCGACCATGACGTCGCGTGCCAGCGGGCCGAGCGAGAATCCGTCCGCGGAGATGTGGTGCACGACGATGGACAGCACGTACTCCGCCGCGTCGCCGGCCGGGTCGACGACCTCGAGCAGCAGACCGCGCACGGGCACGGCGGCCGTGACGTCGAACCCGGACGCGATGAACTCGAACAACGCGCCGGGCACACCGGCGGTCTCGACCGGACGTGGCGCCAGGTCGAGGGGAACGTCGTCCACACCCAGGATGACCTGGTAGGGACCCTCTTCCGACCCGGGGTACACCGTGCGCAGCGTCTCGTGCCGGGCGAGGACGTCGCGGACGGCCTCCTCCAGCGCGGCGACGTCGAGCGTGCCGGTGAGGCGCACCGCCAGCGGGATGTTGTACGCGGGCGAGCTGGTGTCGAACTGGTTGAGGAACCACATGCGGCGCTGTGCGAGCGACAGCGGCACCGGATCGGGCCGCTCGCCCGCGACGAGCGCGGGGCGACGACCGACTCCACCCGAGAGTGCGCGCGCCGCGAGTTCGCCCACGGTCGACGCGTCGAAGATGTCGCGCACGCCGATGTGGGTGTCCAGTGCCGCGTTGATACGCGCGACGGCCTGGGTGGCCACGAGCGAGTTGCCGCCGAGATCGAAGAAGCTGTCGTCGACACCGACCCGCTCCACGCCGAGAAGATCGGCGAACACCTCGGCGACGGCCTGATCCTCGGGCGTCTCGGGGGCGCGGTACTCGGCCTGCTGCCGCACCAGGGTGGGCTCCGGCAGCGCGGCACGGTCGAGCTTGCCGACCGGGTTCAGCGGCACGGAGGTGAGCGGCATGATCACCGCGGGCACCATGTGCGCGGGCAGGCTCTCCTTGACGGAGGCGTGCACGGCCGCGACGTCCAGGGTCGCGCCCGCCTCGAGCAGGGACGCCGCCGGCAGGACGTAGGACACGAGATCGGTGACGCCACCGACGGATCGGTGGCCGACCGTCACGGCGAAGTCCACGTCCGGGTGCGCCGCGAGCGCGGCGTCGATCTCGCCGAGCTCGATGCGCTGGCCCCGGATCTTGACCTGGAAGTCGCTGCGGCCGATGTACTCGACGGTGCCGGCCTCGGTCCAGCGGACCACGTCGCCGGTGCGGTACAGACGGCTCCCCGCGGGACCGTACGGATCGGCGACGAAGCGCTCGGAGGTGAGCGTCGGGCGGCCGAAGTAGCCGCGCGCGACACCCGGTCCTCCGGCGTAGAGCTCACCGGGAACGCCGACGGGCACGGGCCGCAGTCGGCCGTCCAACACGTACTCGCGAGTGCCCTTGCTGGGACCGCCCACCGTGATCGGATCGCCTGCGGAGAGGGGCACCGACGCGTTGATCATGATCGTCGTCTCGGCGGGTCCGTACCCGTTGACGACGGTGCGGCCGGACGTCGCCCACGCCGCCATCAGATCCGGCGGAAGAGCTTCGCCGACGGGCATGACGGCGCGCACGGACGGCACCGCGTCCGGCTCGACGGTCGCCAGCGCGGACGGCGTGATCACCATGTGGGTGACACCCTCGTCGGTGACGAAGCGCGCCAGATCGGGTCCGCCGTAGAACCCGGCGGGCGCCGGTGCCAGCGGCACGGCATTGCCGGCGGCCAGCAGGATCTCGAAGATCGACGCGTCGAAGCTCGTCGACGCCACGGCCAGGACGATCGACGCGTGGTCGATACCCAGCGAGTCCGTCTGTGCGGCCACCAGATTGGCGAGACCGGTGTGCGGGACGACGACACCCTTGGGGCGACCGGTCGATCCGGACGTGTAGATCATGTACGCCGCGTTGCTCATGCGTACGGTGCCGAGACGCTCACCGTCGGTGAGGCGCTCGGGCGAGCGGGAGTCGACGTCGGCCGCGAACTGTTCGTCGTCGAGGACGAGCCACCGCAGCCCGTCGACGTCGGCGGGGCGATCGGCGACCGTCGTGATGCCGAGCGCCGCCGTCGAGTCGTGCACCATGTAGTCGATGCGCTCGGCAGGGTGTGCCGGGTCGACGGGCACCACGTAACCGCCCGCCTTGGCGACTGCCCAGACGCAGAGCACGAACTCGGGCGACCGCGGAACCGCCACGGCCACCACGACGTCCGGTCCGACACCCGTGTCGACGAGGACGCGCGCGAGGCGCGTGGCACGAGCGTCGAGCTCCTCGTACGTCCACTGCACCGATCCCTGGCGGACGGCGAGTCTGCTGGGAGCGTGATCCGCAGCGTCCTCGAGGATTCGGACGAGCGTGCGCTCGTCGACGTCGGCGGATCCGCGGCGCGACAGCAGGTCGGCGCGCTCGTCGGCCAGCAGCGTCTCGATGCGGCCGACGGGTGCACCCGGTGACGTGGCGAACGCCGCGAACACGGCCTGCAGGCGACTGCCCAGTGCGGACACGTACTCGTCGGAGAACAGGTCGCGCAGGTAGCGCAGCGTCATGCGGATCTGCGTGTCCGCGAACGTGACCACGTTGATCGGGTAGTGCGTCGCGTCGAGCACCTGAGCGCCGGTGACGGCCATGCCGTCGATGGACGCGGCGGCCTTCAGGCCCTCCTCGTCCACCGGGTAGGACTCGAGAACGGTGATCGAGTCGAACACCGCGCCCGGGCCGACAGCGGTGGTGATGTCCGCCAGCCCCAGGTAGTGGTGGTCGAGCAACGCCGTCTGCTCCTCTTGCAACCGGAGCAGGAAGGACTCGATGCTGTCGGACTCGTCGATGCGCACGCGGACGGGCAGCGTGTTGATGAACAGGCCGACCATGGTCTCGACGCCCTCGAGGTCGGCGGGGCGACCGGAGACCGTTCCACCGAACGCGACGTCGTCGCGGCCCAGCTGGCGCGCGAGCACGAGGCCCCACGCCGCCTGCACGATCGTGCTGAGCGTGACACCGAGACGCGACCCCAGATCGGTCAGCTCGGACGTGACCTTCTCGTCCATGACGACCTCGACCCGACCCGTGTCGGTCGAGACCCCGGACGTATCGGTGATGCCCGACAACAGTGTCGGCTCTTCCGCCCCGGCGAAAGCCGTGGTCCACGCCTTGACCGAGACGGCGCGGTCGCGGACCGACAGCCACTCCAGGAAGGAACGGTAGGACCGGACCTCGGGAAGCAGCGACGCATCTCCGCGCAGCGCGTACAGCGTGAGGAGATCCTTGAGCACCAGCGGCATCGACCATCCGTCGATGACGATGTGGTGCGCCATGAACGACAGCGTGACCGCGTCGTCGGCGGTGCGGATCATCCGGAAGCGCACCAGCGGCGCGCTGTCCATCGAGAACCGGCGGTCCCGCTCGGTCTCGAGCTCGACGCGCAGGTCGCCCTCGATGTCGTCGTGGCCGAGCAGGTCGACGTCGACCCACGGAACCTCGGCGGAACTCGGAACCAGTTGCACCGCACGACCGTCCGCGGTGGTGCGGAACGAGGTCCGCAGCCCGTCGTAGCGCGCGAGCAGCGCACCGGCCGCGGCGACGAACCGGTCCCGGTCGACGTCGCCGGTCAGGTCCATCACGACCTGCATGACGTAGACGTCGGGAGCGCCGGCCGGCTGCATCGACGAGTGGAACAGCAGACCCGCCTGCAGCGGAGCAAGGGACCAGACGTCCTCGAGATGAGACCCGGCATCGGACATCTCGTTCTCGAAGACCTCGATGTCCTTCTGCGACACCGGTACCAGCGGTACGTCCGACGGCGTGAGGCCGCCGGCATCGCCGCTCCCGACGTGCTGAGCGAGCGCCGTGAGCGCCTCGACCCAGTAGGTGCCGAGCGCGGACACGTCCTCCGACGACAGGATGCCGCGGGGGAAGGCGAACGTGGCACCGAGCTGCTCGTCCGCGAGGACTGCGTTGATGTCGAGCACGGCGATCGCCGGCATGTCGGCATCGAGAGGCACGTCCGCGAGGGTGGTGATGTCGGACGACGGGAGGAAGCCCAGACCCTCCGCACCCTCGGGCAGCTCGCCCGCGGACAGGCGGCCCAGGTAGTTGAAGCTGATCTGGCCGACGGATCGCGCGAGAACCGAGCGTCCCGTCTCGTCGAGGTAGCGCAGCATGCCGTAGCCCATACCGCGATCGGGCACCGCGAGCAGCTGTTCCTTGACGGCCTTGACAGCTCGGCCGGCCGCGGCGCCACCGGCGAACGCGTCGTCGAGGTCGACGTCGGTGAGGTCGAGCAGCACGGGGAAGATCGACGTGAACCAGCCGACGGTCCGCGACAGATCCGCGAGTCCGGCGTCGCCGAGCACGTCCTCCTCGCGGCCGTGGCCCTCGAGGCGCAGCAGCAGCGACGACGTCTCGGTGCCGCGCTCACGGCGCCACTTCGCCACGGCCAGAGCCAGTGCGGACAACAGTCCGTCGTTCACGCCGCCCCGGAACACCTGCGGCAGAGCGGTGACGACGGCGGTCGTGACGTCCGCCGGGACGGTGACGCGCACCTTGTCGAGCGTGGCCTGCACGTCGACGGCGGGGTCGAGATCGCGGTCGCCGAGCAACACGTCCTCGGACCGCACGACGGAACTCCAGAACGGCAGTTCCGAGCGACGGGACGGCGCCTGGTCCACGAGCGCGTGCGCCCAGGTACGCATCGACGTGCCCACCGGTTGCAGAGTCGGCTCGGTCCCGGAGGACACGCCGAACCACGCGGTGACCAGGTCCGGCACGATGATGCGCCACGAGACACCGTCGACGGCGAGGTGGTGGCCGGCGACGACGAGGTGGCCGCCGGTCGACGGCCCCCGGTCCAGCCAGACGAACTGCACGAGACGACCGTCGGCCGTCGAGAGGCGATCCAGTGCCGAGTCGAGTGCCGTGCGGGCCACCTTCTCGAGGTCGTCGCCCGTGACGTCGGCGTCGACGTCGACTCGGGTGAGCAGCGACGCGGCGTCCACCGAACCCGGTGCCGCGGTGACGATCTCGAAGCCGTCGTCGAGCGACCCGGTGAGGCGCGCGCGGAACATGTCGTGACGGTCCAGCACGGCCTGCAGTGTCGCGGTGATACCGGCCTCGTCGATACCTGTCGGCAGGTCCAGTACGACGCTCTGCGAGAAGCGCTCGTAGGCACCGCCGCGGCGGGTCATGAAGTGCTCCACCGGGGTCAGCGGACGCGATCCGACGCCGCCACCCTCCAGTTCGGGCAGCATGCGCACGGCGTTCTCCCCCGACGACACGACGGCCGCCAGGGCTGCCACCGTGCGGCGCTCGAAGACGTCACGCGGGCTGAGGGAGAGTCCGGCAGCGCGAGCACGCGACACCAACTGGATGGAGACGATGGAGTCGCCGCCCAGGGCGAAGAAGTCGTCGTCCGCGCCGACCCGATCGACGCCGAGCACGTCGGCGAAGACCGCTGCCAGCGCGCGTTCGGTCTCGGTGGCGGGTTCGCGGTACGTGTCGGTGTCGGTACCGAACTCGGGCGTCGGCAGAGCCCGTCGGTCGACCTTGCCCGTGGCACCGAGCGGCACCTCGTCCATGACGACCACGGCGGACGGGACCATGTGCGCGGGAAGTGATTCCGCTGCCCACTCGGTGACGTCCGACTCGCGCAGCAACGATCCCGCGGTCAGCGTGACGTAGGTGACCAGCACCTTGGACCCGGCAGCGGTGGTGAAGGGAGTGGTCAGCGCGAACTGCACCTCGGGGTGCGAGGACACGACGGCGTCGATCTCGCCGGGCTCGATGCGGAACCCGCGGATCTTGATCTGCGAGTCGCCACGACCCACGTACTCGAGTTCGAGGTCACCCGTCTCGGGGCGGCGCCACCAGCGCACGACGTCGCCCGTGCGGTACATGCGAGCACCGGGCTCGCCGTACGGATCGGCGACGAACCGCTCGGAGGACAGTGCGCGACGCTCGTGATAGTGCTGCGCCACACCGGGGCCCGCGGTGTAGAGGTCGCCGGGAACACCGACGGGGACGGGGTTGAGCCGAGCGTCGAGAACCATGGCGCGACCGCCGCGGATCGGGCCACCGAACGGCATCGGGCCACCCGGCACCATCGGCTTGCCGATGTGCGAGACGATCGTGGTCTCGGTCGGTCCGTACACGTTGAGCATGCGGCGACCCGGCGCGAACCTGGTGACCAGGTCCTGCGAGTACGCCTCGCCGCCGACCGAGATGGTCTGCAACGCTTCGAGACCCGAGTGGTCCACCGAGGCCAGCGCGGCCGGGGTGATGAACGCGTGCGTCACCGCGTGACGGCGCAGGAACTGCGCCAGCTCCTCACCGCCGTACACGGTGGTGGGAACGATGACCAGCGCGGCGGCAGCGGGAACCGCGAGCAGCAGCTCGAGCAGTGAGGCATCGAAGCTCGGCGACGCGAAGTGCATGACCCGCGAGTCGCTCTCGACGCGGTACTGCTCGCGCTGGGAGACCCCGAGCTGGTTGAGACCACGATGGGACACCGAGACGCCCTTGGGCAGACCGGTGGAACCGGAGGTGTAGATGATGTACGCGCGGTCGGCCGGCGTGACGGCCGTCCGGCGGTCGGCGTCGGTGATCGGATCCGCCGATTCGGCCGAGACCTGTGCCCGGATCTCGTCGGAATCGACCACGAGCCAGTCGATCTCGTCGGGCAGGGACGCCCGGTGCACGCCGAGCGTCAGGCCGACACGGACGCCCGAGTCGGTCACCATGTGCTCGATGCGATCGGCCGGGTAGTTGGGGTCGATCGGGACGAAGGCCGCACCCGTACGGGTCACCGCCCACATCAACGCGACCGACTCCGCGGAGCGCGGGACGGACAGCGCCACGGCGGATCCGGCTCCGATGCCCCGGTCGATGAGCACGCGGGCGAGTCGAGCCGAGAACTCGCCGAGTTCGCGGTAGGACACTGACGTCCCGTCGAACAGGACCGCGGAGTCGAAGACCAGCGCCGGGCCGTCGGGGTTGCTCTCGACGGCATCGACGAGGAGGTCGCCGAGCGTCCGCTCCGCCACCGCGTCGTCCCCGGTGACGGGTGCCAACGACGCCGCCTCCTCGGAGTCGAGCAGTGGAATGTCGCCGACGGCGCGGTCGGGCGTCTCGATCGCCGCGGCCAGCACGCGCTCGAAGCGCTCGCAGAACAGCGTGACGGTCTCCGCATCGAACAGGTCGGTCGAGAACGTCACCTCCATCGTCATGCCCGCGGCCTGTACGTCACCCGACCGGCCTCCGGCCTGCCCGCCGTCCTCCACCGTCTCGGTGATCTCGATGGACAGGTCGAACTTCGCGGAGTGAATGCCGGCGTCGTACCGGGCGACCTCGAGGCCACCGAGCTCGAACGTCGTGCGCTCGAGGTTCTGGAACGCCAACGCCACCTGGAAGAGCGGGTTGTGCGATGTCGAGCGCTCCGGAGCGAGGACCTCGACGAGCCGCTCGAAGGGGATGTCCGCGTTGCCGAAGGCGCCGAGGTCCACGGTCTTCGTCTCGGCGAGCAGCTCGGTGAACGTGGCGTGCGGGGAGACCTGCGTGCGCAGCACGAGGGTGTTGACGAACATGCCGACGAGGTCGTCGAGCGCTTCCTCGCCGCGACCGGCGATGGGGGCACCGACGGCGATGTCGGTGGTGTTCGACAGTCGGGCGAGTACGACGGCGAGCGCACTGTGCACGACCATGAAGAGGCTCGCGTCGTGGGCGCGTGCGAAGTCTGCCGCGCGAGTGTGGATCTCGGCATCGATCGTGTGGTGGACCGCGGACCCGGCCCCGGTGGACACCGCGGGACGCGGGCGGTCCGACGGGAGCGTGAGCACCTCCGGCAGGTCGTCGAGCTGCGTCACCCAGTACGACTCCTGCTGCGACGCCAGCGATTCCGGGTCGGACTCGGAGCCCAGCATCTCGCGCTGCCACAGGGAGAAGTCGGCGTACTGCACGGTCAGCGGACGCAGCGGGCCGTTCTCGGACCACGCCGGCGTGCCGGCCTGACGTGCCGCGTAGGCGGTCATGACGTCGCGGGCGAGCGGGCCCATCGAGAATCCGTCGGCACTGACGTGGTGCACGACGAACGCCAGCACGGCCTCGGTGTCCGACGTCCGCAGCAGTGCGCCGCGCAGCGGCACCTCCGCGGTGACGTCGAAACCGGAGGTCACCATGTCGAGGACGCGCGCCTGCACGTCGTCCGCGGCGACCTCGGTCACGGCGAATTGTCCGGCGACCCGGTCGGCGGGCAGGATCACCTGGTACGGCGTGCCGTCCACCTGCGGGTAGAGAGTACGCAGAGACTCGTGGCGCTCGAGCACGTCGCCGACGGCCGCGCGCAGCACGCCCACGTCGAGCGCACCGCGCAGCGTGATGACGAGCGGGATGTTGTAGGCCGCCGACTCGGTGTCGAACTGGTTGACGAACCACATGCGGGACTGCGCGAGCGACAGCGGAATTCGCTCCGGGCGCTCCCTCGGCGCCAGCACGGGCCGGGTACGGCCTGTGTGTGCCGCGGCGTCGATCCGGGCGGCGAGCGCGGTCACCGTGGGCTTCTCGAACAGATCGCGGACGCCGATGGAGCTGGACAGCGCCTCGTTGACCCGCGCGACGGCGCGCATGCCGACCAGCGAGTTGCCGCCGAGCTCGAAGAACGAGTCGTCGATGCCGACGCGCGGGGCGTCGAGCAGTGCGGAGAAGACGTCCGCGACGACCTTCTCGGACACCGTCTCCGGAGCCCGGTACTCCCGCGGTCCGGACACGTCCACGGGCTCGGGCAGAGCGCGGCGGTCGAGCTTGCCGCTGGGGCTGAGCGGGATCTCGTCGAGCACCGTCAGGTGTGACGGCACCATGTACGCGGGGACGCGCTCGGCGACCAGGTCGAGGACACTCGCCAGTTCCGGTGCGCGCCCGGCCTCCGGCACGATGTACGCCACCAGAGCTTCGCCGGTGCGCTCGTCGGAGTGCACGATGGCCACGGCGCGGGCCACGTCCGGGTGCGCTGTGAGAGCGGACTCGATCTCGCCGAGCTCGATGCGCAGACCACGGAGCTTGACCTGGAAGTCGGTGCGGCCGAGGAACTCCAGCTCACCGGACGCGGTGACCGAGACGAGGTCGCCGGTCCGGTACATCCGCTCACCGGTCGTGCGGGGATCGGCGACGAAGCGATCGGCGGTGAGGTCGGGCCGACCGAAGTACCCACGAGCCAGCTGCGCGCCCGTGAGATAGAGCTCTCCCGGGACACCGACCGGAACGTCGTGCAGACGCGAGTCCAGCACGCGCGCACCGGTGTTACGGATCGGGCGACCGATGGGCACGGTACGGACGTCGGCGTCGGTGGTCCGGTGCAGCGTGGACGTGACCGTCGCCTCGGTGGGGCCGTACGTGTTGTCGAGCTCGGCGGCCGACGAGGCCGCGAACCGACGCACCAGATCGGCGGACAACGCCTCGCCGCCCACCGACAGGTAGCGCAGCGATCCCGGCAGGGCCAGACCGGCATCGGACATGAAGAGCTCGAGCATGGACGGTACGAATTCGAGGATCGCGATGCCGTGCGAGCGCGCCTGGTCGAGCAGGTACTGCACGTCGAGGTGGCCGTCCGGACGCGCGACGACGAGGGTGGCTCCGAGCTGCAAGGGCAGGAAGAGTTCCCACACCGACGCGTCGAACGTCACCGGCGTCTTCTGCAGCATCGTGTCGCCGACCGTGAGGTCGTACGTCTCGTGCATCCAGAGCATCTGGTTCAGGACGGAGCGGTGCGAGACCGCCACGCCCTTGGGGCGGCCGGTCGAGCCCGATGTGTAGATGATGTAGGCGATGTTGGACGGCACGAGCGTGCCCGTCCGCTCCGCGTCCGTCAGCGGCTCCGCGGACACGTCGGCGAGATCGACCGTGTCGACGTCGATCACGTTGTGGTGCTCGGGCAGGTCCCGGTGATCGCGCGTGGTGGTCAGCACGACGACGGGTGCGGCGCTGGACAGGACGTACTCGGTGCGCTCGTGCGGGTGGTCCGGATCCACCG
The DNA here is from genome assembly GCF_019836145.1 of Rhodococcus sp. BP-241. NCBI lineage: Bacteria > Bacillati > Actinomycetota > Actinomycetes > Mycobacteriales > Nocardiaceae > Rhodococcus > Rhodococcus sp. BP-241. The sequence continues at coordinate 157,574 of NZ_JABUEI010000002.1, read as the reverse complement.
GCACGTAGGCGCCACCGGCCTCGAGCACCGCGTAGATCCCGATCATCATCTCGAGCGAGCGGCGCATGCCGACGGCCACGCGGGCGTCGGGACCGACCCCCAGTGCGACGAGGTGCCGTGCCAACCGGTTCACCCGCGTGGAGAACTCGGCATACGTGAGAGAGGTCCCCTCGTACACGAGCGCGGTCCGACTCGGATCCTGTGCGGCGCCGCGGCGGAACGCGTCGACGAGGGTCTCGGCGGGCAGCGGAGCGTCGATGCCGCGCAGCGCGGCGAGCTGCGTCTGCTCGCCGGAGGTGGTCAGCGGGAGATCGCCGACGGCGGTGGAGGAATCGGCCACGACGGCGGCGAGGATGCCGACGTAGCGTTCCGCGATGGTGCGTGCGGTGGGTTCGTCGAACAGATCCGTGGCGTACAGCAGCGATCCGTCGATGGGACCGGGCGACCCGTCGGGGTTCACCTGCTCCATGAGCGTCAGCGTCAGGTCGAGCTTCGCGACCGGCACGTCCGAGTCGAGGAGACCGATGGTGACGTCGGGCAGCTCGATCTCGGTGCGTTCGAAGTTCTGCAGCATGAGCAGTACCTGGAACAGCGGCGCGTAGGCGAGCGAGCGCTGGGGTCGCAGGATCTCGACCAGCCGGTCCAGCGGCAGGTCCGAGTTGCCCAGTGCATCGAGGTCCGCGGTGCGGGTGCGGAGCAGGAAGTCCTCGAACGACTCCCCCGGCTCCAGATGCGATCGCAGGACCAGCGTGTTGCCGAACATGCCGACGAGCGGATCGAGCGCCTCCTCGCCGCGGCCCGCGATCTGCGTGCCGACGGACACGTCGTCGGTCGCGGCCATGCGCGAGAGCAGCACGGCCAGGGCGGCGTGCACCACCATGAACAGCGTCGAGTTGGTGCGTCGCGCGAGGTCGTTCAGACCCTCGACGACGTCCGACTCGAGTCGGAACGGCACCGTCGCACCGCGGGACGACGGCTGCGCCGGTCGCGGCCGGTCGGTGGGGAGTTCGATGACCTCGGGAGTGCCGGCGAGGGCGCGCGTCCAGAAGTCGATCTGCTTGGCGCTCAACGACTCCGGGTCGCTCTCGTCGCCGAGGAGCTCACGGTGCCACATCGCGTAGTCCGCGTACTGGACCTCGAGCTCGGGCAGCTCGGGAGCCGCACCGGCGCTGCGCGCCACGTAGGCCGTGGTGAGGTCGCGCACCAGCGGGGCGAGCGATCCACCGTCACTGGCGATGTGGTGCATGACCACGGCGAGGACGTAGTCCTGATCCGCGATCTGGAACAGCTTGGCACGGAAGGGCACCGAGGACGACACGTCGAAGCCGTCGAGCACCACCGGGGTCAGTCGCTCGTACACCGAGCTCTCGTCGATCCGCTCCGGATCGAGCACCACCGACACCGACGACGCGGGCTCGATGCGCTGCACCGGACCACTGTCGGTCTGCGGGTAGACGGTGCGCAGCGTCTCGTGCCGCGTGATGAGATCCTCGAACGCGTGGCCGAGCGCCTCGAGATCCAGCGCACCCGTCATCCGCAGCACGACAGGCTGGTTGTACGCGGGCGACGTCACGTCGTACTGGTTGGTGAGCCACATCCGCTGCTGGGCGTAGGACAGCGGCAGGTCACCCGAGCGATCACGACGCACGAGCGGTGGCCGCTCCGGGGCACCGAGCGAGAGATCCACCCGCGCAGCGAGATCCGCGACGGAGGTCGCCTCGAACACGTCCCGCACCGCGATGCGGGACTGCGCCGCCTGGTTGATCCGGGCGACCACCTGGGTCGCGAGCAGCGAGTTGCCACCGAGTTCGAAGAAGGTGTCGTCCAGACCCACGCGCTCGGCCGACAACAGGTCCGCCAGCACCTCGGACACCGTGATCTCGGTCCGGGTCTCCGGAGCCCGGTACTCCTTCGTCGACGTGCCGATGGTCGGCTGCGGCAGCGCCGCGCGATCGAGCTTGCCGACGGGTGTGAGGGGCACGGCGTCGATGACGATGATCTCGGACGGCACCATGTACGCGGTGAGGCTCCGGCCGACGAAGGCCGTGACGTCGTCGACGTCGATCTCGTGGCCCGGCTCGGGCTGCACGTAGGCCACGAGCACCGTCGAGCCGTCGGGCAGCTGATGACCGGCCGCCGCGGCGAAGCGGACGTCCGGGTGCGCCGTCAGGGCGGCGTCGATCTCGCCGAGTTCGATGCGGAACCCGCGGACCTTCACCTGGAAGTCGGAGCGACCCAGGTAGTCGACCGCGCCGCCGCTGCGCACGCGGGCGAGGTCGCCGGTGCGGTACACGCGCGAACCCGGTTCACCGAAGGGATCCGCGACGAAACGCTCCGCGGTGAGCGACGGCCGACCGTGATACCCGCGGGCCAGACCGGGGCCGGCCGCGTACAGCTCACCGGCGACGCCGGCCGGGACGTCGCGCAGGCGGCCGTCGAGCACGGGCGTGCGGAAGTCGCGGATCGCTCCGCCGATGGAGACGGGCGCGTCCGGGAACAGCTCCGCGCAGTTGGTCATGATGGTGGCCTCGGTCGGACCGAAGCCGTTGAACATGCGGCGGGTGTCGGTCACGAAGCGGGACACCAGTTCCGGCGGGCACGCCTCACCGGCGGTGACCACGACCCGCAGGTCGGGCAACTCCGACGGCGTGACCGAGGCCAGCACGGACGGGGTGATGACGGCATGGGTCACCCGCTGCTCGCGCAGCAGAGCCGTCAGATCGTCGCCGCCGAAGACGTCGGGCGGCGAGACGACCATCGTCGCTCCGGACCCCACGGCCATGAGCAGTTCGAAGACCGAGGCGTCGAAGCTCGGGGACGCGACGGCGAGGGTGCGGGCGGACGCGTCGATACCGAAGCGCTCACGCTGCTCGGCGACCAGGCTCGAGAGGCCGGCGTGCGTCACCTCGACGCCCTTGGGTCGACCCGTCGATCCGGACGTGTAGATCATGTAGGCCGTGTTCGCGGGGCCGAGCACCCGCACGCGATCGGCGTAGGTGACCGGCTCGGCGGACCGTGCGTCGACGGCGGCGTCCAGGTCAGCGTCGCCCAGGACGAGCCAGCTGGGGCCCACTCCCTCCGGCAGGGTCTCGCGGTGCTCCGTGGTGGTGATCCCGAGGGTGGCCCCCGAATCGGTGAGCATGTACTCGATGCGGTCCGCGGGGTACTTCGGATCGACCGGCACGTATGCCGCACCGGTCTTGGCGACCGCCCAGATCGACAGGATCGACTCGGCGGACCGCGTGACGGCCAGCGCCACCACGTCCTCGGCGCCGATGCCGCGCGCGATCAGCTCGCGCGCCAGCTTCGACGACGCCGCGTCGAGCTCGCGGTAGGTCCACTCGGTGGTCGCGCCGGACTCGTCGCGGAACACGAGAGCCACACCGTCGGCGTTCGCCTCCACGGCGGCCGCGAGGATCTGCGGCAGGGTGGCCGCGCGAGGACGCTGCCGGCGACGCGGGCGTTCCCTGGTCGGACGCTCGCGGCGGGGTGCCCCCGCGCGTCCCGGACGTTCCGCCCGCGACCGGTCCTCGTTCGAGGTCTCGTCGGGAGTGCCATCCGTCATCGTCGTGCTCCTCGTGAATCGATACCGAGCCTCGCCCGTGGTTGCCCACCGACGATCCCGCTGCGTACTCGCGACACTCCCCGCGGATGCGCGCACGCGTGCTTCATGGGCCGTCGCCCCATCTGATCCACCCTATCGAGCAGGGCGGCGCGCACGCCGCTCACCCGGGTGGTGTGAACGGCGCCTGTCTCCGTGGCGTGGACGGATCCCGTCATGAGCTCCGCATGGCGAGTCCGATACCCGTCGAGGTCAACGGCACGACGTCGATCTCGGTGCCGTCGGCGAAGCCGTCGCACGACTCGCTGTCGCCCCGGCCCGCGTCGGTGACCACCACGGCGAGATCCTCGAACTCCCCGGCGTCCACCGCCGACAGGTCCGACGGGGTGGCGAACAGGTGCGTCACCCACTGATCGAGCAGCACGTCCGTCAGCGACTCCGCCGCACCGTCCTGCACCAGCACAGCGGCGCCCGCGACACCGGCGACCAGCGCCCGCAGCGCCTGCGACACGGTCGAGACCGCCGCCGTCGCGAACAACCGGGACTCGTAGTCCACGGCGAGTCGATCGAGTTCGGCGGACACGATGCCGGAGAGCTCGTCGAACGTGAGCACGCCGACCGAGCCCGTCCCGGTCGGCAGGACCAGCGCCGGATCGGCTCCGTTCTGCGGGCGTGCCCGATCCGCGTACGTGACGGGGCGCGCGGAGAACTGCGCCACGTCGTCGGCGGCGTCGTCCACCGACAGGATCAGCGGCGCCCGACTCCCGTTGCGGGATGCGCCGGACAGCACGATCACGTCGGGTGCGACTCGGCCGATGTCCAACGCCGCGCCTGCCTTGAGGATCCCCCACCACAGGGCCAGGGTGTCCGTGTCGAGGCCGGAGTCGCCGGACCGGACCGCGACCGTCGACCCGGCACCGACTCCTGCCCCCGCGAGCCAGCGCGCCAGGCGGTTGGAACGAGCGTCGAGGTCGGCGTAGCTGACCTCGTTCTCGCCGATCACGACGGCGGGGGCGTCCGGATCCGATTCCACGGCCGACGCGAACGACGTGACCACCGACGGTCCCGAGTACGCCGCGGGAGTCGTGGGCTCCACCACGGGCGCCGCGGTGACCACCTCGGCGAGCGGCAGATCGGCGACGACGCGCGTGGGTTCGGTGACCCCGGCCCGCAGCACCGACGCCAGATGCCGGCCGAAGGTCTCCACCGTCTCCTCGTCGAACAGCTCGGTCGAGTACGTGAACATCATCGTCATGTCGCCGCCCGGCTTCCGCGAGCCGTCGTCGTCGACCGTGAGCAACAGATCGAAGTTGGCGGGCTCGAACGGATTCTCCAGTTCGGACACGGTGATCTCGGGCAGCTCCACCCGCGCCGGCGTGATGTTGCGGAACGCCAGTGCGGTCTGGAAGAGCGGCGGCACCGATCCCGTGCGCTGCGGCGCGACGGCGTCGACGACGGTCTCGAACGGCACCTCCGAGTGCGCGAACGCGTCGACGTCCACGCGACGGGCTGCGGCCACCAGTTCGGCGAAGCTCAGATCCTCGTCGACCCGCAGACGCAGGGCCACCGTGTTGACGAGCATGCCGACCAGGTTGTCGAGCGCCGGATCTCCGCGGCCCGCGAGAGCGGTGCCGATCGCGATGTCCGTCGATCCGGACAGGCGGGAGAGGACGACGGCGAGTGCCGCGTGCACCACCATGAATCGCGTCGCGTTGTGGTCGCGCGCCAGTGCCTCCACCCGGTCCGCCGCGAACCCGTCCACTGCGAAGTGGACGGACGCACCCTCGCGGGTGGGCGACGCCGGCCGCTCCCGGTCACGCGGCAGGTCCAGCTCCGGGGGCAGGCCGTCGAGAGCCTGCTTCCAGTAGGCGATCTGGGCGGACGCGACCGACTCGGCGTCGCGGGGCGAGCCGATGACGTCGCGCTGCCACACCGCGTAGTCGGCGTACTGGACGGGGAGCGGAGCCCACGCGGGGTCGACGCCCTCGGTGCGTGCGAGGTAGGCGGTGACGAGGTCGCGGGTCAGCGCCACGCGGCTCACGCCGTCCGCGGCGATGTGGTGCACGACGATCGCGAGCACGGCCTTGGTGGAGACTTCCGGATCTCGGAACACCGCGAGCCGCAGCGGGACCGCCGTGGTGACGTCGAAGCCGCGCGTCGCGAGGGCGACGAACTCGTCGATCCACCGCGCGGACGGAACATCCTGGACGGCGAGCTCGACGCCCGCCTCGTCGACCGTCAGGATCTCCTGCCGCGGTACGCCGTCCGTCTGCGGGTACACGGTGCGGAGGATCTCGTGTCTCGTGACGAGGTCACGAACAGCACGACGCAGTGCCATGAGATCGAGACGGCCTTCGAGCCGGATACCTAACGGCAGGTTGTACATCGGCGACGACGGGTCGAGCCGGTTGCTCAGCCACATGCGCTGCTGTGCGAGTGCCAGCGGAATCACATCGGGACGGGGACCCGCGACGAGCGCGGGTCGATCGGACGCACCGAGCTCGGCGACGACCGCCGCGAGACGCGAGACGGTGGTCGCATCGAACACGGCGCGGACCGGAACGTGCACGCCCAGTTCGGTACCGATGCGGGACGCGACCTGGGTCGCGACGAGCGAGTTGCCGCCGAGTCCGAAGAAATCGTCGTCCAGGCCGACGGGTGTGACGTCGAGGATGTCCTCGAAGACACCCGCGATCGCCTTCTCCACCCGCGTCTCGGGTGCGCGGTACGTGCGATCGGAGTCCTCGGTGACCTCGGGCAGTGCCTTGCGGTCGAGCTTGCCGTTCACGGTCAGCGGCAGACGGTCCAGCTCGACGATGCGCGCGGGAACCATGTACGCCGGCAACAGCGAGGCGACGTGTTCGGTGACTGCCGCCGCGTCGACCGTGGAGCCCGATTCGGGCACCACGAACGCGACCAGGACGTCGCCGGCCGGGCGCCGCACCACCGACGCGGCGGCGCCCGCGACACCGGGCGTGGACGCCACGACGGTCTCGATCTCGCCCAGTTCGACGCGGAATCCGCGGATCTGCACCTGGGCGTCCGCACGTGCGAGGTACTCCAGCGCGCCGTCGCGGTTCCACCGCACGACGTCGCCGGAGCGGTACATCCGCTGACCGGCCAGGTACGGGTTGGCCACGAAACGCGTCGCGTTCAGGTCGGGGCGACCGACGTAGCCCTGCGCCAACTGAGCACCCAGGACGTAGAGCTCACCTGGAACCCCGACGGGTACGGGCCGCAGGGCGTCGTCGAGCACAATGCCGCCGAGACCCGGGACGGGAACGCCGATGACGCTGCCCTGGGCCGCGGCCGCGAATGCCGCCGTCAACTCCTGGTAGGTGACGTGCACCGTCGTCTCGGTGATGCCGTACATGTTCACGAGCCGGGGACTGTCGTCCGCGTGCCGCGCGTACCAGCGCTGCAGCTGCGACAGATCCAGCGCCTCACCGCCGAAGACGACGTGGCGCAGGGACAGCTCGGTGCCCGCACGGTCGCGCTCGGCCTCGGCGAGTTGATAGAACGCCGACGGTGTCTGGTTGAGCACCGTCACGCCCCGGTCGGCGAGCATGTCGAGGAAGTCGCCCGGCGAGCGAGCGGTCCAGTGGTCCACCACGACGACGCTGCCGCCCGTGGTGAGCGCGCCCCACAACTCCCACACCGAGAAGTCGAAGGCGTAGGAGTGGAACATCGTCCAGACGTCGTCGGGTCCGAAGCCGAAGTACTGCTCGGTGTTCGTCAGCAACGTCACCACGTTGGTGTGCGGGATCGCCACACCCTTGGGGTTACCGGTGGATCCGGAGGTGTAGATGATGTACGCGACGTCGTCCGGCCGCGCCACGGGCAGCAGCGCGGTGGACCCCGACTCCGAATCCGATTCCGCCGCTACGACATCGGTGTCCACGACGACGGTCAGGCCGTCGCGCCGCACCTGGTCCTCGAGCCGAGCGGAGACCACGGCGAAGCGCGCACCGGAGTCGGCCACGACGTAGTCGACCCGGTCGCCCGGATACTCGGGGTCGATCGGCACGTAGGTCGCGCCTGCCCTCATGACGGAGAACAGCACGGCGACCAGATCCACCGACCGGTCGCACACCACCGCGACCCGATCGCCGGACCGCACCCCCAGCGCGTACAGCCTCGCTGCAGCGGCGCGCGAACGAGAGTCCAACTCGCCGTAAGTGATCGACACCTCGCCGAACCGCACTGCACTCGCTTCGGGGTGGCTCGCCGCGTGATCGAGCACCCGCGAGACGATGGTGTCGTCGCCCACGGGACGGCCCTCGGACACGCGCTGGATCGACCTCTCGGCGACCACGCGGTCACTGGCGTCGAGCACGTCGATGTCGGCGACCGACACGGTGGGATCGTCGACGATCGTGGTCAGCACCTGCACGAACCGGCGCGTGATCGCCTCGATGGTCGAGGCGTCGAACAGTGTCGACGCGTACGAGAAGGTGGCCGGCATACCGGCGGGACGGCCCGCGTCGTCGGTGCGATCGGTCATGGTCAGCTGCAGATCGAACTTGACCACCTGCAGGTCGAGATCGACCGTGGACAGGCGCAGTCCGGTGAGTTCCACCGTCGAGTGACCCATGTTCTCGAACGCCAGCATCACCTGGAAGATCGGGTGACGCGACTCCGACCGCGCCGGGGACAGCACCTCCACGAGACGCTCGAACGGAACGTCGCTGTTGGCGAACGCCTGCAGGTCGCGTTCGCGGACGTGGTCCAGCAGCGCGTCGAACGGCTGGCGACTGCCCACGGTGGTGCGCAGCGCCAAGGTGTTCACGAACATGCCGACGAGGTCGTCGATCGCCGCGTCGCCGCGTCCCGCGACCGGGGTGCCGATGACGATGTCGTCGGTAGAACTGATCTTGGCGAGCGTCACGGCCAGCGCCGCGTGCACCACCATGAAGAGCGTGGTGCGGTGGCGCCCGGCCAGGTCGATCATCTTCGCGTGGAGCTCGGCATCGATCTCGAACGCGTGCGCTCCGCCGCTGAGCGACGACCGGGACGGACGGGCCCGGTCGATCGGGAGCGGCAGCAGATCCGGTGCGTCGCGCAGGGTCTCGACCCAGTAGCGCTCCTGCTGCGCGATGAGCGACGTGGGATCGTCCTCGGACCCCAGCACCTCCCGCTGCCACAACGTGTAGTCGACGTACTGCACGGGCAGTGGGGTCCACGTGGGCGCGTAGAACGCGATGCGGGCGCTGTAGGCCGCCATCAGGTCGCGCGCGAGGGGTGTCAGGGATGCACCGTCGGCGGAGATGTGATGCACCACGATGGCCAGCACGTGGTCGGTCTCGCTGATCTGGAACAGGCGACCGACCAGCGGGACGTGCTCCGTGACCTGGAAGGTGGTCATCGCGAAGGAGATCAGCACGCCGTGCAGATCCCCCGCGTCGACCGGCACGGGTGTCAGGTCCGGCACCACGGCCTCGGGATCGTGGACGACCTGGACCGGTCCGTTCTCGGTGTCCGGGTAGGACGTCCGCAGCGCCTCGTGGCGGTCGACGACGTCCATGATCGCGACCTGCAGCGCGGCGATGTCCAGATCACCCTCGAGGCGCAGGGCCAACGGGATGTTGTAGGCGACCGACGACGGGTCGAACTGATTGAGGAACCACATGCGGCGCTGCGCGAGCGACAGCGGCACCGGCCCGGTCCGCTCGCGGGGCACCAGCGGCGTGCGGGTCTCGCCGTGGCCACCCTGCTGCAGTCGGGACGCGAGCGACTCGACGGTGGGTGCCTCGAACAACGTGCGCACCGAGACCTGTGTCCCCAGTGCGGCACCCAGACGGGAGACGGCGCGCGTCGCGATGAGCGAGTTGCCGCCGAGAGCGAAGAAGTCGTCGTCGAGTCCGACCCGGTCGACACCCATCAGTTGCGTGAAGACGGATGCCACGATCTCCTCGACCACGGTGGTCGGGGCGCGGAACTCGCGCGTCGCGAGCACCGGCTCGGGCAGCCGCCGGTGGTCGATCTTGCCGTTGACGGTGACGGGCAGGCGGTCCAGGACCACGACGGCGGCAGGGATCATGTGCGACGGAAGATGTTGCGCGGCATGGCGTAGCAGTTCGGTGTGCTCGAGCGTCGTGTCCGGACGCAGCACGACGTACGCCGCGAGCACCGTGGCTCCGGACGACTGCCGGTGCGCCACGGTGACGGCGGTACGGACGCTGGGATGCTCGGCGAGCACCGCGTCGATCTCGCCCAGTTCGATGCGGAAGCCGCGGATCTTCACCTGCGAGTCGGCGCGACCGACGTAGACGATGTCGCCGTCCTCGGTCCACCGGACCAGGTCACCGGTGCGGTACATGCGCCCGCCCGGCTCGGCCCACGGTCCGGCCACGAAGCGCGTGGCGGTGAGCGCGAAGCGATTGGCGTACCCGCGGGCGAGGTCCACACCGGCGAGATACAGCTCACCCACGACACCCACGGGAACGGGCCGGAGCCTGTTGTCCAACACCACCTGTCGCGTTCCTCGGATGGGCGACCCGATGGTCACGGGAGCACCGGGCACCAGTGGATCGGAGATCGATCCGATCATCGTGGTCTCGGTGGGGCCGTAGGCGTTCCGCAGCGCGGTGCGCGGAGCCCAGCGTGCCGCCACCTCGGACGGCAGTGCCTCACCGGCGCTGATGATCGACTCGATCTGCTCGAGACCGTCCGGGTCCAACGATCCCAACGCGGCCGGCGTGATGACGACGTGCGTGACGTTCTTCTCGCGGATGTAGTCCGCGAGTTCCTCTCCGCCGAACACCCCCGACGGAGCGAGAGCCAGCGTCGTCGCCGACGAGAGCGCCATCAGCTGCTCGAAGATGGACGCGTCGAAACTCGGCGACGCGACACCGAGGACGACCGACTTCGTCGACACCCCGTACGAGACGGTCATCTCGCCGATGATGTTCGACAGTCCGTCGTGGCCGACGGTGACGCCCTTCGGCAAGCCGGTGGATCCCGAGGTGTAGATCATCCACGCAGCGGTGAACGGTCGGACCGGAGCCGATCGCTCGGCGTCGGTGATGCGGGCGGGCGAGCAGACCTCGAGATCGCCGCACAGCTCGTCGTCGTCGACGACGAGCCAGTCGATCGTGTCCGGCAGGTCCGCGACGTGTCGTCGGGTGGTCACGCCGATCCGGGCGCCCGAGTCCCCGAGCATGTGCACGATGCGCTCGAGCGGATACGCCGGGTCGATGGGCAGGAAGGCGCCGCCCGACGCCACGATCGACCACGTCGCGTGGATCATCTCGACCGATCGACCGAGTGCGACCGCGACGACGCTCTCCGGTCCGACGCCCCGCGAGATCAGCAGCCGGGCCAGACGGTTGGAGCGCGCGTCGAGCTCTTCGTACGTGACCGATTCCGACCCGCACGTGACGGCCACCGTGTCCGGAGCGGCGTCGACGGCGCGGGCGATGATGTCGCCGAAAGTGACCTGCGGGAAGCTCTCGCCGCCCAGTGCGGGGACGAAACGCCGCCGCTCGTCGTCGGTCAGCACCTCGAGCGATCCGAGCGGTGCGTCGGGCTCGGCATCGATCAGCGCATCGAGGAAGCGCACGAAGCGGGCACGATGCGCGTTCAGCTGGTCCTGCGTGTACCGCAGCGGGTTCGCCTCGAAGTCGATCCGCAGTTCGCGGCTGTCCGCACCGGGATAGATGTTCAGCGCCAGGTCCTCGACCGGACCCGTGGTCAGGACGTTGTACGAGCCGTTGAGGTCGCCGAGCCGCAGCTCGTCGTGGAACAGCATGATGTTGATCGACGGGCCGAACAGTCCGCGTTGGGTCGCCGACTCGCCGCTGTCGCGACGAATGTCCTCGTGGCGGTAGCGCTGCCGGCGCAGGGCGCCGGTGAGTTCGAGCTGGGCGCGGGACGCGGACTCGGCGACCGTGCAGCTCGGCGGGAGTGCGAGACGCAGCGGGACCACGTTGGAGACCATGCCGCCCGAGCGACGCATGGCCGCCGTCGTGCGCGCCGAGACCGGCAGGCTCAGGACCGTGTCCTCGGCCCCCGTCATGCGGGAGACGAACGCGGCGAAGGCGGCGACCACGAACGGTGCCGACGCGGTGCCGAGATCGGTGACCCGCCGGTCGAGGCGCTCGGCGAGGTCGGTGGAGACGAAGCCACCGGCGATGAGCGCGGGCGACGTCGGCGGAGCGGTGACGGCCGAGAGGGACGGCGGATCCGGGAGGCTGCGCACTCTCTCCGCCCAGTACGCGGCGTCCTTCTCGAAGCGGTCCGACGACCGGTACTTGGCGTCGTCGACATAGAGATCGGTCAGATCGACGGCCTTGGAGGGTTCGGGCTCCCTGCCCTCCACCGCTGCCGTGTACAGCGCAGCGGTGCGCTGGATCATCGTCATCGCGCCGAAACCGTCGAGCGCGACGTGATGGATGCGGGAGTACCAGAACCACCGCTCGTCGCTCAACTGCAGCACGTGGGACACCACGAGACGGTCGACGAGCATGTCCACCGGCGTGCTGTACTCGCGCGTCATCCAGTCCATCGCCGCGGCTTCCGGGTCGGACTCGGAGCGCAGGTCGAAGTAGGAGATGTGATCACGCATGCTGAGGTCCACGTACTGGAACGGCTCGCCGTCCACCTCGGCCAGACGCAGATAGCCCGATCCGAACTCGCGGCCCGCCCGGTCCAGCGCGTACTCGAGACGGTCGAGGTCGAGGCTTCCGTTCAGCTCGACGTAGTGCGCGATCGCGATCGGCACGTCCCCGGCCAACTGCTGCGCGAACCAGATGCCGCGCTGTGCTCCCGACAGCGGGAACGCGCCCTCGGGCAGCACTCCCGCCGAGCTCACCTGCGTCTCGCTCGTCACCGTCTCGTCGGAGCGGTCGTCGTCAGCCGGTCCGCCGTCGAACCGTGCACCGTCATCCACTCGTCTACTCCCCGTGATCTCTCGCGACACCGTGCTCGCGCACCGCGCCCCGGCCGACCGAGCCCACCGTCGTGAACGGTGGCAGGACAGCGATTCCCCCGATTCGCGATCCGTACCCGGCGCTGTGCCCGTCGATTCGCCCGTGGGCGTCGTGCTCCACTTCCACCTCATTCCTTACCGGAATGCGGGCGCCACTCGTTACGTCGCTGATCAGTGACGATGAATCGACGTGGTCGATGACAGTCCTTTCGTTGGCAAGCAGCCCTCCATGCTAGTCGACCACGTCGGGTACGACCCAACGCGCTCGCCGCGCGACGCGAGAAAAGGGTGTGTGAGCAGGGACGACGCCCTCGGAACACGGTCCCCACCCCCGTCACGAGGAATGGCACGAAAACGGTCGACGATCCCGTTTCCGGAGGGATTGTCGGACTTTCCACCGAACAGGCGCCGCCCGTGGCCCACCGACGCGCCGAATGCGGCCCGCGACGCTCCCGGCGGCGTCGACCGGGCGTGGAACATGCACCCACACCGCGAGACTGTTGTCACACATCGACACTACCGCCGGGTAGCGACACGGGTCAGGTTGCTCGGCCACCGCGTGTGTCTCCGACACGGTGGCGAAGGCTCAGGACACGTGGGTCGCGCGCCCACCGCTGATCGTGGCGATCACCGGAACGGACCGCAGGTCGGCGTTCGACAGGACGTACGGGGACTCGGCGAGCACGACGAGATCGGCGGCGGATCCGACGTCGACACCTGCGCGCCCACCCGATGCCGCCCGCAGTGCGACGTCCATCGCCACCGCCTCGCCCGGATGCCAGGACGGTCGCTCGTCGTCGGTGCGGAACACGGCGTCGGCGACGGCCGACCGCGGATCGGGCGGGGAGACGGGAGCGTCGGACCCGAACTGCAGCAGCGCGCCGTGGCGGTGCAGCGAGTGGTAGCCGTACGCGATCGATCGTCGGCCGGACCACAGCACGTCGGCGACGTCGCGGTCGGTCACCGCGTGCTGAGGCTGGACCGAGGCGACGACGCCCAGCGCCGCGAACCGGTCCAGGTCTTCCGGGCGGACCTGCTGCGCGTGCTCGACGCGTCCACCGACGACGGGGAGAGCACCCGAGTCCATGAGCGCGCGCACGGTCTCGAAGGCGTCGAGCACGACGGTGTTGGCGCGGTCACCGATGGCGTGCACCGCGGCGGCGATCCCACCGCCCGCCGCGCGCGAGATCAATCGCACCAGCTCCGGATGGTCGACGAGCAGCAGCCCGTGTGCCTCGGCGTCGTGCGTCGCCGGCGCCGCGTGCCCCGCGTCGGGATAGGGGTCGTGGCAGCAGGCCGTCCGCGTGTTGAGCGACCCGTCGGCCATGATCTTCAGCGGTCCCATGCGGAGCATGCGGCCCGTGTCCGCGGCGACGTCGCCGGTCCGGTGGCCGGCCGCCAGTGTCTCCTCGAGCCACGTCGGCCACGTCGACGCGCTCACCCGCACTGCCGGACGACCGGAGGCGAAGCGCCGCGTCCACGCGGTGAGGTTGTCGTCGAACTCGAAGTCGAGGACCTCGGTCACGCCCCGCGCGGCGAGATCCTCGGTGGCCTCGCACACGTACTCGTCGAGCACGCCCGTACCGACACGCGCGTCGACGGCACTCGCGATCGCGATGGCGTCGTGATCGCGGAAGACACCGGTGGGGTGATCGACCGCGAGCTCGCGCAGCAACGCCGGGGAGAGCCAGACGGTGTGCAGATCCATGCTCGTCACCGCGACGGACACACCCGGCAGCGCGGCCTCGAGCAGGTCCTTGTGCGGTGCGTCCGGCCAGAGGGCACCCCGGAAGCCCTGTGCACGAACGTCGCCGGTGAGGCCCGACGTCACCAGCAGGTCGACGAGGTGCCGTGCACTGGTGGCCGCGCCGACGTCCAGTCGGCGGCGCGCGAGTGCCCACTGCGCCATGTGCAGGTGCCCGTCGACGAACCCGGGCAGCACTACTCCCCCGCGCCCGTCGACGACGGTCTCGGCGGAGGCGGGAGTCAGGCGCTCCCCGGGTGCCGAGATCTCGCTCACCAGGTCGTCGACGATGCGGACGTCCGAGAGGTCGTCCCGCGCGGGTTCGACGCGCACACGTTGCAGCAGCACGATGTCAGACCCTAACGGTGCGCGGGTCAGGTCAGTTCGCGAGAGGAGTCCTTGAGATCGACGCCGGACCGCCCGAGCGTGCGGGCACCCGCGACCAGCGATGCCGTCACCCGTGCCGCATGGTCGTAGTGCATGCCGCCGGGCGGGTGGATGTTCGAGATGCAGTTGCGCTCGGAGTCGTTGCGGCCCGGCTTCGGACCGTGCGTCAGGTAGATGCCGAGGCTGTCCGCGACCGAGAGTCCCGGCCGTTCACCGATGACGACGATGAGCGTCGACACGCCCAGTGCCGCCCCGACATGGTCACCCAGCGCGACCCTGGCCTGGGTCGCTATCACCGGGGGCGCGATCGTGAACGTGCCCAGCGAGTCCTTCAGCGCAGCGAGCAGACCCGCACCGTGATCCATCAGCGCCCGCGGGGAGAGCCCGTCGCACAACACGATTCCGATGTCCGCGTCGACCGAGTCGACACCGGACAGGTCCTCGGGCTGCCGTCCCAGATCGGGACGACGCAGATACTCGCTGCGGGTGGACGCCTTGCTGGACACGACCACCGGATCACCGAGTCCGACAGCGGCGATCTCCCGAGCGAAGCTGTCGGTGTCGAGCGGCATGTGGACCGCGTCCCGCGCCGCGGCGTGGGCGGCACGGAACTCGAGCACCCGCGTCGTCGGAAGGGCGTCCCCCGCCCGGCCGAGCCCGATGCGCGCCTGCGTCGTGACACGCAGGTCGGTCCAGAAGTCCGGTGTGCTCATGCCGGCGTCGTCAGTGCTCGCAGCGGCGACGACGCGGCGTCGACGGGCAGGACCCGCCCCGCGTCGTCGGTCATCCCCAGCCGGTGCATCCACGCCTCGAACTCGGGAGCGGGTCTGAGGCCCAACACCTGTCGGACGTAGAGGGCGTCGTGGAAGGACAGGCTCTGGTAGCCGAGCATGATGTCGTCGGCACCCGGCACGGCGATGACGAAGGCGGCGCCCGCGGCACCGAGCAGCGTCAACAACGTGTCCATGTCGTCCTGGTCCGCTTCGGCATGGTTGGTGTAGCAGACGTCGACACCCATGGGCAGGCCCAGGATCTTGCCGCAGAAGTGATCCTCGAGGCCGGCACGGATTATCTGCTTGCCGTCGTACAGGTACTCGGGTCCAATGAAGCCCACGACGGTGTTGACCAACAGCGGATCGAGCGCCCGCGCCAACCCGTACGCGCGGGTCTCGAGGGTCTGCTGATCGACGGGCTTGCCCCCGGTTCCGACGTGGGAGTTGGCGGACAGCGCCGATCCCTGGCCCGTCTCCAGGTACATGACGTTGTTCCCGACGGTGCCGCGGTGCAACGACTTTCCCGCCTCGTTCGCCTCGAGGAGCATCGGCACCGTCACCCCGAAACTGGAGTTGGCACCCTCGGTTCCCGCGATGGACTGGAACACGAGATCCACCGGGACACCCTTGCCGATCAGGTCCACGGTGGTGGTGACGTGGGAGAGCACACACGACTGCACCGGAATCTCGAAACGCTGGCGGATCTCGTCGAGCAGGTACAGCAGATCGGCTGTCGCAGCAGGTGAGTCGGTCGCCGGGTTGATGCCGATGACGGCGTCGCCCGAGCCCATCAGCAGACCGTCGAGCGTCGCCGCGGCGATTCCGTGCGGGTCGTCCGTCGGATGATTGGGCTGCAGGCGGGTGGCCATCGTTCCGGGCAGACCGATGGTGGTGCGGAACGCCGAGATCACCGTCGCCGCCCGCGCCACCGCGATGAGATCCTGGTTGCGCATGATCTTGCTCGTCGCGGCCACCATCTCCGGGGTGAGGCCGGGCGCGACGTCCCGCAGTGTCCGGGCGCTGTCGGGTTCCGCTGCGACCGTGAGCAACCAGTCCCGCAGACCGCCCACCGTCAGATGAGAGACCGCGTCGAATGCCTGCGCGTCATGGCTGTCGATGATGAGGCGGGTGACCTCGTCGCTCTCGTACGGCACCACCTGCTCGTCGAGGAACGTCTGCAACGGGAGATCCGCCAGAACCCAGGCGGCGGCGGCACGTTCGGCGTCCGACTCCGCCGCGCAGCCTGCGAGTTGATCGCCCGATCGCGCCGGGGTGGCCTTCGCCATGACCTCGACGAGACCGTCGAAGGTGTAGGTCGATCCCGAGATCTGCTGGTGGTAGGTGCTCACCCGAGTTCGTCCTCGGCAGCGGCGAGCGCCGCGAACTCCTCGTCCGGAGAATTGGCCACGAGGTGATGGCGGCTGTAGACGCCGAAGTAGACCATGAAGAGCGCAAAGACGACCAGGCACCACAGCGCCGCCTGGCTGTCCACGAGGAACGTCGCGATCACGGCGAAGGCGGCGATGACGAGCGCGAATCCGGTCGTGACCGTGCCGCCCGGGGTGCGATAAGGGCGCGGCATGTCGGGCTCGCGGCGACGGAGCACGATGTGGCTCACCATCATCAGAACGTAGCTCAGCGCCGCCCCGAAGACGGCCATGTTCAACAACATCGAGCCCTTGCCGGTGAACGTCAGGGCGAAGCCGATGATGCCGGGCACGATCAGCGCCAGCGTCGGCGCCTTCCGGCTGTTGACGACGGACATCGACTTCGGCAGGTAGCCGGCGCGGCTCAGCGCGAACAGCTGCCGGGAGTAGGCGTACATGATGGAGAAGAAGCTGGCGATCAGACCGGCGAGGCCGATGTAGTTGACCACCGTCGCGGCGCCGCTGTCTCCCAGCGCCTCCACCAACGGGTTGCCCGACGCCTGCATCGCGTCGGCTCCGCCGGCGCCCGTCACGAGGATCAGCATGGCGGTGGCGGTCACCAGCAGCACCGCCATGGCGGCGATGATGCGCGTGGCACGTTGCGCGCCGGATCCTTCGCTTCCTCGGCCGCGAGCGGCACGCCCTCGATCGCGAGGAAGAACCAGATCGCGATCGGCACCGCGGCCCAGATCCCCAGGTACCCCATCGGCAGGAAACTCGAGGCGCCCGCGGCATCCGTCGGGGCGATGTCGGTGAGGTTGGAGGCGTCGAACTGGAAGATCGCGGCGACAGCGAAGATGACGAGGCCTACGAGAGCGATGCCGGTGATGACGAACATGACCTTCAGCGCTTCACCGACACCGGCGAGGTGCACGCCGATGAAGATGGCGTAGACGGCGAGGTACACCCACCACCCGTCGGTGATCCCGAACAGGCCGAGCGATTCGACGTAGGCGCCGATGAACGTCGCGATGGCCGCGGGGGCGATGGCATACTCGATGAGAATGGCTGTGCCGGTGGCGAATCCGCCCCACGGTCCGAGCGCGCGCCGGGCGAACGTGTATCCGCCGCCCGCTGCCGGGAGCGCAGACGACATCTCCGCCATGCCCAGCACCATCGCCAGGTACATGCCGGCGATCAGGATGCCCGCGATCAGCAGACCACCGAACCCACCCTGCTCGAGTCCGAAGTTCCACCCCGAGTAGTCACCCGAGATGACGTAGCTGACACCCAGCCCCGCCAGCAGCACCCACCCCGCGCTGCCGGTCTTGAGCGTGCGCTTGGCCAGGTAGTCGGACGATTCTGCCTGAGAATCGGACGCCACGGGGCGCGGTTCCTTCACGGCCATGGGTGAGCCTCTTTCGGAGTGTGAGCGGGTGGTGAGGTGAGGCTAGGACTGCCGTGTTGCGGGGACGTTGCGATTGTTTTTCCACTGGACGGTGCGCTGACCCGCGGTAACCGCGGCCCCGCGCACCCGGCGCACCCGGCGGAACCAGGAGAGCCGACGCGGCCGTCCAACGCCTGTGATCGATCGACTTCTCGCGCTCCACGACGGTGTCATCACCGCGACGCAGGCTCACGACGCCGGGATGAGCCAGGACGCGATCGATCGGCGCGTCCGAGCGGGCCATTGGCGCCGGGTCACGCGCGGTGTCTACGTCGCCTGCGACAGACCGTGGACGGACGCCGCGAGGGTGCGGTGCGCCGCATACTGGGCCGGCGACGGGGCGGTTGTGACGTCGGCGAGTGCCGCGTACTGGCACGGACTCGTTTCGGTTGCACCACGCATCGTCGATGTCACGGTCCCGCGCGGAGGACGGAGCAGGGCGCCGTCGGGTGTTCGGGTGCGACGACGGAACCTCGACCCCGCCGACGTGGTCGCAATTCGCGGAATCCGCGTCACGGCGTCGGGTCTCACGGTTCTCGAAGCGTCCGAGGAGATGGGCATGGGCATCGTCGACGTGGCCCTTCGCGGGCGGATGTCGCCGTCCGTGCTCCGGCGCGCACACGATCGGAACCCCCGGCGACGTGGCGCGCCCGCCGCCGAGAAGCTTCTCGTGGCAGCGGAGGGAGGAGCTCGGTCGGAGGCCGAGCGACTCTTCCTCGCCGTGATGCGCAATGGACGCATCACCGGGTTCCTGGTCAACTTTCCGTGGCGCGGGTACGTGCTGGACTTCGTGTTCCTCGACGAACGCGTCTGCATCGAGATCGACGGCTGGGCCTTCCATTCGGACCCCACCGCCTTTCACCGAGACCGAACTCGGCAGAACGTCGTCGTTCAGGAGTGGACGGTGCTGCGGTACACCTGGCGCGACCTCACACAGAGACCCGACGAGGTGATCGCCGAGGTCCGAGCGACCCTCCGACGGTGCGCTGAGCCGCGGTAACCGCGGCTCAGCGCACCCGACTCATCCCTGAATCGCCATCCCCGGCACCGGGCAGGCGTCGACGGCCTCGGCGACCACGATCGACTCGGTGGGGACGGGCGGGCGAGCGCCCTCCTCCCACTGCGCGCCGGTGATGGGGTCCTGCGACTCGAGTTCCGCGTTCTCCTCGGGGGTGTAGGCCCGCCCACGACTGAGGAACCGCAACCCCTCCGGCGTCTCGAGGGAGAAGCCGCTGCCCCGGCCCGGCACCACGTCGAGCACCATCTGGGTGTGCTTCCACGCCTGGAACTGCGACCCGGAGATCCACACCGGAACGGCGTCGCCGTCGCTCGGCAGGTCGTCCGCGACGGTGCCCACCTCCGCGCGCAGGTCGAGGAGCCCGAGCAGGACGTCGCGGTCCCCGACGATGAATTCGCCTGCGGGGTAACACATCGGCGACGACCCGTCGCAGCATCCGCCGCTCTGATGCATCATCAGCGCGCCGTGGAGCCCGCCGAGGCGACGGAGAAGCTCCATCGCCCCGGCGGTTGCTTTGAGCCTCGGAGGCGGTGCCGACCCGTGGTTCGGCTGCATCAGAAGAAGCCCTGAGCCTTCGGGGCGTAGCTCACCAGCAGGTTCTTGGTCTGCTGGTAGTGGTCGAGCATCATCTTGTGGTTCTCGCGGCCGATGCCCGACTGCTTGTAGCCACCGAAGGCCGCGTGGGCCGGGTACTGGTGGTACGTGTTGGTCCACACACGACCGGCCTGGATGTCGCGGCCGGCGCGGTAGGCGACGCCGCCGTCACGCGACCAGACACCGGCGCCGAGGCCGTACAGCGTGTCGTTGGCGATCTCGATGGCGTTGGCGTAGTCGGTGAACGACGTGACCGAGACGACGGGTCCGAAGATCTCCTCCTGGAAGATGCGCATGTTGTTCTTGCCGGTGAAAATGGTGGGCTGCACGTAGTAGCCGCCGTTGAGGTCGCCGCCGAGCTGCGCGCGCTCGCCGCCCGTGACGATCTTGGCGCCCTCGCCCTTGCCGATCTCGATGTACGACAGGATCTTCTCGAGCTGGTCGTTCGAGGCCTGGGCGCCGATCATCGTCTCGGTGTCCAGCGGATCACCCTGGCGGACGGCCTTGGTGCGGATCGCGGCGAGTGCAAGGAAGTCGTCGTAGATGTCCTGCTGGATCAGCGAACGCGACGGGCAGGTGCAGACCTCGCCCTGGTTGAGGGCGAACATCGTGAAGCCCTCGAGGGCCTTGTCCTGGTAGTCGTCGTTCTGCGACAGCACGTCGGAGAAGAAGATGTTGGGGCTCTTGCCGCCGAGCTCGAGCGTCACCGGGATGAGGTTCTGCGAGGCGTACTGCATGATCAGGCGCCCGGTCGTGGTCTCACCGGTGAACGCGATCTTCTTGATGCGGGGGCTCGACGCGAGCGGCTTGCCGGCCTCGGTGCCGAAGCCGTTGACGATGTTGAGCACGCCCGGGGGCAGCAGGTCACCGATGACGCTGATCAGGTACATGATCGACGCGGGAGTCTGCTCGGCCGGCTTGAGGACGACGGCGTTGCCGGCGGCGAGTGCGGGGGCGAGCTTCCACACGGCCATCAGGATCGGGAAGTTCCACGGGATGATCTGGCCGACGACGCCGAGCGGCTCGTGGAAGTGGTACGCGACGGTGTCACTGTCGATCTCGGACAGCGAACCCTCCTGCGCACGAATGCATCCGGCGAAGTAGCGGAAGTGATCGATCGCGAGCGGGATGTCGGCGTTCAGCGTCTCGCGGATCGGCTTGCCGTTGTCCCACGACTCGGCGAGCGCGATGGAGTCGAGGTTTTCGGCGATGCGGTCGGCGATCTTGTTCAGGATGACGGCGCGCTCGGCGGGCGAGGTCTTGCCCCACGCCGGCGCGGCCTTGTGTGCGGCGTCCAGGGCGAGGTCGATGTCCTCGGCGGTGGAACGCGCGATCTCGCAGAAGTTCTGTCCCGTGACGGGCGTCGGGTTCTCGAAGTACTGACCCTTGACCGGAGCGACCCACTCGTTGCCGATCCAGTTGTCGTAGCGGGCCTCGAAAGACATGGCGGCGTCGGGCGTACCCGGGCGAGCGAAGACAGTCATCGAACATGCTCCTTCATCGGTGATCCACCCCCACGGTCATCGGGGGCTGTGATGCAGGACACTAGAACGACGACGGTTGCATGACCGTTGCAGAGCCGACTCGGTCAGCCCAGCAGGGCGAGGCGAGCCTGGACCTGCCCGTACAGCGCCGAGGACGGGCTGAGCGTGGCGAGGTAGGCCGACCACGCGGCGGCGTCCTCGCGGCCGTGCACCGACGCCGTCCACCGCGCCAGCAGCACCGGGTCACCGGACCGCAGCAGCGCCGCCTGGACGCGCACTCGCAACTCCTCGCGGATCTCCGCGATACCCGGGGCGTACGACGACGGGAGCACCACGCCGGAGTAGAGCCGCAGCGCCGCGTCGATGTCCCCGCGGTCGAGAGCCGCCCGCACGTCCTCGACGTCCGACGACAGTTCCGCCACCAGTCGATAGGGCCGCGAGGCCACACCGTCGGCCCCGAAAACCTTGCGCAGGCGCGACATCTCGGCTCGAACAGTGACCGAGTCCAGCTCGTTCTCGTCGAGCAGCACGGCGAGATGGTCGGAGCTCAGCCCCTCGGGATGTGCCCGCAACAGCAGCAGCATCTCGGCGTGCCGTCCGGACAGGGCGACGCGTTCACCGCCGCGGACCAACGACGGGCGCCCGGCTCCGAGCACCTCCAGCCGGACTCCGGTGTCGAGATCGGGACGCGGGGACTCGAGCAGATGCAATCGCAGTTCGGACTCGGCCGCCGCCACCGTCGCGCGGACCAACGAGAGCACCTCGGGAACCGCGACGCGCGGACCGCCCGTGATGTCGATGGCCCCCAGGATGCGGCCGGTGACGGGGTGGTGGACGGGGGCTGCACTGCAACTCCACTCGTGCACGGGCCGCGAGAAGTGCTCGGCGGCGAAGATCTGCACGCAGTGATCGATGGCCAGCGCGGTGCCGGGGGCGTTGGTGCCCATCCGCCCCTCGCTCCAGTCAGCGCCCTCGGTGAAGTTCATGGCGTTCGCGCGATCCTTCGCCGCGGTGTCGCCCTCGACCCACAGCAGCCGGCCCGACGCGTCGGTGATGGCCACGAGAAGGCCGGTGTCGGCGGCGTCCTCGACGAGGAGCTTGCGCACCACGGGTCGGATGACGGACATCGGGTGATCGGCGCGGTACTGCGCGAGCGTGACGTCGTCGAGGAGATCGTCCGCACCACGATCGGGGTCGACGCCCATGTCGCGGCTGCGCAGCCAGGAGTCGAGAACGACGGACCGCACGGGCGACTGGGGATCGACGGGACGGGCGAGTCCCACGGTCGACAGGCCCGGCCCGACAAAGGTCTCGTGAGCGCGGGAGACGGAGCGCGCGAGCGTGGCGGCGTCGTCCCCGGGCCTCATCGCGACCCACGGATTGACCGTCACCACAGACCCCGCTTCCGTCAACAGCCTCGCCCGGCAGATCGGCACACTCGACCGGCCTCCACTGTAACCCAGCTCACAGAGCGGCTGGCAGGGACTACTGGTTGCCGAGACGCGGCACCAGAGCACGGGGGTCGCGGTGCGACACGGCACCCACCCAGAGTCCGGTGCCGTAGGCGACGTCGTCGATGCGCTTGTACGCCGCGTAGCGCACCGGACCGAGGCCGCCCGGCTCCCGGTGCTCGACCCAGTCCCGCACACCCTCCGCCACCGCGATGGCCAGCGCCAGACGTCGGATGCGCCGGGAGAACAGCACGGCCACCAGCGTGACCGGCCAGTAGTGCCGCACCGCCGCGGAGGCCAACTGCCAAGCGCCCCCGACGGTTCCGCGTGCCGCGAACACCGCGGCGAGGCGAGTGGGGTGATCCAGATCGACGAACAGGCGCCGTAGGCGGACCACCGTGGTGATCAGCGTGACCAGCGCACCGACCATGCCCGCACGCGTCCCCGAGGCGGCCAGCAGCAGTGCGAGCAGGGTCGACCGCGCCATGGCCACGGGCGGCACCTTCCCGTGGTGGCGGGAGGCCAGCTCGGTGGCACCGGTACCGTAAAATAGCTTGCGGCCGAACCACTTTCGCAGAGTGACGCGGTGATCGTGGGCGACGCGGGCCACCGGCTCGTACCGCAGGCGCCATCCCGCGTCCTGCAGTCGCCAGCACAGATCGACGTCCTCGGCCACGTGCATCGCCTCGTCGAAGCCTCCGCAGTCGAGCACGGCCCGTCGCCGGGCGACGACCGCCGCACTGGGGACGTACGACACCGGGCCACCCGCGAACACCGGGGCCTCCCGGCGACCGAGATCGAGGGAGGACCGTGCGCGCTCGTAGCGGGCGAGCGCACTGCCCTCCGGCTCGAGCGCCACGATGCGCGGAGCGACCAGCCCGACGGAGGGGTCGGAGAAATGACTGAGGACGACTTCGAGCCAGCCCTTGCGCGGCACCACGTCGGAGTCGAGGAACGCGACGAAGTCGGTCGTGGCCGCGGCGAGGCCGGCGTTGCGCGCCGCGGACGGTCCCCGCGGGGCGTCGTGCCGCACCACCGCGACCGAGGCACACAGTTCGTCCACGGCGATCTCGGCGTGCCGGACGGGAACGCGGGACCCGTCGTCCACGACGATCACGCGGAGTCCACGCAGCGCGCGCATCAGCCGCAGCAGTCCCTCGTGGTTGTCGCGGACCGGGATCACGACCGTCACGTCCGCGGCGGACGGAGTGCTCATCGGCCGGGGGTTCGCGACACCGGAGTCGAGCAGTCGACGCGCCACCGTGGCGGAGTCGGGATCGGACACCCGCAGGAATCCGTCGCCGATCATCGCGGCCGCGGCGGGTGCCAGCATCACCATCCTGGTGGGCGATCCGCCGAGGAGAACTCGACCGTTCGAGAGAGTCCGCACTCGAGGATCGATACGCACTCCGAATCCATCGGGAAGACGACCGTCGCGCATCGGGTCATCGTAAGGGCCTTTCTCGGTATTTGTCATAAGTCGGGCAGGATCGGCCCGAACACCCGCCGACGCGGGAATCGCGCTGTGGTCCGTTCGAGGGACACCCGCCCCGCGCGCACCGTGCATCGGCGCTGCTCGGCGCGCCGTGACCCCGGCCGGTCGGTGTGACCGGTCTCGACTGTCAAGCGAGACTTGAGGTTCGCTCGGATCGAGCAGCCGCCGACCTGATCGTCCACGGCAGATCGACGTGCACCGGGGAGCCCGCGCCGCGAGCTCGGGCAGGCGAGCCGACTGCCCGGCAGCGGATCGATCGACCGGCGTCCGCCGACGTGAACGTTCACCAACTCTCGTCGCACCGATGCGGCGACACGCGAGCGTCCGACGACTCCCCCGGTTAGAGTCGCCATGTCCCGTCCCGGTTCGCAGAAGGGGTCACGATGCCGCCGCGTCGCCGCTCGGCCCTGCTCGCGAAACTGTCCCGCGACGTCGCGGGTGGTTCACAGGAGGAGATCCTCACCGAACTCCGCCGGGTCATCCTGTCGGGTGACGCCCCGCCGGGAACGCCCATTCCCCTGGGCGACGTCGCCGACGTGTTCGGAGTCAGCCGCATCCCGGTGCGCGAATCGCTGAAGACCCTCATCGGCGAGAATCTGGTGTCGCATCGACCCAACCTCGGATACACGGTCGCGCAGTTGACGTCTCAGGAACTGCGCGAGATGTACATCGTTCGGGAGGTGCTCGAGAACGCCGCCCTCGCGGTGGCGGCCGAGGCCGCCACCGACGGGGAACGGCGTCGTGCCGAACAGATCGAGCGAGACCTCCGATCCTCGATCGCGGACGACGATCCCCAGCGCTACCACCGGTTGAGCCGCGAGTTCCACGTCGCCCTCACCGCGCCGTCCCGGATGTACCGCCTGCTCCACATGCTCGACGTCGCGTGGAACGTCACGGAGCCGGTCCAACCGATGGTGCACGTGAAGGGTGCGGACCGCGCGGCGTTGAACGACGATCACAGCGTCATGGTCCGCGCGTTCGTCGACCGCGACTCGGCGGCACTCCTGGCGGCGGCAGGGCACCACAACGAGCGGCTGAACGACGTCATCGCGACGCTTCCGGCGGGTTCCGGCCTGCTCTCCTGAGCCGGAACCGGACAGACCGGACCCGGAAACCTGCCGGTAAAGAGATATATCGGTTTCGTCACGACACGGAAATACAACGGGCTCAGACTTCTCCGCAGCACCGACCACGGTCCGCACCAGCGACGGAGACACGATGACCGACACCATTCCGCACACCGGCCCGTTCGACCCGCCTCCCGGGTCCCGCTCCGGTGTGAACGATCTGATCGAGGCACACGGGTACGCCGGAGGCGGGTCGACAGCAGAGGGACATCCGGTGGGGGGTGGAGTGATCAAGGAGGGGTACGACCCGAGGCTCACCAACGAGGACCTCGCCCCGCTGCGGAAGCAGACCTGGTCGTCCTACAACATCTTCGCGTTCTGGATGTCCGACGTGCACTCCGTGGGCGGATACGTCACCGCGGGCAGCCTTTTCGCGCTGGGACTGGCCAGTTGGCAGGTGCTCGTCTGTCTCCTCGTCGGCATCTCGATCGTCTACGTCTTCTGCAACCTGGTGGCCAAGCCCAGTCAGGTCGCAGGTGTCCCGTACCCGGTGATCTGTCGATCGGTCTTCGGCGTCCTCGGGGCCAACGTTCCCGCCATCATCCGAGGACTGATCGCGGTGGCGTGGTACGGGATCCAGACCTTCCTGGCCTCCGCCGCGCTCGACATCGTGTTGATCAAGCTGTTCCCGGCGCTCGGTCCGTGGGCGGACCGAGACCTCCACGGGTTCGCGGGACTGTCCACTCTGGGGTGGGGCAGCTTCATGCTCCTGTGGGTCCTGCAGGCGGCGGTCTTCTGGCGCGGCATGGAGTCCATCCGCAAGTTCATCGACTTCTGCGGCCCGGCCGTCTACGTCGTCATGTTCCTGTTGTGCGGCTACTTGATTCACGAAGCCGGCTGGAGCGCCATCGACCTGAACCTCGGCGACGTCACCTACACGGGGTTCGCCGCGGTGCCCGTCATGCTCGGCGCGATCGCGCTCGTCGTCTCCTACTTCTCGGGTCCGATGCTCAACTTCGGCGACTTCTCGCGCTACGGAAAGAGCTACGCCGCCGTGAAGCGCGGCAACTTCCTGGGCCTGCCCGTCAACTTCCTGCTCTTCTCGATCCTCGTCGTCGTCACCGCGTCCCTCACCGTTCCCGTCTTCGGCGAGCTCATCACCGACCCCGTCACGACGGTGGCGCGCATCGACAGCACCTTCGCGATCGTGTTGGGCGCGTTGACCTTCACGATCGCCACGATCGGTATCAACATCGTCGCGAACTTCATCTCGCCGGCCTTCGACTTCTCCAACGTCAGCCCGCAGAAGATCAGCTGGCGCGCCGGCGGCATGATCGCCGCCGTCGGCTCCGTGCTCATCACGCCGTGGAACCTCTACAACAATCCCGACGTCATCCACTACACGCTCGAGACCCTGGGAGCGTTCATCGGACCGCTGTTCGGCATCCTCATCGCGGACTACTACCTCATCCGCAAGCAGAAGGTCATCGTCGACGACCTGTTCACCATGGACGAGAGCGGCACGTACCACTACGCCAAGGGCTACAACCCGGCCGCGCTGATCGCCACCGCCGTCGGTGCCGTCTTCGCGATGTTCCCCGTGCTCACGGGCGGCACCCTCACCGGAATGCACACCGCGGCGCAGTACAGCTGGTTCATCGGCTGCGGCATCGGCTTCGCCCTCTACTGGGTGCTGGCCACGAAGACCTCGCTACGGGTGCGGAACGTCCCCGCCTGACCGCGGATCCGGCGCCAGTCCCGGCATGAGCGAGCGCAGGAACAGCTCCTCGTAGTCGGGGCCGGCGTCGGTGCGGGCGTCGCCGAGACGGACCACCTCGGCGTGCAGTCGCTCCATCGTGATGTCGAGCGTGCCCGCGGCCATCGCCGCCTCGCGCAACTCGTCCCGCAGGCGTTGCGGCACCTCACCGTCGTACTTGTAGAAGATCTTGTGTTCGAGACTCGCCCAGAAGTCCATCGCGATGGTCCGGATCTGCAGCTCCACGAAGACGTGCTCCGTGCGGTCGGACAGGAACACCGGAATCTCGATGGTGAGGTGGAGACTGCGGTACCCGTTGGGCTTCGGATTCGCGATGTAGTCCTCGAACTCGAGCACTCGGATGTCGCTCTGCGACGCCAGCATCTCCTTCACCGCATAGGTGTCGGCGATGAAACTACAGGTGATCCGGACGCCGGCGATGTCGAACAGACCGGCGCGAATCGCCTGGAACGTCAACGGAATCCCCTTGCGCACGGCCTTCTCGGCGATGCTGCGCGGCGTCTTCAGCCGCGACACCACGTGCTCGATGGGACTGTAGGAATGCAGGTGCGTGAACTCGTCCTTCAGGATGTCGATCTTGGTGGTGAGCTCCTGCATGCCGAAGCGGTAGGACATCATGAAGCGGGTGAACTCGTCGCGCGCCGCGGTGAGGTCGAACACCACCGGCTCGTCCACGCTCATCGCGCGTCCTCCCGGAGAACCTTCTGCATCCGGAGGGACGCGGTGTCGTACCCCAGCGACTCGTACAGCCGACGCGCCGCCGTGTTGAAGCCGAAGACATTGAGCCCGAGCACCGTTCCGCCGTTCTCCCGCACGGCGTCCTCCGCCAGGAGCATCGCCGCCCGGCCGAGACCGCGACCCCGGTACCGCTCGTCGATGGCGACGTCCCAGACCCACCAGTCGGTCGTGGTCGCGATCGACTGGGGCCCGATCCACAGTGACCCCACCACGGTCTCGCCGTCCAGCACGTCGTACACCTGATGATGCGGTGCCGGACGACCGTCGGGGAAGTAGGCGGAGAAACTCTGCTCGGCGTTGTCGGTCGCCTGTTCGAGGGTGTCACCCGCCCGGACGCGATCGGCGCGGTAGTCGCCGCGGCTGCGCTCGACCCATTCGGGAAGTCGATCGTCGGGCATGGTCCTCAGCACCACTCGGGCCTGCGTGGAGTCTCCGTCGGCTGCGCTCACCCCTCCAGTGTCCCGGGTGCCGCACCGAGGTGGTTGAGCGTTCTACTTTCGGGTACCGCATCCTGGTGAGTGTCGTGTCCCGCCGTCCGATCCGGCATGCCGGTGGCCAGGGGGCGAGGTCCCTCGTCGACGTCGCCGACCGCGCGGGCGGATCGGTCGCAGGCCCCGCCGAGCCGGTCACGGTGGACGATCTCTGTGACGATTCGCGTGCGGTGCGGCCCGGCGATCTGTATGTCGCGCTCCCCGGAACACGCTGGCACGGTCTCGATTTCGAGGAGGACGCCCAGCGCGCCGGCGCGGTGGCCGTGCTCAGCGATCGGCCCGGCACCCGGTTGCCGAGCATCGTGGTCGCGGATCCGCGGGTCGTCGTCGGTCCGCTGGCCGCATGGTTCCACGGGAGCCCGTCCTCGTCGATGGCCGTGTTCGGAGCGACGGGCACCAACGGCAAGACGAGCACGACGCACTTCCACCACGCCGGCCTGCGCGCCGCGGGTCATCGTGCGGGGATGATCTCCGGGGTGGCGGTCAGCGGCGCCGGCAGCGACGAGGCCCCGGTGCGCACCACTCCCGAGGCGACGGTGCTCCAACGCACGCTGTCGACGTTCGTCCACAACGGATGCACGGCCGCCGCCCTGGAGGTGTCCTCGCACGCCATCGCCCAGCACCGCGTCGACGGAGTGGAGTTCGCCGTCACCGCCTTCACCAATCTCGGCCGGGACCACCTCGACTTCCACGGCTCGATGGAGGAGTACTACCGGACCAAGGCCTCACTGTTCACCCCGGACCGCACCGGACGGGCCGTCGTCATGATCGACGACGAGTACGGGCGGCGGCTCGCGTCGGAGTGCGCGGTGCCGACGGTGACGTGCTCGGTGTCCGATCCTTCGGCGGACTTCCGCGCCGATCGCATCGACTGCACGACGCATCGCACCCGATTCCTCGCCCGGACCCCGGTGGGCGACATCCCGCTCTCACTGCAGGTTCTCGGCCCCCACCAGGTGGCGAACGCTCTGGTCGCACTCGCCTCCCTCCTCTCCGGTGGGGTGGACGCGGAGCGTGCGGCCGCCGGCATCTCGGCGCTGCACAGCATTCCGGGCCGGTGCGAGACCGTGTCGGCCGGCCAGGACTTCACCGCCCTCGTCGACTACATGCACAACGTGTCCGGCCAGCGCGCGATCCTGCCGTACCTGCGGCGCATCACCCCGGGGCGCCTGATCCTGGTCATCGGGGCGACCGGTGACCGTGACGTGGGCAAGCGCGTCGAGCTGGGCACGGTCGCCGCGGCCTATGCGAACGACATCGTCGTCACGGACGAGAGCGCCAACGGCGAGGATCCGCACTCGATTCGCGCCGACGTCGTCCGCGGCGCCCGGTCCGGTGATCGGGGCGTCCGCGTGGTGGAGATCGCGGACCGGCGCGCAGCATTCCACCACGCCGTGGCGGACGCGGCGGCCGGGGACACCGTCGTCGTGGCGGGGCGAGGCAGCGACACCTGGCAGCACTTCGGCAGTCGAACCGTGTACTTCGACGATCACGCCGAACTGCACGACGCGATCGTCGCCCGGTGACTCCCGCGGCTCAGCTCGCCGGCGTCTCCCGCTCGAACCGGTCGTCGATGCGCGCCGCCTTGTAGTAGACGATCGAGCCGATCCAGACCACCACGAACACGACCACCACGATCTGCCCCGCCAGGGTGAGATCCACTGCGGCCACCGCGTCCCAGATGCCGCCGGACAGTCCGAGTTCCTCACCGAGCAACGACAGGATCTGCACGGTGCCCACCACGAGGGCGAGGAAGATCGACAGGCCCGTCATCGTGATGTTGTAGTAGATCTTCCGGACCGGCGTGACGAAGGCCCAGCCGTACGCCTTGGACATGAAGACGCCGTCGAGCGTGTCCATCGTCGACATGCCGGCCGCGAACAGCACCGGCAGCGCGATGATGGCCATCGGCGGCAGGCCACCGGCGATGGCGCTGGTGCCCGCCACGGCGAGCAGACCGACCTGCGTGGCGGTGTCGAACCCCAGGCCGAAGAGCAGCCCCAGCGGATACATCTGCCACGAGTGGCTGATCATCCGGTCGTAGCGGCCGCGGAAGATCCGATTGAGCAGTCCTCTGCGTGCGAGGAGATCGTCGAGCGTCTCGTCGGAGAACTGTCCGCGCCGCGCGGCACGCCACATGCGCACGATGCCGACGAGGACGACCAGGTTCAGGGCCGCGATGAGGTAGAGGAACGTGCCGGAGACGAGGGTGCCGATGATGCCGCCGGTGTCCGCGAAGGCGTCCCGGAAATCCGTCGCGCGCGATGCGGCGAACGCGATCGCGGCGACGAACGCGAACACGACCGTCGAGTGCCCGAGCGAGAAGAACAGTCCGACCGCCAGGGGCCGCCTGCCTTTCTGCAGCAGCAGTCGGGTGGTGTCGTCGATGGCCGCGATGTGGTCGGCGTCGAAGGCGTGCCGCATGCCCAACGTGTAGGCCAACACCCCGGCGCCCGCGTAGACGAGAGTGCCGTCCGCGCGGTTGAGGCCGTGGATCGCCGGGATCGAGTCGTAGTGCAGGAACAGGCCCCACCCGACGACGTGCAGCGCCACGAGCACTGCTGCCAGGCCCAGGAGCCGGGGGATCTCGTCGCGGGTGAAACGCGCACGTCCGGTCACGGTGTCGGCAGACGTCATGGGACACCAATATTCCTCATGGAGCCCGTCCGCGCAGTGCTGGGTCAGACGCGCACGGGTGAACGGAGCGCCGTCGTCGTGACGGCAACCGACGCCAGCGCCACGATGACCGCTCCGTAGACCGTCGCGGTGACGAGGAGACCGGCCGAGTGGATCGCCACACCCGCGACGATGGCCGGCACGCTGAAGGCGAGGTAACTCAGCACGAGCGTCGTGGCGAAGACACTGCCGCGATGCTCCGGCGGTGCGAGAGCGCCGATGATGCTCATCGCGCCGAGGAACGTCGCGCCCCAGCCGAACCCGGACACCGCGGTCCCGACGAAGTACAGCGGCGCCGACGCGATGTGCAGCCCGACGAGATTCACCACGATGCCCGCGGCGAGAGTGAGTGCACCGGCGGTCATGGCCGTGCGCGGGAGAAGAGTACGAGCGGACGCGGCACCGATCGCTCCGGCCGTGAACATCGTGAAGATGTCCAGCCCGCCCACGACGGCACCGCGGAGATCGAAGACCGTGCCCATGATGGACGGCCCCAGCGACAGGTGGAACCCGCCCAGCGACCACGTCGCGACGAGCGCGGGGACGACCGGCCAGAAGTGGGCACGGATCGACACGGGCAGACCGAGGGTCGGCGTCAGCACCCGCACGACGTGTCGACGGTCGTCGAAGCCTGCCCGGACCGCGGATTCCGGCACCGCCACGACGAGCGCCGTGAGGACGACCAGCGCGACGATCATCACGACGTACACGAGCGTGGTGGGGAACGGCGCGAACTGCACCAGCAGTCCGGCCGCGATACCGCCTGCTCCCAGCCCGAAGGCCGGTGCGACCGAGCTCACCAGGGGGCCGAGACGGTCGGTCGGCTGCAGATCGATGATCGCAGCGGTCAGGGCACCCATGGCCGCGCCGGCCGCCAGACCCTGCACGACGCGCGCGGCGATGAGCCAGCCGACCCCGTCGGCGAACACGAAGACGACCTGGCTGGCGATCAGCACGAGCAGCGACGTCACGATCACGGGCTTACGGCCGAGGTGGTCGGACAGCGACCCGACGGTCAACAGGGCGGCGAGTAGTGCGAAGACGTACACGGCGAAGACGATGGTCAGCGTCGACGCGCCGAATCCCCATCGGGACTGGTACACGGGGTACAGCGGGGACGGCGCCGCCGACGATCCCATGACGGTGAAGAACACGAGGGCCACCACCCAGAACGAGCGAACGGGGGTCATCCAGGACTGGGGTCGCACCTCGGTCGTCGTCACCGTGGGTCCAACTCCCCCCGCCGACTCCTCATTCCCGCACGGTGACGGCGTCAGAGCGTCGCGGGCACCGCGAGCGACCGACCGGCCACGAAGCGCAACGCACTGTCGGGGAGGGAACCGTCGCGCCCCGACAGGGTCACCGACACGCTCCCGTGTCCCTCACGCGGCGACGGCACCTCGTCGAGGCGGCGCAGAGTCTGGGCCGCGACGGCCTCGGCGCTGTCGAACATCCGCACACCCGGCGGCAGCGCTGCCATGATCTCGTCCGCCACCAGCGGATAATGGGTGCACCCCAGGACGATGCCCTGCACGTCGTCCGGCGTCCGCGCCGCTGCCGACGCGATGGCCGCGCTGACGGCCGCGAGATCACCGCGGTCGATGGCATCGGCGAGCCCGTGGCACGCGACGGTCGACACCGTGCGACCCGACGCGAACTCCGCGATCAAGCGCGCCTGATACGACGACGCGGTGGTCGCCGCCGTCGCCCACACCGTGATCGAGTCACACTGCAGTGCAGCGGGTTTGATGGCCGGAACCGTCCCGACCACGGGGGTTGACCCCAGGGCCGCGCGGGTCGCGTCGAGCGCGATGACGCTGGCGGTGTTGCACGGCAGCACCACCACCTCGGCTCCACCGTCGACGGCGCGCCGCGCCGTCTCCACGACGTGTGCCTCCGTCCACGCGGTGGGCTTGGGCCCCCACGGCGCGTTGTCCGGGTCGAGGTACAGATGAAGGTCGAGCGACGGGCGCAGTCGACGCAGGTGGGCTGCCGTGGGCAACGACCCCAGGCCCGAGTCGATCAGCGCGACGTTCACGGTGACAATCTACCGCCCCGGCACCGGCCGACCTCCGGACGTCGGCGCGCGGCCACGATGGATGCGGGAAGGCCGGAGGCCGGTCGGAATGTGACAGAGCGCAGACTGAGCGGATGACCGCTCCGCTCGAGCCCGATGAGGCCGACCTCATCGCCGCAGCGGTGCTCGCGGTCCCCGGTGTGGCCGGCCTGCACTCCGGCCTCTTCGGTGAGGCCGTGACGCTGCTGCCGGGTCGACGCATCGAGGGCGTGGTGGTGGGGCACGAGTCCTGCGCCGTGCACATCACGGTCCGCTGTCCGGGAGATCCCGACTCCGTCGTCCACGCCGTCCAGGAGACGCTCGCGCGTGTCGTCCGGATTCCCGTTGTGGTCACGGTGGAGGATTTCGCCGTCGAGTGAGTCGGCGTCACAACGCTTTTCGGCACGGTTGCCGTCGCGACCCGAGAGGACGAGGGTTGCGCGCGCGCCGACGCGGGATCGGCGCGGAAACGGAACTCACATGATGCGCACGATCCTTCGCCGCACTGTCGGCACGACCCTCACCGCCCTCGTGGCACTCACGCTCGGAGCATCCCCTGCATCGGCCGCTCCGGGCGGTGCTCCGCCCATCGCGCAGGTGCGCACTCTCTCCGCCGGCGCCACGGTCACCGTGGTCGGCACGGTCACCACACCGCCCGGCGCCTTCGCATCGAGCTTCCTCGACGTCGGGTTCGGAATCCAGGACCGCACCGCCGGCATCTACATCAGCGCCTCGGCGCCCACCGACGTCGTGCCGGGTACATCGGTGCGTGTCACGGGGTCGCTCGCGGACCAGTCCGGACTTCTGGTGGTGCGACCGACGAGCATCGTGTCGCTGGGACCGGTCGATGCGGTGGCACCCAGACCGGTGGTGGTCCGCGTGGTCGGCGAGTCCACCGAGGCGTCGCTGGTGACGGTCGTCGGACGCGTCACGAGCGCCGTGGTGGACGATCTGCCGTACGGGTACAAGTTCACGATCGCGGACCGGACCGGGGAGACCACCGTTTTCGTCAACACGCAGACGGGCATCGACGTGAGCGCGATCCGCGCGGGGCAGACACTGCGCGTCACCGGCATGAGCAGCCAGTACGAGGACCACTACGAGATCGATCCGCGCTCTCCCGCGGACGTCGTCGTGCTGCCCTGATTCCACACACGCCGAACGGCGCCCACCCCGCAGGGTGAGCGCCGTTCGGTGTGAGGTGGTCTTACTTGTTGATCTTCGTGACGCGACCGGCGCCGACGGTGCGGCCACCCTCGCGGATCGCGAAGCGCAGGCCCTCGTCCATGGCGACCGGCTGGATCAGCACGACGGACATCTCGGTGTTGTCACCGGGCATGACCATCTCGGTGCCCTCGGGGAGGGTCACGACGCCCGTCACGTCCGTGGTACGGAAGTAGAACTGCGGGCGGTAGTTGTTGAAGAACGGGGTGTGGCGACCGCCCTCGTCCTTCGACAGGATGTATGCCTGGCCCTCGAACTCCGTGTGGGGAGTGGTGGTGCCGGGCTTGACGACGACCTGTCCACGCTCGACATCTTCGCGCTTGATGCCGCGGACGAGGAGGCCGACGTTGTCGCCCGCCTGGCCCGAGTCGAGCAGCTTGCGGAACATCTCGATGCCGGTGACCGTGGTCTTGGTCGACTTCTCCTTGATGCCAACGATCTCGACATCCTCGTTGACGTTGACCGAGCCACGCTCGATACGGCCGGTGACGACGGTGCCGCGACCGGTGATGGTGAAGACGTCCTCGACGGGCATGAGGAAGGGCTTCTCGGTCTCACGGACGGGGTCCGGAACCGAGTCGTCCACTGCCTGCATGAGCTCGAGAACCGATTCGGCCCACTTCTCGTCGCCCTCGAGGGCCTTGAGAGCGGAGACCTTGACGACGGGAGCGTCCTCGTCGAACTCCTGTGCGGCGAGGAGCTCGCGCACCTCCATCTCGACGAGCTCGATGATCTCGTCGTCGTCCACCATGTCGGCCTTGTTCAGCGCGACGAGGATGTACGGCACGCCGACCTGGCGAGCGAGCAGGACATGCTCGCGCGTCTGGGGCATGGGGCCGTCGGTCGCTGCGACGACGAGGATCGCGCCGTCCATCTGTGCCGCGCCGGTGATCATGTTCTTGATGTAGTCGGCGTGGCCGGGAGCGTCGACGTGTGCGTAGTGACGCTTCTCGGTCTGGTACTCGACGTGGGAGATGTTGATCGTGATACCACGAGCCTTCTCCTCCGGAGCCTTGTCGATCTGGTCGAAGGCCGACGCCTCGTTCAGGTCCGGGAACTTGTCGTGCAGAACCTTGGTGATTGCAGCCGTCAGCGTCGTCTTACCGTGGTCAACGTGACCGATGGTGCCGATGTTGACGTGCGGCTTGGTCCGATCGAACTTCGCCTTGGCCACTGTGTCCTCCTGGACTGTTATTGCCTGCGTTATGCAGCATTACGGATGTACTTACGGGTGGTGCGGTGTGACGGTGGTACCGGGTCCAGCTTCGGAGACTATTCTCCGGTGGCCTTCGCGATGATCTCCTTCGAGACGTTCGAGGGAACCTCTGCGTAGGAGTCGAAGACCATGGAGTAGTTCGCTCGGCCCTGGGTGCGAGACCGCAGGTCACCGATGTAACCGAACATCTCCGACAGCGGAACCAGCGCCTTGACGACACGGGCACCACTGCGTTCCTCCATGGCCTGGATCTGGCCACGGCGGGAGTTCACATCGCCGATCACGTCGCCCATGTACTCCTCGGGCGTGATCACCTCGACCGCCATGAGCGGTTCGAGGATGACCGGACCGGCCTTGCGGGCAGCTTCCTTGAAGGCCTGCGAACCCGCGATCTTGAACGCCATCTCGGACGAGTCGACGTCGTGGTACGCGCCGTCGAGCAGGATCAGCTTGACGTTCACCAGCGGGTAGCCGGCGAGAACGCCGTACTGCATCGCGTCCTGCGCGCCGGCATCCACGGACGGGATGTACTCGCGCGGGATACGACCGCCGGAGACCTTGTTCTCGAACTCGTAGGTCGCGCCGTCCTCGCCGATGAAGGGCTCGAGGCCGATGATGACCTTCGCGAACTGGCCGGAGCCACCCGTCTGCTTCTTGTGGGTGAACTCCTGCTTCTCGACGATCTTGGTGATCGTCTCGCGGTAGGCCACCTGCGGCTTGCCGACGTTGGCCTCGACCTTGAACTCGCGACGCATGCGGTCGACGAGGATGTCGAGGTGGAGCTCGCCCATGCCGCCGATGACGGTCTGGCCGGTCTCCTCGTCGAGCTTGACCGAGAAGGTCGGGTCCTCTTCGGCCAGCTTCTGGATGGCCGTGCCGAGCTTCTCCTGGTCGGACTTCGTCTTCGGCTCGATCGACACCTGGATGACCGGGTCCGGGAACGTCATCGACTCGAGGATGATCTGGTTCTGCGGATCGCAGAGCGTGTCACCCGTCGTCGTGTCCTTCAGACCGATCACGGCGTAGATGTGGCCGGCGCTGGCGGTCGCGACCGGGTTCTCCTTGTTGGAGTGCATCTGGAAGAGCTTGCCCAGACGCTCCTTCTTGCCCTTGGTCGAGTTGATGACCTGCGAGCCGGAGTCGACCTTGCCCGAGTACACGCGCACGTACGTCAGCTTGCCGAAGAACGGGTGCGTCGCGATCTTGAACGCGAGCGCCGCGAACGGCTCGTCGGCGGACGGCTTGCGGGTGAGTTCCTTCTCCTCGTCGCCCACGGCGTGACCGATGGTCTCGGCGACGTCGAGCGGGGACGGGAGGTAGTCGATGACCGCGTCGAGCATGGGCTGGACGCCCTTGTTCTTGAACGCGGAACCGCACAGGATCGGGTACAGCTCGGAGTTGACCGTCATCTTGCGAATCGCGGTCTTGACCTCGTCGATGGTCAGCTCGTCACCGCTGAAGTGCTTCTCCAGCAGTGCCTCGTCGGACTCGGCGACGGTCTCGAGCAGCTCGGTGCGGTACTGCTCGGCCCGCTCCTTCAGCTCCTCGGGGATCTCGACGGTCTCGTAGGTCTCGCCGAGCTTCGTCTCTCCGCGCCAGACCTTCGCGTTCATCTCGATCAGGTCGACGATGCCCTCGAAGCTGTCCTCTGCGCCGATCGGCAACTGGATGACCAACGGCTTGGCGCCGAGGCGATCCTTGATGGTCTGCACGGTGAAGTAGAAGTCCGCACCGAGCTTGTCCATCTTGTTGACGAAACAGATGCGCGGCACGTCGTACTTGTCGGCCTGACGCCACACCTGCTCGGACTGGGGCTCGACGCCCTCCTTGCCGTCGAACACGGCGACGGCACCGTCGAGGACGCGGAGCGAACGCTCCACCTCGACCGTGAAGTCGACGTGCCCGGGGGTGTCGATGATGTTGATCTGGTTGTCGTTCCAGAAGCACGTCGTGGCAGCAGACGTGATGGTGATGCCACGCTCCTGCTCCTGCTCCATCCAGTCCATGGTGGCTGCGCCGTCATGGACCTCACCGATCTTGTACGAGATACCGGTGTAGAAGAGGATGCGCTCGGTAGTGGTGGTCTTACCGGCATCGATGTGGGCCATGATGCCGATGTTGCGGACCTTGTTCAGGTCGGTCAGCACGTCCTGTGCCACGAATTCATCCCGCCTTGGTGTTGGAAGAAGTGAGTCGAAGGTTCAACGCTCGGGTGGCGCCGGATGTTTCCCGGCGCCCCCGAGACGCGATCACCAGCGGTAGTGCGCGAATGCCTTGTTGGCTTCCGCCATCTTGTGCGTGTCCTCGCGACGCTTGACTGCTGCGCCGAGACCGTTGCTGGCATCGAGGAGTTCGTTGGCCAGACGCTCGACCATCGTCTTCTCGCGACGAGCGCGGGAGAACGAGACGAGCCAGCGCAGAGCCAGCGTGGTGGAGCGGCCCGGACGAACCTCGACCGGAACCTGGTAGGTGGCGCCACCGACACGACGGCTGCGGACCTCGAGGGCCGGCTTGACGTTGTCCAGTGCGCGCTTGAGCGTCACGACGGGATCGGTGCCCGTCTTCTCGCGTGCCTGCTCGAGAGCCTGGTACACGATGCGCTCCGCGGTCGACTTCTTGCCGTCCAGCAGGATCTTGTTGACCAGCTGGGTGACCAGCGGCGAACCGTAGACGGGATCGTTGATCAGCGGGCGCTTGGGTGCTGGGCCTTTACGTGGCATGTCAGCTCTTCTCCTTCTTGGCGCCGTACTTGCTGCGAGCCTGCTTGCGGTTCTTCACGCCCTGCGTGTCGAGCGAGCCACGGATGATCTTGTAACGGACACCCGGGAGGTCCTTCACACGACCACCGCGCACGAGCACCATGGAGTGCTCCTGCAGGTTGTGGCCCTCACCGGGGATGTAGGCGGTGACCTCGACGGACGTGGTCAGGCGGACGCGAGCGACCTTACGAAGCGCGGAGTTCGGCTTCTTCGGGGTGGTGGTGTACACGCGAGTGCACACACCACGGCGCTGCGGGCTGCCCTTCAGGGCAGCGGTCTTCAGCTTCGCGACCTTGTCGGTGCGACCCTTGCGGACCAGCTGGTTGATTGTTGGCATGAACCGGCTTTCTTCGTGTCGAGAAACAGGGATCTAGCAGTTGGGGCAAGAGAACGCTGCCCCTCACCCAGTAGTGCTTCCGCGGGCTTCGTGCACCCCGCGGTCGGGTGTGTCGCATACCCCCACACGGCAGCCGCGGTTCTTGCTCGATGGTGAACTCGAACACGGCTGTACCTCGCATAGGCACACAGACGTACCGGCTGGGCCGGGCACGACCTGTAACGGTACCCGGCGGCGCGCCTGATGGTCAAAACGCCCCTGCATCGGGTACAGGAGTTCACCCTTCCGTCGTCACGCCGACAGATTGAGCGACAGCTGCATCAACCGCGTGGCCGACTCACAGGGGTCGGTCGGGTTCCCCGGCCGATACTGCACCCACCAGCCGATGACCCCGGAATCGGGCGACTGCGCCGCCACGCCGCACGATGCCGGATCGTCCGGTTGACGGATCTCGAGGGCCTTCCGCGAGGACACCTCGACGTCGCTCACCGTCCACCCCATACGTTCGTTCGCCTCGCGCTCGGCCGC
Organism: Rhodococcus sp. BP-241; assembly: GCF_019836145.1. Taxonomy (NCBI): domain Bacteria; kingdom Bacillati; phylum Actinomycetota; class Actinomycetes; order Mycobacteriales; family Nocardiaceae; genus Rhodococcus; species Rhodococcus sp. BP-241. The sequence continues at coordinate 118,454 of NZ_JABUEI010000002.1, read as the reverse complement.
GAGCGACCCCGTCTCGAACCAGTCGAACGTCACCTTGACCGCGCCGCCCGGGCCGGTCAGGTCCCACCGGCAGATGGCCCCGATGAAGCCCTGGTCGATGGCGTCGCCGCCCACGACGTCGGCGATCTGCTCCGGCGTCACCGTGTCGCACTCCTCGAGGAGCGAGCGGAACTCGCCGTCCGCGCCACTCACGCCCGCCGCCACGGGCGTGCCCTCGATGGTCGACCCGCATCCGGCGAGCACCGCGGTGACCGACAGCGCCGCCAGAACGCGTCCGGCCCTCACTGCGCGCGCTCCGCGACGAGCGTCATCAGACTCTCGGCGACGGCGCACGGATCCGCGGTGGGAGCGCTGTCGGCGTACATGACGGAGAAGTGGACGAAGTCGTCGCCGTACTGCAGACCGTTCTCGCAGAGGTACGTCACACCCGTCGCGTTCTCGGATCGCGCCTCGAACCCCGGCCGACCCTCGATCTCGATGTCCGCTGCCGGTCGGCCGATCAGTTCCGACCCCATGCGCTCACGCCCGATCGGGCTCCCGCGGTACCAGGAGAAGCTGACCGACGGGCCGGTCGGACCCGACACCTCCCACTCGCAGCCCACCGAGTTGCGGGTCACGATCGCGAACGACGGCACGGCGAACGCAGTGCGGACCTCCTCGTCGGACAGACCGCCGCAGACGCCGAAGAACGGGCCGGGTCCCTGCGACGCGGACGTGGACGGCGCGTCGTCGGTGGCGGCGTCGGAGTCGGATCCGCAACCGGTGAGCCCGAGCAGCACCACTGCTGCCACGCCGGCCCACCGCACGGAGTTCATGGCGGCAGCTTATCGGAGTGCGGACTGTCGCGAGTACGCCGAAAGTGCCGTGATGCGAGCGCCGATCACGACAGTTCGGACGTACTCGCGGGGGTGCTGGTGCTGGTGGTGGGGGTATCGAGGGCGAGGGACGCGTCGAGCACCGAGGCCCACACCTTCACGATCTCGGCGCGGCGGCGCGAATCGTCGCTGAGCACGTCGGCGAGACCTAGCCCGCGGGCCAGGTCGAGGGTGGCCTGCACGAGTCGGTGGGTGCGCGGATCACTGTCGTCGGCGCCGAGGTGATCGACCGCCGTGCGGTGCGCCACGCGACCGAACTTCTCCTCGAGAGGCAGGACCCGGGCTCGCATCTCGGGATCCGCGGCCGCGGCGGTCCAGACCTGCAGCGCGGCACGGAAGATGGGGCTCGTGTAGTAGTCGACCAGCCGGGTGACCACGGCCTCGGTCCGCCCGGCGCCCTGCGGGAGCGCACTGCTCTCGGCTCGCGCCTCCCCCATGCGCGTGTCGAACATGTACTCGAGCGCCGCGGTGATGAGGTCCTCCCGCGTCGGGAAGTGATGCTGGGTGGCACCGCGAGAGACGCCGGCCCGCTCGGCCACGACGGCGACCGTCGTCGCCGCCCATCCCTCGGTGGCGAGCGCGTCGATCGTGGACTCGAGCAGACGCAGTCGCGTGGCGCGGCTGCGATCCTGCTTCGGGCTGCGGGTGTCACCGACCCGGTGACGAGTGGGCACGGTCATGGCCGTCACGTCTCCTTCCCCACAGCGGCACCGGACGACTCCGCCGGTGCGGCCCACGACGGGCTGCGCTTCTGCAGAAAGGCCATCATCCCCTCCCGCGCCTCGTCCGAAGCGAACAGCCTCGCGGACTCCTCCGCCAGGTCCGCGCCCCGGCGGTCGAACTCCTCGAGCATCGCGGCGGTGGTGAGGCGTTTCGACGCCGCGAGACCCTGCGGTGACGACGGACGGATCGCCGCGACGAGTTCGGCCACCGTGGCCGCGGTGTCGGCCGCAGCCTCGGTGACGAGCCCGATGGCCTCCGCCTCGTGCGCGCCGAACGTCTCCGTCGTCAGGAAGTACCGGCTCGCCGCACGCGAGGTCATCCTCGGCACCACCGTCAAGGAGACGATGGACGCGGCCAACCCCAGCCGCGCCTCCGTCAGCGCGAACGAACTCTTCGGCCCGGCCACCACCAGATCGCACGCGCCCACGAGGCCCATACCGCCGGCACGCACATGCCCGTCGATTCTGCCGATCACCGGCTTCGGCGTCTCGAGGATCGCCCGCAGCAGCGTCAGCATCTGCTCGGTGCGTGAGGAGACGGAACTGCCCGCCTCCGTGAGATCGGCACCTGCACAGAATGTTCCGCCGGTGTGGGTGAGGACCACGGCGCGGACGTCCCGATCCGCGCCCGCGTCGCGGAGCGCCGCCGTCAGGTCGTCGACCAGGGCGGTGGAGAGGGCGTTGCGATTGTGCGGGGTGTCGAGTGTCAGAGTCACCACGCCCTCCGACCGATCGACCCGCACAGGTGGTCCGTCGCCCCGACCGGCCTCCGGCCTGCCCGGGCCCCGCCCCGCCTCCGGCCTGCCCGCCATCAGTAGCTCTTCGGCAGGCCCAGCGAGTGCTGGGACACGAAGTTCAGGATCATCTCCCGACTGACGGGAGCCACGCGGGCGATGCGCGCCGCACCGAGCATGGACGCGAGACCGTACTCCTCGGTCAAGCCTGCACCGCCGTGCGTCTGGATGGCCTGGTCGATGGCCTTGATGCTGGCCTCGGCGGCCGCGTACTTCGCCATGTTGGCCGCTTCCGCCGCACCGAAATCGTCACCGCTGTCGTAGAGCACCGCGGCCTTCTGCATCATCAGCTTCGCCAGTTCGAGCTCGATCTTGCATTGCGCCAACGGATGCGCGATCCCCTGGTGCGCCCCGATGGGGCTCTTCCACACGGTGCGCTCGTTCGCGTACTTCACCGCGGCGTCGAGGGCGTAGCGGCCCATGCCGACGGCCATTGCCGCACCGAGGATGCGCTCGGGGTTGAGACCCGCGAACAACTGCATCAACGCCGCGTCGGGCTCGCCGACCAGCGCCTCGGCCGGCAGCCGGACGTCGTCGAGGAAGAGCGTGAACTGATGATCGGGCTCGATGATGTCCATGCGCATCTGCGTCTTGTTCAGGCCCGGTGCATCGGTCGGCACGATGAACAGCGCCGGCTCGAGCTTCCCGGTCTTCGCGTCCTCCGTACGGGAGACGATGAGCACCGCGTCGGCCTGGTCGACGCCGGAGATGTAGATCTTGCTGCCGCGCAGCACCCACTCGTCACCGTCGCGTCGCGCGGTGGTGGTGATCTGGTGGGAGTTGGAGCCGGCGTCGGGCTCGGTGATGCCGAACGCCATGATCGCGGAGCCGTCCGAGAGGCGGGGCAGCCAGGACTGCTTCTGCTCGGGGGTGCCGTACTTCGCGATGATGGTGCCGCAGATCGCCGGGCTGACGACCACGAGCAGCAGGCCCGCACCGAACGAGGACATCTCCTCCTGGACCAGTGCGAGCTCGTAGATGCCGGCACCGCCGCCGCCGTACTCCTCGGGGAGGTTCACCCCGAGGAAGCCCAACTGCCCGGCCTCGTGCCACAGTTCGGTGAGTGCCTCACCCTTGCGTGCCTTGGGCAGCACATAGTCGATGTAGTTGTGGCGCTTGCCCAGTCCGGCCACCGCGGCGCGGAGGCTCTTCTGCTCATCCGTCTCGATGAAGCTCATGCCTGATCTCCTTCTGCTGCGACGACCGCCAGTACGGCGTCGACGTCCACCTGGTGTCCCACAGTGACCGTGAGCTCGGTCAGCACGCCCGCCGCGGGTGCGGTGATCGTGTGTTCCATCTTCATGGCCTCGAGCCACAGGATCGGTTGGCCGGCGGTGACGGTGTCGCCGACGGCAGCACCGATCCGCACGACGCTGCCGGGCATCGGTGCCAGCAGCGATCCGGCGGCGACGATCTCGCTCGGATCGACGAACACCGGAACCCGTTCGAGCCGTATCGGTCCGAGCGACGAGTCGACGAACACGGCGTCGCCGTGGACCGCGACGTGGAACTCGCGTCGCACACCGTCGGCCAGCAGCACCACCCGGTCGGACTCGGCCCGGACCAGCGCGCAGTCGTCGACGTCGGTGACGAGCGTTCCGCGCGACAGCCGGTACTCGGCGACGATCTCGGTGCCGTTCACCGCGTACGTCTTGCGTTGCGGCACGGAGGCGAGGTTGCGCCAGCCGCTGGGGAGGGATCGGCCCACCGTCGCCGATTCTCTCGATCGGGTGGCGTCCGCGAGCGCTGCGGCGAGTGCGGACAGCCGCACACCCCGGTAGTCGACGAGCGGCCGAGCGAGGACCGCGAGATCGTGCGTCGCGAAGAACGCGGTGTCGGTGTCGCCCGCGAGGAACGCGGGGTGTCTCAGCACCGTGACGAGCAGGTCGCGGTTGGTGCGCACCCCGTGAATGCGCGCGCGCAGCAGCGCTTTCGCCAGGATTCCGGCCGCCTGCTCCCGGGTGGGCGCGTACGAGATCACCTTGGCGAGCATCGGGTCGTAGTGGGTCCCCACCACGCTGCCGTCGACGATGCCCGAGTCCACCCGCAGGCCTGTCCGCGTGAGCACCTCGAACTCTCGCGCTCCGTCGAACTCGACGTGGTGCACGACGCCGCTCTGCGGCTGCCAGTCGCGCGCCGGATCCTCCGCGTACAGACGCACTTCGATCGAGTGTCCGCGCGTGGTGGGCTGCTCGGCCGGGAGCGCGCCGCCCGCGGCGACGTGGATCTGCAGTGCCACCAGATCGAGACCGGTGGTGCACTCGGTCACCGGGTGCTCGACCTGCAGGCGCGTGTTCATCTCGAGGAAGTAGAAGTTGCCGCGCTCGTCGCTGAGGAACTCGACGGTGCCGGCCCCCTCGTAGTCGAGCGCCTCTGTGGCGATGCGCGCCGCCTCGAACAGCTTCTCCCGCATACCCGGAACGCGCTCGACGAGCGGAGACGGCGCCTCCTCGACCACCTTCTGGTGGCGTCGTTGGATGGAGCACTCCCGCTCGCCCACCGCCCACACCGTGCCGTGGCGGTCCGCCATGACCTGGACCTCGATGTGGCGGCCCGTCTCGAGATAGCGCTCGCAGAAGACCGTCGCGTCACCGAAGGCGGACAGCGCCTCCCGCGACGCCGCGTCGATCTCGTCCTGCAGGGCGTCGAGTTCACGCACCACGCGCATACCGCGACCACCACCACCGGCGGACGCCTTCACGAGCACCGGCAGATCGTCCTGCGTGACGGACGCGGGGTCGAGCCGATCGAGCACCGGCACACCGGCGCTCTGCATCATGGCCTTGGACTCGACCTTCGACCCCATCGACTCGATCGCCTTCACCGGCGGACCGATCCAGGTGAGGCCCGCATCCTGCACGGCGCGCGCGAACTCCGCGTTCTCGGACAGGAACCCGTAACCGGGGTGGATCGCGTCGGCGCCCGCGCGCTGCGCCGCCTCGATGATCAGGTCTCCGCGGAGGTACGTCTCCGACGACGCGGAACCGGGCAACCGGACGGCGACGTCGGCGTCGGCGACGTGCGGTGACGCGGAGTCCGGATCGGAGAACACGGCGACCGTGTCGATGCCCTCGGCGCGGCAGGTCGTGAACACGCGGCGGGCGATCTCGCCGCGGTTGGCAACGAGTACTGACGAAATGGTCATGACGGTCACATCCGGAAGACACCGAAGTTGGCGGTGCCCTCGATCGGGGCGGAGGCGATGGCCGACAGGCACATCCCCACCACCGTGCGGGTGTCTCGGGGGTCGATCACGCCGTCGCCGTACAGGCGTCCGGAGAGGAACATGGGAACCGACTCGGCCTCGATCTGCTGCTCGATCATCGCGCGCAGACCCGCGTCGGCCTCCTCGTCGAACGCCTGTCCGCGGGCCTCGGCGGAGGCGCGGGAGACGATCGAGATGACGCCCGCGAGTTGGGCACCGCCCATGACCGCGGACTTGGCGCTGGGCCAGGCGAAGAGGAAGCGCGGGTCGAAGGCGCGACCGCACATGCCGTAGTGCCCGGCGCCGTACGACGCACCGAGCAGCACCGAGATGTGCGGGACGGTGGAGTTCGAGACGGCGTTGATCATCATCGACCCGTGCTTGATCATCCCGCCCTCCTCGTACTCCTTGCCCACCATGTAGCCGGTGGTGTTGTGCAGGAACAGCAGTGGCGTGTTCGAACGGTTCGCCAGTTGGATGAACTGCGTCGCCTTCTGCGACTCCTCGCTGAAGAGGACGCCGCGGGCGTTGGCGAGGATGCCGACCGGATACCCGTGCAGTTCCGCCCATCCGGTGACCAGAGACGAGCCGTAGAGCGGCTTGAACTCGTCGAAGTCGCTGTCGTCGACGATGCGCGCGATGACGTCGCGGGGGTCGAACGGGATCTTGAGGTCGGCCGGCACGATACCGAGCAGTTCCTCCTCGTCGTACCGGGGCGGGAGCACCTCGGTGCGCGGCGCAGGACCCTTCTTGTGCCAGTTGAGCCGCTTCACGATGCCGCGGCCGATGCGGATGGCGTCCTTCTCGTCCGCGGCGAGATGGTCTGCGAGACCGGAGGTCCGGGCGTGCATGCGGGCGCCGCCGAGCGATTCGTCGTCGGTCTCCTCGCCGGTGGCCATCTTCACCAGCGGCGGTCCGGCGAGGAACACCTTGGACCGCTCCTCGATCATGACGACGTGATCGGACATGCCGGGAATGTAGGCGCCGCCGGCGGTGGAGTTGCCGAACACGAGGGCGATGGTGGGGATGCCGGCCGCGGAGAGGCGCGTCAGATCACGGAAGATGCGGCCACCCGGGATGAACACCTCCTTCTGCGTGGGGAGGTCGGCACCGCCGGACTCGACCAGTGAGATGACCGGCAGCCGGTTCTGCATCGCGATGTCGTTCGCTCGCAGCGTCTTCCGCAGGGTCCACGGATTGCTCGTGCCGCCCCGCACGGTGGGGTCGTTGGCGACGATCAGGCACTCGACGCCGCTGACGACACCGATGCCGACGACCACGCTGGCGCCGACCGGGAAGTCCGTGCCCCAGGCCGCGAGCGGGCACAGCTCGAGGAACGGCGAATCCGGGTCGACGAGCATCTCGATGCGCTCGCGTGGGGTCATCTTGCCGCGGCCGCGGTGCCGTGCGACGTACTTCTCGCCCCCGCCGCCCAGTGCCTTGGCGTGTTCGGTCTCCACCTCGGAGAGCTTCGCGATCATGGTGTCGGCGGCCGAGACGTACGCGTCACCGGAGCTGTCGAGTCGGGAGGTCAGAGTCGTCATGCGGTGTACCCCAGTCGCTTCGCGGCCAGCGAGGTGAGGATCTCGGTGGTGCCGCCGCCGATGCCGATGATGCGCATGTCGCGGTACTGACGCTCGACCTCGCTCTCGGCCATGTAGCCGAGTCCACCGAACAGCTGTACCGCCTGGGAGGCGACCCATTCGCCGGCCTCGACCGCGGTGTTCTTCGCGAAGCACACCTCGGCGATGCAGTCGTCGCCGTCCTCGACGTGGCGATCGATCAGTGCGTGCGTGTACGTGCGGGCCACGTCGATCTTGCGGTGCATCTCGCTGAGCGTGTTCTGCACCGCCTGACGGGCGATGAGCGGCTTGCCGAACGTCGAGCGGTCCCGCGTCCACGCCACCGTCAGATCGAGGCACCGCTGCGCCGAGGAGTAGGCCTGCGCGGCCAGCGCAGCGCGTTCGGAGACGAAGGCCTGCGCGATCTGGGCGAACCCGGAGTTCTCCGGGCCCACCAGGTTCTCCACGGGCACGCGCACGTCGGTGTACGACAGTTCGGCGGTGTCGGAGGCCCGCCATCCCATCTTGTCGAGCTTGCGGGACACCTCGAATCCCGGTGTGCCGCGCTCGACGACGAGCAGCGAGACGCCGGCCGCGCCGTCTCCCCCGGTGCGGACGGCGGTGACCACGAAGTCGGCCCGGCACCCCGAGGTGATGTAGGTCTTCGCGCCGTTGACGACGAAGTGGTCCCCGTCGCGCACCGCTCGGGTGCGCAGGTGTCCCACGTCGGATCCGCCGCCGGGCTCGGTGATGGCCAGCGACCCGATCAGCTCGCCGTCGAGCGTGGGCCGGACCCACTTCTCGAGGTGGTCGGGGTTGCCCGCAGCGACCATGTGCGGCAACGCGATCCCACAGGTGAACAAGGACGCGAACAGGCCGCCGGACGCACCCGCCTCGTGCATCTCCTCGCAGATGACCGTGGCGTCGACCAGCGAGCCGCCGCCCCCGCCGACCGCCTCGGGGAACGGCGCCCCGAGCAGACCGATCTCGGCTGCCGCGCGGTGCAGGCTGCGGGGAATCTCGCCGTCACGCTCCCACTCGGTGAGGTGCGGCAGCACCTCCCGGTCCACGAACCCCCGGACCGTCTTACGGAGTTGCGCTCGGTCGGGGCCACCCCAGGTGCTCATGCGAGTCCACTTTCTGCGAGTACTGATTCGGGTATCGGGACGTGCCGCGATCGCAGCCACTCCCCCAGGCCCTTGGCCTGGGGATCGAAGCGAGCGCCGGATGCGACGCCCTCTCCGAGAATCCCGTCGACGACGATGTTCACGGCCCGCAGGTGCGGGAACTCGTACCGGTGCACGCGCAGGCCCGCCGTCTCCGGGAGCAGCGTCGTCACCAGCTCGGTGGTGAGAGTCGACCGGAGCCAGGCCCACGCGGCGTCGCCGCGCACCCAGACCCCGACGTTGGCGCTGCCGCCCTTGTCACCGCTGCGCGCCGCCGCCACCGTGCCGAGCGGCAGCGTGCGTGTGGGTTCGGCCGGCGGGCGGCCTGCGGGCGCGTCGGACGGGTCCGCCTCGACAGCCGTGGTGACGGTGGGCGGTGCGACGTCGACGCGCGTGCCGTCCGCGAGAACCGCCACGTGCCGCGGCACCGCCTGTTCGACGAACCCGGCCTCGAAGACGCCGTAGGGCGACCCCTGACCCGGAGGCGTCGTCACACAGAAACCGGGGTAGCTCGCCAGCGCGAGTTCCACTGCGGCTGCGCTGAACACGCGACCCACACGCTGCGGATCAGCGTCGCGGACGACGACACGGAGCACCGCACTGGCGGCCTCCTCGGTGTCGGCGTCAGGGTGATCGGTGCGCGCGAGAGTCCAGTCGACCTCGCGCGGCGGCGGCGTCAGCGCCTCGGTCATCTGAGTGCGCACCAGGTCGGCCTTGGCCTCGATGTCGAGGCCGGTGAGCACGAAGGTCATCTCGTTGCGGAACCCGCCGAGCGTGTTCCGGGAGACCTTGAGGGTGGGCGGCGGCGCCTCGCCGCGAGCCCCCGTGACCAGCACGCGGTCGGGTCCGTCCTGCGAGACCCGCACCGTGTCGAGCCGCGCGGTCACGTCCGGGCCGAGGTAGCGCGGGCCGGTGATCTCGTACATCAACTGCGCCGTCACCGTTCCGACCGTCACGGCGCCGCCGGTGTTCTCGTGCTTGGTGATCACCGACGACCCGTCCGACCGGATCTCCGCGAGGGGGAACCCCGGTCGACGCAGATCCTCGATCTCACCGAAGAAGGAGTAGTTCCCGCCGGTCGCCTGGGTTCCGCATTCGATGATGTGGCCGGCGACGACGGCGCCCGCGAGTTCGTCGAGGTGATCGCGGGTCCACCCGAACCGGGAGATCGCCGGGGCCACCACCACCGACGCATCCGTGACGCGTCCGGTGACCACGACCTGCGCCCCGGCGTCCAGGCACGCCGCGACACCGAAGGCGCCGAGATAGGCATTGGCGGTCAGCGGGGAGCCGAGGCCCAGTTCCTCGGCGCGGTCGTGCAGATCGTCTCCCTCCACGTGGGCGACCGAGACGGTCAGACCGAGACGGTCGGCGAGGGACCGGATCTCGTCCGCCAGTCGTGCGGGCGCCAACCCACCGGCATTGCTGACCAGGGTGACACCCTTGTCGAGTGCAGTGCCCAGGCACTCCTCGAGCTGCCGCAGATACGTCCTGGCGTAGCCGCGCGTCGGATCCTTCATCCGGTCGCGTCCGAGAATGAGCATCGTCAGCTCGGCCAGGTAGTCGCCCGTGAGGACGTCGAGATCACCGCCGTCGAGCATCTCGCGCATGGCCGACGCGCGGTCACCGTAGAAGCCGGAGCAGTTCCCGACCCTGATCATCTCCGTCACGACGCCACCCGCACGTCCCGGCCACCGCCGGGAGCCCCCGCGAACGCCTGCGCGAGACCCAGCCACGTCGCCGCGTCGTCGCCGACGGCCACGAGGTCGGTGTCGTCACGGTGCACGCGCTGCGTGACGAGCAGGCAGAAGTCCGGAGCGGAACCCGTGACACTCTGCTCCGCGTCCTCCGGCCCCCACGACCACTCACTCCCGTCGGGAGCGGTGAGCACGACGCGGAACGGTGCCGACGGCGGCGTCAGGCCGCGAATCGCGTAGGCGAAGTCGCGGGTGCGTACGCCGATGTGCGCGACGTGACGCAGCCGAGCCGTGGGTTCGCGAACCACGCCGAGGGCGTCCGCGACGTCCTGACCGTGTGCCCAGGTCTCCATGATGCGCGCGGTGGCCATCGACATCGCGCTCATCGGCGGGCCGAACCAGCGGATCTTCACGCCGTCGGGCACGTGTGTCAGGACGTCGAGCAGTTGCACTCGGCCGAGCCGCCATCGCGACAACAGGGTGCTGACCTGCTCTCCGGCGAGTGCGTCGGCAGCGGAGTCCACGAACGAGTCCGGACTGCCCATCGCGTCGGCGATCACCGCGTCGAATGCCGCTTCGGCGTCCTCGTCACCGGAGGCGCCGGCCGTCGTCAGCGCGGCGACGTGGTCGGTCCAGTGCAGGTGAGCGATCTGATGCGCCACCGTCCAACCGGCCGCCGGGGTGTCCGTGCGCCACGCGGCGTCGTCGGCATCGGCGACCAGCGCGTCCAGCGCGTCGCCCTCCGCACGCAGGTCCTGCAGCAACACCTCGAGAGCAGCCATGCCTGGAACGGTCGCACCCACGGGCCAAAAAAGCAAGCATGCTTGCTTGTTCTTGGACGTTGTGACGAACTCCAAAACAATCCGTGGCACCATCCATCCGCAGCGCAGGTCCGAAAGCCTGGTTTACGGTGAATCCCACAGGCGGTTGGACGCTTTACCGCACGACACCCATCACGACGCTCGCGACACGCCGGGCGGGACGAGGCCGCCCGCGAATGCGGGCACCGAAGGGAACGGGACCCGACATGGTCAGTGCACGAGACGGACGACCGGGGCAGGCCTACAGCGCGCCGGGCGCCTTCACCACGGCCTTCAGTCCGGGCGTCGGACCCCGAGCCGAGTACCCGGTGCCGGAACCGGTGCGGCACGACGAGACCGGGTACGACGAACCCCGGTACGACGACGACGACGAGCCGATCGGCGAACTCGAGGCTCGCTACGAGTGGATCGTCGGCCTCATGTCGTCGTTCACCGATCAGCGCGTCGTGCGGTGGATCATCGCGTTCTTCACCGCGTCGATGGGCGTGTGCGCCACCCTCGAGATCCTGTACGGCTTCGGCGGCACCACCACGTTCACGGTGGGCGTGCAGATCGGCTGCGCGGCCTTCGCGTTCGCCGCCGCTCTCTGGTGGACGGTGACCTCGTGGCCGCGGCTGCACACCGCCTTCGCCTTCGTCGTTCTGTCCAACCTGGGCATCCTCGCCGCGAACCTCAGCGCCGACATGCCGCCCGCCTACGCCGTCGGGAAGACCACCTTCTTCGTGGTGCTCGGCCTGTTCGCCGGTGTCTTCCTCGATCGCTGGATGCTGGCCACTCACATCGCGATCGCCGGTGTCGCCGTCACGTCCATCATCGGCTACAACATGCTGTTCGAGGACGTTCCCCCACTGGGCGCGCTGGTCGTGTGGGCACCGGTCATGTCACTGGTCATCGCCGTTCCCGCACTGCTCTACACGTTCGTGCGAGCAGTGCGGCTCGACCAGTCCTGAGCCACTCTCCGCGAGTACGTCCGTGGTGTCGCGATCGCGACTGGAATCACGACACTGTCGACGTACTCGCGGTGGGGGGTGGCCTCGGGGCTCACTCGTCGATGCTGGACATGTCTCCGTAGCGTGCTCCGGCCACGGCCGATGCGGGCACCGCTGCCTCGAGTTCGTCGAGGATCTCCTGCGTCACCGCGACGTCCGCCGCTGCCACGTTCTCCTCGAGGTAGCGCACGCGCTTGGTTCCGGGGATCGGCGCGACGTCCTCGCCCTGTGCCAGCACCCACGCCAGAGCCAGCTGACCGGGCGTGCATCCCAGCCGGTCCGCGATCTCACGGATGCGCGCCACGAGCGTCAGGTTCGCCTCGAGCGCCTCGCCCTGGAACCGCGGGAAGTACGCGGTGCGGCGCGAGTCCTTCTCCGCCAACTCCGACTCGTGTGCGATGGCGCCGGTCAACAGCCCGCGACCGAGCGGCGAATACGGGACCAACCCGATGCCGAGCTCACGGAGCGTCGGGAGCACAGTCTCCTCGAGATCCCGCGTGAACAGGGAGTACTCGGTCTGCACGGCCGTGATCGGGTGCACTGCGTGCGCCCGGCGGATGGTCGCGGCCGACGCCTCGGACATCCCGAGATGGCGCACCTTGCCCGCCTGCACCAGCTCCGCCATCGCGCCGACCGTGTCCTCGATGGGGACCGACTTGTCGACGCGGTGCTGGTAGTACAGGTCGATGTGGTCGACACCGATCCGCGACAACGACGCGTCGCAGGCCGCGCGAACGTACTCGGGGGTGCCGTTGATGCCGAGACGGGTGCCGTCGGCGAGTCGCTCGTTGCCGAACTTGGTGGCGAGCACCACCTGGTCCCGACGGCCGGCGATGGCCTCGCCGACCAGCTCCTCGTTGACGAACGGGCCGTACATGTCGGCCGTGTCGAGGAAGGTCACACCGAGTTCGAGAGCGCGGTGGATGGTGGCGATGCCGGAGGCGCGGTCGGTGTCGCCGTAGAACTCGGACATACCCATGCAGCCGAGGCCGAGGGCGGAGACGGTGAGAGGGGACTGCGTACCGAGGGTGCGTGAGGTGAGCGTCATGCCCCCACTCAACGTGCTGGAGTGCGCTCCAGGTCAAGCCTGCCGACGTAGAGCTCGATCTTGTGGTCGATCGCGCGCAGATGGCCGGTCACCTCGGCGAGCTGCGCCAGCACCCGTTCCCGATGCGCGCGGAGGGCGTCGAGCCGCTGCTGCTCCGTCCCCTCGCCCTGACGCACCAGGTCGGCGTAGTGCCGCACCTCCGCGATCGACATCCCGGTGGCGCGCAGTCGGGTGATGAGGACGATCCACGTGATGTCGTCGTCGCTGTAGCGGCGCTGTCCGGTGGACGACCGCGGCACCGCGCGCAGGAGCAACCCGTCACGCTCGTAGTACCGCAGCGTGTCGATGGTCAGCCCGGTCTGCTCGGACGCCTCCGCGATGCTGTGACTCACCCCGTCAGCTTAGGCATCAGCGGAAGAGCGGGAACTTCCTCTTGGTGGCGAGCGCGTCCATGCCCGACTGGATGGAGCGCCGCACCTCCTCGTACTTGGCCTCCACGTACTCCTCGTCGTCCACGCGGGCGAGATCGTGATCCACCTCGACGGGCGGCATGAAGCGGGTCCGGATCTTGGCGGGCAGCGGGATCTGCGGAAGTGCGGCCGGCGCGATGATCCACGGCAGCGACACGGCGATGGGGAACACCTTGAGTCGCGCGATCTTGTCCAGCCCCAACATCTTCGAGAGCTTGTCACCGCGGACCAGCACGGGCATGGCGTCGGCGCCGCCGACGGTGGCGATCGGCACGATCGGCACCCCGCAGCGGATGGCGAGCTTGATGAAGCCGGTGCGCCCGCCGAGGGTGGCGACGTCACGTTCGCTCCACGGTCGCAGCGAGTCGACCTCACCTCCGGGCCACACGATGACGTCGCGCCCCTCGGCCAGTGCCGTGGACATCGAGTCTGGAGCAGCGGGCAGCACACCCATCGACCGGAACACCGTGCCGATGAGGGGGAAGGCCATCAGCGCATCGTGCGCGGTGCCGTGCAGCGTGCGTGACGGGCCGAACCGTCGCCACCACTGCGCCCCCACCGTCCAGGCGTCCCACACGAACGGTGCACCCGAATGCACGCCGACCAGCAGCACCGGTGGCGGCGGGATGGTCTCCCACCCGTCGATCTCCATGCGGAAGTACTTGTCGACGAGCGGGTTCCAGAACTTCTCCTGGCGCCGCATGCTGTCGACGTCCTGGTCCGTGAGGTCCCAGTCGCCGGCGCGCGAAGCGACCAGGCCGCCGAGTCCACCGGACGCGTTCTCGCGCTTGTCCTTCATCGTCAGCCGGGCCGCGGCGGCGACCCGCTCGGCCTGGTCCTGCAGCTCGGGATCGCGATGGTCGGTAGGGGAAATGTCTGTGTGATCGGCGCCACTCATGAGGCCGAACCTACTGCACGGTCAGATGCGCCGTACCCCGGTTGCACACAGGCCGTGACGAATCAGCACATCCGGCCCCGGGGCGGTGGTTCGTGTGCAGCCTGCGCACGCCTCACCTCGTCGAGGTCCGCCGCACGACGTGCCACTCCGGTGTCGCGACGGGCTCACCCGCGAGCACGGCCCGCGCAGCGCTGCGCCCCTGCTCGTACAGCGACTGGGCCACCGTCGTCAGCCCTGCGCCCGCCGCTTCCTCGGTGTCGTCCCACCCGACCATCGCCAGGTCGCCCGGCACCTGCAGGCCGCGGTCCCGCACCACCGACAATGCCCCGAGCGCCATCTCGTCACTCATCGCCAGCACCGTGTCCGGCAGCGCGTCCAGGTGATCCTGCATCGCGCGCGTCCCCTCCGAGCGGAAGCTGCCGGTGCCGAACGCGACGGGCACCGCGGACCAGTCGAGCCCCAGCGCCTCGGCAGCCGCGCGGTAGCCCCGCAGACGGTTCCTCGTCACCGGGAAGTCGATCGTCTCCGGATCCGGTCCGTGCACGAGGCGCCGCTCCCGATGCTCGTCGGCAGGAAAAGCGAGCACCAGCGGTCGCGCGGCACCCGCGAGGGCGATCAGGGCGACCGCCTCGGCCGCGGCGGCGTCGTCGATGCTGATCAACGTCGTGCCGTCGTGCTCCGGACCGCCCTGCACGCACACGGGTCGCCCGGTGGCGACGGCCGCGTCGAGCAGTGGGTCCCCGGTGACCGTGGTCCAGAAGACGTACCCGTCCACGGCGGCGTCGCGCACCCGGTCGACGTCGCGGGCGACGCGCGTGTTCGGCAGGATCACCAGGCCGGTGTCGGTGTCGAGGCACGCATCGGCCACTCCTGACAGGAACCGGCGGGCCTGCGGGTCGTCGAACGCGTACGTCAGCTTCTCCGTCAGAAGCACGGCGAGGTTGTTGCTGCGGCCGCTGCGGAGCGACTGCGCGCCCCGGTGCGGGCCGGTGTAGCCGAGTCGCTCGGCGGCGTCGAACACCTTCGCCCGCGTCTCGTCCGACACCCGCTCCGGCCGCCCGTACGCGTAGGACACGCTCATGACCGAGACGCCGGCCGCCGCCGCGACGTCGGCCATGGTGACGCGTGTGTGCGAGGTCATCGATCGTCACTCTATCGCCCATCGGAGACCGTGTGTATCGTTACACAGCATGTCCACGGCACCTCCGCGCGCGAACACGCCCGCTCTGCTCGTCCTCGGCGCGACCGCGTTCATCTACGTCACGGCGGAGACGCTGCCGGTGGGACTGCTCCCCGAGATGTCCGCCGACCTCGGTGTCGGCGAATCGGCCATCGGGCTGCTGCTGACCTTCTACGCGTACGCGGTCGCCGTGATCACGTTGCCGCTGATGGCGGCGGTGAAGTCGTGGGACCGTCGCAAGGTCGTCGTCATCACCGCCGGCGCACTCGCGGTGTCGCAACTCGTGTCGGCGGTGTCCGTCGGCTATCCGATGCTGGTCGGAGCACGACTGATCTGCGCGGCCACCCACGGTGTGTTCTGGGCCGTGGTGGCTCCGGTCGCGGCGTCACTCGCCGCACCGGGCAAGCGCGCGAAGGCCATCGCGCTCGTCTACGCCGGGACGTCGTTGGCACTCGTCGCGGGCAATCCGCTGACCGCCGCCCTCGGACAGTGGACGCACTGGCGCGTCGCCGCGGCGACGCTCGGCGTCGTCGCGCTGGCCATCACCGTCGCCCTCACCCGGTTGCTGCCCGCTCTCCCGGTCGCGACTCCGGTCGCCACCACGGCCACGTCGCGCCCCGGCATCAGCCGGGTGCTCGTCCTGCTGTGCGGCATCACGTTCCTCGCCGCGCTGGGCCACTTCGCCGGCTACACGTACTTCGCGCTCGTGGTCGGCGAGGGCATCGGCACATCGGGGAGCGTGCTCTCGACCATGCTGTTCGTCTACGGACTCGCCGGCGTCGCCGGCATCTGGCTCATCGGTCGCACGTACGACCGCGGTCCGTGGCGCTCGACGATCGTCGTCCTCACCGCCATCACCACGGCGCTCGCGGCGCTGGTCCTGGCGCTGTCCACCGGATCCGGCGTGCTGGCGATCGTCGCCATCGCTCTGTGGGGCATGGCCTTCACCACCATCCCGGTGTGCATCCAGTCCGCCGTCCTGCACTCGGCACCGGCCGGGGCCGCGGCGGACCGCGCGTCGGCGATCTACGTCGTGACCTTCCAGGTGGCCATCGCGACGGGTGCCCTGGTGGGCGGCGGCATCGTCGACACCCTGTCGGTGACGGCGGTGCTGGTCTTCGCGGCCGTCACCATGCTGCTGGCACTGCTCGGGGTCCTCGCCGGGCGGTCGGCCTTCACGGCTCCGACGGCTCCCGTGCCGGTCGCTGCGACCGCATCCGCTCCCTGACCTCACGCCAGGTCCGGGGCGAGATCCCCGCGTCGCGACGGGTCTTGCGGCGGGCCACCAGCACACCCGTCGCCGCCACGGCCCAGACCGCGTACTGCGTGAGCCACGCGACGCGGAACGCCTCGAAGGTGTAGCCGCCCATCGCGTTCAGAATGGCGCCCATGGCCTGCATCACCAGCAGCGATGCGAGGAAACCGCCGATGTTCACCATGCCCTGGGCGGTGCCGAGCGCGACCGACGGATTGAACGTGCGCGCGTAGTCGAAGCCGATGGCCGACCCCGGACCACCGACCGAGATGACGATCACCAGGACGAAGAGCAACCACGTCGGCGCGGGTCCCGGAAGAGCGAGCACCACCGCCCACATGAGGGCGTTGCTGGCCATGATCGCCAGCACCATCCACGACCGACGCATGGGATAACGCCCCGTCAGGATGCCGACGACGATGCCCGACACGATGGCCGACACCACCGACGTGGTGAGCAGCGCGCCCACCACCGCGGACGACACCCCCTGCGCCGAACTGAGGTAGGGCACTCCCCACATCAGCGCGAACACGGTGATGGAGAACTGCGTCCCCATGTGGGAGAAGAAGCCGAGCCGGGTACCGGGCCGTGACCAGACGACGGAGATGTTGCGCACCGTCTCGCGGAACGTCACCCGCGGCGCGCTGCCGGGTCCGGGATCGGGCGAGTTCGAGACGGCGAGGAACGCCGCCAGCGCGACCACCACCCCGCTGGCTGCGGCCGCGCCGTAGGCGACGGACCACCCCCCGCCGTGCAGCAGCGTCAGGAACGGCACCGCGGACAGCACCTGCCCGACCTGCCCGAAGATGCCCGTCAGCTGCGAGACCAGCGGAACCCGGCGGGGCGCGAACCACTTCGGCACCAGCCGCAGCACCGAGATGAACGTCAGCGCATCACCGACACCCACGACGGCACGGGCCGCCACCGCCACCGGCAGCGAGTCGGTGAACGCCAGGATCATCTGCCCCGACGCCATGACCAGCGCTCCCGTGACGATCATCGCGCGCGGACCCACCCTGTCGAGCAGCACTCCCGCGGGGATCTGCATGGCCGCGTAGACGACGACCTGCAGGACGACGAACGACGACAGCACCGACGGACTCGCGGCGTACCGATCCGCCGCGTCGAGCCCCGACACACCGAACGACGTGCGATGCAGGACGCCGACGATGTAGGCGAGGACACCTGTTCCCCAGACGATCCACGCGCGCATGCTGCTCAGTCTCCCGGGTAGAGTCCGCACCCATGACCCACGGTCACGCCCACCACGACACGCTGCCTGACGACGGCCGGCCTCCGGCCTCCCCGCTGCCCATCCTGGTGCTCAACGGTCCGAACCTGAACATGCTCGGAACCCGCCAACCCGAGGTCTACGGCACCGAGACGCTCGACGACGTGGTCGCGCTGTGCCGCGAGACCGCGGAACGCCACGGACGCACTGTCCGCGCCGAGCAGTCCAATCACGAGGGCGCGTTGGTCGACTGGATTCACGAGGCGCGCGGGACGGCGTCGGGAATCGTCATCAACCCGGGCGGCCTGACCCACACGTCCGTCGTTCTGCGCGATGCTCTGGTCGTGCCCGAGATCCCCGTCGTCGAGATCCACATCTCGAACGTGCACGCCCGCGAGGAGTTCCGACACCACAGCTTCGTCTCGGGGATCGCCGTGTCGGTGATCGCCGGGTGCGGCGTCCGCGGGTACCGCTACGCCGTCGACGAGATCTGCGCCCGCACGTCCTGACCATCACGTCGGAAATGAGCACCATGGACCTCTCCCCCGTCACCAGCCACGAACTCGCACCACAGCCGCCGACGGGCGAGGGGTTCGAGACCGCGTGGCCCATCCGCGCCGGCGACGTCGACACCGCGAACCGGCTGCGCTACGACTCCGTCGCCCGGTACCTGCAGGACATCGGGTCGGACAACCTCGACGCCTCCGGACTCGGGGAGACGGATCCGTTCTGGATCGTGCGCCGCACGATCATGGACATCGACCGACCGTCGGTCTGGCCCGAGCGGATCACGTTGCGGCGCTGGTGTTCCGGTCTGTCGACGCGATGGTCGAACATGCGCGTCGACATCACCGGCGACAAGGGCGCGCACATCCGCACCGAGGGATTCTGGATCAGCATCTCGTCGACGACGGGCATGCCGACGCGCATCTCCGACGAGGGGCTCGCGCTGCTCACCCGCACAGCGGGCGAGACCAGACTCAAGTGGAAGCAGTGGCTCCGCGATCCGGCCCCGGAGTCCTCACTGACAGATCTCGCGTTCCCGCTGCGCATCACCGACGTCGACGCGTTCAACCACGTGAACAACGCCGCCTACTGGCAGGCCGTCGAGGAGGTGCTCGCCCGCGCGGAGTCCGGCGAGATCACCGGCGGACCGCACCGCGCGGTCATCGAGTACCTCTCGCCGATCATGGCGCCGGATCACGTCACGCTCCGCTGGCGTCGGCACGACGTGGACGGTGCACCGGCGGTGACGGTGTGGTTCATGGTGGACGACGCGGTACGCACGATCGCGTGCGTGGTGGCGCGCGCCGGCGCGAGTGGCGTTTCTGCTCCTCTCGCCGACTGAATCGGCGGGATCCCGCTCGCAGGCGGCGCGAGGAGAGCAGAAACCCCGGAGGCCGGTCGCCTACTGCCAGGGCAGGCCGTCGAGCCAGCTCAGCACCATCGTCTCGTAGGCGATGCCGAAATCGAGGGTGGCCGCGGCGTAGGGATCGTCGAGCGCGGCGTCCTTCTGCTCGCGATACCGGCGCAGGTTCTCCTCGTGCGTGCTCCGGTGCGCCGCCACCGCCTCGCTCAGCACGGACGCCGGCACGTGCTCGCCGAAGGAGATCATCAGCAGCAGCGGATGACGAATGACCTCCGGCTCGGGGAGCACCGAGATCCAGGCGGCGAACTCGGCTCGCCCCGCGTCGGTGATGCGGTACGGCTTGCGATCACGCGCCTGCGTCTCGAGTTCCTCCACCAGTCCGGCGCGGGCGAGGCCGGAGAGTTCGCGGTAGACCTGGGACCGCGTGACCGTCCAGAAGCCGCCGATGCAGACCTGCGCCGTGGCAACGAGGTCCCATCCGGACATGGGCCCGTTGTGCAGGAATCCCAGCAGAGAGGCCGCCGTCGCGTTGACGGTGGTGCCACGAGTGTCGGCCATGGCGTCATCGTCCCACACCTTGACAGTCCACAGTGGACGGTGCAGTCTGAGATCGGACATTCCACAGTGGACTGTCGACCCCCGATCTCGACCACCCCGATCTCGACCACCCCGACGAATCGAGCGTTCGATGACCGCACCGCAGACACACGAGCAGGCACTCGCACTCCTCACCGCCGCGGTGGGAGACGGGCGCCTGACCCTGGACGAGTTCGACACCCGCTCCGCGGCCGTGGTCTCGGCCCGCTCCGATGCAGACCTGGCCGCCGTCACCGCCGATCTGCATCCAGCGCCGTCCACACCCGGACATCCGACGACCGTGCCCGCGGCCGCGTGGCTGCGGTGGGCGTCGGTGGTCGCGCTGTGCAGCGTGATCTACGTGATCACCTGCGTCGCCTCGGGATCGATGCTGTACCCCTGGCCCGTCTGGGTGGCCGGGCCGTGGGGCATGGTGCTGCTCGTACACAGCATCGCCGCGGCGACACAGGGCCTCGGCACCGTCAGCTGCGGCGCTGCAGCCGCACGGGCTGCCCGTCCTTGGGATACGGCAGGGAGGTGAAGTCGATCGGTGTCGCACGATCGGCCGGCACCGACCACGTGTGGTGGCGCAGGAGGTGGTGCAGCACCATCGTGATCTCGATGGCCGAGAAGAACTGACCCAGGCACGTGTGGACCCCGCCGCCGAACGGTTGCCACGCGAACTTGTGCGGCAGCGCGCGACCGTCGAAGCGGGTGGGGTCGAAGACCTCGGGATCCGACCAGTAAGTGGGATCGTGATGCGTGTAATGCGGCGTGGCCACCACCATCACGTCGGCAGGCACGTGATGGCCGCGGATCACCGTGTCCCGCACCGTCCATCGCGCCATGGTGGGCAGCGGAGCGAGCATGCGCAGCGATTCCTTCATCACCGCGTCGAGTGCCGTCAGACCCGCCCGCGCCTCGGGTGCGGAGACGTCGGGGCCCGCGGCCAGCGACTGCCGGCGACATTCCTCCTGCCACTGCGGGTGTCGGCCGAGCTGATCGACCATCGTGGAGATGGTGATGGTCGACGTGTCGTGCGCTGCCATCAGCAGGAAGATCATGTGGTCGATGATCGCGTCGTCGGAGAAGCGCTCGCCGTCGTCGTCCTCGAGGTGGGCGAGCACCGAGAACAGATCTCGGCCGTCGCCGCGCCGCCGATCCGGAAGATAGTCCCGCAGAAAGTCTTCGAGGAAGCGTCGACCCTTCAGACCCCGGCGCCACCGACCACCGGGCACGTCGAGCCGGACGATGGACGTCGCCGCCTGAACACAGTCGACGAAGGCCTTGTTGACGGCGTCCAGCCGGGTGTCACCGTCCCGCACCCCGCCCATGAACACCTCGGTCGCGAGGCCGAGCGTCAACGACTTCACGGCGGGATAGATCTCGAAGTGCTCCGACGAGTCCCACTCCTGCACGGTGCGGGCGATCAGCGGTTCCATCGCCGCGGCGTAGGACGCGAGACGGTCCTTGGTGAACGCCTGCTGCAGCAGCCGCCGGTGGTGGCGGTGCTCGCCGAGGTCCATGAGCATGAGCCCGTTGTCGAAGAACGGCCCGATGAGCGGCCGCCAGCCGAGTGCGTTGCTGAACGCCTTGTCCCGGTTGGTCAGGATCTCCTCGCACCCGTCGGCGCCGAGCACCAGCACCACGCGCCGACCCGCCATCGTGTGCCACGAGACCTGCCCGTAGCGCCGCTCCTGCTGACGCCACAGGGCGAGGGGGTCCCGGATGTACTGCATCGAACGGCCGACGTAGGGGATGCCCGCGCTGCCCATGACGGGACGGAGATCGGAGCCGAGCGGTGGGGCGGCGAGCGCGTGAGCCATGGGGCCTCCTGAGTATCTGACAGGGCATCCTGTCAGATGTAGTGTGCGTCACAGGAGAGGCACTCGTCAAGACCTGCGAGACTGACGGCATGGCGGAACCCGCGAGCAGGACCTACGGCGGAGTGGACGCGGCGGACCGCGCCGTCCGCCGCCGGGCCGCACTGATCGAGGCGGGCCTGGACCTCATGTCCTCGGTGGGCACCGACAAGACGACGATGACCGCGGTCTGCGCCGCAGCCGGGCTCACCGAGCGGTATTTCTACGAGAGCTTCCGCACCAAGTCGGACCTGCTGCTCGCCGTGCTCGACAGCGTTGCCGACGAGGTGAGAAGCGCTGCGATCCATGCCGTCTCGTCCACGGACGGAGACGTCGCCGACCGCGTGCGGGCCGCTCTGAGCGCCGTGGTGTCGATCATGCTGTCCGACCCCCGCAAGGGCCGGATCGCGTTCGTCGAGTCGATGGCGTCACCGACCCTGCGAGCTCGACGTCAGGCGACCATCGACACCGTCGCGGACGTGGTCGTCGAACGCTCGCACGAACTCTGGGCCGACCGCGCACTCCCGCCGCCGCAGGACCGGCTCATGGCGCTGATGTTCATCGGCGCCTGCTCCGAACTCGTCTCCGCCCGGTTGCAGGACCACATCGGTGCGACCCCCGACGAGATCGTCGATGCTGCGACGCAACTGTTCCTCACCGGAATGCTGCGCCCGACGAGCTGACTCAGAGATGGCCCTTCAGCAACAGGTGCCAGTACGTGAACGGCAGGCCGAACCGGTCGCCCGCCCACGAGAGCCGACGGGGCTTCAGCGGGTCCAGGAACGACGGCAACGACGACGTGATCTCGCCGGTGCGATCGAACTCGGCCGCGATGAGACGCCGCGCGTCCACCGGGATCGGCGCCACGGTGTAGCCGTCGTACTCCCCCAGCGCCTCGTTCGATCGTTGCGCCAGCACGTTGTCGACGAGGATCGACACCTGGCGGCGTAGTCCGCCGCCCGAGGGGTCGGTGTCGATGGACGCGCCGTCGCCCACGGCCCACACGCCCTCGTGTGTGCGGTGCCGGAAGGTCCGCGGATCCACGTCCACCACTGCGTGCGTGCCGGGATCAGCGCTCGCCAGGCCGGTCTCCTCGACCCACCGCGGTCCGCGGTAGGGCGGCACCAGATGCAGCATGTCGTAGCCGATCCGCTCGGTGCGACCGTCCGCGCCAGTCACCGTGATCGATCGCTCGCCCGGCGCGAGCGCCGTCACGGCGGTGCGGTGAAGCACTCGGACATCCAGCTCCCGCAGGTACTTCCGCAGCCGGGCGTCGAGCGCCGGCACTCCCACGAGATCCGGGCGGTCGACCACCAGCGTCATCGACGGCGCGGCACCCACCTTCCGCCAGTGCGCGGCGGCGAGGAACAGCGGCTTGATGGTGGTGCCGGTGCAGCTCACCGGCGCACGAGGAACCGTGAAGACGGCGTGCCCGTCGGGACGCATCGTCTGCACGAGGTGCCAGGTACGCGTCGCCTCGTCGAGGTAGTTGCTCGCCACCGACGACGACGCCAGCGCCGCGTCGATTCCGGGCAGTGCGTCGTGATCGGGCACGAGACCGGATCCCACGACGAGGTCGCGGTAGCGCACCTCCGTGCCCGACTCGGTGCGCACCGTCCGCGTCACGGTGTCCACCGAGACGACACGCTCCTGGATCCAGGTACAGCCTTTCGGTGTCACCGAGCGCTGGGAGCGCTGCGCGGACGCGAGGGACGCCTGCCCGCCGCCGACGTAGGACAGCAGCGGCCGATAGGTGTGCACCTCCTGCGGTTCGATGACCACCACGTCGGAGACGCCCTTGTTCAGGAAACGGGCGGCGGCGCTGATGCCCGCGTTGCCCCCGCCGATGATGACGATGTCGTGCTCGGTGGTCATGATGCCTCCGGTGTCCTGTGACTCGAATGGTTCGGGGGTCTCACCACGACAGGTCCGGCTGATGCGGACCCGCGGCGATGCCGACCTCGTCGGCCGGTAGGTCCGTGATGCCGAACAGGTCGGCGAGGGCCTGCTGCGGGGTGCGATCCAGTGCGTCGGCCCACCGGCGGGCCCGGCGCACGGCGCGCCACGACCACCACTCCACACTGCCGCCGGGCACGGTCGACCGCACCAGACCGGGGCCTTGCGGAGGCGTCGACGCCGCCAGCGTCCGCGCTGCATCCGGGGCCAGGACGACCGGACCGACGAGGTCGAGCCCGAAGCGGCTGCGCCGTACGTCGTCGCCGCCGGGGGCACCGAGGCGGATTCGCGGGTCGTCGGTCCGCCACGACGCGACGAGATCCGCGGCGTCCGTCCCGTCCACCCACACGGTGACGTCCCCCTGCGCGAGCACCGATCCCACCGTCACCAACAGCGATGCGGCACTGTGTCCGTCGGCGTGCACGACGGCCGTGAGGTCGGGAACGGCGTACCGGACGCCGTGGGTGCGCGCAGCGGGGTCGGTGACGAGTGGAAGCAGGGACAGGGCCTCCGTGTTCTTCTGCTCGGTGCGTTGCTCACCGGGTCGGCCGGCCCAGTCGGGACCGTCGTGCCAGGCGACGGCGTCCGGCACATGCGCGATCAGGGCGCCGGCGAGGTAGGCGCGATTGGCCAGCTCCCAGTCCTCTCCGCCGTATCCGCCGAACGACTCGTCGAAGCCGCCGATTTCCTCGAAGAATGCTGCGGTGCAACACATCACCGCGCTGATGACGTGGCGATAGGAGCGATGATCGGCATCGAGCAGATCTCGCGAACCGCGGTACGCGTCGATCAACCAGCGCGGCTCGTCGAAGATCTCGTCGTCCGGCCCCGGAAGTCGGCCCAGCGCGGACAGGTCCGCGTGTCGCCGTCGACCGACGGTGAGTGCATCGGGAACCAGCGACGGCAGACGCACGAGCGCCTGGAGGTACCCGGGCTCGGGAACCGTGTCGGCGTCGAGGAAACAGAGCACGTCACCGGACGCGGCACGGGCCCCGAGATTGCGCGCCGCGGCGGCACGGAAGCCACGGTCCTCCTGCGAGACCACCGTGACGTCGAGCGCACTGCGGACGAGCGGCGCCGTGGCCGAGCCGTCGTCCGCGACGATCACCTCGAACGCGCGGTACGTCTGCTGCTCGAGCGCCGCGAGAACCAGATCCAGCGACCGTTGCTGTTCGAAATAGGGCACGACGACGCTGACCGACGGGCGCGGAGCATCGATGTCGCGCAGCAGGTCCCACCTGTTTCCGGGCACCGCGTGGCCGAGCGGGGTGGGGACCGCGGTGGTGATCACGCGTGCACCACGACCGACTCCGCGTACACCCGCACGTGCGCGGCGCCGACCTCCGCGCGCGTGGGGTGCGCGACGACCCCGTCCTCCAGCCACGTCGACTCGGGGTCACCCGCCGCGTCGGCGAGCGCCTCGGCGAGTCGGTCCTCCTCGTACAGGGTCACGGTGCCGGGCGAGCGCCGGGCGAACTCACGGGTGTACGCGCCGGCCACCACCAGCGGTCGACGGCCGTGCTCGATCCAGGTGTTGATCGACCCGGAGGCGGACATGTGCCGATGATGCGCCACGGGAACGGTGACGCGGCCGAGTTCGACCGGAAGGTCGGCGTCGTCGATGTAGCCGGTGACACGCACGGTGGTGCCGTGTGCCGCTGCGGACTCGGTCAGCTCGTCGACCAGATGATCGTGTCCCGGCGACGGCGTTCCCAGTGCCAGCAGGTGCGCGCCCGGGGGCAGCGCGTCCAGCACCTCGGCGTGTCCCTTGCCCGGGTACAGGAACCCGAGGACGCCGACGGTCACCTCGCCGCTGTCCGTGCGGATGCCGACCCCCGTCGCCACGGGAAGCGGGATCACGACGGACGGGGTACCGATACCGGCCTCGCGCACCAGGTCTCGTTCGTGCTCGCTGCTGACGATCACGGTGTCCGCGCACGCGACCACCCGTCGGTAGCACTCGACGCGCGCGGACGCGGATCGGCCGTCGGACGGCTGCGGCAGATCGTGCAGCGTCACCACGAACGCAGAACCCGATGCGTGGATGCGCCGCGCCAGGTCCTCGACCACCCCGGCTGCAGCCGTCGCCGGTGACCCGAACAATCGGTCCGTGACGTGCAGGTGCACGACGTCGACGTCCGGAATCGACGTGACGTCACTCGCGGACTCGTGACGCAGGAGCGTCGACTCGAGACCGGCGTCGATTATGCCGTCGCGGATGCGCAGCGCGAACTGCACCACCCCGTGTCGCTCGGGACCGATGACGAGATGCGCGACCGACGTCACGAGGCGACCTCCGACAGCAGCAGCGAGAGTGTGTCCGCGTGTCGGGTGAGCGCGGCGTCCACGAACGCGGGATGCTCCGCGTACCACTGCAGTTGGCGACGGTGAATGTCCTCGGCATCGACGACGGAGCCGCCGATCACCCAGTCCGGCCGGGGCGCGGCGCCGAGGCCGAGCGCGTCGACGACAGCGGACTCCAGCGGCGTGTGCACCGAATCGAGCAGTACGCGGCCGGGATCCGCCGCCGCAGCGTCGACACCGGCTGCCGACAGGATGCGCGTGGCCAGCTCGAGCAGCACGGGATTGCCGGGGTGATTGATCGTGTGTGCGGCGTCCGCTCCGTGCGCGGTCAGGACGTCCGAGATCGCGACGTCGCAGTCCCGGCGCTCGCGTCGTGCGAGTTCGGCGATGCTCGCCTCGGCGTTCGCGCGCAGCGCGTCAGGGGCGACGGGAGCGGCGCGCCACTGCTCGGATTCCACTCTGCCTGCGGCCACGAGCACCGTGCGCAGATCGTGGTACGGAGCGCCGGCGGGAGACGCCGACGGGTCGCTCGGGTGCCGCACGATCACCTGGAACGGGTACAGCCCGCTGTACCGGAAGACCGGCCACCGCACGACCCGGGCGTGCTCCGGCAGCATCGACGCCACCTGGTTCGTCCCGATCGGCAGGTCGCGGTAGTCATCGCGAACCGGCTGCGCCAGCAACACCGAGGCCCGGCCGGCCAGCTCGGCGAGGTGCCGCACGTCGGCCGAGTCGAGTTCGTGCACCGGCGGCATGCGCACGGTCCGGAACGGCGCGTCCGGCACCTCGTCGAGCATCACTCGCACGGCCTCGGCCTGGCAGTTCCCGAGCACGATCCACAGCGGTGGATCGTCGGGCACCGGGTCGAGACCGTAGAACTCGCCGTAGTGACGCGTCCGGCCGTCCGGCTCGGTCGACGCAGAGTGAGGCATGACGTCGGGTTACCCGGACAGCGCGCAAACGAAGCGGTGAGAGACCTGCACGACACCGCGTTTGTGGACGAGCCCCCCGGGGCATTCCTCTTTTGTCGTGGTCCAGAAGGCGGCCCGATCCCTGTTCGTACACCCGTGCCGCCCTGCCCACCCCTCGGGCGCGCGCGTCTGCCCCCGAGAGGATGACCCGAGCCGTGATCGCCGTCGCATCCATCCCTGCTGCGCACCCGTACGTCGCCGCTGTCGTCGCCACGGGCGACGACATTCTTCTGCTCGACGATCCCCGGCCCCTCGAGGCGACCACGCCCGGGCAGTGGTGGCCGCCGCGCCTGCTCGAGCCCGACTATCTCCGCGCGCACATCGACGACATCGACGTGGCGCACCTGCACTTCGGCTTCGACGCCGCCACACCGGACCGTCTCGCCGACGTCGTCTCCGTGCTGCGCGAGTCGTCGACCCCCCTCGTCCTCACGGTGCACGACTTGCACAATCCACACTTCGCCGAGCTCGACATGCACCGGTCCCAGCTCGACGTCCTCGTCCCCGCCGCGGCCGCCGTCATCACGCTGACCGACCGCGCCGCTCGGGAGATCGAACGTCTGTGGGGCCGCTCGGCAATGGTGATCCCGCATCCGCACGTCGCACCGCTCGACGTCATCACCGCACGCGACACCACGGCGCACGAGCGCGCAGTCGTCGCCGTGCACGCCAAGTCGTTGCGCGCGAACCTCGATCCCGAGGCGGTCATGGCGACCGTCGTGGCGGCCGCGTCGGCACGCGACGCCGTGGTGCGTCTCGACATCGACGACGACGTGTTCGACCACACGAGCCACTGGTACGCACCGGAGCGCGGCGAGCGATTGCTGGCCTTCCGTGATCACCCGGACGTCGACGTGCGGGTGCATCGTCGGTTCACCGACGCGGAGCTGTGGCAGTACCTGTCCGAGATCGACGTGTCCGTGCTTCCGTACCGCTTCGGTACGCACTCTGGCTGGATGGAGGCGTGCCGCGACCTCGGCGTCGTCCCCGTCGTCCCGGACATCGGCCACTTCGCCGATCAGTTCCCGTGCCCCACCTTCGTGTTCGGACCCGGCCTCTTCGATCCTGCGTCGCTCGATTCCGCGGTGGGCGAGGCGCTGCGCACCGAGCCGACCGGCCCGGACTTCGCCGACTACCGACGCCATCAGCAGAGCGCGATCGCCGCCGAGCACGCCGCGCTCTACCGTGCCCTGTCCGCTCCCGTCGCCTCGGGCCGCGCGGACGGAGCCGTGCTCGTATGACGGTCGCCGCCGCCGCACGTCCACTGCGCATCGCCCTTCTCGGATCGTCGCGCTTCCCCATCGCGCAACCGTTCGCGGGTGGCCTCGAGGCACACGTGTGGCATCTCGCCCATGCCCTCACCGAGCGCGGCCATCGCGTCACGCTCTTCGGTGCCGAAGGCACGTCGACCGACGTCGCGCACGACGTCATCGACGTCCACACGTTCCAGATGAGTCCGCACGCGCGGACCGAACACATGGGACCGTCGTGGGTGGTGCACGAGCATCACGCCTATCTGTCGGTCATGCTCGAACTGGCCGGGCCCCTGGCACAGTCGTTCGACGTGATCCACAATCACAGCCTCCACTACCTGCCCATCGCGATGTCCTCGATGGTGCCGGTCCCCATGCTCACGACGCTGCACACGCCACCGCTCGCCTGGCTGGAGTCGGCGGCCGCGGTGCCGCTCAATCCGAACACCGGGTACGCCGCGGTGAGCGAGTACACGGCGCAGCAGTGGCTACCCGTCGCGGGTCCGATCCCCGTGGTTCCCAACGGGATCCCGCTCGACCGGTGGCCGTTCGGCCAGGGCACCGGCGATCGCGGCGGGGCGGGCGAGTACGCGGTGTGGACGGGCCGGTTGGTTCCTGAGAAGGGGGTCGATCTCGCCATCGACGCCGCCCGGCGCGCCGGCTACCACCTGCGCATCGCCGGACCGGCAGCCGACGACGACTACTTCCGGACGGCGGTGGAGCCCCGCCTCGGCGACGGCGTCACCTACGAGGGTCACCTGATGCAGAAGGAACTCGCCGATCTGGTCGGCGGAGCCGCCGTCGCACTGGTGACGCCGCAGTGGGACGAGCCGTACGGGCTCGTGGTCGCCGAAGCACTCGCGTGCGGCACACCGGTGGCGGCCTTCCGTCGCGGCGGCATCCCGGAGATCCTCGACGACACGTGTGGCCGGATGGTGCCCGCCGACGACATCGACGCTCTCGCCGGGGCCATCGGAGATGCTGCGCGCCTCCCCCGTGCGCACGCCCGCGCTCGCGCGGAGCGCATCTGTTCGGACGCGACGATGGTGGACAGCTATCTCGACCTCTACCGCGAGTTGCTGACGACGTCGGGCCGAACCGCCGCCGTCCCTGCATGATCGGGTACTACGTCCACCACCACGGCGTGGGGCATCTGACCCGCGCCCGGTCCGTCGCACGGGCGCTCGCCGAGCCGGTGACGGTGCTGTCCTCGCGGCCCCGGCCGTCGGACATCGACCCGTTCGCGGGGTGGATCACACTTCCTCTCGACACACCCGACGGCTCCGCCGATCCCGCTCCGGACACACCCGACGGCGGTGACGATCCGGACGACCCCACCGCTCACGGGGTCGTCCACTGGGCGCCCACCTCGGTCCCCGGGATGACCGACCGCATGGCCGCCCTCGCGCGGTTCGTGGACGACCATCGCCCCCGATGCGTCGTCGTGGACGTGTCCGTCGAGGTCGCCCTGTTCGTGCGACTCATGGGTGTTCGGGTGGTCGTGTTCGCGATGCCGGGCGAGCGCACCGATGCGCCCCATCAGCTGGCCTATCGCGTCGCCGACCGCATCGTCGCTCCGTGGTCGGCCTCGGTGTACCGGCCGGAGTGGTTGCGCGAGTTCGAGGACAGGACCGTGTACGCCGGTTCGATCAGTGCCCACGCCGATCGTGCCCGCGCCGGAACCGACCGCGACCCGACGTCCGTCGTCGTGCTCGCGGGCGCAGGGGGCTCAGCTCTCACCCCGGACCACCTCGCCCGAGCGGGTGCTGCCACGCCGACCCGCACCTGGCGCGGTGTCGGCGTGCCCGGCACCCCCTGGGTGGACGACGTGTGGCCGCTGCTGACCGGTGCCGGCGTGGTGGTCACGCACGGCGGGCAGAACGCGGTGGCCGACGTGGCCGCATCGGGTGCACCCGCGGTGATCGTGGCCGAGAGTCGCCCGCACGGTGAGCAACTCGCGACCACTCACGCGCTGGGGGCCGCGGGGCTGGCGATCTCGCTCGAGTCGTGGCCCGATCCGGACCGGTGGCCCGAGATCCTGAACCGTGCCGGTGCGCTGACCGGCGACATCCGGGCACGGACCGAGGTGGACGGCGCAGCGCGTCGTGCGGCAGCGGCGATCGAGGACGTGTGGGCGTGACGTCGGTGCGGACATGACGTCGGTGCTTACATGACTTCGGTGGCCGTGGTGACGATCGTGTCGGGTCGCGCGGGGCACCTCGCTGCGCAACGCCGCGGTCTCGCTCGCTCGACGCGGCGAGCCGATCTGCACGTCGTGGTGTCGATGGGTGACCCGACGGTCGTGGACGCCACCGCCGTCGTTCCCCGCGTCGGCGACGCGCTACCCCTGGCTCGGGCGCGCAACGAGGGTGCCCGCCTCGCCCTCGAGGCCGGTGCCGATCTGCTGATCTTCTTGGACGTCGACTGCATCCCGAGCCGCGAGATGATCGACCGGTACGTCCGTCGTGCGCGCGACGGAGCCGTGCTGTGCGGGCCGGTCACCTACCTGCCCGAGGTCTCCGGTGGGTACCCGGACGACCTGGACGAATGGACGAATCCCCATGCGGCGCGCCCGAATCCGGCGCCCGGGCACGTCGAGATCGGAACGAACTGGGATCTGTTCTGGTCGCTGTCGTTCGCGGTCACGTCGGCGACGTGGCACACGCTCGGGGGGTTCTGCGAGGACTACACGGGCTACGGCGGCGAGGACACCGACGTCGGCCGCGTCGCGGAACGATCGGGTCTGGATCTGCTGTGGGTCGGCGGAGCGCACGCGCACCATCAGTGGCACCCCGTGTCCTCGCCGCCGATCGAGCATCTCGACGACATCGTGACCAACGCCGCCATCTTCCACGGTCGATGGGGACACTGGCCGATGATCGGGTGGCTGAACGCTTTTCGCGAGCGCGGCGACATCGACTGGACGCCCGAGGGCAGCAGCATCGCTCGCCGCCCGGTAGGGCACTAGCATCGAGCGATGTCCGACACCCACACCCTGATCCTGATGCGCCACGGCAAGTCCTCGTACCCGGACGGGGTGGACGACCACGACCGGCCGCTCGACGAGCGGGGCCGTCGCCAGGCCGCCGCGGCCGGCGACTGGATCCGGGCGAACGTCGGCGCCGTGGACGCGGTGATCTGCTCGACGGCGACGCGTACTCGCCAGACTCTCGAGCGCACGGCCGTCGACGCGCCGGTGCGCTTCGAGGGCACCGTCTACGGGGGCTCCCCCGACGACATCGTCCGCGAGATCATCGCGACCGACGACTCGGCGGCGACCGTGTTGGTGGTGGGCCACGCACCCGGAATCCCCTTCACGGCACTGGAACTCGCCGACGATCAGGAGTCGGACGCGGCGGTGTGGATCCGTCGGGGCTACCCCACCTCCGCGCTGGCGGTGCTGGAGTTCACCGGCGACTGGTCGGATCTCGGGCCGGGGCGCGCCCGCCTGACTCACGCGCTCCGCGTCGACTGACCCTCCACCACAGCGCGATTGCGCGCGCTCTCCGAGCGACCCAGCGCCTTCACCTCGGCGTCCATCTTCGGCAGGATGCGCGGCACGTGGCGCAGCGTCGTGGCCTCACCGAGCCGAGTGGTGAGCACGGAGCGCACCCACCCGATGCCGCCCACGATGCCGGGAACGTAGACCCGGCGTGACCGCCGCTCCACCGCGCGGACGAAGGCATCGACACACGCCTCGACCGGCAGGGTGCGGCCGAGCGGCCAGGGCAGCACGGACAGCAGATCCTGGAACGCGGTGAGGTCGGACTTGGCGTCCTGCACCAGTGGAGTGTCGATCCACGCCATGTGGGCGGAGCCGACGTCCACACCCTGGTACTTCACCTCGAGGCGCAGGGCGTTGGCGAAGTGTTCGGCTCCCGCCTTGCTCGCGTTGTACGACGCGAGGCCGGGGCACGCGGTGAAGGCCGCGAGCGACGAGACGACGAGCACGTATCCCTTGCGCTCGATGAGCGAGGGCAGCGCCGCGCGGACGGTGTGGAAGACGCCCGTGGTGTTGATGTCGATCACGCGCTTGAACGTCTCCGGATCGACGTTGAGCACCGACCCGTAGCTCGAGATGCCGGCGTTCGCGAGGACCACGTCGATGCCTCCGAATCGCGCGATTCCCGCGTCCACAGCGGCCTGCATGTCCGCCAGATCCCGTACGTCGGCGCGCACCCCCACGGCGACGTCGCCCAGATCGGCCACGAGTGCCGTCAGCGGCGCCTCGTCCACGTCGGTCAGCACCAGCTTCGCGCCCTTGGCCGCGAGAGCCCGCGCCGTCGCCTCGCCGATACCGCGGCCCGCGCCGGTGATGAGCACGACCTTGTTGCGCACGCTGACCATGTGAGTCCTCCTGACGACGAATGTCCGGTCACAGTACCTGTGACCGGAGATGACACCTACTGTTCCTCGGAATCGGCGGCGCACTGCGGACAGTGGTTGTCCTCGATCACGAGCAGGATCTCGGTCATCATCCGATACGAGGAGAGGCCGACCATGACCGCCACGCACCCGCTCACCATGGAGATCCAGCTCGTCATGCTGCCCGTCACCGACGTCGACCGTGCGAAGGAGTTCTACACGCGCATCGGCTTCCACGCCGATCACGACGCCACTCCCTTCCCGGACGTGCGCTACGTCCAGCTCACCCCACCCGGTTCCGCGTGCTCGATCGCGATCGGGAAGAACATCACGACAGCAGTTCCCGGTTCCGTCGAGGGGATGCTCGTCGTCGTGCAGGACGCGGAGGCCGCGCGGGAGATGTTGCTGGCAGCCGGGGTCGAGGCCACCCCCGTGAAGGACGAGGGGTGGGGCCTGTTCACCTACTTCGCCGACCCGGACGGCAACAGGTGGTCGGTGCAGCAGCTGCCGGTGGGCTGACGCCCCCGTGCGCCTTTCGCGCATCCAGGGATACGCACAAGGCGCACGGGGGTGATGGAGCAAGGGTCCGGGCGGGCCCGATGGTGGGTCCGCCCAAGCTTCTCCCGACAACGGCACCCGGGCGTTTCGCCGGAATAGGCTGCGCCCGAATCGGCAGGCGCGCCGGTCGGACGGGGGCGGCAGTGACGGAGACCGAGAATCGGACCGAGCGCGGTGCGGCGGCAACGCGAGCACCGCGGTGGCGCACGATCGGGGCGCGGCGCGACTCCCTCACCCTCCCGTACGGGTGGGGACCCGCGATCGTGCTGGTGCTGGTCTCCCTCGTCGACCGCATCGAGTTCAGCCTGGTCGCCGCCGTGCTGCCGCAGCTGCAGGCGGAGTTCGGGTTCGGCGACACGGCGGCCGGTTCCATCCCCACCGCGGCCGCCGTCGCCGCGGGCCTCCTCGCGATGCCCGCCGCCTACCTCGCCGATCGCCACGACCGCGGCCGCATCATCACCGTCGTCGTGTTCTTGTGGGCCCTGGCGACGGTCGGTTCCGCGCTCGCTCCCACCTTCGCCGTTTTCTACCTGGTGCGCATGGGCCTCGCCGCCGCCGAGGCCATCGACAACCCGGCCAGCGCCAGCATGCTCGCCGACTTCCATCCACCCGCGACCCGCCCGACGGCCTTCGGGTGGTGGCGGACCGCGGCCTACCTCGGCGGCGCCGGCATCGTGCTGGGCGGAGTGCTCGCCGAGTGGCTCGGGTGGCGCGGCGCCTTCCTCGTCATGGCGATTCCCGGTGTGGTGGTCGCCGTCCTGATGTCACGCGTGCGCGAGCCCGAACGGGGGTACGCCGACAGACTGGCCGCGGGCAGCGCGGACACGCCTGCGCCGGAGGCCACCACCGACCCGATGCCGGTCCAACTCCGCCGCGTCGCACCGATCCGGACGCTGTGGTTCACCGGCGGCGCGCTCACCGTCATGAGCCTCGCGGTCGGTGGCCTGACGTTCTGGGTGCCCAGCCTGTTGCAACGCCGATTCGGCCTCGGCGAAGCGGCCGCTGCGTCCGCGGGCGGTGGTCTGACACTGATCGGCATCGTCGGCGGCACGCTCGTCGGATCCCTGCTCACCCGGCGAACCCTGTTCTCGACGCCGTCGCAGTGGCGCGTCCTGGTGGGCGGCACCGGAATCCTGCTGGGCACCGCGGCCATGGCCGGGGCGTTGGCCTCCGAGAGCTGGCTGCCCTTCACCGTGCTGCTCACCGTGTTCGGCTTCTTCACCGCCTGGGCGATCCCCACCCTAACCTCGTGCGTCGCCGACGTGCTCGCCCCGCGCGACCGCGGACTGGGTTACGGACTGCTGCAGATCGCCGCGACCGTGGGCGGCGCCGTCGGACCGCTCCTCGTCGGCGCGGTGTCCGACGCGTACGGCTCCCTCACCACCGGCATGGTTCCGCTGCTGCCCCTGCTGCTGATCGGGGGCGTGCTCGCCCTCTGCGCCTACCCGTACGTGTCGCCGGACGCGCAGCGGGTGCTGGACGGCGTGGCCTGACGCGCCCCTGCCCGCCCTCTCGTGTTCGCCCATGTGTCAGGGCGGCGCGATAGCGTCCCGCACCATGCGACTCACCCGCGTGCTTCTCGCCGCGTCCGTCCTCGCCGCGTCCGTCCACACCCTGACCGCCTGCAGCGCGCCTGCCGCCGACGAGCCGCCCGGTGACCCGCGTACCGTCCGCGTCGCGACGTACAACGCCAGCATGAACCGCCCCGCCGCCGGCGATCTGGTCGCCGCACTGCGGTCCGGAACGGATCCGCAGATCCGGTCGGTGGCCGACGTGGTTCAGCGCAACGCCCCGGACATGCTGCTACTCAATGAATTCGACTACTCCGACGGCGCCGTCGACCTCTTCCGCGACAACTACCTCGCCGTCGGCGACGCACCGATCGACTACCCGTTCGCGTACACGGCACCTGTCAACACCGGCGAGCCGTCCGGGCTCGACCTCGACGGCGACGGGCGGTCCGACGGACCGAACGATGCCTGGGGCTTCGGGCAGTTCCCCGGCCAGTACGGCATGGTCGTCCTCTCGAAGTTCCCACTCGACGCCGCCGCGGTCCGCACGTTCCAGACCTTCCGCTGGGCCGACATGCCCGACAACCTGCTCCCGCGCGAGTACTACGGCGCGAACTCGGACGCCCTGCGCCTGTCGAGCAAATCGCACTGGGACGTGCCCGTGGACATCGACGGGCGGGTGATCCACCTGCTCGTCTCGCACCCCACGCCGCCCTCCTTCGACGGGCCCGAGGACCGCAACGGCCGACGCAATCACGACGAGATCCGGCTCACCGCGGACTACATCGCCGGCGCCGACTACCTCGTCGACGACACCGGACTCGCCGGCGGCCTGCCGGACGGCTCCTCGTTCGTGGTGTTGGGGGACCAGAACAGCGATCCGGTCGACGGGGACTCCTATCCGGGCGCCATCGCGCAACTGCTCGACAGCCCGGCGCTTCAGGACCCGGCGCCCACCTCGCCGACCGCCGGCACCGACACGGCGGACTTCGCCGATCCCGTGCCGGGTGATCTGCGGGTGGACTACGTCCTGCCGAGCACCGATCTGACGGCCACCGGGTCGGGGGTCTTCTGGCCCGCGCCCGGCGAGCCGGGCGCCGAGTTGCTGTCGGCGAGCGATCACAGACTGGTGTGGGTGGACCTGCAGGTCTGACCCGTCAGCGCAGCAGTGCGGCCAACGCCTCGTCGGACGCACGCAGAGCGTCACGGTCGAAGGTCGATGCCGAGGACAGGATCTCGTCGGCACCGGTGCGGTCGACGAGGTCCTCGAGCCTGCGGCGCACCGTCGCCGGACTGCCGTGCACGCTGCCGTCGAGGGAGCGCTGGGCCGACTCCCGAGCTCGGGGAGTGAGTCCGTCGGGCATCTCGGTGACCGCCCGCAACGGTGGGAACTCCCCGGTCCGGCGGGAGTCCGCCATGGCCACGGCCTCCGCCATGGCGAGACGGCGGGCCTCGGCGTCGGTGTCGGCGACAAGGACGTCGAGCGACACCGTCACGGACGGCTGCGCCGCGAAGGCCGACGGAACGAACTCGCGTCGATACGCCTCCAGTGGAGACAGGTCACCCGTGAGCATCGGACCGCCCACCACGACGGGAAGCCCGCGCTGCGCGGCGATCGCGAGCCCGTGACCCGTCGCGAGAACGTGGATCGGGATCAGTCGCTCGGGCGCGGGCTGCACGGTCACCGGACCGGTGCCGAGCAGGAAGTCCTGCAGATCCGCGAGGTCGTCGGCGAAGCGCTCGGCGTCCTCGGTGTCCGCCCGCAGCACCTTGCGCACCGGCGGCGTGAACCCCAGCGACCGGCCGACACCGAGGTCGACCCGGCCGGGACACAGTGCGTCGAGCATCGCGAACTGCTCGGCGACGACGATGGGCGAGTGGTTCGGCAGCATGACGCCGCCCGACCCCAGCCGAATCCGCGACGTCGCCGCGCCGATCGCGGCGAGCAGCACCGCGGGTGAGCCGCTCGCGATGCCGGGGACGGCGTGATGCTCGGCCACCCAGAACCGCTCGTAACCCGCCGCCTCGGCCCACCGCGCACGCTCGATCGTGTCCGACACCGCGGCGGCGGCGGACCGATCGGTGCGGGTACGGGAGCGATCGAGAAGGGACAGACGCATACTCTGAACAACCCTCGCGGGAGTCGCCCTGTTCCGCCCCGACCCGCCCGATAAACCGGCACAGAGATTGGTAACAGTCATACAATCCGGTCGAGTGGTTCCATCACCTGCACCATTCACGGGAGACTGACCATTCGACTGTTCTCGATCGATGGTGGGTGTGCACGTGAAGCGCAGGCAACTGCTGCAACTGGCCGCAGCAGGAATGGTGGGCCTCGCGGTCCCGCCCGCGATCACCCGGTCGACGGCGTCCGCACTCCCGCTCGGCGTCCCCTCGATCCGGAACCTCCTGCCCGAACTGTTCGCCGACCCTCCGCGTCCACCGGACCACTCACCCGCCCTCGTCATCGGATCGGGCTTCGGAGCCAGCGCAGCGGCGTTGCGGCTCGCGCAGGCCGGTACGTCGGTCACCGTGCTCGAACGAGGACTCCGCTGGCCGCGCGATCCGTTCCGCGACATCTTCACCGCCGACATGACGGCCGACGGGCGCGGCCTGTGGCATCAGCGCTCGTTCACCAACCTCACCGGCATGCCTGTCGGGCCCGTCGACTGGTTCAACGGCGTCCTCGACACCACGCGATACGAGAACCTGTCGGTGTGGCGTGCAGCCGCGGTGGGCGGCGGCTCCGTCGTCTACACCGGCGTCAGCATCGCCCCGGACAAGCGCTTCTTCGATCTCTCGTTCGGTGGCCGCGTCGACTACGACGAGATGGCGTCGCAGTGGTACCCGAAGGCTCGCTCGGTGCTCCGGCCGTCGACCATGCCCGACGACATCTACGCCTCCCCCGGGTTCGCCCACTCGCGGACGTGGGACGACCACGCCCGCCGCGCCGGTTTCGACCCGCAGCGCGTCGACGGAGGCTGGAACTGGAACGTGCTGCGTGACGAGATGTCGGGTCGGTCCCGGCCGTCCGCCACCGTCGGTTGCAGCACGTTCGGCAACTCCAACGGGGCGAAGCACGACCTGACGCAGAACTACATCCCGCAGGCCGAGGCCACGGGCAACGCCGTGGTGTGTCACAGCCACGAGGTCGTCGCCATCGGTACCGAGAGCGGCGGCCGCTACCGCGTGGAGGTGCGGCGCCTCGATCCCGAGGGCAACGCACTCGAGACGCGCACGCTGACCTGCGACTCGCTGATCCTCGGCGCCGGCTCCATCGGCACCACCGAACTGCTGGTCCGCGCGCAGGCCACCGGCGCGCTTCCCGAGCTCAACGAGTTCGTCGGACGCGGATGGGGCACCAACGGCGACGCCTTCATGACGCGCTCGCTCGGCCCCATCGGCGGCGGCCCGCAGGGGGCGCCGTGCGCCTCGCGCATCGTCGACGACACGGGCCTGCCTCTCAGCGTCGAGAACTGGTACGTCCCCGGTGTTCCCACCGAGATGGGGTTCCTCGGATCGCTCGGTATGACCATCGACCCGCTGCGGGCCGATTTCCGCTACGACCGTGCGACGGACCGGATGAGCTTGACCTGGCCCAAGGGCGGCAGCCGCGACACCGTCGAGGCACTGCGCGCGGTGCAGAACCGGATGGCACAGGCCGGCCGCACCGTCGTCTCCGCCGAGCCGTTCACTCGCGACGTCGACGACACCTTCACCGCGCACCCCCTCGGCGGTGCGGTCCTGGGCGACGTCACCGATGCGCACGGACGAGTGAAGGGGCACCCCGGCCTGTACGTCATGGACGGAGCTCTCGTTCCCGGCAGCACGGGCGCCGCCAACCCGTCTCTCACCATCACCGCGCTCGCCGAGCGCAACATCGCGGCCGTCATCGCCGCCGGAGGCTAGGCGTACCCGGTCGTCAGCTAGGTCAGGCCGATCTCCGGCCGCCCCTCCGGCACTGTCACGGTCGCTGCCGTGCGGACCGGCGCGCCGGGAATCGAGATCGCGTCCAGGACCCGGACCTCGGACCGCCACTCCGTCGGCGTCAGCGTCGCACGCAGGTAGCCGCGGCGGGCGTTGCCGAACTTGACGTGCGGTGACGCGGCCGCGATGTCCGCACCTGCCGTGTCGACGTCCGCACCGTCCTTGCCCGACGCGATGGAGGTCGACGCGATCTCGACGCCCACCACCGGGGCGGAGTCGTCCTGATAGTCGCGGCGCAGTTCCGACACGATGGTGCGGTGGATGTCGCCCACGATGGACGCGAGGGTGATTCCCCGGTCGCGGGCGCCGTCGAGGATGCGGTGCCGTGACGCCTCGTACCCACTCCACGGGTCCATCCCGACCTTCCGCTCGCCGTCGCTGATGCGGGCCAGGTCGGAGATCACCGTCTGGTGTGCGAGGAACTTCCACGTCGCGCCGGACCCGAAGCCGTCGAGGATCCACTTCTCCTGCGCCGCTCCGGTTATGGTGCGACTCGGGTCTGCGGTCTCCTCGTTCTGCGCGTGTTCGCCGTCGCCATTGGCCTGATCGCTGCGGTACTGCCGGGTGTCGAGCACCGAGAAGTCCACCAGGTCACCGAAACTGAAGCGGCGGTACGCCGTCAGATCCGGTCCCGTCGGTCGCTGGGCCATCCGCACGGGAGTGTTCTCCCACCACGCCTTGAACGCATCGGCGCGGCGCAGGAGGAACACCCGCGGATCACCCGCAGGATCGCCGGGAGCGGCGGTGTCGGCATCCTGGCTGATCGCCCCGGCCCAGTTGTTGTCCACCTCGTGATCGTCGAAGGTGGTGATCCACGGCGCCGCTGCGTGCGCCGACGCCAGGTCGGGATCGGACTTGTACAGCGCGTACCGATCGCGATAGTCGTTCAGTGCCAGCGTCTCTCGTCCCGCGGACTCGGGCCGTGGCTGCGATGCGCGGGCGCCTGCACCTTCGATCGCGTACTCGTAGATGTAGTCGCCGAGGAAGAAGACGACGTCCGGGTCACTCGCCGCGAGATCGGCATAGGCGCCGTAGAACCCGTCCTCCCACTTCTGGCACGACGCCCATGCGAACGACAGTGACGCGAGGGGTGATCCCGGTGCGGGCGCCGTCCTCGTTCGCCCGACGGTGCTCACGTGCGGACCGACCATGAAGCGGTAGAAGTACTCCCGCGCCGGAGTTAGACCCCGTACGTCCACGTGCACCGACCAGCCGTCCGCATCGGATGCCAGTTCGATGCCCTGGCTCACCGCCCGCCCGAACCGTTCGTCCTCGGCGATCTCCCACCGCACCGGCACCACACCCGGCCGCATACCGCCGACCGGAGCGAGTGGGTCGACCGCGAGACGAGTCCACAGCACCACCGAGTCCGGAAGCGGATCGCCCGACGCGACGCCGAGGCGGAACGGGTAGTCGGCCGGGGTGCCGCGTTGCGGCTGCGCGTGCGCCGTCGCGCTCGACAGTTCCGGTGTCATCGCGAGCGCACCGACCAGTGCGGTCCACGTGAGGAACGAACGACGCGTGGTGCCGGCACGCAGAGAACGATCGGCACCGATGACGAGATCACGACGGCTCATGGACCGAACGGTGCCCCTCGAAAGGAAACCCCGTGTGGATCGGAGACGACGCGCGCGAGGACTCGCGCTGAAGCCACCCGAATCGGGTACGCAGTCGACATGGACGACAAGCGAGAGATGGGCAGACGCGACGTCGAGAAGCGGTGGCGCGATCCGCGCGCGATTCGGCACGCGGCCACGTACGACGGGGCAGTGATCGGCATCGCTGCCGTCGCGGTGGCCGTGTTCCTCGCAGCGGGCGCGTCCAGCGTCGTGATCGCTGCGATCGTCCCGGGTGTCTGTCTGCTGGGCGGGCTCGGCGCGCTGTGGATCGGCTACCGCTCCTACCGCCACGGCGGGACGTGGCCCGTCTGGCAGGGCGCCGCCTGGCTGCTGTTCGCGCTGATGCTGGTGAGCCTGTCCCTCCCGACCCTCGCTCTGCGCTGAGCCGGGAGGGAACGGATCACGCCTGCACGACGGTGATGACGTTGCCGTCGGGATCCTTCAGCATGAACATCGGCGGCACGTTCGGATCGTCGTCGCCGCCGAGCGGTTCCATCTCGACGCCGCCGATGGCACTCAGACGTGCGTGTTCCGCGCGGACGTCCGCGGTCTCCACCCCGATCGCGGAACCTCCCGGCGTGTCGTACATCGGCGGGTTCAGCGCCAGGCGCGCCGTGGACCCTGGCGGCGCCACCTCGAGCCAGCGGTACTCCTCGTTCGGCCCGAAGCGGGTGTCACCGCGCACCTCGAACCCGAGCACGCGGGTGTAGAAGTCGAGGGCCTTGTCCTGATCGGCAACGGTGAACATGGCCACGCCGATGTTCGTGATGGTGCTGGGAGTCTCGGTCATACAGATGCCGACTCCGCGGTGGCCCGGAACTCATCGCGGTGACCTGGCGGTGCGGTGCGCCAGGCCCGGCGCCGCGCGCAGCGCCCGGTGCTGCGCGCACCCCATAACCTGCGCAGAACCCCGCGCGGTGCGCCCGGCACGACGCGCACCAGAGATCCGGGGCGCCGGACCGTCGGCAACCCGCCGGACCTTCCGCGCGCAGCGCCCGGTGCTGCGCGCACCCCACAGCCTGCGCAGAACCCCGCGCGGTGCGCCCGGCACGACGCGCACCAGAGATCCGGGGCGCCGGACCGTCGGCAACCCGCCGGACCTTCCGCGCGCAGCGCCCGGTGCTGCGCGCACCCCACAGCCTGCGCAGAACCCCGCGCGGTGCGCCCGGCAGCCCCAACCGGCCGGCGCGGTGCGCCCGGCAGCCCCAACCGGCCGGCACGGTGCGCCCGGCACGATCAGCACCCGGCACCCGGCACCCGGCACCCCCGAACACAGAACAGCCCCGCACCCCACCGAAGTGGAGTGCGGGGCTGGACTTGTCTGTCGCGCTACCGGCTAGCGGTAGTCGCCGGAGAAACCGTAGTCGTCGAGCGGCACTGCAGCACCGGTGTTCTGGCCGAAGCCGTCTGCGCTGTAGTACTGATCGTCGTACGACGGCACCGCGTAGGCCGCGGCACGTGCTTCCTCGGTGGGCTGAACCGTGATGTTCCGGTACCGGTTGATGCCGGTGCCGGCGGGGATCAGCTTTCCGATGATCACGTTCTCCTTGAGACCGATGAGCTTGTCCGAGCGGCAGTTGATCGCCGCGTCGGTCAGCACTCGGGTGGTCTCCTGGAACGACGCCGCGGACAGCCACGAGTCGGTCGCCAGCGATGCCTTGGTGATACCCATCAGCACCGGACGTCCGGCCGCGGGCTCGCCACCCTCGGACACGACGCGACGGTTACTCGACTCGAACTCACTGCGCTCGGTCAGCGATCCGGGCAGGAACTCCGTGGAGCCCGAATCGATGATGGTCACGCGGCGGAGCATCTGACGAACGATCGTCTCGATGTGCTTGTCGTGGATGGACACACCCTGGCTGCGGTACACCTCCTGGACCTCGTTGACGAGGTGGATCTGCACCTGGCGCGGGCCCATGACTCGCAGGACCTCATGGGGATCGGCAGCACCTTCCATGAGCTGCTGACCGACCTCGACGTGGTCACCGTCCGACAACAGACGCTCCGTGCCGTCGTCGTGCTTGAAGACACGCAGACGCTGACGCTTGGAGAGCTTGTCGTAGACGACCTCTTCGCCGCCGTCGTCCGGGACGATGGTGATCTTGTAGAAACGGTCACCGTCCTCGAGCTGGATGCGACCCGAGACGTCCGCGATGGGCGCCTTGCCCTTGGGCACACGAGCCTCGAAGAGCTCCTGCACTCGGGGCAGACCACCGGTGATGTCGTCGCCGGCCACACCACCCTGGTGGAAGGTACGCATCGTGAGCTGCGTGCCGGGCTCACCGATCGACTGTGCCGCGACGATACCGACGGCCTCGCCGATGTCGACGAGCTTGCCGGTGGCCATGGAACGGCCGTAGCAGGTGGCGCAGACGCCGGTTCCGGTGGTGCAGGTGAGCACCGAACGGACCTTGACCGACGTGATGCCCGCTGCGAGCAGCGCGTCGATGGCCGGGTCGCCCAGGTCGTGTCCACGCTCGACGATGACGTTGCCGTCGGCGTCGACCGCGTCGGCGGCCAGGGTGCGGGCGTACGTCGAGGTCTCGACGTGCGCGTCGCGGATCATCGAGCCGTCAGCCAGCTTCTCCGCGATCACCGTGGTGATGCCGCGCTCGGTGCCACAGTCGGTCTCCCGAACGATGACGTCCTGCGAGACGTCGACCAGACGACGCGTCAGGTAGCCCGAGTCGGCGGTACGAAGCGCCGTGTCGGCCAGACCCTTACGAGCACCGTGCGTGTTGATGAAGTACTCCAGGACCGTCAGGCCCTCCTTGAAGGAGGACTTGATCGGGCGCGGGATGAACTCACCCTTCGGGTTGGTCACCAGACCCTTCATGCCGGCGAGCGACCGCACCTGCGTCATGTTTCCGGCTGCGCCGGACTTCACGATCATCGGGATCGGGTTCTCGTCGGGGAAGTGGGCCTCCATGGCCTTACCGACCTGCTCGGTGGCTTCCTGCCAGATCTTGACCAGGGCCGAGTTGCGCTCGGTCCGGTCGAGAGCGCCACGCTGGTACTGCTTCTCCAGGCGGTCGGCCTGAGCCTCGAACTCCTCGAGGATCTGCGGCTTCTCCGGCGGCACGAGGACGTCGGAGATGGAGATCGTGACACCCGAACGCGTGGCCCAGTAGAAGCCGGCGTCCTTGAGCTTGTCGACGGTCTGCGCGACCACGATCATCGGGTACCGCTCGGCGAGATCGTTGATGATCGTCGCCTGGCGCTTCTTCGGCATCTGCTCGTTGACGAACGGGTAGTTCGTCGGGAGCAGCTCGTTGAAGAGCACGCGGCCCAGCGTCGTCTCGGCGGTCCAGGCATCGCCCGGGGTCCAGCCGTCGGGGAACAGCTCCGCCTCGATCTCGCGCGACGGACGCTGCTGCGTCAGACGCACCTTGATCTGCGACTGCACGGTCAGGACGCCGCGATCGACGGCCATCTGCGCCTCGGCCGGGCTGGCGTAGATGCCCAGCTCCGCCGAGTCGGACGTCGAGGCCTGGAACTCGCCCAGAGCCTTGTCGTCGAGACGCGTCAGGTGGAACAGACCCGTCACCATGTCCAGACGCGGCATGGCGA
Source organism: Rhodococcus sp. BP-241 (assembly GCF_019836145.1). Lineage (NCBI taxonomy): Bacteria > Bacillati > Actinomycetota > Actinomycetes > Mycobacteriales > Nocardiaceae > Rhodococcus > Rhodococcus sp. BP-241. The sequence goes on along the minus strand of NZ_JABUEI010000002.1, from coordinate 74,637 downwards.
GCGGTCGGCCCGATGCCGGCGACAGGATGTTGTTCGACGACAGCATCAGGATGCGTGCCTCGGCCTGCGCCTCGGCGGACAGCGGCAGGTGGACTGCCATCTGGTCACCGTCGAAGTCGGCGTTGAACGCCTCGCACACGAGGGGGTGCAGCTGGATGGCCTTGCCCTCGACCAGCTGCGGCTCGAATGCCTGGATGCCCAGACGGTGCAGCGTCGGTGCGCGGTTCAGCAGCACGGGGTGCTCGGCGATGACCTCTTCGAGGACGTCCCACACCTGTGCGCGCTGACGCTCGACCATGCGCTTGGCCGACTTGATGTTCTGCGCGTGGTTGAGATCCACCAGACGCTTCATCACGAACGGCTTGAACAGCTCGAGTGCCATGAGCTTCGGCAGACCGCACTGGTGCAGCTTGAGCTGCGGTCCGACGACGATGACCGAACGGCCCGAGTAGTCGACGCGCTTGCCGAGCAGGTTCTGACGGAAACGACCCTGCTTGCCCTTGAGCAGATCGGACAGCGACTTGAGCGGGCGGTTGCCCGGTCCGGTGACCGGACGGCCGCGACGACCGTTGTCGAACAGGGCGTCGACCGACTCCTGCAGCATCCGCTTCTCGTTGTTGACGATGATCTCGGGAGCACCGAGGTCGATCAGTCGCTTGAGGCGGTTGTTGCGGTTGATGACGCGGCGGTACAGATCGTTGAGGTCGGACGTCGCGAAACGTCCACCGTCGAGCTGCACCATCGGACGCAGCTCCGGCGGGATCACCGGCACGGCGTCGAGCACCATGCCCATGGGCGAGTTGCCCGTGGACTGGAACGCCGCGACGACCTTGAGACGCTTCAGCGCACGGAGCTTCTTCTGGCCCTTGCCACTGCGGATGGTCTCGCGCAGGCTCTCGGCCTCGGCCTCGATGTCGAAGGTCTCCATGAGCTTCTGGATGGACTCCGCGCCCATCGCACCCGTGAAGTACTCGCCGTAGCGGTCGATCAGCTCGCGGTAGATGAGCTCGTCGACGATGAGCTGCTTCTTGGCCAGCTTGGTGAAGGTGGTCCAGATCTCCTCGAGACGATCCAGCTCACGCTGCGCGCGGTCACGGAGCTGACGCATCTCGCGCTCGCCACCGTCCTTGACCTTGCGACGGACGTCGGACTTGGCGCCCTCCGCCTCGAGCTCGGCGATGTCAGCCTCGAGCTTCTGCGCACGGGCCTCGAGGTCGGCGTCACGCTGATCGGCGACAGCCTTCTTCTCGACCTCCATCTCGGCCTCGAGAGTGGAGAGCTCGTTGTGGCGCAGCTCGTCGTCGACCGACGTGATGACGTAGGCGGCGAAGTAGATGATCTTCTCGAGATCCTTCGGCGCCAGGTCCAGCAGGTAGCCGAGGCGCGACGGAACACCCTTGAAGTACCAGATGTGCGTGACCGGTGCGGCCAGCTCGATGTGGCCCATGCGCTCACGACGCACCTTGGCGCGAGTCACCTCGACGCCACAGCGCTCACAGATGATGCCCTTGAAGCGCACGCGCTTGTACTTGCCGCAGTAGCACTCCCAGTCGCGAGTAGGTCCGAAGATCTTCTCGCAGAACAGGCCGTCCTTCTCGGGCTTGAGCGTGCGGTAGTTGATGGTCTCCGGCTTCTTGACCTCGCCGTAGGACCAATTGCGGATGTCGTCCGCGGTCGCGAGACCGATGCGGAGTTCATCGAAGAAGTTGACGTCCAGCACGTCGTACTTCCTTTCCCCTTCTCAGGGATAGTTTTCTGCTGCTACGAGTGATCGGGGGTCGGCCGGCGCGAGTCGCCTCGCGCCGGCCTGTCACCGATTACTGCGCGAGATCGTCGACGGTCGCGGACTCGTTGCGGGAGAGATTGATTCCCAGGTTGGCCGCGGCACGCTCGAGATCCTCGTCGTCGCCGTCCGCCATCGTGATGGCCGCGCCGTCCGAGGACAGCACCTCCACGTTGAGGCACAGCGACTGGAGCTCCTTGAGGAGCACCTTGAAGGACTCGGGGATACCGGGCTCCGGGATGTTCTCGCCCTTGACGATGGCCTCGTAGACCTTCACGCGGCCGACCACGTCGTCGGACTTGATGGTGAGGAGCTCCTGCAGCGTGTACGCAGCGCCGTAGGCCTGCATGGCCCAGCACTCCATCTCGCCGAAGCGCTGTCCACCGAACTGCGCCTTACCACCGAGGGGCTGCTGCGTGATCATCGAGTACGGACCGGTCGAACGAGCGTGGATCTTGTCGTCGACGAGGTGGTGCAGCTTGATGATGTACATGTAGCCCACGGAGACCGGGTACGGGAACGGCTCGCCGGAACGGCCGTCGAACAGGGTGGCCTTTCCGTCCGCGCCGACCATGCGCTCGCCGTCGCGGTTCGGGATCGTGCTCGCCAGCAGGCCGGTGAGCTCGTCCTCCTTCGCACCGTCGAACACCGGGGTGGCGATGTTGGTGTCCGCCTCGGCGGCCAGCATCTCCTCGGGCAGCGTCGCGGCCCAGTCAGGTCGGACTCCGTCCGCGGCCACCTGAATGTTCCATCCGGTCTTGCCGATCCAGCCGAGGTGAGTCTCGAGGATCTGACCGATGTTCATACGACGCGGGACGCCGTGCGTGTTCAGGATGATGTCGACCGGGGTGCCGTCGGACAGGAACGGCATGTCCTCCTGGGGGAGGATCTTGCCGATGACGCCCTTGTTGCCGTGGCGGCCGGCGAGCTTGTCGCCGTCCTGGATCTTGCGCTTCTGGGCCACGTAGACGCGGACCAGCTCGTTCACGCCGGGAGGCAGATCGTCGTCGTCCTCGCGCGAGAACACGCGAATGCCGATGACCTTTCCGTTCTCGCCGTGCGGAACCTTCAGAGACGTGTCGCGGACCTCGCGGGCCTTCTCGCCGAAGATGGCGCGCAGCAGGCGCTCCTCCGGGGTCAGCTCGGTCTCGCCCTTCGGCGTGACCTTTCCGACCAGGACGTCGCCGTCACGAACCTCGGCACCGATACGGATGATGCCGCGCTCGTCGAGATCGGCGAGGACCTCGTCCGAGACGTTCGGGATGTCACGGGTGATCTCCTCGGCACCGAGCTTGGTGTCGCGGGCATCGATCTCGTGCTCCTCGATGTGGATCGAGGTCAGGACGTCCTCTTCCACGAGGCGCTGCGACAGGATGATCGCGTCCTCGTAGTTGTGGCCCTCCCACGGCATGATCGCGACGAGCAGGTTCTTGCCCAGCGCCATCTCACCGTTCTCGGTGCAGGGACCGTCGGCCAGGACCTGGCCGGCCTCGACCCGTGCGCCCTCGTCCACGATCGGACGCTGGTTGGCACAGGTGCCCTGGTTCGAGCGCGCGAACTTGCGCATCCGGTAGGTGTTGCGAGTGCCGTCGTCCGCCATCACGGTGACGTAGTCGGCGGACACCTCCTCGATGACACCGGACTTCTCGTTGACGATGACGTCGCCGGCATCGACAGCGGCACGCAGCTCCATGCCGGTTCCGACGAGCGGAGCCTCGCTGCGCACCAGCGGCACGGCCTGACGCTGCATGTTCGCGCCCATCAGAGCGCGGTTGGCGTCGTCGTGCTCGAGGAACGGGATCATCGCCGTGGCGACCGAGACCATCTGCCGAGGCGAGACGTCCATGTAGTCGACGTCCATCGACGAGACGAACTCGACCTCTCCACCCTTACGGCGGACGAGGATCTTCTCGTCGACGAAGCGACCCGAGGTGTCGATGGACGAGTTGGCCTGCGCCACGACGTGGCGGTCCTCCTCGTCGGCGGTCAGGTAGTCGACGTCGTCGGTGACCTGTCCCTCGACGACCTTGCGGTACGGCGTCTCGATGAAACCGAACGGGTTCACACGGGCGTACACCGAGAGCGATCCGATCAGGCCGATGTTCGGGCCTTCCGGGGTCTCGATGGGGCACATGCGGCCGTAGTGCGACGGGTGGACGTCGCGGACCTCGAGGCCGGCGCGCTCACGCGACAGACCGCCGGGGCCCAGCGCCGACAGGCGGCGCTTGTGCGTCAGACCCGACAGCGGGTTGTTCTGGTCCATGAACTGCGACAGCTGCGAGGTTCCGAAGAACTCCTTGATGGCAGCGACCACGGGACGGATGTTGATCAGGGTCTGCGGCGTGATGGCCTCGACGTCCTGGGTGGTCATCCGCTCGCGGACCACACGCTCCATGCGGGACAGGCCCACGCGGATCTGGTTCTGGATCAGCTCGCCGACCGTGCGGAGACGACGGTTGCCGAAGTGGTCGATGTCGTCGACCTCCACGGGAACCTCGACGCCGTCGGGTGCCGTCATCGACTTCTCGCCCGCGTGCAGACGCACGAGGTACTCGATGGTGGCGACGATGTCCTCTTCGGTCAGCGTCGACGCCTCGATGGGCAGACCCGAGTTCAGGCCCAGCTTCTTGTTGATCTTGTAGCGACCCACGCGTGCGAGGTCGTAGCGCTTCTCCTTGAAGAACAGGTTCTCCAACAGGGTCTGCGCGCTCTCCTTCGTGGGCGGCTCGCCCGGGCGGAGCTTGCGGTAGATGTCGAGCAGCGCCTCGTCGGTGCCGGCCGTGTTGTCCTTCTCCAGCGTGGCCATGAGGATCTCCGAGAAGCCGAAGCGCTCGGTGATCTGCTCGGTGGTCCAGCCGAGTGCCTTGAGGAGCACGGTGACGGGCTGACGACGCTTGCGGTCGATGCGGACACCGACGGTGTCGCGCTTGTCGACGTCGAACTCGAGCCAGGCGCCGCGGCCGGGGATGACCTTGACGCTGTGCAGATCCTTCTCGGTGGTCTTGTCGACGGCGTGGTCGAAGTAGACACCCGGGGAACGCACGAGCTGCGAGACGACGACGCGCTCGGTGCCGTTGATGATGAACGTGCCCTTGTCGGTCATCATCGGGAAGTCACCCATGAAGACCGTCTGGCTCTTGATCTCACCGGTGTTGTTGTTGATGAACTCCGCGGTGACGAACAACGGCGCCGCGTAGGTCATGTCCTTGTCCTTGCACTCGTCGATCGAGGCCTTGACCTCGTCGAAGCGCGGATCGGAGAAGGAGAGGGACATCGAGCCGGAGAAGTCCTCGATCGGAGAGAGCTCCGTCAGGATGTCCTCGAGACCGCCGCTGCGAGAGCTGTCGCCACGTGCTTCCGCACGTGCGCGCCACTCCGGCGTGCCGACGAGCCACTCGAACGAATCGGTCTGAAGATCGAGCAACCCCGGTACTTCGAGGGGTTCGCGAATCTTCGCGAACGACACCCTCTTCGGGGCTCCGGGAGTTCCGGCGTTTTCCTTGGACTGGGTGGAGACTGCCAAGATGCGTCCTTCCAGCACCTCACGCGGGCCGCTTCGTGCACTACGCGACCGTCGCTAATCTGCTTCTTTGTGTGGGAACTTCGCTGGTCACTACCCGTACGAAGTCCTCGCTCAGCAGAGATCGACACACGTGTCGATTCAGGCAAAGTCTGGAAGTGGACAGGAGGCACCCAGCGCAACGTCCAAAAGTACCCCAATGCGGCGGATATGGCAACCGCGTCCGCGCGGGGAGCGCGCTCGGCCCGGAGACTGCACGGGCCGTGATCCACGAACTGCCGTACGCCCCTGCCCGTCGATCCCGACGCCCGGTGCCTCCATTTGCTCCGGCGTCGTTCTCGATCATGGCAGCGGGGTCGCACCCGCGTTCGATGAATCCGGTAATCAGAGTGGACTCCCGAAGCCCTCGCGTCAAGAGCGAGAGCGGCGTTTCGTCCCCCGAATCCGCTCGAAGCGGGCGATCAGCGGTTGTCGATGGTCGCGAGCAGCCACTTTCCGTCGACACGTTCCATGGTCACCGAGACCGGCGTCTGCACCGTTCCCTGGTCGACCGTGTCCTGCGTCGCGGCGATGTCCATGCTGGCCAGCAGCTCGGCCCGATCACCGTCGAGCAGTGACACCCCGATGTCGGTGACCGTGGCCGTCGTGGTGGTCTGCGTCTGGATGACGCCCTGCTTGGTCTGCTCCGCGGTGGAGTCGTACTCCCCGCGGCGCTCGTCGTTCAGCACCGCGCGGGCGGCCGCCTGATCCTGGTCGATCGTGTCGAACTTGTAGCTGAACACCGTCTGCAGGGCGTCGCGCCCGGCCGACGTGACCTCGAGTGTGGCCGGAGTGTCGACCCATGCGTGGTTGCTCACCTCGGACGTACCGGGGCGCACCACGGCGAGGAGCGCGATCACGGCGAACACCACGGCGAGTGCGGCGAGCAGCATCGTGCGGGGAGTCCACCAGGCCGTGCGGCCGGCGGGGGCGCCGTCGTCCGCCTCGGTCGTCTCGGTCGTCTCGTCCACGACCGAGTCCGTGGCCGCGCTGTCGACCGCAGCGGTGTCGGCCGACGACTTCGACAGGTCGACGGTCGAGGCCGCGCCGGTGGACGTGCTCGTGTTCTCGTTCTCGATCGCGTCGCCGCCCGCGGGGGGCGCCGTGGAGCGTCCGGCGACCTTGGGTCGACGAACGCTGCCGGCGGGGACACGGGGAGCGCCTGTGGGGGGTCTACGGCGTGCGGGGGGCATAGAGAGAACTCCTGGCTGGTGCGAGGCGAGCGGGACGGACGGCGTGACAGCGAGGTGTCACTGACCGCCGTCGGTCGGTGCGGGAGCGGGATCGACGGGCGCGGCGGGATCGACCGGAGCTGCGGGGTCGACCGGAGCTGCGGGGTCGACCGGGGCTGCGGGATCGGTGGCGGCGGGATCGGTGGGTGCGGCGGGATCGCCCGTCGCAGCGGGTGCGCCTGGGACCTCGAGGGGGATGCGCTGCCCGATGGGCTGGATACGCGTGGCCTTCCACGTGCCGTCCACGTCCTGCAGTTCGAGACGCAGGGTGCTCTGGTACCGCTCGTTGCCGTCCGGCTTGGTGGTGTCGGTGGTGAGGACCACGAGCGACTGCGCGGTGCCGTCGTCGGAACTGAACCCGACGAGCGACGCATGCTGCACCGCCGCGGTGGTGACCACACCGGTCTCCGCGAACTGCTGGCGGAACTGATCCTTGGTGTCGTTCAGACCGTTGGTGAGCTCGTCACCGGTGATGGAGGACTCGATGTCGGCGAACGTCTTGTCCAGATCGTTCGAGTCGACGGAGTTCAGATTGATCGCCGCCTGCCGGGCGCCGGCGAGGGCGTCGTCCCGCAGGGAGGCGTCCGAGGACTCCTGGTACGCGAGGAACCAGAAGATGCTCAGCACGACGGCCGCGATCAACGTGATCGCGGCCGCCGCGGCAGTCACCGCCGTGGCGACCGGAGACGTGCGCGGCGCCGGTGCGGGCGTGGACTCGGACGTGCCGTCACCGGTGTCGGTGCCGTCGAGGTCCGGGTCGGAAGGAGAGGTGGTTGGCGTCACAGCAGACACCCTACTTGAGGGTAACTTCTCGCTGCCATCACCGCGCACCTCTCCTCACCCGACTCGATGGTCAGGGGCGGACCGTCACACCGAGCAGTGCGGCCAGCTGCGTCGCGATCGGGTTCAGATCCAGGGGGTCCGGCGCGACCTTGGGCTTGTCGTCCCACGGCTGCACCGTCTGCGGATCGGCGAAGCGCACGCTGTTGGCGCCGCGCACTCCCGTCAGGGATCCCTGCGGCACAGTGCAGTTCGCGTCGAGGTTCAACGGGAAGTCCTGCTGCGTCGGATCGAAATCGGGGTTCTTGGCGTACTCCGCGTCGAGGATCGCCTGCGTGCCCTCGTAACCCTGGGTGCACGACGGCGGGTTGTTCACCTCGAGCGCGATGCCGAAGTGAATGGTGCCGTCACCCGGACTCGCCGAGTTCGCTCCCTGCGCCAGGGCCGGGAGGAACTGGAGCAGCGGACGCAGTGCGAACGTGCGCGGGCTCAGTGCACTGGTCACACCCGCGAGGTTCGTCAGGTTGGTCGTCAGACCCGGGCCGGCCTGGTCGACGAGCGCGCCGACCTGGTCGCTGGCGGGAAGCCCGTTGTCGATCAGTCGCCGGATGTCCGGATCGCTCGACCGCAACTGCGCGGTGACCAGATCCAGATCGGAGCTGAACTGCTGAATGGACGACGACTGCTCGGACTGGGTGTCCAGCACGACGCGGCTGTCGCGGATCAGCGTGAGGGTCTGCGGCAGGTTGGCGAGACCGTCCTCGGAGAAGCTGTCCAGCGAGGTGACGAGCTGCTGCAGTGAGTCACCCGTGCCGGCGAAGCCGGTACCGAGCTCGGTCACCACGGTGTGCAGATCGTCGACCGGCACGGAGTCCGCGAGGGTCTTGACGTTCTTGAGCAGGCTCTCCACCGGCGTCGGGATGGACGTGTCGTCCTGCAGGATGACGTCGCCGTCCTGCAGGAACGGGCCCTGATCGGTGCGCGGCTGCAGATCGACGTACTGCTCACCGATGGCGGAGCGGTTGGCCACCACGGCGATGGTGTCGGCCGGGACGTCGGGAGCGCTCTTCTCGAGCTTCAGTTCGACGTCGACGCCCTGCTCGGTCAGCTTCAGCTCACCGACGCGCCCTACGGGAATGCCGCGGTACGTCACCTCGGCGTTGCTGAAGATGCCGCCGGAATCGGCGAACTGACCGGTGACCGTGTACTGGCCGAAACCGAACAGCTGGTCGACGCGCACGTACTTGGCACCGACGTACACCAGGCCGAGCACGGCGATGACGACGAAGAGGATCAGCTGTGTGCTGACCAGCTTGGATCTCACTGTCCACCTTCGTTCTGAGGAACGATCCCGAACTGCTGCAGGATGCCGTCCAACGGGTTCGCCGACGGTGCGGCGGCGGGTACACCCGGCGCCGGGGTCGGCGACGGGATGATGGGCGGCAGAGGCAGCAGCGAGATGGTCGGGAAGGAGTTACGCGGGCCGTTGCCGTTGTAGTACGGGTTCGACGGATCGACCCGCGGCTTGGGATCGCCGTTGCGGGGCGCGCTGTAGATCGGGTTGCCCTGGCCGACGCCCAGCGCGGTGAGCTGGTTGCCGATCTGCAGATCCACACTGAGGAACAGATTGACCGCGTTGCCCTGGGTGATCTTCTCGACGCCGTCGGGGAACGGGAACGTGGGCACGAACGCGAGGTCCGTGATCAGCTCGTCGCCGTAGGTCGAGAGCTCCTGCAGGGTCGGGCGCAGTGCGCGCAGGTCGGCGATCAGATCGTCCTTCGAACGCTCGATGACGTCGGTCCCGACCTGCCCGAGGCGATCGAGCTGACCGAGAAGCTGTGTCAGCTGCGGACGCTGCTGTTCGAGCACCTCGGTGGCGACCGGCAGATCGACGAGGATCCGGTCGATCTTCTCGGTCTGCTGGTTGAGCGTGCCGGTGAGGACGTCGAGACCGTCGATCGCGCGCGTGATGTCGGCCTTCTGATCCTCGAGGCCGCCGATGAGCGAGTTGGCCTCCTCGAGCAGGTTCCGCACCCGGTCCTCGCGGCCGCCGAGCGCGGTGTTCAGCTCCTTGACGATCGGAGCGAGCTGCGCGACGCCTCCGCCGTTGAGCAACATCGACAGCGCGCCGAGCACCTGCTCGATGTCGGTGGCGTGGCGGGTCCGCTCGACGGGGATGGTGTCGCCCGAGGCGAGGCGCGCGGACGCCGCGTCGTCGGCCGGAACGCTGAGCTGGACGAACTTCTCGCCGAGCAGGTTGGTCTGCTGGACGGACGCCATGGCGTTGGCCGGCAGGTCCACGGACGAGTCGACCTCGACCTCGACGTCGGCGATCCACGAGTCGTTCGGCACGGAGACCGAGGTGACCCGACCGACCTGGACACCGTCGACCTTGACGGTCGACTGCGGAACCAGGTCCAGCACGTCGTCGAACTGCAACGTCAACCGGATCGGATCCGATCCGACATCGGCACCGCCGGGCAGCGGGATCCCGTAGATACCGCTGGATCCGCAGGCACTGAGCGTCACGGCGACGACGCAGGCACCGGAGGCGGCCATCAGGCCACGCGAGCGCACTCTCATCGTCACTCCCCTTCCGCAGGAATGTTCAGGCCCGGAAGCTGCAGGTCGTCGACCCGCGGCGATTCGACACCGGGCACGGTGCCGGGCTCGACGTTGCGCTGGATGTTGTCCGCGCTGAGCAACCCGAACGGCAGGACCAGCGTCGGCGTCTTCACACCGGCGACGGCCTGGTCGATGATCGCGCCGCAGTTGTCGACGATCGGCTGCATCTGACGGCCGAGCGCCTCGAACTGCGGATCGCCCGGGCGCAGCTTCTGCAGATCGATGAGACTGCAGAAGAACGTCTTCGGATCCTGGAACTCCTGGAAGATCAGGCGCGCGTCCAAGGATCCGGACTCGGCGTTGTAGGAGTTCGCGACGTTCGCGACGGCCAGCGGCAGCAGCGTCAACGTGTCCGCCAGGTTCTGGCGGTTGTCGGCGAGCAACTGCGTGGTCGGAGCGAGGTCGTCGAGATCGTTGGACAGCTGGTCCCGGTTGTCCCGCACGAAGGTCGCGACGTCACCGAGCGTGACCGAGAGCTGGTTCAGCGCGAGACCGAGGTTCTCCCGCTCCCCCGCCAGGAAGCTCGTCAGCGAGGACAGCTGATTGTTGAAGGCACGCACCTGCTGGTCGTTCGCCGACAGTGCACTGACGAACGTCTGCAGATTCTGGATCGTGCCGAACAGATCGCCGCGGTACGAGTCGAGCGTCTCGACGGCACCGGAGAGCTGGGTCAGCGAATCGTTCAGCGCCTCACCGTTTCCGGCCAGGTTCTGCGCGCCGGTGGTCACGAGGTCGGAGACGGCGCCGTTCTGGTTGGCACCGTTCGGTCCCAGCGCGGCCGACAGCTCGTCGATGCTCTTGTACAGCTCGTCGACCTCGACGGGAGTGGCCGTGCGCTCGCGTGGGATCACGGCACCGGACTCCATCTTCTCGCCGCCGGTGTACGCCGGCGCGAGCTGGACGTAGCGGTCGGCGACGACGGACGGCGCGAGCTGGACGGCGCGGGCATCGGCGGGGATGTCGACGCCGCGATCGACGCGCATGTCGACCTGCACCTGATCGCCCAGGCCCTCGACCTTGGTGACGGTGCCGACCTTGACGCCGAGGACGCGAACCTCGGTGCCCTCGTACACGCCGACCGTCTTGTCGAAGTACGACGTGATGGTGGTGGTACCGAGGCGGGTGAAGGCCCACCACAGCGCGAACACGACCAGCACCACGACAGCGACGACGGCAGCGATGATTCCCAGGTTGCGCTTGCTGAAGAAGCCGCCGTTCGACGGGGCTTCCTGGTCGGTGGATGCGGTCACTGGCCTGCTCCCGGACTACGGACGGGATCCACACCGAGGGTGCGAATCGGCTCACGGTATCCCGGAATGTCCGGGAGACCGGGCGGGAAGGTGTTGACGATGACCTGATCGAACCAGCGGCCGTTACCGACGATGTTGGTGTACAGCCGGACGAACGGCGAGTACAGCTTGATCGCCTCGGCGATGTTCTGGTTGTTGGTCTTCAGGGTGTCGATGACCTGACCCAGCGACTGGAGTGCGGGACCGATCTGTGCCTCGTTGTCGCGGATCAGACCGGTCAGCTGAGTGGACACCCGCTGCGTGCCGATGAGCAGCTGCGAGATGGACTGCTGCCGATTGTTCAACTCCTGCAACAGGACCGAGGCGTCACCGATCAGCTTGGTGAACTCCTGGTTGCGGTCGGCGAGGACCTGCGTCGTCTTGTCGGTCGCGGCGAAGAGCTTGCTCAGCTCGTCGTCACGGGAGGAGATGGTCTCGGACAACCGCGTGACACCGTCGAGCGAGGCGCGGATGTTCTCCGGCGTCTCGGAGAACGCCTGCGACAGCGTCTCCATGCTCGTCGCGAGCTGCGTCGTGTCGATGTCGCCGGTGGTGCGGGCGGCGTCGGAGAACGCGTCGATGACGTCGTAGGGGGCCGTCGTGCGGTCGATCGGGATCGCGTCGCGCGGGTTCAGCCGCTCCTCGCCCTTGGGCTCGAGCGAGAGGAACTTCTGGCCGAGCAGCGTCTTGATCTGGATGGACGCCGACGTCTTGTCGCCGACCCACGCGTCACTGACCGTGAACTCGACCTTCACCTTGTCGCCGTCGAGGGCGACGTCGGTGACCTTGCCGACCTTCACGCCGGCGATCCGCACCTCGTTGCTGGCGCGCAGACCGGCCGCTTCGGAGAAGTTCGCGGTGTACTTCGATCCGGCACCGATGATCGGTAGCGAGTCGAGGAAGAACGCGGACAGCGTCGCCATCAGGATGATGAAGATGCCGAGGGCACCCAGCACCGCGGGCTTGCGTTTCGTCACGAGATACCTCCTGCGGCGCAACGCTTCGCGGAGTTGGTGTACAGCGGCTGATTGATGGTGGGCAGTCCTGTCGGGAGGTTGAGCTGCGGCGCGTAGCCCGGCCCGGCGACGATGTCGATGCCGCACAGGTAGAACTGGAACCACGAGCCGTAGCTGGCGACGCGGATCAGCTTCTCGAGCTTGACCGGGAAGTTCGACAGGATGTTGTCGAAGTCCTGCTGCCGATTGTTGATCTTGGTCGACAGTCCGTCGATCGACGAGATGGCCGACTGGATGGACGGACGGGTCGGCTCGAGTAGATCCGCTGTCGCGTCGGTCAGACCGGCCAGCGAGGTGACCGCCGAGCCGACGGTGTCACGATCCGCCGACAGCCCCGACACCAGCGCCTGGGTGTTCACGATCAACTGGTCGAGTTCCTTGTCGTGCTGGTTCACCGTGTCGAGGACCCCGTTGAGGTTGTCGATGACCGCCCCGATGACCTGATCTTTGTCCGCGACCGTGTTGGTCAGGCTCGCGGTGTCGCGCACCAGATCGCCGATGGTGCCCGACTCACCCTGGAAGACCTGGATGATCTCGTAGGACAGCTTGTTCACGTCGTCGGCCGTCAGCGTCTGGAACAGCGGACGGAAGCCGTTGAACAGTGTCGTCAGGTTCACCGCGGGGGACGTCCGATCGAGCGGGATGGTGGCTCCGCTGGTGATCTTCTCGCCCTGGTCGCCCGTGCCCTGCTCGAGCGCGATGTAGCGCTGCCCGATCAGGTTTCGGTAGCGGATGGTCGCGGTGGTGGAGGCCGGCAGCCATTCACGCTCGGTCAGCGCGAAGTCCACCTGAGCCAGGTCACGCTCGTGGATCTCGATCTTCTCCACCTGGCCGACGCGCACGCCGGCGATGCGCACCTCGTCGCCCTCGTTGAGCGAGGAGACGTCGGTGAAGATGGCCGAGAACTTGGTCTTGCCGGACCCGGCTCCGTTGGCGATGGTCAACGCCAGGGCGGCCGTCGCCAGAATGGTCACCACCGCGAAGACGATCAGCTTGATCAGCGGTGCCGCTAGGCCTCTCATCGCACACTCACTTCCGTGCCGCGGAGCGCCGGAGCGCCCACCAGGGTGGTCCACGCGGGGACCTGGTCCGGGGAGATGCCGGAGCCTCCGCCGTAGACCACCGCCAGCGTGTCCCGTTCGATGTCCGATCCGGCGTAGGCCGCCGGGACGGGCGACTGCAGCGGGTTGGGCAGTGCGCCGGGGTCGACCGCGGGGCCGGGGTTGCGCGACGGCACCTGGTAGGAGCCGTCGTTGACGCCGCTGCCCGGGTACTGCGGGAAGAACTTGCCGGGTGTGGTCACGTTCTCGAAGCACGACGGGCCACGGGTGTCGAACAGTCGCGGCTCGTCCTGGTTGGGGATGTAGCGCCCCTTGGGGTTGACGAAGTTGATCGACGCGCGGACGCCGGGGTACGCGTCGTCGACCGAGAGGATCTTCTTCGCCTCGTCGGCGACACGGACGAACTCGGTGAACGTGCAGCCGAACGACGGGGAGAACTCGGCGAGCAGTTCGAGCGCCTCGCGGGAGTCCGCCGCGATGGACACGATGGACTCGGCGTTGGTCTGCACCAGGTCGGCCAGCGAGCCCGACGACGCGGTGGCGCTCGCCAGGAGCGTGGTGACGTCGTTCTGCTTCTCCACCACCGTGTTCCCGGTGACGCGCAGGTTGTCGAGCGCGTCGATCAAATCCGGAGCGGCGGTCGAGTACGTCTCCGACAGGTCCGCGATGCCGACGAGATCCTGCTGGATGTTCGGCAGCTCGTCGTTCAGACCCGAGAAGATCTCCTCGAGCCGGTCGAGGGTCAGACCGAGCCGCTCGCCGTTGCCCTCGAGAGCCTGCGACAGCGCACCGAGCGTGTTGGCGAGATCCTGCGGCGGGATGGCGTCGAGGAGCGGGAGCAGCGAGTCGAGCAGCTGCCCGACCTCGACCGCGTTGCCGCTGGTGTCCTGACGGATCACCGCGCCCTCGGCGAGAGGGCTGGCGCCGGCGGAGTTCTCGGGGATCTGGAGCGCGACGTAGCGCTCGCCGAAGAGCGTCTTCGGCAGCAACCGGGCGGTGACGTTGGAGGGGATGGTGCCCACGAGACCGGGATCGAGTGCCAGCTCGGACGTGACCTCACCGTTCTCGGTGGTGGCGGACCGCACCTCGCCGACGATCATCCCGCGCGCCTTCACGTCCGCGTTGGCGGGCAGCGCGTTGCCGACGGTGTCGGTGATCAGGTCGACCATGACGACGTCCTTGAACGTCTTGTTGAAGGTCGTGATGCTCCAGGCGACGAAGAGAACGACGACGAGCAGGAATCCGATTCCGAGGAGGCGACGACGTGTCGCCGACGGAGCGTGGTTCATCCGGCGACCCTCACCGTCGTCGTGGTGCCCCAGATGGCGAGGCTCAGGAAGAAGTTCAGCACCGCGACCGTGACCAGTGCGGCACGCACGGCACGACCGACGGCCACGCCGACGCCGGCGGGTCCGCCCGACGCGGTGTAGCCGTAGTAGCAGTGGATCATGATGAGCACGAAGGCGAAGACCAGCACCTTGGCGAAGGAGTAGAGCACGTCCTCCGGGGGCAGGAAGAGCGTGAAGTAATGGTCGTACGAGCCCGGTGACTGACCGTTGAAGACGGTGCTCACCAAGCGGGACGCGAGATACGCGGACAGCAGGCCGACGATGTACAGCGGAATGACGGCGATGAATCCGGCGATCATGCGCGTCGACACCAGGAACGGCACGGACGGAACGGCCATGACCTCGAGTGCGTCGATCTCCTCGGAGATGCGCATGGCGCCGAGCTGGGCGGTGAAGCCGCAGCCGACGGTCGCGGACAGCGCGAGGGACGCCACGATGGGCGCGATCTCACGGGTGTTCACGTACGCCGACAGGAAGCCCGTCAGCACCTGGCTGCCGAGCTGTTCGAGCGCCGCGAAGCCCTGCAGACCGACCACGACACCGGTGAACCCGGACATCATCAGGATGACGCCGATGGTGCCGCCGATGACGGCGAGAGCGCCGGAACCGAACGTCACCTCCGCGAGCAGGCGGAGGGTCTCCTTCTTGTAGTGCACGGCCGTCTTCGGGATCCACCCGATCGCGCGTCCGTAGAACGACATCTGTTCACCGGCACGGTCCAGCACACCGAGCGGAGCCGAGGCCGCGCTACGGAGCCGGAGCAGGGTGCGGTCTCCACGACCACGAGCGATGGTCATCGCTCACCCTCCCTTCGCAGGGACGACCTGCAGGTAGACCAACGTCATGATCAGGTTGGCGAAGAACAGGATCAGGAACGTGATGACGACGGTCTGGTTCACCGCTTCACCCACGCCCTTCGGACCGGGATTGGGATGCAGCCCCTTGTAGGACGCGATGACGCCGGCGATGAGACCGAACACGACGGCCTTGAGCTCACCGACCCACAGGTCGGGCAGCTGCGCCAACGTGGAGAACGACGCCAGGTACGCGCCGGGCGTTCCGTCCTGCAGGATCACGTTGAAGAAGTAACCACCGGCGATGCCGATGACCGACACCAGGCCGTTGAGCAGCAGCGCGACGAGAATCATCGCGAGCACGCGGGGAACGACCAGGCGCTGCACCGGATCGATGCCGAGCACCCGCATGGCGTCGATCTCCTCGCGGATGGTGCGTGAACCGAGGTCGGCCGTCACGGCCGATCCCGCCGCACCCGCGATGAGCAACGCCACCACGATGGGACTGCCCTGCTGGACCACCGCCAGCACGCTGGCGGCACCGGTGAAGGACTCGGCGCCGAGCTGCTTGATCAGCGACCCGGTCTGCAGGGAGACCACCGCGCCGAACGGAATGGCGACCAGCGCGGTCGGAAGAATGGTGACGCTGGCGATGAACCAGGCCTGTTCGATGAATTCGCGGAATTGGAAGGGGCGCCGGAAGGTGTTGCGCGCGACATCGACGAGAAGTTCGACGATGTTTCCTGCCTGGGCCAGCGCTGCAGTGCCCGACTTGAGAATCGGGTTCTTCGTTTTAGCCATTGTTTTCGGTCAGCCCCGCGAGCCACTGGAAGGGCGACCGTCGTTCCGGTCCTGGCCGGGCTCACT
This sequence comes from Rhodococcus sp. BP-241, assembly GCF_019836145.1. Taxonomy (NCBI): domain Bacteria; kingdom Bacillati; phylum Actinomycetota; class Actinomycetes; order Mycobacteriales; family Nocardiaceae; genus Rhodococcus; species Rhodococcus sp. BP-241. The sequence continues at coordinate 58,282 of NZ_JABUEI010000002.1, read as the reverse complement.
CCACCCCTGGTTGCTGTAGCCCTGATTCTGGTCGTACGTCTGACCCTGGTCGTAGCTCTGGCCCTGGTCGTACCTCTGGTTGCCGTAGGCCGGCTGCTGGTCGTGGCCCGACTGCTGACCGTACGACTCCTGGTAGCCCTGCTGAGCACCCGCGTACGCCGGCTCCGCCTGACGGCCGTCCTGGCCGTCCGCCTCGTCGAGGCTCTGCTGGATGGCGTGCTGTGCGTGCTCGGGCAGCGTGTGCATGATGCTGCGCACCCGGTCGCGACGGCGATCCACGGCCTGACGACGCGGCATGCCGGGCGTGGGATCCATCTGCGGCATGATGCCCTCCACGTCCTCGACACCGCCGAGGTTGTGGCCGGCATCGGAGAGGGCCTGCTCCTGGCGCATCTGCGCCTCGTCCTTCTCCTCGCTCATGCCGATCGGCCCGATCATCGTGCCGTTCAGGAACTGCTTCACGGCGGGCTCGTCGGAGGTGAGCAGCACCTCGCGCGGACCGAACATGACGAGGTTCTTGCGGAACAGCATGCCGATGTTGTCCGGCACCGTGCGCGCGAGATTGATGTTGTGCGTGACGATCAGCATCGTCGCGTCGATCTGGGCGTTGATGTTGAGCAGGAGCTGGCTGATGTAGGTGGTGCGCACCGGGTCGAGGCCCGAGTCGGGCTCGTCCACCAGGATGATCTCGGGGTCGAGGACGAGCGCACGCGCCAGACCGGCACGCTTGCGCATACCGCCCGAGATCTCGCCGGGGAGCTTGTTCTCGGCACCGGTCAGACCGACCAGCTCGAGCTTCTCCATGACGATGCTGCGGATCTCGTCCTCCTTCTTCTTCGTGTGCTCACGAAGCGGGAAGGCGGTGTTGTCGTACAGGTTCATGGAGCCGAAGAGGGCGCCGTCCTGGAAGAGCACGCCGAACAACTTGCGGATCTCGTAGAGCTCCTTGGACGAGCACTCCATGATGTCCGTGCCGTCGACGACGATCGAACCCTCCTCCGGTCGGAGAAGGCCGATGAGCGACTTGAGGAAGACGGACTTACCGGTACCGGACGGCCCCAGGAGAGCACTGACCTCACCCTTCGGGAGCGTCAACGTGACGTCCTGCCAGATCTTCTGCACACCGAACGACTTGGTCAATCCCTCGACCGAAACCTCGACACCCATGTGGATCCCTCCCACTGCTCGTCGCACACGACGCGAACGCGTCGACACCTGTGTGCGTCGCGTCACTCTAACCCAGCCGAGTGGTCGCAACGACCACGGACCTTACCGCCCAGTAACACGTCCCCCGACCTGGCCGCAGTCTCCGGATAGAAGTGTGACCCATGAACGCCCGATTCACGAGGGAACGGAGCCGACAAGGCCGAAATTGGTGGCGGCGGTGCACGCGCGGGCGGCCCGGGCTCACGCCGCGTGGCGCGGGACGGGCGCTCCCACCTGCAGCGTCGTACGGCGTCACCGGCTCGCTGACGCAACTCTGTGACGTCACACCGACTTCTCCCGCGCTCCCGCCGTTAGCGTCGACAGTGCCGTCGTGACACCTAGCGTTGCGCTCGCGCACGACACTCGCCGCGCTGCATCCGCGGGCGGGGTCCGGGGGGAATACGGGGGATCACGCCATGGGCAGCAGCTCGAAGGACGACACGGGCACGCCCGGGTCGAGGGGGCACTCGACGTTCGGTGTCCGCACCGAGATCGGTCGGCGTCGCCAACTCGCGGCCTTCGGCGTCATCTGCATCGCCGAACTCCTCATCGTCCTCGACATGACCATCATCAACGTGGCGCTGCCGTCCATCGGCATCGAGTTGGCGACGGGCATCTCGGGCCTGCAGTGGGTCGTCGACGCGTACACCCTCACCTTCTCCGGCCTGCTCCTGGCGTTCGGCAACCTCGGTGACCGGTACGGGCGCAAGCTTTTCCTCGTCGTCGGCCTCACGGGCCTGGGCACCGCGTCGGTGATCGGTGCGCTCGGCGACTCCCTCGCCCACGTCCTGACCTCACGCTCGGTCATGGGCGTCTTCGCCGCGATGGTCCTGCCCGCCACCCTGGCCGTCATCACCAACCTGTTCCCGAAGCCGCAGGAGCGTGCTCTCGCCATCGGCGTGTGGTCGTCCATCGCCGGCGTGGCCGTCGCGATCGGACCGGTGTCGGGCGGCTGGCTGCTCGAACACTTCTCCTGGCACTCGGTGTTCTGGATGAACGTCCCCGTCGCCCTCGTCGCCGTCGTGCTCGTGGTGCTGATCGTCCCCGAGTCGAAAGCCTCGGCGGTGGGCCCGCTCGACGTGCCCGGCGTGATCCTGTCGATCGCCGGCGTCACCCTGCTGGTGTTCGTGGTCATCGAGGCACCGAACTTCGGCTGGACGTCGTGGCGGACGATCGGCGGTCTCGTGCTCGCCGCGGTGTTCCTCGTGCTGTTCGTCCAGCGGGAGCGACGCATCTCGTCCCCCGTGCTCGACGTGTCGCTCTTCCGCATCCGTCCGTTCGCGTGGCCGGCCGTGTCGATCGCGGTGGGATTCTTCAGTCTCTTCGGCTTCCTGTTCCTCATCACCCAGTACTTCCAGGGAGTGCGCGAGTACTCACCTCTCGCATTCGGCATCGCGACGTTGCCCTTCGCCGCCGCGCTGGCCGTCAGCTCCCCGGTGTCGACGATCGTCGCGCAGAAGATCGGCACGATGCCGGTTCTCGTGACCGGGCTCGTCCTCATCGGCGCGGGACTGCTCGTCGCGGGCCGCGTCGAGATCGACAGCTCCTACCTGACGCTCGTCCTGCCCGCGATGCTGTTGCTCGCGGTGGGCATCGCGATCATCCAGGGCCCCGCGACGGAATCCATCATGTCCTCGCTCCCCCTCGACGAGGCCGGAGCCGGTGCCGCGGTGAACGACACCACCCGCGAGATCGGCGGCACTCTCGGTGTCGCGGTGCTCGGGTCGATCGTCGCCTCCTACTACGTGTCGACGGTGCGGCCGCTCGTCGAACGGATCCCCACCGCCATCATGAGCGAGACCGAGAAGGGCTACGCGCAGTCCAGCGTGCTCAGTGTCATCGAGATCCAGAAGCGAGACCTGCCCGCGATGTTCGAACCGCAACGCGCACAGTTGATCCTGGAGATGAAGGAAGCCGCTCTGCGCGGATCGTCCATCGCCGCGTACGTGGCGGCCGGAGCCGTGTTCGTCTGTGCCGCACTGGTCTTCTTCTTCTTCCCCGCCTCGTACCGCACCACGGGCATGCTGGCACCGCAGACCTCGGACGAGCGCGCGGTGGACCGTCTCGCCGCAACGAAGGACGTCGGCTCCGCCCCGGGCAGCGGCCCGGACTCGCCGTCATGACCGGCCGGCACGCCGCGCCGCCGCCGCGGTCGTCGTCCCACCTCCTCTCGTCACCGCGGCGGATGATCGCCTTCCTCGTCATCTGTCTCGTCGAGCTGCTGGTCGTGCTCGACAACACCGTCGTCAACGTCGCTCTGCCCGACATCTCCACCGACCTCCGCGCCGGCTTCACGGGGCTGCAGTGGATCGTCGACGCGTACATCCTCACGTTCTGCGGTCTGCTGCTGGCGTTCGGCAACATCACCGACCGCATCGGGCGGCGCCGCATGCTGCTGATCGGCGTCGTGGGTCTCGCCGCGATGTCGGTGGTGGGCGCGGTGGCCGACGACCTGCCGCAACTGATCGCCTCGCGCGCACTGATGGGGGTCTTCGCCGCCGCCGCGCTGCCCGCGACCCTGGCGGTGATCATCGACCTGTTCCGTACTCCCGCGGACCGCGCCGTGGCCATCGGGGTGTGGGCCTCGATCGCCGGTGTCGCCATCGCGATCGGACCGGTCTCGGGCGGGTGGCTCATCGAACACTTCACCTGGCACTCCGTGTTCTGGCTGAACGTGCCGGTCGCCGTCGTCGCGGTGATCGGCATCGTCGCCGTGGTGCCCGAATCACGCGCTGCGGCCACCGGTCCGCTCGATCTGCCGGGTGTCGCCCTGTCCTTCTCGGGGGTCTCGCTCCTGGTGTACGCACTCATCGAAGCGCCGGGTCACGGTTGGGTGACCGTGCCCACGCTCGGCGGGATCGCGGTGTCCCTGGTGCTGTTGTCCGCCTTCGTCGTACGCCAGTCGCGCGTGTCCAGCCCGATCCTCGACGTGCGCCTGTTCCGGTTGCGACCCTTCGCGATGCCGGCGCTCGCGATCTCGGTCGCCTACTTCTCGCTCTTCGGGTACGTCTTCCTCATCACCCAGTACTTCCAGGGCGTCCGCGGCTACTCGCCGCTCGAGTTCGGTGTCGCCACACTGCCGTTCGCGGTGGCCCTCGCGGTGAGCGCACCGACCGCGACCTCGCTGGCACAGCGGATCGGCACCATGCCGGTGATCGTCGCGGGCCTGCTGTTGGTGGGCATCGGCATGATCATGGCGGGTCAGGTCGGCATCGACAGCTCGTACGTCGGGCTGTTACTGCCCACGATGATCGTGCTCGCAGTCGGCATCGCCGTGATCCAGGGTCCCGCGACCGAGTCCATCATGTCCTCCGTGCCCATCGACGAGGCCGGCGCCGGCTCGGCCGTGAACGACACGACGCGGGAACTCGGCGGCACTCTCGGTGTCGCGGTGCTCGGATCCGTGACCGCGTCGTACTACAACACCACCGTCGGCCCACTCGTCGCGACCATTCCGTCGGAGATCCTCTCGGACCGCGACCGGGAGTACGTGAACGGCAGCTTCCTCAGCGTGCAGCAGATCCAGCAGTACCCGCTCCCCGAGATGTTCTCCGCGGTGCGCGACAACCTCGTCCTGTCCATGAAGGAAGCCGCGATGGCCGGGTCCGAGGTGGCGTCCTACCTCGCCGCCGCGGCCGTCTTCGCCTGCGCCGTCGTCGTCGCGGTCCTGCTTCCCCGCCACCACCGCACCACAGGAGTCGTCATGACGGACCCACAGGACACCACCCGACAGTTCAGCTCGGACGAACGGTGAGCGGCCTGACCGTCGCCGTCACCGGTGCGACGAGCGATTTCGGTGCCGTCATTCTCCCTGTGCTGCTGGATGATCCGGAGATCGACCGGGTCATCGGGCTGGGTCGCCGGGCACCGCGCGTGCGGCACCCGAAACTCCGCTCGATCGCGATGGACATCCGCTCCCCCGAACTCGAGACGGCCTTCGCCGGCTGTGACGTGGTGATCCACCTGGCTTTCGTCGTGGAGGAGCAGCGCGACAAGGCCGCGATCCACGAGACCAATCTGGAGGGCTCGCGCAACGCCGTCGAGTGCGCGCACCGGGCCGGTGTGCGGTCGATGGTCATCGCCTCGAGTGTCAGCGCGTACGGACGCGAGGACCTACCGGTGCCCGTTACCGAGGAGGAGTTCCCGACGTCGGATCCGTTGCGCTACTACTTCTTCGACAAGGCAGAGGTGGAACACTTCGTCGAGTGGTGGCTGCGCCGGCACGAGGGCGGCATGACCATCTCGATGCTGCGCCCCACCTACATCGTGGGCACCCACTTCTCGAACGACGGTATCGACACCCTCACGCAGTCCGTGGTGGCCTTCCCCGATCCGGCGCAGTCCCGCTACCAGTTCCTGCACGAGGACGACCTGGCCGACGCCTTCCACCGGGCCGTCCGGACGCCCGTGAACGGCCCCTTCAACCTGGGTCCGCGCGACTGGCTCGGGGTGCGCGAACTCGGTGCGATGCAGGGCCAGTTGGTTCTGCCGATCCCGCGTCGAGTCCTGCGCACCGTGGTCGATCTCGCGTACGCGCTCCGCATCCTGCCGTTCTCCAGCCACTGGATCTCCTCGGGCGAGGCGGCCGTCGACTCGACGGCCTTCGAACGCGCCACCGGATGGACCCCGACGATGTCGTCCGCCGAGGCCGCGGCCGTCATGGTGTTGCTCAACGGGCGCCCCATCCTGTCGACCCGTCACGCGCCGGTCCGTCATCACGTGTGCGAGGCGGCCCTGGACGGCGCCACTCGCCGCGTACGGACGTGGGGCGACGTGGACCCGGACATGAAGCCCTTCAGCGCCGAGCTCGATCGCGCGGTCTCCTCGTGCGAGCACCGCCAGATCCGCACGTCGACGGGCTCGGTGCACGCCGAGATCCACGAGGGGACCGACACCTCGGCCCCGACGGTCGTTCTCGCGCTGCCCCGCGGCTCCCATGCGCGATACGCCACCGGTCTGGCACGGACACTGGCCGATCACGGCCCGCGGGTGGTGCTGCTCGACGCCCCCGGCCACGGTCTCGGTACCGGCATCCGCGGGCGCGCCGGACGCCGGGCACGAGCCGAGGCGATCGACGCTGCGGCCGGTGAGTTCGCGGGGACCGACGTTCTCCTCGTGCGGGTTCCGCGCACCAGGACCCGACGGACGGCCGCGGCCCTCCGCCGGGGAGACGACACGCTGACGGCGGTACCGGGCACGGACGGTCTGCTCGCCGCACGGAACGGACCGCGCCTGCCCCGACGTCTACGAGCAGTCGAACACCAGGCACCACAGCCGGTCTCGGGTTCCTACCGGACCGTGTCGGTGCCGCGCGGAACGACCGTCACGTCCGGCCGTGGTCAGCGCCAGGTGCTGGAGGCGATCCTGCGCGCACTCCCGCGCCGCAGATGAGAGGGCTCAGGTCCGGAGGGCGAGCCACGACTGGGTGAACTCGCGCTCGGCGGAGAAACTCTTGTCGATCTCGCCGACCATGATCTTCTCGACCACCGGACCCATCACCGGGATCGACGCGTCGACCGTACCGACGAAGTGGAGCACGCACTGCTGCGCTCCGGTCGCGAGAAGTTCGAGTTCCCCGTCGATCACCACGGGCATCCGGGCGACCCGCAGGGTGTAGTGGCCCTGCGCGGACCCGTCCTCGCGCACCGACTGCCACGACTCGGTGCACCGTGCCGACATCGAGGTTCCGGCGAAGCGCTGCAACGCCTTCGGTAGTGCCGCCGCCTCGAGGTCCTGGTCGACCACCGAGGTGGTCAGGCCCTCCTCGACGCGATGGTCCACCACTCGACTGCCGCCACCGATCTCGGCGATCCGGTCCTGCCAGTATCTCTCGTCGGTGAGGGTCGCGTGCAGCACCGCGGCGGCACAGTCGTACGTCGTGCGCTGGTCGACCTGTGTCACCACCGGGTCAGACCGATGCCGGCGCCGGCGCGGCGAGCGCTGCCCCCACCTCGGCCGACGCCGCCTCGGACGTGGACGAGTTCTCGCCGAGGAACAGGCCCATCTGCTCAACCACGTAGTCGAGCTGGGTGGTGGTGTGATCGGGCTGGACGCACAGACGCAGGAGTGCACCGTCGCGGGCCACCGCCGGGAACATGGCGGCGGATGCGAAGATGCCCGCGTCCCACAGCTTCCGCCACGTGTTGACGGTGCGCAGGTCGTCACGGACGTTCACGGGCACGATGGGCGAGACCATGTCCGTACCGTCCGGGAGGGGGCTCGGCGCGTGCACGTCGACACCGGCCGCCACGAGCCCGTCGTGCAGGTACCGCGCGTTCGCGAGTGTGCGGGTGGCGCGCTCGGCGCCCTCCTCGGTCTGCATGAGCTGCACGGAGGCGAGCGCCGCGCCGAGGGCAGCAGGCACGCCCGCGGTGGTGAACAGGAACGTGCGCGCATGCACGCGCATGGCGTCCACGATGTCCTTCGAGCCGGCCACGAAACCGCCCGAGGACCCGAGTCCCTTGGAGAGGCAGCCCATCCGGGCGTCGATGTCGTCCTCGATACCGAACAGCTCGGCGGCACCGGTGCGCTTCGCGCCCATGACCGCGACGCTGTGCGCCTCGTCGACGAACAGTGCCGCGTCGTACTTCTCGCAGACCGCGGCGATCTCGTCGAGCGGGGCCAGGTCGCCGTGCATCGAGTAGAGGCCGTCCACCACCACCATGACGACGCCGGTGGAGCGGGAGAGCTTCTCCTCCAACAGGTCCACCCGGTTGTGACGGAAGGCGCGGATGGTGGCACGTGAGAGGCGGCAGGCATCGTAGATGGACGCGTGCGCGGCCGAGTCGACGATGATGGTGTCACCGACACCGCACAGCGCGCTGATACCGCCCAGGTTCGCCTGGTAGCCGGTCGTGAAGACCAGCGCCTGCTCGGTCCCGTGCCAGTCGGCGAGTGCTTCCTCGAGTTCCGTGTGCAGCGAGATGGTGCCGTTGAGCAACCGGCTGCCCGTGACCGTTGCGCCGTATTTGTCCAGTGCCGCAGCGGCTCCCGCGCGCACCAGCGGGTGGTCGGCGAGGCCGAGGTAATTGTTGGAACCGAGCATGATGACGCTGCGGTCCTCCACGTCGACAACCGGCGCGTTGACCGATTTCATGACGCGGAAGAACGGGTTCTGGTCGTGCTTCGTCAGCACACGATGGGCCCAGATCCTCTTGTCGTGGCGGATTCGGTCGAGCATTCTCTGCGAGCTCATGTTCGCTCCAAGATTGGGGGATCGGTACGTGACGCGAGTGCGCTCGCCGGTCCGGGAGACCCGTGCGACGGGAGACGTCTGTGATTCGAGCCTACGGTCAGCACAGGCGACCCGAGGGTGCCGCGACCTGTGAGTAGTTGCCAACGAACACGACTGCACTTGTGTCATGCAACAGCAGTTGAGACGTGCGCCATCGAGGCCGTCGCCGACCCCGAATACTGCGGTATCGAGTGACGTGCTGGCACGTGTCCCACACCCGTCCCAGCCACGGTCACCCTTCTTCGACGAAAGGCCGGTACGTGTCCGTTCTCGCTGACAGAGCAGCTCTCGCGTCCGACGGGACCGCGCAGCCGTCGCGGCTCATGTCCACCGAACGCGCCACGCTCCGTCGCTTGCTGCCCGCCCTCGCCACCTACCTCGAGGCCACGCCGCTGTCCGTGCTCGAGGCGCCCGGCAGCGACGCCATCGCGACGTTCCGCGACGCGGGCGGGTGCGGACTCATCGCACCCACCTCGCTCGGCGGACTCGGCGCGACCGCCGTCGAGGCACTGCGCGTCCACCGGGCCATCGGCGCGGCCTCCCCGTCGCTCGCCGCCGCCGTCACGATGCACCACCTGTCGATCGCCACGATCATCGAGATCGCCATGGCGGGTCCCGAGGAGGAGCTGCCGCTCGTCGCCGGCCTCATCGAACAGAAGTCGATCATCGCGTCCGGCTTCGCGGAGGGCGTGGGCAGCACGCTGGTGCCGTCCGTGGACGCCTACTATGACGACGGCGACTACGTCGTCAACGGCAGCAAGAAGCCGTGCAGTCTGTCGGCCTCGATGGACTTCCTCGCCGCCAGCGTCGCGACACGCGAGAAGAAGGGCGGCAGGACACGCAAGGCGGTCGCCCTCATCCCCGCGTCGATGCCCGGTGTCTCGGTGCGTCCGTTCTGGACGACGCCCGTTCTCGCGGGTGCGGAGAGCGAGGAGGTCGTCCTCGAGGACGTGCGCGTGCCGGTGTCGCTGACCATGGTCGGCGCGCTGGACGATCCGGAGGGCATGCACGAGCTCACCGGGTTCCTGTGGTTCGGCATCCTCGCCTCCGCCGGGTACATCGGCGCGGCCACCGCGCTCGTGGAGCGTCTCGTGGGACACCCGAAGGTCAGCGACAGCGTCTACACCTCGGCGGCCGCCGAACTCGAAGCGGCGATCGCGGGCCTCGAGGCCGTCGCCGCAGCGATGGACTCGGGTGAGCGCGGCGCCGACATCTCGGCTCGACTGTTGTTCTGCCGCATTGCGCTTCGAGGCGCACTACGGCGCGCGGTCGATGCCGCCGTGACAGCACTGGGCGGCATCGCGTTCATCACCGACCCGGACATCGCGTACCTGCAGTCCGTCGTGTCGGCGTTCGCGTTCCACCCGCCGTCGATCCGCGAGACCGAGTCGTCCCTGGCGGCCTACCACCGCGGCGAGAACTTCTCCCTCGCCTGAGGTGTCGCATCACCCCACGCGGGTGCCGAAGACGACGAGGTTGTTCTCGTAGGACCCCGCGTCGTCGTCGAACACTCCGGCACACGTGATCAGTCGGATCTCGTCGCGCGGGACGGCGCCGAACACGCGCGCCGTCGGGAACTCGGATTTCGCGTAGTCGCCGATGTCCGTCACCCGGTACCTGGCCTCGATGCCCTCGGTCGTGGTGACCGTGACGTCGTCTCCCACCACGAGGTCGCGGAGTCGGAAGAACACGGAGGGACCCGTGGTCGAGTCGACGTGACCGGCCAGCACCGTGGGTCCGACCTGATCGGCCGCACCGGGACGCCCGGGCCGCCCGCCGCCGGTGAACCAGCCGACGTCGTCGTGGTCCTCGGGAACCGCCATGGTGTTGTCCGGGTTCAGACCCAGCTCGATCAACGGTTCGTCCAGACCCATCGCGGGTGCCGACACCCGCGCCGGGACGAGAGGTCCCGTCTCGGACACGGTCGCGGCAGCAGGAGACGTGACGGACACCGCTGTCTCGGTGGGCGGTACGGCCGGTGGTCGCGCGCAGGCGACCACCAGCCCCACCAGGAGGAACGCACTCGCGCGCGTCGACCATCTCATCCGCGTCGGTCGATCAGGAGTTCCGCCGACGGGCGACGCCCAGCCCGACGAGGGCCGCCACGCCCAGAACGGCGGCACCGGCACCCGCGACGGTCGCGGTCGAACTGTCGGTGACGGATCCACCGGCGCCCGTCTCCACACCGCCGACGGGAATCGGGGTCAGCTGTCCGCGCACCGCGCCGGCGGCGAAGGCGGTGGTGTGACTGTCCGCGGCGAACCCGGCGGCGTTCGCCTCGATGGCCGCGAGGTCGAAGTTCGTTCCGGTGTCGGCACCGTTCGCCATCACGCCGGTCGTGAACGGCCCCTGCAGGCAGCCGCTGCTGGTGCGAGGTCCGTCGCCGACCGGGGACGGGTTCGGGAACGCGATGCGCGGCGGGCCCGCGGCACCCACTGCTGCCTGATGAATGTGCGTCGCCGTCTTCGCCGGCGACATGTAGTCGCCGGTGACGCCCTCGAGGGTGATGTCGTAGCAGATGATGTTCTCGTCCGAGTTGATGCGGAACGTGAACGTTCCGGTCGCGCCGGGCTCACCCGGCGTCGCGACGCCGTCCGCGTTCAGGACCTGGTCCGGAGTCGCCATGGCCGTGAAGGCACTGGTGAACGACGACGGTTCGCCGACCGGCGTCTCTGCTGCCGCGGGAGCAGCGGTGAGCGCGAGGAACGCCGCGGCGCCTCCCGCAACGATGATCGTTCCTCGTGCAGTGCGTGTCGTCATGGTGGTCGTACCTTCCGATCGGGATGCGCGGACGTCCTTCGAGAGGGGATACGTCCGGAATGACCGAAACGTTCACCATGGTCGAACGTCGTCGCACTTCTCGACGTACACCCACCATGGAGGTCGGAGCGGCGTCGACGGTGAGTAGGGTTCGTCCTGCACGGGCACCGGCGGGGTACACCCCTCCCCCGACATCGAGGGGGCAGACGCTGGCGATCTTCCGGTCGCGCGAGAGCGGGACGTTCGATCTCACGGCCGCCTACGACGCCCACGCGTCGTCGCTGCTGGGTTTCGCCGTGAATGTGTTGCACGATCGTGTCGCCGCCGAGGACTGCGTGCAGGAGACCTTCGTACGTGCGTGGCGAGCGCGGGACAGGTTCGACGAGTCCCGGGGTGGAACTCGGACCTGGCTCTTCGCCATCGCACGCAACGTCGTCGCGGATGCTCAGCGGTCGCGAGGCCGTACTCCGCTGGTCGCGTCCTCCCCCGTCGCGGAAGGCGACGCCGTGGAACCCGATCGAAGCGATCACGTCCTGACCCGGATGCGGGTGGTGGAGGGTCTGGCCACCCTGTCCCCCGAACATCGACAGGTGGTGGTGGCCATCCACCTGACCGGCCTGTCCTACGCGGAGCTGTCGGCCGGCACCGGCGTCGCGATCGGCACCCTGCGCACCCGCGCGTACTACGCACTGCGCGCCCTGCGCGTTCACTTCGACGGTCAGGAGACCTGATGACTCCGGGACATCCGCGACGAGAGGAGTTGATCGCGGCTGCGGTGGCTGGCGACCTGACCGACGCCGAGCGGCGCGAGCTTCGCATTCTGGAGGCCGAGGACACCTCGGTCGCCGACGAGATCCGTGAGATGCGCGAGACGGTCGCGTCGCTGGGGTCGGCAGCGGGACTGACCTGGGTCGATGCGGAACCCGGTGACCTGCTTCGACGACGCATCGTCAGACCGTCCGCACGCGGTCGCCTCGTCCCGGCCGCTGCAGCTGTCGCCGGAATCGCGGTGGGCGTCGCGGCGGTGCTCGGTGTGCAGACGGTCGGCACCCAAGGTGACGAGACGCCCGCCGACGGCGCGATCGCGGCGCCCGAGGCCGAGGGACCACCGGGCGAGCTGGGCGCCTTCGAGACGGTCGACTTCACCGCGTCGAGTCCCGGCGTCACTGTCGACGGCGGCCTGGTTGCTCACACGTGGGGCACCGAGACGGTCCTGGACATGCAGGGTGTCCCGGTCGACGAAGCGTTCGAGGTGGTTCTGGTGGACCGCACCGGAGCGGAGCGATCGTCGGGCAGCTTCCTCGGCTCCGCCGTGACCATCGACTGCCGCATGAACGCCGCGGTGCTGCGTCCCGACGTCGCGGAGATCGAGATCCGGGCTGCGGGTGGAGACCTTCTCGCCCGCGCCGCACTGCCCACCGTGGGCTGACTCCGCGCACCGTCGCCAGACACGAGAAAAGCGGCCGTACCCCGAGGGGTACGGCCGCTTCTCGCGCTGTGGGGCTAGATCACTTGATGGAGATCTTCGCGCCGGCAGCTTCGAGCTTCTCCTTGGCGGCGTCGGCCGAAGCCTTGTCCACCTTCTCCAGGATGGCCTTCGGAGCGCTCTCGACGAGGTCCTTGGCTTCCTTCAGGCCCAGGCCGGAGACGACCTCACGGACGACCTTGATGACCTGGATCTTCTTGTCGCCGGCGCCCTCGAGGACGACGTCGAACTCGTCCTGCTCCTCAGCGGCCTCGGCGGGAGCAGCTGCTCCGCCTGCGGCAGCAACGGCGACGGGGGCAGCTGCGGTGACCTCGAAGGTCTCCTCGAATGCCTTCACGAACTCGGAGAGCTCGAGGAGGGTGAGCTCCTTGAACTGGTCGAGCAATTCTTCGGTGCTGAGCTTCGCCATGGTGGCGGTCCTCTCTGTAAGTCCTTGTCGCCGATCCGGGGACAGGAGATTGCGTGCAGGCCGGAGGCCGGCCGCACGGGGTGGTGTGCAGTCCTTGCGGATCAGCTAGTCGGCAGCTGCGGCTTCCGGCGCCGAGGCGCCCTCTTCTGCAGCCTTCTTCTCCTGCAGCGCAGCCGCGAGACGCGCGACCTGCGAGGCGGGAGCGTTGAACAGGCCTGCGGCCTTTGCCAGGTTGCCCTTCATCGCGCCGGCGAGCTTGGCCAGCAGGACCTCGCGGGATTCGAGATCCGCGATCCTGTTGACCTCGTCCACGGACAGCGCGCGGCCGTCCATGTAGCCGCCCTTGATGACGAGCGCCTTGTTGTCCTTGGCGAACTGCTTGATCGCCTTGGCAGCGTCGACCGGCTCACCATCGATGAATGCGATGGCGGTCGGACCGACGAACAAGTCGTCGAGGCCTTCGATGCCCGCATCAGCTGCGGCACGCTTGACCAGGGTGTTCTTGGCGACGGAGTACGTAGCTCCGGTACCGAGGGCCCGACGGAGCTCCGTCAGACGGGTGACCGACAAGCCACGGTATTCCGTGACGACGGCCGCCGTGGCGCCCTTGAACTGCTCGGAGATCTCCGCGACCGCGGATACCTTCTCAGCCTTTGCCATACTTCGCCTCCTCTCGTTGCGTCGAGTCGGCCCGGCCCGAACAAGCAGAAACGCCCCGGTGCAGGGCACACGGGGCGTCGGAATGCGGGCGGCGCGACTCGGAGAGAGTCAGCAACACGTATCCTTGGTCCTCGTCCTCCTGCGTGGGTCGCCGGCTCGGCCGGACCTTCAATCGCCATCTCCGACGAGGCGAACCTCTTCGGAGACCACGATGACCAACGGTCTTGGGTGGAACAGATCAGGTGAACGTCGCACGATCGCAGATCACGACCGCACGATGTCCGAAGAGAAGAGTACCCCGGGGCCGCCGGAGACACCAAAAGGGCTACGCCCCTGTGCGCCTTGTGCGTACCCGGGGATGCGCAAAAGGCGCACGGGGCGGAGCCCCCTCGGTTTGAGAGGTGCTCTCCCGAGGGAACACGGTGCTCATGGCCAATTATCGCGTACTCGACCCCACCGGATCCGTCGTCGCCACCAAGGAGATCCCCAACTCCACCGACGCCCACACCTGGTTCAAGGAGAGCAAGTCCGACGACGCCGAACTCGGCTGGCGCCTCGAAGTGGAGCACGACGGCGAATGGGCCTTCTTCAGCGACAGCGAGGGAACCCCCGAGGGCGGCAAGTAGCAGCGCACTCACCTGGTGACATCGAACGACGACGTGCCCTCGTCGTTGTCGAAGGGCCGGGAATGGCGTGTTGTGTACCGCGTGTCACAGCAATGAGGTTGACTCGACGTTCATGACGACGACATCGGCCCATGCACTGGTGCAACCCGAGCACGTCGTCTCGCCCTTCCACCGTGATCCCACCGGCGGCGCCGACGGCCGAGCATGGGCAGAACTCGTGGAGTCCGCTCCCGAGTTCCCCCGTGTGCACATCGACCGCGGCGCCGCCGTCACGATGACGGACGGAGCCGTTCTCCGCGCCATCGTCGTGTCCCCTGCTGACGCGAGTGGACGATCCGTCTCCTCTCGCTTCCCCGTCGTCCTGAACATCACCCCGTACAACTCGGTCCTGCTCGACTCGATCGACGCACTCCTCGCAGCACCCGTGCTCGGGCCGGCGCTGCGTCGCGTGTCCCGCTCCGTCGACCTCTCGGGAACCCCGTTCGACGGCATCTCCGAGATCACCCGCGTCGTCGCGGGCGGTGCGGCGGATCTGCTCACCGTGAACCGCCATCTCGTCCGCAGCGGCTACGTGCAGGTCATCATCGACGCGCGCGGCACCGGTTCCTCGTCCGGCGTGTGGGACACCCTCGGTCCGCGTGAACAACTCGACACCCTGGAGATCCTCGAGTGGATCCGGGCGTCGCCGTGGTGCGACGGGCGCGTCGGCATGGCCGGCATCTCCTACTCCGCCATCAACTCCCTGCAGGCCGCCGCCGCGGGCAGCGCGGGACCGGACGCCGTGTTCGCCGTCGAGGGATCCGAGGACATCGTCCGCGAGATCTTCGCCACCGGCGGCGCACCGTCGCTCTTCATCCCCCTGTGGCTCACCGCCGTGAACACCCTCAAATGGGTTCCGGCAGTACAGATCCTACGACGCGGCGGAGTCGGCTGGCTCGCGGATCGCGTACGGTCCCCCGCCACGAACATCAGCAATCTGGTGAACGGGTTCCTCACCGGTTCGGACCCGCGCATCTACGACGACCCGTCCTTCGACACCATCGATCCCACCATCGAGGACATTGCGGTCCCCACGTTCCTCTACGGCTGCTGGCACGACATCTTCGGTGGCGCGGCACCCGACATGTACAACCGACTCACCGTCGAACGCGGGCGCAAGCAACTTCTGGTGGGCGACGGGTACCACGGCAACCCCGGGATCGGCTTCGGTGAACCCGGGTTCCCGCCGCGACTCGACGTGCTCGAACGCGCCTGGTTCGACAAGTGGCTGCGCGGCATCGACAACGGCATCGACCGCTACGGACCGGTCACGCTGCGTCAGCAGGGCGGCGGGTGGGAAGCGCACGGCCGGTTCCCCGCGCCCGCCGCCGTGGCTCGGCGCCTCTACCTGAGCGCCGACTCGTCCGGTACCGCGTCGCACAGTCGGCACGACGGGTCCCTGCACTTCGAGGCGCCGACCGACACGGCCCGTCTGACGGTGAAGCCCGGGTTCCGCACCGTCGTCTCCCGCGACACCACGCAGGTGCTGGCCGGTGTTCCGGCCGTTCTCGGCGGCGGCTTCACCTACGACAACCGCTTCGCGGAGGGTGACGCGCTCACGTTCACGACGCCTCCCGTCATGACCACCGTCGTCTACTCGGGCCCCGCCAACGTCCACGTCCGCACCGTCGCGCGCGCCCGCGAGTCGATGTGGGCCGTGATGCTGTGCGACGTCGCTCCCGACGGCACTCCCACCGTGCTCACCAACGGTGCGCTGCTGGCGTCGCGCCGCGCGATCGACGACGGGGAGAGCATCCGCACCGAGTCGGGTGACTACCTGGTGGCCCACCACCCGCTCACGCGCGAGTCACTGCTCCCCGTGGTCCCCGGCGAACCGATCGTCCTCGACATCGAACTACTCTCGACCGAGGCGGTCCTGCACCCCGGACACCGCCTGCGACTCGACATCTTCGCGGCCGACGCGCCTCGATTCGTGCCGATCCTGCCCGATCGCCTCCGCACCCGATGGCGAGCGCAGGACGTCGACCTCGACCCGACGGACCCCAGTTTCATCACGTTGCCGCTGCTCGGAGAGCCCGGCTGGTAAGGAGATCCACGTATGACAGGCACACCCGAGACCGGCCGTTCCGAGACCGAGGTCGAGGTCGAGGTCCGTACCGGCACCGCCTCGGTCGGCGCGGTCGACATCGCCTACGAGGACATGGGCGACATCGAGAACCCGTCGATCCTGCTCGTCATGGGACTGGGCTGCCAGCTGCTCACGTGGTCGATGCCGTTCTGCCGCAAGCTGATCGACGCCGGCTACCGCGTGATCCGCTTCGACAACCGAGACATCGGACTCTCGGGCAAGCTCGACGGGCAGCGCGTCACGGGGAACATCCTGCTGCGACTGGTCCGCCACGAACTCGGGCAGTCGAGCTCGGTTCCGTACACGGTGGTGGACATGGCCGAGGACACCGTCGGCCTGCTCGACCACCTGGGCATCGAGTCGGCCCACATCGTCGGCGCCTCGATGGGCGGCATGATCACGCAGGTGGTCGCGGGGTTGCACCCGGAGCGCATCCGCTCGGTCTCCATCCTCTTCTCCAGCACCAACGAGGCGTTCCTGCCGCCGCCGGACGTCCGCGCGCTCGCGCCGCTGCTCAAGCCGCCGCCCAAGAACGCGACGCGCGAGCAGATCATCGAACACCAGGCGACGACGTTCCAAACGATCGGCAGCAAGCAGTTCCCCACCACGCGGGACGAACGTGTCGCCGACGCGACCGAGGCGTACGACCGCGGCTACTACCCGGCCGGCATCGTCCGTCAGCTCGCGGCGATCACCGGAACCGGGAGCCTCGCGAAGTACACGAAGCGGATCACGGCGCCGACGGTCGTCATCCACGGCACGGCGGATCCCCTCGTGCGTCCCGCCGGCGGGAAGGCCATCGCGCGCCACGTGGTCGGATCCGAGCTGGTGCTCGTCGACGGCATGGCGCACGACATCCCGAACGCCCTGGTGGACCGCGTGGTCGACACGATTCTCACGAACGTCGCCAAGGCCTGAGAACGCGACGAAGGCCGGCACCCTCACGGGGTGCCGGCCTTCTTCGGTGCTGCGAGTGACTCAGGCGGTCGCGTCGTCCTCGAGGAGGTTCCGAGTACGGTTCGGGTCCACCGGGATGCCCGGTCCGGTGGTGGTCGAGACCGTGATCTTCTTGACGTAACGGCCCTTGGCCGACGACGGCTTCGCACGCAGGATCTCGTCCAGGGCTGCGCCGTAGTTCTCCACCAGCTTGGCGTCGTCGAACGACGCCTTGCCGATGACGAAGTGCAGGTTGGCCTGCTTGTCGACGCGGAAGTTGATCTTGCCGCCCTTGATGTCGCCGACGGCCTTGGTCACGTCGTTGGTGACCGTGCCCGTCTTCGGGTTCGGCATCAGGCCACGCGGTCCGAGAACGCGGGCGATGCGGCCGACCTTGGCCATCTGGTCAGGGGTGGCGATCGCTGCGTCGAACTCCAGCCATCCGCCCTGGATCCGCTCGATCAGGTCCTCTGCGCCGACCTCGTCCGCACCGGCGGCGACGGCCTCGTCGGCCTTCGCGCCTGCGGCGAAGACGATGACGCGGGCGGTCTTACCGGTGCCGTGGGGCAGGTTGACGGTGCCGCGCACCATCTGGTCCGCCTTGCGGGGATCGACGCCGAGGCGCATCGCGACCTCGACGGTCGGATCGAACTTGCTCGACGCGGTGTCCTTGGCCAGCTTCGCCGCCGAGAGAGGCGAGTAGAGCTGGTCCTGATCGATCTTCGCTGCTGCGGCCTCGTAGGCCTTGCTGCGCTTTGCCATGATGATGTCCGTTCGTTGTTCGGAGCGTGGTTGACGAGCCTGGCCGGCTCTCCCACGTGATGCTGTGGAGCTGGTGAGCCGGTGGCTCAGCCTTCGACCGTGATACCCATCGAGCGAGCAGTGCCGGCGATGATCTTCGCGGCCTGGTCGATGTCGTTGGCGTTCAGATCCTCGGCCTTGGTCTTGGCGATCTCGCGCACCTGGTCCATGGTCACCGTGGCGACCTTGGTCTTGTGCGGCTCGCCCGAACCCTTGGCGACGCCGGCTGCCTTGAGCAGCAGCTTGGCGGCAGGCGGGGTCTTCAGCTTGAAGTCGAAGGTCCGGTCCTCGTAGACCGAGATCTCCACCGGCACGACGTTGCCACGCTGCGACTCGGTCGCGGCGTTGTACGCCTTGCAGAACTCCATGATGTTGACGCCGTGCTGACCGAGGGCGGGGCCCACGGGCGGTGCCGGGTTGGCCTGACCGGCCTGGATCTGAAGCTTGATGATCCCGGCTAGCTTCTTCTTCTTGGGGGGCATCTGTGATTCCTAGGTTGTTGCGTGGTTCTCGGATGTCTTGCGGTACTGCCTGCAAGTTGTGGGGGGTTCTGAGCGCCCTAGATCTTCGCGACCTGGGTGAAGCCCAGCTCGACCGGAGTCTCGCGGCCGAAGATGGACACCAGCACCTTGAGCTTCTGCTGCTCGGCGTTGACCTCGCTGATGCTGGCGGGAAGCGTGGCGAAGGGGCCGTCCATGACGGTGACGGACTCGCCGACCTCGAAGTCGACCTCGATGGTCGGCTTCGACGACGTCTCGCCCGCACCCTCGGCACCGGTGGTGGCGCCCGCGGTGGCCTTCTTCTTGTCCTCCTGCGGCATGAGGAACTTGACGACCTCGTTGATGGTCAACGGGGACGGGCGCGACGTGGCGCCGACGAAGCCGGTGACACCGGGAGTGTTGCGGACAGCACCCCAGGACTCGTCGTTCAGTTCCATGCGCACCAGGATGTAGCCCGGCAGCACCTTGCGGTTGACCTGCTTGCGCTGGCCGTTCTTGATCTCGGTGACCTCCTCGGTGGGAACTTCCACCTGGAAGATGTAGTCACCGACGTCGAGGTTCTGGACGCGGGTCTCGAGGTTGGTCTTCACCTTGTTCTCGTATCCGGCGTACGAGTGGATGACGTACCAGTCGCCGGGGGCGCGCCGCAGCGCAGCCTTCATCTCGGCGACGGGGTCGACCGGCTCCGCGTCGATGGGAGCGTCGTCGGCGACGACGGCGTCCGCATCGGCGTCGACGGTCTCCGACTCGTCGGTGTCACCGGTGGCGGCAGCGACGTCGGCCGCGATGGCCTCGTCGGTCTCGCGGTCCTGTGCGGCCTGCTCCGCTTCGAGGCCCTGCTTGGTCGCCTCGACCTGAGCGTCGTAGGCGGCCACTTCGGTGGCGTCGTTATGGGGCGTGCTCACGAAAGGCACTCGCTTCCTGTAATCGTTCCGGTCGTACTCGGGGTGGTCGTGCAGACCTGTGTGTCCGGCGTCAGCCGAACAGCCACTGCACTCCCCTGATGAACGCCAGGTCCAGCCCACTGATGTAGGCCACCATGAACGTCACGAACACCAACACCACAGCGGTGTAGGTGACCATCTGCTTGCGGTTGGGCCAGATGACCTTGCGCAGCTCGGCGACGACCTCGCGCAGAAACTTGCGGAGCCGCTTGAAGATGTTCATCTTCGGCGTCGCTTCGGCGCGGGTGCGGCCCTCGACACGAGAGGCGGTGGCGACGGACTTGCCGGCGGTGGTCTTGGCACCATCCTTGATCAGCGACGGAGCATCGTCCGCGGACCGGGTCCGGCGGGCTGCGCGCTTGCCGGAGGGCCGGCTCGACCCGGCGGCATCGTGGGCGGCAGCAGCATCGTCGGCGACGACAGCATCGTCCGCACCGAGATCCTCGGAACCGTCGGAGCTGCTGTCGCGCGCGCCGCGCTGATCGCTCACGTCGTTCCTCTCGGTCGTCGGCAGGGTGTCTGCACTCGAATGCTCTGCATGACCACTGTCCGAAGCACCGCTTTCGAACGTGGCAGGGGCGACAGGACTTGAACCTGCAACCTACGGTTTTGGAGACCGTTGCTCTACCAATTGAGCTACGCCCCTTCGGCCGGATCGAAATCCGGTCGTACCGGCGACGGACAGCGCACAGCGCTGTACGACCCCGGAGATCTCAGTGTACTGCACTCACGGACGCCCCCGAAATCGCTGACTCGAGTCGGCGATCGGAGAGCCGGATCACGCGAGCTGGACGGTCGCGACGGCGCGACCGAAGATCTTCTTGCCCTCGTATTTCGCGGTGATGGCGACGACGGCCTTGCGGGTGTCCGCGTCGACCGACTTGATGCGACCCGTGAAGTCGACCTTGGCCGGCTCGGTCTCCTTGACCAGCACGGGGCTGGTGAAGCGCACGTTGTACTCGGTGATGGCGCCCGGATCACCCGACCAGTCGGTGACGAAACCGGCGCCGAGCCCCATGGTGAGCATGCCGTGAGCGACGACGTCCGAGAGTCCGGCGAGCGTGCGCGCGACCGGATCACTCCAGTGGATCGGGTTCGGGTCGCCGGAGACGCCCGAGTAGTTCACGAGGTCACCGCGGGTGAGCTCGTAGGTGCGCTCGGGAAGGTCGTCGCCGACGGTGACCTGGTCGAACTGCTTACGAGTCATGTTTCATGACACCTTTCGCCATCTCCAGCGCGTCCTGATCGGAACCGCCGCCGGTCTTCGCCACGAGTGTCGTCCAGGACGTCATGACGTCCTCGCCGGCCTCGTCCGTGACCATGTTCTTCGTGATGATGATGTCGCTTCCACCCATCTGGCGGAAGGACTCCAGGCTCACGTCGACGGTCAGGCGGTCCCCCGCCACGATCGGACGGTGGAACTCGAGACGCTGATCCGCCTGCATGATCTGCGACAGGTCGTACCCGGTGATGACCTCGTCGAACATGGCCTTCTGCGCGATGATGCCGACGACCGAGATGAAGGTGGCCGGTGCGACGAGATGCTCGTACCCGAGCTCGGCCGCGGCGTCCTCCGAGGAGTGCGCGGGATGATCGTTCTGCACGGCCCGTGAGTACTCGCGCACCTTCTCGCGCCCGATCTCGTAGAAGTCGGGCATGCGGTAGTGGTGCCCGACCATGCTGGCGGTGTGCACCGCCGGGTCGACGGCAGGCGTGTCGCCCCGGTCGGTTGCGGTTGCGGTGACTGTCACGTCGTCGACTCCCCCGAGAATGATGTGGAACTCACCACGGGACACCCGAGCGTGGGACGAGAGACAGTCCGGACGGCTCTGTCGGGCGAGTTCGAGACGGACGGCGCCGAGCCGACTGGGTCACCGGCACCTGGACACACGTCAGCGCTGCCACGGCGACTGTGCCGGGGCAGCGCTGCTGTGCGAATGATCAGCGAGATTCGCGGTGCGCGCGATGAGTTCCGCAGTTCGGGCAGAACTTCTTGATCTCGAGGCGATCGGGATCGTTGCGGCGATTCTTCTTGGTGATGTAGTTACGGTGCTTGCACACCTCGCACGCCAAGGTGATCTTGGGCCGAACGTCAGTGGAGGAGGCCACGTCGATGCCTGCTTTCGGGTAGAGCGCGATACGGGTGCTGCGTCGGTCATGAATACCGGACCCCACTGCGCGCAGCAGCGGCGGAGTCCTCTGTCGAGTAGCGATGGCCGGACTTGAACCGGCGACACAACGATTATGAGTCGTTTGCTCTACCGACTGAGCTACACCGCCTCGGTGCCGGACGCCGGCCGGCGCTCGGTCCCGCGAGCCCCCTAACGGAATCGAACCGTTGACCTTTTCCTTACCATGGAAACGCTCTACCGACTGAGCTAAGGGGGCAGGATCGGCGCACACGAGGTGCACGTCGAAGCCTTCGAAGACATTACACAGGAGTCAGACCGCTCGCCAAATTGCCTGGTGAACGAGTTGCACGCGGCGTTTCGCGTGCCGCCTGCCCCCACCCCGACGACGAGACCCCGGCGAGGATTCTCGCCGGGGTCTCGTCGGGTGTGGCAGATGTAGGATTCGAACCTACGTAGGCATAAGCCGACGGATTTACAGTCCGCTCCCATTGGCCGCTCGGGCAATCTGCCGGGATGCTCCATGGCGCCGGACACTCGTCGAGTGACCGCTCCAGGTGCGATACGCAGAATACAACGACCGCACCCCTCGATGGCAAACCGGCTGGACACGCTACCGTCGGCACCGTACCGATCACGCACGAAGGAGTGTTGTCAGTGGCTGATTCGTCGTTCGACGTCGTGAGCAAGGTGGACCGCCAGGAGGTCGACAACGCTCTGAACCAGGCCGGCAAGGAGCTGTCGACCCGCTTCGACTTCCGCGGCACCGGCGCGAGCATCGAGTGGTCCGGAGACGAGGCCATCGTCATCACCGCCGAGGCCGAGGAACGCGCGAAGGCCGCCCTGGACGTCTTCAAGGAGAAGCTCATCCGACGCGACATCTCGCTCAAGGCCTTCGACGCCGGCGATCCCGTGCAGTCGGGCAAGACCTACAAGATCACCGGCACGCTGGTGCAGGGCATCACCACCGAGAACGCCAAGAAGATCTCGAAGAAGATCCGCGATGAGGGCCCCAAGGGCGTCAAGGCGCAGATCCAGGGCGAGGAACTGCGGGTGAGCAGCAAGAAGCGTGACGACCTCCAGGCCGTTCAGCAGCTGCTCAAGGGCGAGGACTTCGGCATCGCCCTGCAGTTCGTCAACTACCGCTGACTCAGCGGTAGGGCCCCGCCATGCGCTCGAGGCGGGCGATGCGCTCCTCCATCGGCGGGTGCGTGGAGAACAGCTTGCTCGCGCGGTCACCCGCCCGGAACGGGTTGGCGATCATCAGGTGCGACTGGGCCGTGAGGCGCGGCTCGGGGGGCAGCGGGGCGGACTGGGTGCCGCTCTGCAGCTTGCGGAGCGCGGAGGCCAGCGCCAGGGGGTCGCCGGTGAGCTCGGCACCCGACTGGTCCGCCTGGTACTCCCGCGAGCGCGACACGGCCAGCTTCACCAGGGACGCCGCGATCGGTCCGAGCATCGACACCAGCAGCAGGGCCAGCGGGTTGGCGCCCTGCCCGTTCCCGCGCCCGCCGAAGACGTTCGCGAAGAACGCGAAGTTCGCGAGTCCGGACACCACGGCCGCCATGGCGCCCGCCACGGACGAGATGAGGATGTCGCGGTTGTAGACGTGCGAGAGCTCGTGGCCGAGGACCGCGCGCAGCTCACGCTCGTTCAGCAGCGCCAGGATGCCGCTGGTGCAACACACCGCGGCGTTGCGCGGGTTGCGTCCCGTGGCGAACGCGTTGGGGGCGTTGGTGGGGCTGATGTAGAGCCGCGGCATGGGCTGATGCGCCGCGGTGGCCAGCTCGCGGACGATAGCGAAGATGCGCGGGTACTCGACCTCGGTGATCGGCTGGGCGTGCATCGACTTCAGCGCCAGCTTGTCGCTGTTGAAGTAGGCGTACCCGTTCATGCCGACGGCCAGGACGACCGCGACCACCAGGATGGTCGAGTTCTGGAACAGAGCGCCGATGAAGACGATGAGAGCCGACATCCCGACCATCAGGCCGAACGTCTTCATGCCGTTCGCGAACTTCATCGTGTGTCGCCGATCCTCTCGCCGCAGTGCTTCCTGCACGAACAACGACCGAGGTGACGCGGGTAGTTCCCGTCAGCTGATGCGGGCGACCGTGTACTCGACCAGCTTGCGCAGCGCGTCGTTGGCCGGGCCCTGCGGCAGAGCGTCCAGCTCGGTGCGCGCCCGCTGGGCGTAGGTGTCGAGCGTCTCGCGCGCTTTGGCCATGCCCGGCGAACGACCCAGCAGAGTCAACGCCTCGGCCACGTCCGCGTCGTCGGTGATGGGACCGCGCAGCAGGTGGCGGAGCCGGTCGCCGTCCGCACCCTCGTCACGCAGCGCGAACAGCACGGGCAGCGTGTGGACGCCCTCGCGCAGGTCGGTACCCGGCGTCTTGCCGGAGTCCGACGCGGCGGACGAGATGTCGATGATGTCGTCGGAGATCTGGAACGCGGTGCCCACCGCGTCGCCGAGACGCTCGAGCCGCTCGATGTGCTCGTCGTCGCCCCCGGAGAACGTGCCGCCGAAGCGACCGCTCGTCGCGATCAGCGAACCCGTCTTCTCCCACACCGTGGTGAGGTAGTGATCGACCGGATCCTGATCGGGCCTGCTGCCGATCGTCTCGCGCATCTGGCCCGTGACCAGCGCGGCGAACGTCTCGGCGATCGTACGCACGGCGGAGGGGCCCAGCGTCGAGACCAGGCGCGACGCGTGTGCGAAGAGGTAATCGCCCGCGAGGATGGCGACGCTGTTGCCCCAGCGCGCATTGGCGGACTCCACGCCGCGGCGCATGGCGGCCTCGTCCATGACGTCGTCGTGATACAGCGTCGCGAGGTGCACCATCTCGAGCACGGTGGCCGCGGTGACGATGTCCGGACTGGACGCCTTGGGGCCGAGCTGACCGGTGAGAATGGTGAACAGCGGGCGGAACCGCTTGCCGCCGGCCTTGGCGAGGTGCAGCGCCGCCTCGGTGAGGAAGTCCTCACCGTCGGACAGCTCGGTCACGAGCAGGCTCTCGACCTCGGCCATCGCCGCGCGCACGATCTCCGCGAACTCCGCGTTCCCGAGATCCACGCCCGCCACCACGGTGGCCCCACTCGCACTCGTCTCGGTCACCGCGCTCGCACCCATTTCTCGTCGTCGAACACCTCGCGCGGCTCCGGGCCTCGGCGCCGCGTCTGCCTCCAACCTATCGTGCCTGCAAGATGGAACGATGACGGATGGACGCGCACAGGGTGTGACACCGGGAACTCGACGCGTGACCGACGTTCTCGTCGTCGGAGCGGGACCCGCGGGCAGCGCCGCCGCGGCCTGGTCCGTACGAGCTGGTCACGACACGATTCTCGCGGACGCAGCCACGTTCCCGCGCGACAAGACCTGCGGTGACGGACTCACGCCGCGTGCCGTGGCCGAGCTCGACGAGCTGGGACTCGGTGAGTGGGTGCGCTCGCGGGCGATCAATCGTGGCCTACGCCTCACCGGATTCGGTCAGGAACTCACGCTGCCGTGGCCGGGTGGCTCCCTCCCCGACATCGGTTCCGCGGTACCGCGTACCGAGTTGGACGACCGGATCCGCCGGGTGGCCGTCGACGACGGCGCGGTGATGATGGAGAACGCCAAGGCCGTCGATGCGGTGCTGGTGAGCGGGCGGGTCACCGAGGTGATGTTCGACACCGCCGACGGCCCTGTCGCCGTGGCCTGTCGCACGCTGATCGTGGCGGACGGGGTGCGCTCGCCGCTCGGCAAGATCCTCGGCCGTACGTGGCACCGCGACACCGCTTTCGGGGTCGCGGCACGGGCATACGTCACGAGTGACCGCAGTGAGGACGAGTGGATCACCTCGCACCTCGAGCTCCGCGACGGGGAGGGCACCCTGCAGGCCGGCTACGGGTGGGTGTTCCCGCTGGGCGTGAACGACAAGGGCACCGGCGAGGTGAACGTGGGGGTGGGGACGCTCGCCACCTCGAAGCGCCCGGCTGCCGGCGCGCTGCGACCTCTCCTGAATCTCTATGCGTCACAACGGGAGTCCGAGTGGGGCCTGAGCGGCGGCGTGCGCCGCGTGCAGTCCGCCCTGCTGCCGATGGGCGGCGCGGTGTCGGACGTGGCGGGCCCCAACTGGGCGCTCGTCGGCGATGCGGCGGCCTGCGTGAATCCGCTCAACGGTGAGGGCATCGACTACGGACTCGAAGGTGGTCGACTGATCGCCGAACACCTGGACGGCGCAGACCTGACGCAGGTGTGGCCGGCGGTGCTCCGCGAGCACTACGGGCAGAGCTTCTCGGTCGCTCGTCGCCTCGCGGGACTGCTGACGGTGCCGCGGTTCCTGCCCGCCACGGGGCCGATCGGCATGCGGTCGCGCGCGATCATGACCGTCGCCGTGCGGGTGATGGGCAATCTCATCACCGACGAGGATCGCGACGTGGTCGCGCGCGCCTGGCGGGCTGCAGGATCGACGTCGCTGAAGGTGGACGACCGGCCACCGTTCTCCTGAGAGTGCCCGGCTGCCTCAGGAGCCGGTCAGCGTCCCGGTCGGAAGGCGTACACGGTGGTGCCGTCCGGCAGAAGTATCCCGTCGCGATCGCGGAAGCCGCACTCGAGAGACGCCACGACGCGTTGCAGCACGGGGAGCCGTGCCTGCTCGTCGAGTCCGGCGTGGACGGCGAGGGACAGTTCGGCTCCGTACAGCGCCAGGATGGCCTCGACCGCGCCGGCGAGCGCCGGGTCCTTGGCCTGGTAGAACGCGAAACGGTCCGCTTCCATCGTGTAGTCGCGCTCGTTGCCGCCCGCCAGTACCCGCACCCCGAACTCGGCCAGGTACTCCACCATGCGGCGCTCGGTGGCGCCGAAGCCTATCGACCGGCGGTCCGGCGAGAGGGTGTCGACGACGCGCTTGGTGTCCATGATCAACAGGCCGAGGTCGTTGGCGTCGAGCAGACCGAGGTCGGCGCGCATGGCGTCGCGCAGCAGACGCTGGATCTCGATCAGGAACCCGTGCTCACGGTTCAGCCGCTCGACGGCCGGACCTGGCATCGCGCCCGTCGTGGAGTAGGGCACCAGCACCCGGAGATCGAGCGACATGAGCATCTCGAGCAGCGGCGCGACGCGCTGGCGGGCCACGACGACGGTGATCGTCGAGATGCGCAGCAGTTCCTGATAGGCGGCGTCGACGTCGGCCTGCAGGTCGTCGGCACCCGGCGGCAGTGCGGTCGCGTCGGGGGCGGTCCGGCGACGTACGGCGTCGATCCAGACCCGCTGGAAGGTGGTCAGCGCGACCGACAACTCCTGGTAGCGCTCGGTGACCTGGTCGCGTACCAGCGACGTCTCGACGGCCTGGCGACCGGAATCGTGGGTCAGCTCGGCTCGGATGGTGCGCAGCTCGCGCGCGCGGCGCGTCTCCCTGGTGAGGTGCATGCGCGTGGTGCTGACGGCCCAACCGGCCCCGCCGGCGGCGACGGCCGAGGCAGCGAGGGTGGCATAGGGCAGCCAATCCGGTACGGGCATGCGCAGATCATGCCGTATCCGGACACGGTACGAACACCGATAGGTGCGTTCTCCGTATCTTTCAGTACACCGGTTTCACGGCGCTGTGCAAGGTGACGATGCCGCCAGTGAGATTGCGCCACTGCACGCGGCCCCATCCCGCGGACTGCATGCGCCGCGCGAGCTCCGCCTGGTCCGGCCAGGCGCGAATGGATTCCGCCAGGTAGACGTAGGCGTCGGGATTGCTGCTGACGGTGCGGGCCACGGCCGGGAGCGCCTTCATCAGGTACTCCATGTAGACGGTGCGGAACGCCGGGAAGACCGGTGTGGAGAACTCGCACACCACCAACCGTCCGCCGGGCCGGACCACCCGCAGGATCTCGGCGAGGCCGGCGTTGTGATCGGCCACATTGCGGAGACCGAACGAGATGGTGGCGGCGTCGAACACGTCGTCGCCGTACGGCAGGTGCATCGCGTCGCCCGCGATCATCGGGACGCCGCGCGAGAGGCCCGCGCGGAGCATGCCCTTGGAGAAGTCGGTGGCGACGCACCAGGCGCCGGACCGGCCGAGTTCCTCCGTGGACACTCCGGTCCCGGCCGCGAGATCGAGCACCGCTTCCCCGGGCTTCAGCGCGAGCGCGTCGCGCGTCGCGCGCCGCCAGCCGCGGTCCTGCCCGAAGGACAGGACGGTGTTGGTCAGGTCGTACCGCTTCGCGACTCCGTCGAACATGGACGCGACGTCGTGCGGTTGCTTGTCCAGTTGCGCTCTGGAGCCGTGTGCTGCCACACCTGAACAGTACGTGGGCCGCGCACTCACCTAGGCCGCCGTCGTCCGCCGTCCGACGTCCGAGGTGCCGATGACCGCCTCGTAGTGGCCGATCAACTGGCTGCACAGCGCGGGCCAGGTGCGATGCAGGACGGACTTGCGCGCGGACGTGGCGAACCTCGCACGCGTGGTGGGGTCGGCGAGGGCCTGCACGGCGCTCGGCAGCAACTCCTCGTACCGATCCACGGGCAGCAGGTACCCGTTGCGGCAGTGGCTCACCAGATCGCGGGGACCGCCGGCGTCGGGTCCGATCACGGGGACACCGCTCGCGAGCGCCTCCTGGACGGTCTGGCAGAACGTCTCGTGCTCACCGGGGTGCGCGAACACGTCGAAGGACGCGTAGGCCTCCGACAGGGCCTGCCCGCCCAGCTGACCGGTGAACACCGCGGACGGCATGAGCGCCTCGAGCCGTGCGCGCTCCGGACCGTCACCGACGATCACCACGCGCACGCCCGGTGTCCGCTCGAGTACCGCGAGGCGTTCCACGTGCTTCTCCGGTGCCAACCGGCCGACGAAGCCCACCACCAGCGCGTCGCCCGCGTCCCACTGCGCACGACGCTCCGCGTTCCGCGACGACGGCGCGAAGCGCACGGTGTCCACTCCCCGACCCCAGCGATGCACGCGGGGGATGCCGTGCGCGGCGAGTGCGTCCATCGCCGACGTCGACGGTGCGAGGGTGCGGGCACTGCCCTTATGGATCCGGCGGGTCCACGCCCAGCAGGCACGCGAGGTCAACCCGAGACCGTAACTCTCGGCGAACCCGGCGACATCGGTCTGATAGACGGCGACGGCCGGGACGTCCAGCCTCCGCGCGGCCGCAAGGCCACCGGCACCGAGCGAGAACGGCGATGCCAGGTGCACCACGTCGGGCGCGAACGAGCGCAGCGCGGCGGTCATACCGGGGCTCGGCACGCCGACGGGCAGCGAACTCACCTTGGGGACCATCACCGACGGCACTCGCAGAACCGGGAACGAGCCGTGTGAGGTCGGCGCCGCGGGCACCCCGGCCGGCGTGTCCGGCGCGACGATCATGGCATCGTGACCTGCGGACTCCGCATGTTCGAGCACGCGGAGAATCGAGTTGGTGACACCGTTGACGTGAGGCAGGAACGATTCGGCGACCACGGCTATGCGCACACCGTGGACTGTTCCGCGCCGCGACGACCGCGATGCGAGGGCGACGTGACCAGCGGGCGAACCCCGGGCGAACCCTCCGGTACCGGGTCAGACGCGCGCGTCGCGGCGCCGCAGGTAGAGGATCGACGGGCCGGCGATCAGCCACGTGACGACGATGACGGAGAGCGCGGGCACGACGGCCACCGAGGCGTCGCGGCCGGCGACCCGCACCAGGTCGGGATCGCTGCGGGAGTACTCGACGTCGATGCGCTGACCGGCGACGAGGTTGGTCGGGTACAGCACTCCGAGCTTGGGATTGTGCATCTCGCCGTCGGGAGTCACGAAGCTCACCGCCGAGCGCAGACGTCCGGCCGACAGCACCTCGGCCGTGGCGACGCCCTCGTCCGAGGAGATGGTGTGGTCGTTGCGCCACGCCGCGAGGACCAACAGGACCGCGAGCACCGAGACGACGGTGGCGATCACCAGGAGAACGGTGGGAACGCGCGAGCGGCGCCGCACGGGGGCCTCGTCCGCCTCGGAGTTCTCGACAGCAGGCATGTCGCCACCGGACATCTCGGCACCGGCCGGACTCGGGACGACGGGGTTCACCAGAACAGGCTAGCGACCGCACCACGCAGGACGTCGGCAGCGGTACGCCGAGTAACGTCTCCCGCCATGGGGCGGAAATTCAGTTACACCGAGGACTTCGACGTGACACCGGCGCAGGCGCACTCCGCCTTGACGGACGAAGCGTTGTGGGACAAGCGAACCAAGGAGGTCTCCGACCGGGCCAGCGTGGAGTACTCGCACCGGCCCGACGGCGGCTTCGACGTGGTGATCTCCGAGGGGGTCGGCGCGTCCGTGCTGCCGGGGTTCGTCCGGAAGGTGATTCGCGGCGACCTGGTGATCACGCGCAAGGACAGCTGGGGACCGCTCGAAGGCGACCGTGCGAACGGCACGCTCGAGGGCGGATCGACGGGCTTGACCTCGAAGGTGCGCGGAACGTTCGAACTGGTGCCTCATGGCACCGGATCGCGCCTGACCCTGAAGGGGACGGCCGAGGTGAAGGTCCCGTTCGTCGGCGGCAAGATCGAGGGCATGGTCACCGAGATGATCGGCAAGATGGTGCACTCCGAGAGCAAGCAGGCACGGGAGTACCTCGCCGACAGGGCCTAGAGGGCAGCGCGGATCGAAGCATGCAGATCGCGTAGACCGGACCGATCGGTGGTCACCTCGAGCACCCGGGTGCCCTCGGCGTGACCCGTGAGCAGCTTCGCGAGCTCGTCGGGATCGACCCGCCGGTGCGGGATCCGGTACGCGGCACACAGCGCCGCGAGGTCCATGCCGTGCGGAGTGCCGAACACGCGCTCGAAGACGCCCGCGTACTGGGGATCACCCTGCTCGAGCAGTTCGAAGATGCCGCCACCGTCGTCGTTCGCGACGACGATGGTGAGGTCCCGCGGTCGGGGCTCCCCGGTGCCGATGAGCAGTCCGGACGCGTCGTGCAGGAACGTCAGGTCCCCCATCAACGCGATGGTGCGGCCGTCGTGTGCCAGCGCAGCGCCCACCGCGGTGGAGACGGTGCCGTCGATGCCCGCCACACCGCGATTGGACAGCACCCGGACGTCCTCCGCCGGGTAGCCGACCAGCGCCATGTCGCGCACCGGGTTGGAGGCGCCGAGCACGAGCAGGTCACCCGGCCGACGTGCCGACGACACGGCGGCGGCGACGTGCAGACCCGTTGGAATCGAGAGCGAGTCGAGCTGCCCGCGGACCGCGGCATCGGCCGACTCCGAGGCGTCGGCACAGCGACGCAGCCACTCGGGTGACGGTGTCCCGGTGACCAGCGCGCGCGTTCCGGTCGCCACGACGTTGCCCGAGACGTCGGGCCAGCGGGGTCCGGTGGTGAGTGCGATGACGGAGACGGCCGGATCGGCCAGCACCTTCGAGACCTGACGATGCAGCGTGGGACGCCCGGTGATGATGGCCTGGCGCGGCGACAGCGCACCGAGCGCGAGCGGGTTGAGCGGGTGGCCGTGCAGGGGCGCGGTCGGCTCGGCGACCGTCGGCAGCCCGGCGAGTTCCGGCCGATAGGCGGCGCCGTGTCCGGAGATGACGACGGTGTCCACCGAGAGGTCCAGGTCCACCGGAACGTCGAGCGTCGCGTACTGCGTGGTGGTCCACGGGGAGCCGTCGGGACGTCCCTCCGGGGCGGGGCGGGAGTCGGCCAGGTCGGGCGTGAGGGGCTCGCGCAGCGGCATGTCGAAGTGGACCGGGCCGGCGTTGCCCGAGCGCGTACCGCGTGCGGCAGCCAGGACGCGGCACACTGCCGACCGCCACTGGCTGTTGACCTGGTCGGACTCCTCGGCGAGACCGAGGCTGATGGTCGCGCGCACCTGGCCCGCGAACAGGCCGAGTTGCTCGACCGTCTGGTTGGCGCCGGTGCCGAGCATCTCGTAGGGGCGGTTGGCGCTGAGCACGACCAGCGGAATGCGGGCGTAGTTGGCCTCGAGCACGGCGGGTCCGAGATTGGCGACGGCGGTTCCGGACGTCATCACGACAGGGACGGGTCGGCGGCCGGACACGGCCAGTCCGATGGCGAGGAAGCCGGCGGTGCGTTCGTCGATGCGCATGTGCAGGCGGACGCGACCGGCGCGGTCGGCGGCCTCGAGCGCGAACGCGAGCGGCGCGTTACGCGATCCGGGGCACAGCACGACGTCCTGGACGCCGCCGCGGATCATCTCGTCGACGACGACGGCGGCTTGAGACGTGGACGGGTTCACCATTTCAGAGTGTCACAGATGCCGGACCTGCCTGAATGATCGGCCGGCCTCCAGGGCGCGCGTGGCCCTGGCACGATGAACCGGTGCGCACACACTTCGATCCGCAGACCATGGACGCCGGCGACTACTACAAGCTTCTCACCACGTCAGTGGTGCCCAGACCCATCGCGTGGGTGTCGACGGTCTCCGCGGACGGCGTGCCGAACCTGGCGCCGTACAGCTTCTTCTCCGTCTCCTCCAGCGCACCCGCCGTGGTGCAGTTCACGTCGGTCGGCCGCAAGGACAGCCTGCGCAACATCGAGGAGACGGGCGAGTTCGTCGTCAACCTCGCCACCGAGTCTTTGTTCGAGCAGATCAATCAGACGTCCGCGAACTACGACGCCTCGGTGAGCGAGTACACCGCGGTCGACCTCGAGAGCGAGCCCAGTGAGACCGTCCGCCCGCCGCGCGTCGTCGCGTCCCCGCTCTCGATCGAGGCGACGCTCCATCAGGTGGTCGAGGTGGGCAACTCGTTCGTCGTCATGGGCGCGGTCACGATGATCACGGTGCGTCCGGAGTTCCTCGCGGAGGACGGGTTGCCCGACTTCGGCGCCCTCGCACCGCTGAGCCGGCTCGGCCGCGACGAGTGGGGCATGCCCCCGGCCGTGCGACGAATCCAGCGCCCCGACAGGCCTTGAGTCCGGATCGGGTCCCGTTCGACCGCTCGCGCACGGTGCGCTGGGCCTCACTCGCTCTGGCGACCGTCGTCGTCGCCGTCCTGGCGGAGCGGGTCGGCGTTCCGTCGGCCGCGCTGTTCGTCGCGCTCGCCGTGGCGACGGTGTTCGCGTTGTGCGGATGGGGCCCGGGGAAGGTTCCGCGCACCGCGTCGATGGGCGCGCAGGCCGTGCTCGGCGTCGAGATCGGCACCCTGCTCGATCGGGACACGATGTCCTCGCTGGGGTCCGACTGGATCTGGGTGGTGGTCGTCTCGCTCGGCACCCTGGTGCTGTCCATCGCGGCCGGCGCTCTCCTCGGACTGCATCGTGACCTCGACGCCACCACCGGCGCCCTCGCACTCGTGGCCGGGGGTGCGTCCGGCATGGTCGCGATCGCCCGTGATCTGGGCGGCGACGAGCGGGTGGTCGCCGTGGTGCAGTACGTCCGGGTGCTGCTGGTCACCGCGTCGCTACCGTTCGTCGCCACGGTGGTCTTCTCGGCGGACACCGGACAGAGCGGATCGCTCGACACCGCCTCCGCCCCGCTCTGGACGGACGCGCTCTTCATCGCGGTGTGCCTGCTGGTGGGCATCCCGCTGGGCCGACTGATCCGCCTGCCCGCGCCCGCCCTGCTCGGACCGTTGCTGATCTCCGGTGCCGCGGACCTGCTGGGGTGGACGGGCGACGCCGGCGTGCCGTTTCTGCTGCTCCAGCTCGTCTACATCGTCATCGGGTGGCAGGCCGGCCTGCAGTTCACCCTCGACAGCCTGAAGTCCATCGGCCGCATCATCCCGTGGGCGGTACTGCTGATCATCGCCATCGCGGTGGGCTGCGCGCTGCTCGGCCTGATCCTGGTGGGCACCACCGGTATCACCCCGTACGAGGCCTACCTCGCCACGACGCCGGGCGGTATCTACGCGGTGCTCGCGCTGGCGGCGGCGAGCAGCGTGAACGTGACCTTCGTCGTGGCGGCCCAGGTGCTCCGGGTGTTCATGATGCTGCTGGTGGTCCCGCTGTTCACCCGGGCACGCGGGCGCGGCTAGCCGTTCGCGTCCTGCACGAGCCGCGCGACGACATCGGGTGTCAGGGTTCCGTCGCCGAAGGCCACCATGCGGGCGAGCGGGACGCTCGACAGGAAGACTGCCGTCTCCGGATTGCCCATCATCGCCTGTGCCACCGACGGTCCGTCGCCGTCGTCGATGGCCGCCCGCAGCAGGTCACCCCCGCGCGGATCGTCCAGCCACTCGGTGACGGTCGACTCGGCCGTCAACGGCAGGCGGACGTCGTCGCCCGTCACGGAGACGATCGCGACGCTCCGGAGATCGCGCGACGATGCCGCCGCTGCCACGACGTACTCGCCCGGCGCCACGATCCAGGACGACACCCGGGTGTCCCAGTACGCCAGGTCGGCACGCCGGACGGTGAGAGTCACGGTCTCGGTCGCACCCGCGGCGATCTCGACCGACTCGAACGCCGCGAGCTCACGCGGAACACGGTGCGCGTCCTCGTCGGGCGCGGACACGTAGACCTGCACGACCTCCCGGCCGTCCCGGTCCCCGGTGTTGGTCACCGGCACCGTGACGTTGATGCCGTGCTCCCCCACCGTCGCGGTCACATCGCCGTACTCGAACGTCGTGTACGACAGGCCCCATCCGAAGGGGTACGACACGTCGGTCTCGCGCGCATCGAAGCCGCGGTAGCCCACGTGGATGCCCTCGCCGTAGCGGACAACCCCGTGCTCACCGGGGAAGTCCAGGTAGGACGGGTGGTCCTCGAGCCGGAGCGGAACGGTCTCCGCGAGCCGTCCCGACGGGTTCACGACGCCGAACAGCACGTCGGCGATAGCTCCGCCGCCGGCCTGTCCCAGCAGCCACGTCTCGAGGATCGCGGGGACGTCGGTGTCCCACGGAGACGTCAGGACCACGCCGCCGTTCGACAGCACCACCACGGTGTTCTCGTTCACCGCGCGCACTCGCTCGACCAGGGCCAGATGGCCTTCCGGCAGCGTCAGCGTGGTGCGGTCCATGCCCTCGGTCTCGGGATCGTTGCCGACGAAGACGAGGGCGATGTCGTGCGTGCGAGCGAGCTCGGCGGCCTCGTTCAGCAGTCCGTCGTCGGCGTCGGTCTCCTCGGTCGACGCGTGGTCGGCGTCGTACCCGGGCGCGAACGCCACCTCACCCTGCGCGGCAGCGGTGATCGCCGACAGCGCGTCGTCCAACCGGGTCGGGGTGCTCTGCGAACTACCGCCGCCCTGGTAGCGCGGGGTGCGGGCGATCTCGCCGAGCACGGCGATCGATCCGGAACCCGGCTCGAGCGGCAGCAGACCGTCGTTCTTCAGCAGGACGATCGCCCGGCTCGCGATCTCTCGGGCCAGCGCATGGTGGGCATCGTGATCGACGTCCACGGAACCGCTCGCGTCCTGCGCGCGCTCGACCAGTGCGCGTACGCGGGCCGCCGCCGTCTCCAGAGCGCCCGGATCGAGCGCACCGGACTCCGCCGCGTCGGCGACCCGCTGGTCACCGGCAGCGTCGGGTCCGGGCATCGTCAGGTCGAGGCCCGCGGCGATCGAGTCGACCCGGTCCACGACGGCGCCCCAGTCGGACACGACGGCGCCCTCGAAACCCCACTCGCCGCGCAGCACGTCCGTCAGGAGCCACCGGTTCCGCGAGGCGTGGACGCCGTTGATGCGGTTGTAGGAGCACATGACGGTCCACGGCTGCGCCTGCTCCACCACACGCTGGAACGCCCGGAGGTAGATCTCGCGCAGGGTGCGTTCGTCCACCTCGGCGCTCACGCGCATGCGGTCGGTCTCCTGGCTGTTGACCGCGAAGTGCTTGAGCGAGGTGCCGACGCCCCGGCTCTGCACGCCCTGCACGTAGGCGGCGGCGAGCGTGCCCGTGAGCAACGGGTCCTCCGAGAAGTACTCGAAGTTGCGGCCGCCGAGCGGGCTGCGCTTGATGTTGATGCCGGGGCCCAGCAGGACGGACACGTCCATCGACCGGGCCTCGGTGGCCAGCGCCTCTCCCATCCGCCGCAGCAGGTCGGGATCCCAGGTACTCGCGGTGGCGGTGGCCGGTGGGAAGCACGTCGCGGGTCGTCCGGAGAACATGTCGTTGTCGCTCGCCTGCATCCGCACGCCGTGCGGGCCGTCGGTCAGCGTGATCGCCGGGAGCCCGTCCTGCTGCTCGGTGCTCCAGAAGTTGCGTCCACTGGTGAGGGCTGCGAGATCGTTGCGTGGAGTCATGGCTCCATCATCGACGATCCGGCCGTCCGTGCGCCTTTCGCGCATCCGGGGACACGCGAAAGGCGCACAGGGGTCAGGCTGCGTACTTCTGCACCAGGGCGCCGACGCGCGGGAGAGCCTCGGTGACGTTCTTCTTCGCCGACGGGCGGAGCGAGGAGTACGCCTTCTTGATGGTCGACTTGCTGGTCTCGTCGATGCGCGCGTCGGTGACGGACAGGAGCGCGTCGGACGCCT
Source organism: Rhodococcus sp. BP-241 (assembly GCF_019836145.1). Classification (NCBI taxonomy): domain Bacteria; kingdom Bacillati; phylum Actinomycetota; class Actinomycetes; order Mycobacteriales; family Nocardiaceae; genus Rhodococcus; species Rhodococcus sp. BP-241. The sequence goes on along the minus strand of NZ_JABUEI010000002.1, from coordinate 22,092 downwards.
CGTCACCGTTCGCGGCGAGGAACTCACCGAACGTGCCGGTCGGCGCGGCCTGGTACCGCTGCCAGAACGGGTCGAGCTTCTCGACGAAGCTCGGCCACAGCTTGGCGATCGCATCGTCGACGACGCTGGGGCTCACCTTCTTCACGGCGCCGTATCCGCCCTTGACCGCGAGGCCGGAGGCGCCCTTCTTGTCGGAGACCTCGGCGTCGATCAGCGCGCGAACGTCCGCGCGCACGGCCGGTGCGGTGTTCTCGTCGAGGAGGGTGGTCTGCAGTGATGCCACGGAAAACAATCCTGTCGTTTGGAGTCGGGCCGTAGGCCGTTCTCGGAGAAGGTTTCTGGTCGGCGCGACCCTACAACAAAGCGAGGGGATGGCACCGGGCGAGACGCTCCAGCCACCACGTCCGCCGATCGTCCGGGGCGGCGAGCTCGCGGAGTCGATCCGCATCGGGGACCACGGTGTCGACCCGCAGACGACCGTCGACGAGTGCTCGCGGCTCGGCCACGTCGGTGACGAACAGTGCGCCGGTGCCCAGGCCGCACGCGGCACTCGACGGCAGGGCCGCCGCCGCAGCGAGTCCCGCCGACATGCCGATCGCCGAGTCGAGGGCGCTCGACACGACCACGGGGACGCCGTACTGCGCCAATTCCTCGGCGAGCCGCAGCACCGCCCGCATCCCGCCCAGCGGCGGCACCTTGACGACGGCCACGTCGGCGGCCCCGGCCCGCACCACGCGCAGCGGGTCCTCGGCTCGCCGGATGCTCTCGTCGGCGGCGATCGACACTCCGCGCACGCGTCTGCGCACCTCGGCGAGTTCCTCGACCGTCGCGCAGGGCTGCTCCGCGTACTCGAGGTCACCGTTCTCGGTGAGGGCGCGCAGGGCCGTCTCGGCCTCGTCGACCGTCCAGCCCCCGTTGGCGTCGACACGCACGGTGGGGACGAGCGCCCGGACCGCCTCGACTCGTGCGACGTCGTCGTCGAGGGTCTGGCCCTTCTCGGCGACCTTGACCTTCGCCGTGCGCGTGCCGGGATAGCGCGCGAGCACGGCGGGCACCTCGGCGGCGGGCACCGCGGGCACGGTGGCGTTGACCTCGACGTGGTCCCGCACCGGATCGGGCGCGCCCTGCCAGGCCATCTCGATGCCGGCACGCAGCCATGCCGACGCCTCCGCGTCGTCGTACTCGGGGAAGGCGCCGAACTCGCCCCATCCGGCGGGTCCGGAGAACACCAGTACCTCCCGCGTCGTGATGCCGCGGAACCGGGTGCGCATGGGCAGCGACAGCACGTGGGCCGACGCGACGATCTCGTCGAGCCCGGGAGCGGGTGCCGCCGTCACTGCTGGCCGGGGAGCAACTGCACCATGAGGGCGTTGCTCTCGGCGACGAGCGTGCCGTCCTGCTTGGTCAACCGGGCCTCGATGAACGTCTTGCGGCCCTCGACCTTCGTCACGTGCCCCTCGGCGACGAGCTGCTCGTTCAACGGGGTCACGGCGCGGTAGTCGATGTGCAGGAAAGCGGTGCGGCTGATCGGGCGACCGTACGCGTGCTGGATCAGCCCGAAGAGGTCGTCGAACAGCAACGGCAGCGTGCCGCCGTGGGCTGCGCCGTTGCCGCCGAGATGGAACCGGCGGAACACACCGGTGGACCGCACGCCCTCGGCGCCGTATTTCTCGATGGTCCACGGCAGCATCAGCAGACTGCCGCGGCCCGGGAGCTCCAGCGCGCGGCCCGCCGGTGACAGACCCTCCGGCACCACGTACGGCGCCATGGTCGCAGCGAGTTTCTCCGCCTGGTCGGCGGCCAGGGCGAGCTGGTCGTCCGGCAGGTCCGTGGACACCGCGAGGTCCTGGACGGTGCGCAACGCCTCGATCAACCGGCCGTAGTCCGGCGGCGGCGTGGCCCTGGTGAACTTCGGGAATCCGCCGTGGGGGGAATCGTCGGTCATCGGACGACGGTAACGCGGAGTCCGATTCGGTCCGTCGTTAGGCTGTCGAGGGTGACCGATCAGACCTCGCCGTTCCAGCCCGAGCAGTGGACCGCGGTCCCCGGCTTCGAGGACCTGGTGGACATCACCTACCACCGCCACGTCACCGACGGCACCGTGCGCATCGCGTTCGATCGCCCCGAGGTACGCAACGCCTTCCGCCCCGGCACCGTCGACGAGCTGTACCGCACGCTCGACCACGCCCGGATGACCTCCGACGTCGGCGCCGTCCTCCTCACGGGCAACGGGCCCAGCGAGAAGGACGGCGGGTGGGCCTTCTGTTCCGGCGGCGACCAGCGCATCCGGGGGCGGTCCGGCTACCAGTACGCCAGCGGCGACACGGCCGAGACCGTGGACCGGGCGCGCGCGGGACGGCTCCACATCCTCGAGGTGCAGCGCCTGATCCGCACAATGCCCAAGGTCGTGATCTGCCTCGTCAACGGGTGGGCCGCGGGCGGCGGACACAGCCTGCACGTGGTCTGCGACCTGACTCTGGCGAGCCGGGAACACGCCCGCTTCAAGCAGACCGACGCCGACGTGGGCAGCTTCGACGGCGGATACGGCAGCGCGTACCTGGCGAAGATGGTGGGGCAGAAGTTCGCTCGCGAGATCTTCTTCCTCGGTGACACCTACACCGCCGAGGACATGCACCGGATGGGTGCTGTGAACAAGGTGGTCGATCACGCCGACCTCGAGACCGTCGCCATCGAGTGGGGGCGCACGATCAACGGCAAGTCCCCGCAGGCGCAGCGAATGCTCAAGTACGCGTTCAATCTTCAGGACGACGGGCTGGTGGGGCAGCAGCTGTTCGCGGGCGAGGCGACGCGGTTGGCCTACATGACCGACGAGGCCGTGGAGGGTCGCGACTCGTTCCTCGAGAAGCGTGAGCCGGACTGGTCTCCCTACCCCTGGTACTTCTGAGAGGCGACCGACGATGGAGGTGCTGGCGAGCCGGATCATTCTGCGGCCGAAAAACGTCGACGAGACCCTGAGCTTCTATCGGGACCGGTTGCGGCTCGGCATCTTCCGCGAGTATCCCGGTGGCGTGGTGTTCTTCGCGGGGCAGTCGCTGATCGAGGTGGCGGGTCACGGCGAGCCGACGGCGGGGGCGGGGGCGGGGGCGACGATTCTCCTGCAGGTGCGTGACGTCGAGGCGGCGCGCGCCGAGCTCGAGGCGGCGGGCGTCGAGATCGTGCGGCCCCCGCAGACCGAGCCCTGGGGACTGACGGAGATGTGGATCGCCGACCCCGACGGCACACGCATCGTCGTGGTCGAGGTTCCGCCTGACCACCCGCAACGCCGTGGCTGATCTGACCGTCCTCCCGGTGCCCAGCGGAGACGCGGTGCTGGGTCTGCTGCCGCGACTGCGCGCCGTGCTCGACGGCACCGCCGAGCCGGTCCTGCCGGTCCCCGCCGACGACGATCGTGAGCGTCGACGCCTCGCCGACGCGCTGTCACCGGGCACTCCCGCGGAGCCGGGTACCGCGATGGTGCTCGCGACGTCCGGGTCGACGGGAACCCCGAAGGGGGCCCTGCTCGGGGCGGCCGCACTCCGGGCCAGCGCCGCCGCCACCCATGCCCGGCTGGGTGGGCCGGGACAGTGGTTGCTCGCGCTGCCGGCCCATCACATCGCCGGGATGCAGGTGGTCCTACGCTCCCTCGCCGCCGGCCACGAACCCGCGGTGGTGGACGTGTCGACGGGATTCGACCCCGCGCACCTCGTCCGCGCGGTCGCGTCGATGAGCGGGCCCCGGCGCTACACCTCCCTCGTCCCCACCCAGATGGTGAAGGCGCTCGATCGTCCGGACGCCGTCGCGGCGCTCGCGTCCCTCGACGCCGTTCTGCTCGGCGGGGCCGCGACCCCGGCTCCCGTGCTCGACCGCGCACTCGCTGCGGGGATCACCGTGGTCCGCACCTACGGGATGAGCGAGACCTGCGGCGGGTGCGTCTACGACGGCGTTCCCCTGGACGGCGTGACCGTCGGCCTCGAGGCGGACGGCCGGGTGCGCCTCGGCGGACCCACACTGGCGAGCGGTTACCGCCGAATGCCTGATCACCCGGCGTTCGCCGAGGCGGGGTGGTTCCGCACCGATGATCTCGGACGCCTGCAGGGCGACCGTCTGCAGATTCTCGGGAGGGCAGACGACGCCATCACCACGGGCGGACTCACCGTCGTACCGCGAGTGGTGGAAGACGCCGTCGCGGGGATCGACGGGGTCTCCGAGTGCGTCGTGGTCGGCGTTCCCGATCCGCGCCTGGGCGAACGGGTGGGCGCACTGGTGGTGCTGCGGCCCGGTGTCGAGCTGTCGCCGGAGTCTCTCCGGGCGGCCGTCGCCGACGCGCTCGGCCCTGCCGCGGCACCCCGGCAGGTGCTGTTCGTGGACGCGCTCCCGGCCCGCGGCCCGGGCAAGGTGGACCGCGCGGCGGCGCGAACGACCCTGGTCGCGTGTAGTCCGACCGAATGACATCTTCCCCCGCACGCCGAGGGGCGAGCCGCCCGAGACCGTGACGGTGAGTAAGGTCCTCCCGGTACATCCGGGTCGGGGGCTTGGTTGTTCGTGGGTTCGGAGGACAGTGACGATGGCGAGGCAGGCGACGGGAGCAGCTCCCGACGCGCACGACGGCTGGATCGTCGTGGAGACACTCGCCGAACCGCCCGACGGCGATGCCGGTCCCGTGGGGACCGTCGTCGCCAAGGACGGTCGGGCGAAGGACTGGACGGCGCTCTCCCGCGCGGTCGGCAGCAAGCGCATCGCGGACGCGGCGCGTGCGATGACCGCGTTCGTCGCGACCAGCGGCGAGGACGCGGCCGAGACCGTGCCGGGACTGAACGGTCCGCTGCGGGCCGTCGCGGTACCGGGTCCCCGGAAGGCCGTCCACGGTGTGATGCTGTACGCCGGTGACGATTCCGACGCACCGCCGCCCCTCGTCGTCGGCTACGACTGGTCCTCGTCACGTAGACAGTTCGCGTTCACGCCCGGCATCGCCGGCGTCACGGGCCGGGAGCCGGCATCGAAGCTCGCCGCACCGGCATTCGAGCTGTTCGACCACGCGGACGACGCCGACAGCGCGATGTATCTCCTCGTCGCTCTGCTCGACGCGGAACCCGGAACCCGCTGGGACGGCACCGTGGCGCTGCGTACCCCGCGCGGTGCCCGGCCCCTGCGCAATGCGGTGCGGACGGTGCTCGACACCTCGTCCGCCGACGACGCCAGCCGGTACGTCGACACCGTGTCGCACGCGTTGGCGATCTCGCTCCGCGCGGACGAACTCGTGGTGGCCGGACCGTCGGTCGAGGCGTTCGCGCTGCGGTCGCTGACGCGCAACTCCCCCACCGCGATCGCACTCATCGACACCGAGCGCGTGCGCGTCGTGCGGTGGCTGACAGATCCGGTGGAGAACATCCTGTGGAAGGGGCAGGTCGATCAGCGCGACACCCCGCACCCCTCGGACATCGCGCGCATCGTGTCGGCCTATCGCCGGATGCACGAGTGGGCGGACCATCGCACCGAGATCCCCGGCGTGCGACTGCGCCGTGTCGACGGCGGGTGGACCGTCGTCGACCTGCGGGCGACACGTGTTCCGGGACAACGCTTCCTGATGGTGGAATTCCAACCGGTCGGATTCTCCGACGAGGACGATCCCGTCCCGCCCACCGACACCGGATACCCGGGTCGTGGGCCGCGCAGACGGTCCAGCTGAGCCTCTTCCGGGGCTCGAGCGTGTCAGGTTCGCGGCATACCGCACCGGGCGGCGAGGCAGCGCTCGAGATCTTCGGTGACCGCCCAGGCCGTGTCGAGGTCACCGCCGAGCAGCAGTGACCGCTGGCGCAGTGTGAGCGCGCGGATGGCGCGGTCGAGTTCGACGTCCGTCATGGCCGCGACGGCGTCGTCGATCGTGGAACTGGTGATGTCGTCCATCGTTCATCCCCGGGGTGCGACAGGTGAACCGATCGAAGAACCGGTTCCGCATTCGTGTGCCACGTTCACGGCCGACGGCGACAAGCCTGTGAGAAACCCCCGAGGTCGAGGGCGCATCCGGAGTGTACGCCGGGAGCGGTGGGCCTCACAACACGACCGCGCGGGGCCGCATCGGCATGCGTAGGCAATGATCCACACATGGCGACAGCATCCCAGTGGCTCGAAGGCGCACGGCCGCGCACACTTCCGAACGCGATCGCACCGGTCGTGGCCGCGGCGGGTGCGGCAGCGGCGGCCGGCGACGTGACGTGGTGGAAGGCCCCGGTGGCACTGCTCGTGTCGGTCGCCCTCATCGTCGGCGTGAACTTCTCCAACGACTACTCCGACGGCATCCGCGGAACCGACGACGACCGCGTCGGACCGATCCGCCTCGTCGGCTCCCGGCTGGCGACGCCGTCGGCCGTCCGCGGCGCGGCCGTGGCGTGCTTCGCACTCGCTGCCGTCGCGGGGCTCGTCCTCGCCCTGACGACGGCCTGGTGGCTGGTTCTCGTCGGTGTCGTGTGCATCGCGGGAGCCTGGTACTACACGGGCGGATCGAAGCCCTACGGCTACAGCGGCCTCGGAGAGATCGCCGTCTTCGTCTTCTTCGGCCTCGTCGCCGTGCTCGGCACCCAGTTCGTGCTCACCGATCGCGTCGACCTCGTGGGACTCGCGTGCGCCGTCGCGATGGGCTGCTTCTCGAGCGCCGTCCTGGTGGCCAACAACATCCGCGACATTCCCACCGACACCGAGGCGGGCAAGCTCACCCTCGCGGTCCGGCTGGGCGACGCCCGGAGCCGCGGTCTGCACGCCGCGCTGCTCGGCGTGCCGTTCCTCGTCAGCCTGCTGCTGCTCCTGCACTCGCCGTGGGCCGTACTGGGCGTCGTCGCCTTCCCGTTGGCCTGGCGTGCCAACGCCCCCGTCCGCACCCGGCAGCAGGGCCTCGCGCTCATTCCGGCGCTGCGCGACTCGGGTCTCGCGATGCTCGTCTGGGCGGTGGCGACCACCGTCGGCCTGCTGCTCGGATAGTCGCGGCGCGACGGGTAATTCCGTTGCCGACGGTCATGATCTCCCTCTACGGTCGTCCCATGGACCCCGTGACCGAACCCGAGATCCGGGCATCGTTCGTCAACTGCTCGAAGGGCGAGGCGAAGCGCATCCCCGTCCCCATCGATCTGGACCGTCGCCCGTGGGACGACCTGGACTTCCTCGGCTGGAGCGACCCCGCGTATCCGGGCCGCAGCTTCCTCGTCGTGCCGACCGCGGATCGGCTCGTCGGAGTCGCCCTGCGTTCGGAGAGCAGTTCGCGCCGGTCTCAGATGTGCAGCATCTGCACCACCGGGCATCAGAACGGCGGTGTCACGCTGATGGTGGCCCGCAAGACCGGTGAGTCCGGCCGCCGCGGCAACACCGTCGGCACCTACCTGTGCTCGGATCTGGCCTGCTCCCTGTACGCGCGGCGGATCAAGACCCCGACGCTGGGACGGCAGTACCGCGACGACACCCCGGTCGAGGAGCGCGTCGGCAAGCTTCGCGAGACCATCACGGCATTCGTGGCGCGGCTGGACTGACCGCGGTCGGCGGCAGCCTCAGCGGCGCGCCGATCGACGGTCCGGCACCAGTCCACCGAGAACCCAGTTGACGATGGACACGATCACCGCGCCCCAGAAGGCGGACCCGAAACCGTCGACGGTGAGCCCGTACCCGGTGCTCTCGGTGATGGCGGCGGTGAGCAGCAGCATCAACGCGTTGATCACCAACAGGAACAGCCCGAGGGTCAGCACGATGAGGGGCAGCGACAACAACTGCACGATCGGCTTGACCAAGGCGTTGATCACGGTGAACACGGCGGCGATCCCGATCAGCACCACCAGGTCCCAGCCCTGCCCGCGCCCCGAACTCGCGATCGAGATGCCGTCCACCCAGGACGCCGCCAGCCAGATCGCGAACGCCGTGACGATCAATCTGAGCACCAGAATCATGCGCCCCATGATGGCACGGGTCGCCGCGACGGTGGTGTGTCGCGAGCCGCGCCTCCGGTGGTGTTGCATGAAGGTGTGAGTACCGCGAACCTGACCCGCGCCGAGACCGCCGACCGCGCCCGGGTGGTGTCCGACGTGCGATACGACGTGGCGCTGGACCTGACCGAGGCACGGACCCGAGCCGAGTTCGGCACCGTCACCACCGTGAGCTTCGCGGCCACCGCGTCGTCGACGTGGATGGACTTCCTCGGTGCCGGCGTGGACCGCGTGATCGTCAACGACCACGAACAGGAGGTGCAGTACGACGGTGCGCGGGTGCTGCTGCGTGATCTCGGGAGCCACAACACCGTGCGCATCCACGCCCGCGGCTGGTACAGCCGCACCGGTGAGGGCCTGCACCGATTCGTCGATCCGGCGGACGGCGAGACCTACCTCTACACGCAGTACGAGCCCGCCGACGCGCGGCGCGTCTTCGTGAACTTCGAGCAGCCGGACCTCAAGGGACCGTTCGTCTTCCGGGTGAGCGCACCGGACGAGTGGACGGTGCTGTCGAACGAGCGGGTGGAGAAGACCACCACCGACGACGCAGGGTCGTCCACCCGTGTCTTCGCCGCCACGCAGCCGATCTCCACGTACATCACGGCCGTCGTCGCGGGCCCGTACCACCGCGCCACGTCGGAGTACCGCCGCGGCGACCTCACCATCGAACTCGGCGCGTGGTGCCGTGCGTCGCTCGGCGAGTACCTCGACCACGACGACATCTTCGACGTCACGCGCGCCGGGCTCGACTTCTTCCACGACGCGTTCGAGTTCCCCTACCCCTTCGGGAAGTACGACCAGGTGTTCGTGCCCGAGTACAACCTCGGCGCCATGGAGAACCCCGGCTGCGTCACGTTCACGGAGTCGTACGTCTTCCGCAGCGCGGCCACCCGAGCGCAGTACGCACGGCGCGCGAACACGATCCTGCACGAGATGGCGCACATGTGGTTCGGCGATCTGGTGACCATGCAGTGGTGGGACGACCTGTGGCTCAAGGAGTCCCTCGCCGACTACCTGGGCGCGTACGCCTCGGTCGCGGCCACCCGGTTCACCGACGCCTGGGTGTCGTTCGCTCTGCGCCGCAAGGCCTGGGCCTATTCGCAGGACCAGCTCCCGACCACCCACCCCGTCGTCGCCGACATCGTCGACCTCGAGGCGGCCAAGCTCAACTTCGACGGCATCACCTACGCCAAGGGCGCCAGCGTGATCAAACAACTCGGGGCCTTCGTCGGTGACGAGGCCTTCTTCGAGGGCGCCCGCGCGTACTTCCGCGCTCGAGCCTTCGGGACGGCCACCCTGCGCGACCTGCTCGACGCCCTGGCCGCACCGGCCGGTCGGTCGCTCGACGACTGGTCGGCCGCCTGGCTCGAGACCACCGGCGTGTCGACCGTGCTGTACGACCGCACCAGAGGTGTTCTCACGCAGACGGATCCGCGTCCTCAGCGGTTGGACATCGCGTGCCTGTCGCCGGACGAGAACGGCCACCTCGTCGATGCGGAACCGATCTCGGTGCACATCACCGACGCGGAGACACCGCTCGCGCTGCCCGATGCCGCGGTGATCCTGCCGAACGACGGCGATCTCACGTACGCGAAGGTGCGCCTGGACGCGCGGTCGATGGAGGCGACGATGCAGTCGCTGGACCGCATCCCCGACGACCTGCGCCGCGCGCTGGTGTGGTCCTCCTGGTGGAACGCGACGCGTGATGCCGAACTGCCTGCGCAGACGTACGTCGATCTCGCCGTCCGCTTCGCACCCACCGAGTCGCATCCGGCCGTGCTCGGATCGATTCTCGCGGACACCGCGGTCGCGGCGGAGCACTACGCCGCGGACCGGGACGGTGTCAGGCAGCGGTGGACCGCGACGGCGGCCGAGCAGCTCGCCGGGGCGCCGGCCGGGTCGGACGCGCAGCTCGAGTGGTTCCGGGCGTTCTCGGCCGCGGCGTCACACGAGCCGTCGCACGCCGGGAGGGTGCGCGCGTTGCTCTCCGGCGAGGACTCCGTCGACGGTCTCGAACTGGACGCCGAGCAGCGCTGGGGCCTGTGGTTCGCGCTGTCGGCGACCGGTCACACCGACGAGGCCGAGCTGGCGACGGTGCTCGAGTCCGACCGCACGGGGGCCGGTGAGGTGCAGTACGCCGCCGCGGTGGCGGCGCAGCCCGTCGCGTCGGTGAAGGAGGCGACCTGGGCCGCCCTGACCGGTTCGGACGCCCTGAGCAACGAGCGGGTGGGGGCGCTGATCCGCGGCTTCACCGCCGGACCGTCACGCACGCTGGTCGAGCGCTTCGACGAGCAGTACTACGCCCTGCTGGAGACCTTCTGGCGGGAGCGGAGCATCGAGATCGCTCGACGATTCGTCATCGGGCTCTTCCCGTCGGCCGCCCACAGCGAGGATGCCGATCGCTGGCTCTCGGGTCACCCGGACGCACCCGCGGCTCTGCGACGGTGCGTGATCGAGCAGCGCGACCACCTGGCCCGCGCACTCGCCGCACGGTCACTCTCCGCGCAGGCGTGAGTGCAGATCCTCGCGGTCGCGGCGACGCTTCTCGTCGACGGCGGCGATGTCCTCGTTGACGCGTCGGCGCAGTCCCTTGAAGAGCACGAGCGACAGGGGGAACGCGACGACCAGGGCGAACACCATGGCGATCAGCAGCGGCACGGTCACCCCGGCCAGCGCGGCACCGAAGTAGATGACGGCCGCGACCACAGCGATGAGACCGAGCCGGGCGGCGGTGTAGAGGCCGAGATCGCGGACCAGTCGGCCCTTCGCCGACCCGCTCGGGGTGCTGCCGGTGGGGATGGGATCGGTCATGGACACAGATTACCGGAGCCGTTCGACGTATCCGATTTGTCCATTACCTCCCCTTTACCAACATTAGAAGAGTCGAGTACCCGGGGGTCTCGGTGCCACCATGGGCAACGGATGCGGACATACAGCCGCATTCGACCGAGATGAAGACTGTGTCCCTGGAGGATCGCGATGAGTGCACCGGCTTACACCCCCACGCAGGAGAACCTGCTCACCCCCGGCCAGGTGGCCGCACTCTTCCATGTCGATCCGAAGACCGTCACGCGCTGGGCCCACGCCGGCCGGCTCGGATCGCTCCGCACTCCCGGCGGCCACCGTCGCTTCCGCGAGTCCGAGGTCATGCAGCTCCTGACCTCGCTCACCACCGAGGCGCACCGCTGATCACGCGTCACCCCTAGAGCGCCACCCACTCGTCACCGAGTCGACCATCGGTCGCCACTCGCGGTGTTCGTGCCGGACACCAGTGCGTGCGAGCAGATTCTCAGGATCTTGCGAGCTCGACTCGAGTGCCCCGGCGCTCCGCCACGACTACGCTCGGTAGTGGAGGTGCGTGATGATCTATGTTCTGGCTCTGATCGGGCTCGTGGTCGTGATCGTGCTCCTCTGGAAGTCTTTCGGCCCCGAGACCGGGGCACCCAGAGGACGCGTCACCGGACCGGACGACGACCCGGAGTTCCTGTGGAAGATCAGGAACAACCCTGCACGTGATCGTGGCAACGGTCCCGAGCGTCCCGATGCGGGAACGCCCGGTTCCGTCGACTGAGTCCCGTCACGCGGTGCGGTGCGGTGCAGCGGACGACCGTCACCGCGTGACGTGGGGCGGGAACTCGGCGGTCATCGCTGCTGCCGTCTCGAGAAGCGCCGTGCGCGTCGCCGGCGCGAGAGCGTCGAGGTCGACCTCCGCCCCCTGAGCGAGATGGTCGTCGTACGGGATCACCCGCACGGCGCGACATCGCTGACCGAAGTGGTCGACGATCTTCGAGACGTCGATGACCTTCGACCCGGGCCGCACCATGTTGACCACCGTCAACGACTGCTCCACCAGATGTCGGTAGCCGTGCGCGTCGAGCCAGTCCATCGTCGCCGATGCACTCCGCGCACCGTCCACCGATCCGCTGCTCACGATCACCAGCCCGTCGGCGCTGCGCAGGATCGCCCGCATCGCCGAGTGCAGAAGTCCCGTTCCGCAATCGGTCAGCACGATGTTGTAGAACCGCTCCAGCACGGCCACCGTGGTCTCGTAGTCGTACGCGTCGAACGCCTCCGACATGGCCGGATCGGACTCCGACGCCAGCACTTCGAGCCGGTGGTGATTCTGGGACGTGAAGTCGCGGACCGCGCTGTACTTGTCGATGTCGCGGGCGTCCTTGAGCAGGTCGCGCACCGTCTTCTCGGTCTCCAGCGGAACCCGGGAGCTCAGCGTTCCGCGGTCGGGGTTCGCGTCCACGGCGATCACACGGTCGCCCCGGACCGACGAGAACGTCGATCCCAGCGCCGCCGCCACCGTGGTCTTCCCGACGCCTCCCTTGAGGCTCAGGATCGCGATGCGATGACACCCGTGCAACGGGTTGCCGACCTGACGGATCAAGGCGAGCCGCCGCTGCTCCTTGGCACTGTTGCCCACGTTCACCCGGCCACCGGTGACGTCGAAGAGCGTGCGGCGCCAGCCGCCCGTCGGTGGGGGCGGCGAGGTCCGCAGCAGCCGTGACGTCGAGAGGTCGTGCGCCGTGGGCGGTTGCATCGGCGAGGCAGGCACCTGCTGGATCGCCGGATCCGTCGGCGTCGACGCGGACGGGATCCGCCCGTCGTCCTGCGGGCCGGGCGACCACCCGTCCCAACGATCGTCCGTCACCGATTCCCCCCGGCGGTCATGTCGAGCCGACGGTCAGTTCAGACCCGCGTACGAGTGCAGACCGGAGACGACCATGTTGATGATGAAGAGATTGAACAGCATGGCGACGAAGCCCGCGACGTTGATCCACGCCGCGCGGGTGTTCCGCCAGCCCGACGTCGCCCGTGCGTGCAGATACGCCGCGTAGACGACCCACGCGATGAAGGACACCGTCTCCTTGGGATCCCAGCCCCAGAAACGTCCCCATGCGGCCTCGGCCCAGATCGCACCGAGGATGACGCCGGCGCCGAACAGCGGGAAGCCGATGATCGTGGTCTTGTAGGCCAGGCGGTCGAGCGTGCGGGCGTCCGGAAGACGCTGGGCGAACCGGGCGAGTGCACCCGTGTTCGCGCCGTCCTCCGTGGCGGGGAAGCGCATCCGCAGCAGGAACAGCAGCGACGCGACGCCGGCCACCAGGAAGATTCCGCTGCCGATGCTGACGATGGTCACGTGGATCGGCAACCAGTACGAGCGCAGGGCCGGGACCACGGGGGCCGCGTCGGCGTAGAGGACCGTCGCCGCGAGGAACATCAGGATCATGACCGGGACGACCACGAAGATCAGCGTCGGGCGCATCTTCCGCAGCGCGATGATCGAGGTCGCCGTCGCGGCGGCCGTGGCCATCGTCACGAACTCGTACATGTTGCCGAGCGGGAACCGGTCGGTGGCGAATCCGCGCAGCACGATCGACGTGACCGTGAGCAGCAGACCGAGCACCACCAGCGCGTAGCCCATGCCGCCGTAGCGCTCGGACGCGGGACGCCGGGGCGCCTCCTCGATCCGACCGGGACCGGTGGGCCGCACGGGCGCCTTGCCCGCCGCGACGAGCTGCCGCTCGGACTTCTGCTCCGCAGCCGTGACGGTCTGCGTGGCGTACTGGGCGATGAGGAACACCGCCGCGAGCAGGTAGACACCGAACGCCGACCGGAAGGACCAGTCGCTGAACTGCGCGAGTGTGGCGTCGATCGGCATGGTCACTCCCTGTTGTTCGAGGTCGGTACGTCATCGGCGTCGGGTCGGTCGAGCACCCGCGCGGTGAGGCGGTCGAACTCGTCACCCCAGCCGGCCTGATCGGTCCGGGCGAGTCCGCCCACTTCTACTACGGTACGTCGTCGGTCGTCGTCCGTGCTCACGCGGACCCAGATGCGACGGCGCTTGATCACCAGGGACACCAGCAGACCGGCCATCATCGACAGCGCGAACACCAGCACCCACGTCTGCGCGGGGTCGTGCGAGACCTGCAGGTTGACGAATTCCTCGGCACCGTCGAATCGCACCTGCGTGCCGTCGGACAGCGTCGTCGACTCCCCCGGTGTCAGGTTGACGCGATCCTGCTTCACCAGCCGGCCCTGCTCCACCAGCACCTGGCTCAGCGAGAACAGCGACTGTGGATTACCGGTGTCGAGGCCGGTGTCGCCCTTGTAGATGTCGACGGCCACCGCCGGATCGTTCGGGGCGGGGAAGCTCGACGACAACAGCGAGCCGTGGAAGAACGCGGTGGGCGCGAACAGCCCCTCGATGGCGATCTGGTTCTGGCGGCGGACATCGGGATCCGGGTACAGACCTCCGGGCGGATCGAAGCGGTGCACTCCGCTGGAGAGGAACGTGGTGCCGTCCGTGGGCTCCCACTGGACCGTCTCGGTACGGGTCTCCCCGTTGGGGAACGTCACCGTGAACGTCGGCGCGTATCCGTGTCCCTGCAGGTAGACGCGGTCACCGGCGACCCGCAGCGGATGGTTGACCTGCAGGGTGTCCGGGCGCCAGGTGTTCGTGACCAGGTCGTCGCCGGCCTGGTACTCGATGTCGGACGTGAACTGCTCGGCCTGCCCGTTCTCGAGGTAGTCGGCCGTGAAGTTCTTCACCCGCACGCAGAGCGGGGTCATGCCCGTGCCGTCCTCGCTGTTGCCGGCGCGGAACGAGTCGAACTGGGCGGGCGAGGTGGTGCAGATGCCCGGGCCGTCGTTGGCGATGACGACGACGTTGCCCTCGTAGCTGAAGAGCTTCCCGACGGCGATGGCCACGAGCAGACCGACGAGCGACAGGTGGAACACCAGGTTGCCCGCCTCGCGCAGGTACCCCTTCTCCGCGGACAGCGTCAGGGCGCCGCTCTCCTCGGTGCGCCGCATCTTCCGCCAGCCGCGCATCCGGCCGTCGATCTCGTCGAGGAGAACGTCGGGTGCCGTGTCGACCTCGGTGCGCAGGTGGTGGGGCAGCCGCCCCAGGTTGCGCGGGGTGGCGACCGGCGGGGTGCGCAACGCGCGGGCGTGGTCGACGCAGCGCGGCAGGATGCAGCCGACCAGCGAGACGAACAGCAGGACGTAGATCGCCGTGAACCAGAAGCTGCCGAAGACGTCGAACAACTCCAGCCGGTCCATGACGGGCCCCAGGGACGGGCGGTCCGCGATGTACTGGTCCACCTTCCCCGAGTTGAGGCTGCGCTGCGGCAGCAGCGCACCCGGGATCGCGGCCAGGGCGAGGAGGAACAGGAGCACGAGTGCCGTGCGCATCGAGGTCAGGCCGCGCCAGGTGTTCCGGACTGCGGCGACGACGCGCCCCGCCGGAGACTGCCGCGGCGGGCGCGCCTCGGCGTCCGGGCGGGCCGACAGGTCAGTGCTCATATCTCTTTCTCGTCCACTAGATCGGCAGGGTCACGCTGGTCACCGCTCCGTCGCGGATCCAGCTGACGAACAGGTCCCAGGCGCCGGTCACCAGTGCGATGCCGACAGCCACCAGCATCAGACCGCCGAACACCTGGATGGCACGGGCGTTGCGGCGCAGCCATCCGACGCCGCGCAACGCGCTGACGGAGCCGAACGCCAGAACGACGAAGGGCAGTCCCAGTCCCAGGCAGTAGGCGACGATCAGCACCACACCGCGCGCCGCGGTGGTGCCCTCGGTGCCGGCCGTCAGCGAGATGACGCCCGCCAGCGTGGGTCCGAGACACGGGGTCCATCCGAGCGCGAACACGCCACCGAGCAGCGGTGCCCCGAGGATGCTGCCGACGCGGCGCGGTTCGAAGCGCGTGTCGCGCTGCAGGGCGGGGATCAGACCGAGGAAGACGAGACCCATCGCGATGGTGACGACGCCGCCCACACGCTGCAGGATCTCGCGGTTCACCGACAGCACCGAGATGGCGCCGAAGACCGAGGCCGTGGCCAGGACGAACACCACGGTGAATCCGAGAACGAAGAGGGCCGCGGCACCGGCGACGCGGCTGCGACCCCGCACCAGAGTCTTGGTGGCCGCCTCGTCGGCGGTGACGGACGGGGAGTCCGCTCCGACGACTCCGGCCAGGTAGGACAGGTAACCCGGAACCAGGGGGACGACGCAGGGCGACGCGAAGGACACCAGACCGGCGAGCAGGCAGGCACCGAGAGCCAGGAACAGCGGCCCCGACGCGGCAGCCGACTGGAACGCCTCACCCATCGGACACGTCGGGTGGCTCGGCTGCGATGCGCTCGACCACGGGCTGCAGGTCGCTCGCGAGAAGCTCCGTCAGGAACACCGCGGCGACGCGGTGCTCACGGTCGAGCACGATCGTGGTCGGGATGACGGTGGTCGGGTAGTTCGATCCGAGAGCGAGGAGGGTGCGCAGCGGCGGGTCGTAGATGGACGGGTACGTCACGTTGTTGTCGATGACGAAGTCCTGCGCCTTGTCCTGCTGGTTGTCGCGCACGTTGATGCCCAGGAACTGCACACCCTGGTCCTTCGTCGCCTCGAAGACCTGCTCGAGATCGTCGGCCTCACCGCGGCAGGGGCCACACCACTGACCCCAGATGTTGAGGACGACGACCTGGCCCTCGTAGTCGGACAGCGACGTCGTCGTGCCCTCGGTCATGAGGTCGGGTCCGGAGAGGTTCCCCACGGTGCCGCGGTCGGCGGGCGGGTCGTAGAAGATCGACGTCTTGCCGCCGGGTGAGACGAACTCGAAGGTCCCACCCTGTGCCACGGCGTCGGTACCCGTGGCGCACCCGGTGAGAACGGTGGCGGCCACGAGCAGCGGCGCGAGCAGGCGGGCGGGTCTCATGCGCCGGTCTGGAGGGGGTCCGACGCCCCTGCGGGCTCGGAGTAGACGATGTCGACGAGGGTGTCGCCCTCGTAGATCAGCGAGGTGAGCGACGCGAGGCCGCACTGGCGGTTGCGGGGGTCGTGCCACAACCGGTCGCCCTGCAGGAAGCGGCGCAGGGTCCACACGGGCAGCTGATGACTCACGCACACGGCCTCGTGGCCCACGGCCGCGACGCGAGCCGCGTTGACGGCGGCCAACATCCGGTGGGCGATCTGCAGGTAGGGCTCGCCCCACGAGGGGGTGAACGGGTCACGCAGCTTGAGCCAGTGGCGGGGCCGGCGCAGCGCACCGTCTCCGACGGCGACCTTCAGACCCTCGAAGTCGTTCCCGGCCTCGATGAGGTTCTCGTCCGTCTCGATGGTGAGCCCGAACGCCGACGCGATGGGCGCCGCCGTCTCCTGCGCGCGTTGCAGCGGGGAGGCGACGACGTGCGTGACGTCGTGCCCGGCGAGCACGTTCGCCACCGTGCGCGCCTGGGCCTGACCGTTCACCGACAACCGGAAGTTCGGGAGGCGCCCGTAGAGGATGCCCTTGGGGTTGTGCACCTCGCCGTGCCGCATCACGTGCACGATCGTGCGGGTGTCGGCGTGCGGGTGCCCGGAAGTGTCGATACCGGACGCGTCGCTGTTTGTCGGGTCGGTCGGGGACGACTCGGTCATGACGGTGCTTTCTGCTCGGCAGCGGCTGCTGCGGCGGCGGCGTGGGGAGCGGCCGCCTCGATGATCTCGAACGCGCGGTCGTCGAGCGCCGCGGAGACGAACCAGGCCTCGAACGCGCTCGGCGGCGGGTACACGCCGCGGCTCAGGAGCGCGTGGAAGAAGGCGGGGAAACGCCAGGTGGCTGCCGCCTTGGCGCCCGCGTAGTCGATCACCGGTTCCTCGGAGAAGAAGACGCTGACCATGTTGGCGGCGTACTGCACGCGGTGCGGGACGCCCGCCGCGGTGAGCGCGTCACCGAGGATGCCGCCCAGACGGGTGGAGTTCGCGTCGAGTGCCGCGTAGACGTCGGCGTCCGCCGCGCGCAGCGTCGCCAGACCCGCGGCGACGGCGACGGGGTTACCCGACAGGGTGCCGGCCTGGTAGACGGGGCCCGCGGGGGCGAGGTAGCTCATGATGTCGGACCGGCCACCGAACGCGGCCGCGGGCAGGCCGCCGCTCATGACCTTGCCGAAGGTGTAGAGGTCTCCGGCGATGCCATCGACGCCGTACCACCCCGACGCGCTGACGCGGAAGCCTGTCATGACCTCGTCCATGATCAGCAGTGCGTCGTGCGCACGGGTCAGACGCTGCAGACCCTCGTTGAAGCCGGGCTGCGGCGCCACCGCACCCATGTTGCCCGCCGCGGCCTCGGTGATGACGCACGCGATCTGACCCGGGTGGTCGGCGAACGCCTTCGCGACCGCATCGAGGTCGTTGTAGGGAACGACGATGGTGTCGGCCGCCTGCGCACCCGTCACGCCGGGCGACGTCGGCAGCCCGAGGGTGGCGACGCCCGAGCCGGCGTCGGCGAGCAGGGCGTCGACATGGCCGTGGTAGCAGCCGGAGAACTTGACGATCTTGCTGCGACCGGTGAACCCGCGGGCCAGACGCACCGCACTCATGGTCGCCTCTGTGCCCGAATTCACCAGGCGCACCTCGTCGACGGGATCGACGCGGCGCACGATCTCCTCCGCCAACTCGATCTCGCCGAGCGTGGGAGCGCCGAAGGACAGTCCCGTGGAGGCCGCCTTCTGCACCGCCTCGACCACGGCCGGGTGGGCATGACCGAGAATCATCGGTCCCCACGAGGAGATGAGGTCGACGTAGTTGTTGCCGTCGGCGTCGCGCAGGGTGTATCCGCTGGCCTCGGCCATGAACCGCGGGGTTCCGCCCACGGAGTGGAAGGCCCGCACGGGCGAGTTCACGCCACCGGGGATGACGGCGGACGCGCGTGCGAAGAGTTCTGCGGATCGGGCGGTGGGGACGCCGGTGTCGGTTCCGCTCGAAGGAGTCACGCCCTCCAGTGTTTCACAGGACGCAGAGTGCTCTTTCTGATAAGGAGCAGTCTCACACCGGCTGTCTCACGCCTCGATCAGGAGCTGCATCCAGGTCAGGTCGAGCCACCGCCCGAACTTGACGCCGACCTGCGGCATGACACCCACCACCGTGAAACCGAACTTCGCGTGCAGGGCGATCGAGGTGGTGTTCGAGGACTCGATTCCCGCGACGATCGCGTGGACGTCCCCACGGCGGGCGCGCTCGATCAGTTCCGCCATCAACGCGGTCGCGACGCCGCGCCGATGGAAGCCGTCGGCGACGTACACGGAGTTCTCGACGGTGTGCCGGTAGCCGGACTTCGGACGGAACGGCCCGTAGGACGCGTAGCCCGCGACCCGCCCGTCGATCTCGGCGGTGAGGATCGGCAGGGCGGCGCCGGTGCGCTGGTCGAACCAGGCCTGCCGGTCCGCGAGTCCCACCTGCTCCTCGTCCCAGATCGCGGTCGTGTCCGCGATGGCGGCGTTGTGCACGGTGAGGATCTCGGGCAGGTCGGCGGGCACGGCGTCGCGAATCAGCACAGCGACACGGTAGTCGGGCGGCGACCGCACGCACGGCACCGTCGGCGCGGAATCGACCTGATGAAAAGTGTTAAATCTGCGTTACATCGGGCATATCCTTCTGCCATGACGGCACCACACGAGCCCGACCGGCAGCACCCGGGATCCCGACTGGCCTGGCCGGAGGGGTTCCGCGAGCACCTCGTCGAGCAGTGCGACGGCTTCAGCTCGATCATGTCGCGCGCCATCGCGGACAACGGCGCCTCGCTCTTCCGCGACGGCCCCTACGCCCCGTCGACCCCGCAGGCTGCGTCGATGGACGCCACGAGTGTGATGTTTCGCAAGATTCGCGCGGTGTGGCGTGAATTTCTGTGGCCGCGCTGACAAGTCCCTCCCGGGCACCTCGAGTTTTGGTTACCGTCGAGTATGACCACTACCGAGACCGGCACCACTGACACCGGCACGTCCTCCGACAACGCTGCTCAGCTGGCGAATCACCTGCGCAGGACTCTCGACGGACGGTGGCGCGACGTACGGAACCGGACGCGCGAGCAGCTCGCGCGCCACGAGTTCGCACCGCACTACACACCCAACACCGCCATCGCGCGGACCAAGGCTTTCGAGCAGCTGCGTGTGCTCGCCGCGGCCGGCGCGGCAGAGTCCGGTTTCGCCAAAGAGGTCGGCGGCACGGGCGACATCGGCGCCGCCGTCACGATGATCGAGATGCTCGCCATGTCGGATCTGTCGCTCATGGTGAAAGCCGGCGTGCAGTGGGGCCTCTTCGGTGGCGCGATCGAGAACCTCGGCACCGAGAAGCACCACAAGGAGTTCATCAAGCCCCTGATCGATCTCGAGACGCTTGGCTGTTTCGCGATGTCGGAGACCGGCCACGGCAGCGACGTGCAGTCGATCGGCACCACCGCGACGTACGACCGCGAGACGCAGGAATTCGTGATCCACACGCCGGACAAGTCCTCGCGCAAGGACTACATCGGCGGCGCCGCCGAGTCGGCGAAGTACGCCGCCGTGTTCGCGCAGCTGATCACCGCCGGACCGGGTGAGGAGCCCGAGAGCAAGGGCGTGCACTGCTTCGTCGTCCAGATCCGCGACGAGAACTTCGGCAGCGACCTCCCCGGCGTCACCACGTTCGACATCGGCTACAAGGGCGGCCTGCCCGGCGTGGACAACGGCCGCATCATGTTCGACCACGTTCGCATCCCGCGCGAGAACATGCTCAACAAGATCGCGGACGTCGCGGCCGACGGCAGCTACTCCTCGGACATCGACAACCCGAACCGGCGCTTCTTCACCATGCTGGGCACCCTCATCCGCGGCCGCATCACCGTGGGCGGTTCGGCGGGCGCCGCGGCGCGCGTCGCGCTGACCATCGCGACGAAGTACGCGCTGCAGCGCAAGCAGTTCAGCGCGCCCGGGACCGACGACGAGGTCACGATCATGGACTACCTCGTCCACCAGCGTCGGCTGTTCCCGCTCATCGCCAAGTCGTACGCGCTGCAGTTCGCGCAGAACGAGCTCGTCTCGAAGATGCACGACATCCAGAGCGCCGAGGATCCCGACGCCACCGAGCAACGGGAACTCGAGTCGCGGGCGGCCGGCCTGAAGGCAGCGAACACCTGGCACGCGACGAAGGCGATCCAGGAGTCCCGCGAGGCCTGCGGCGGCGCGGGCTACCTCGCGGAGAACCGACTCATCGCGCTCAAGGCGGACTCGGACGTCTTCACCACCTTCGAGGGCGACAACGTGGTGCTCACGCAGCTCGTCGCGAAGGAGCTGCTCACCGCGTACGCCCACGAGGTCCGCTCGTTCGGTGCGGCCGATTGGGTGAAGTTCGCCGCCGGCACGGTCGGCGACGTGGTGAAGAAGCGCACGGCGGCGGCGCCCATCATCCAGACCCTCGTCGACTCACGTCAGGACAACGAGGAGGAGGGCAGCCTCTTCAACCGCGGCACCCAGATCTCGATGTTCGAGGAGCGCGAGGAGTACCTCATCTCCACGGCCGCGAAGCGTCTGAACGGGTTGTCCAAGAAGATGAGCCAGTTCGACGCGTTCAACGCGGTGCAGGACCACATCCTTCACGCGGCCACGGCGCACGTCGATCGCGTGGTGCTCGAGGCGTTCGTCGCCGGCATCGACAACTGCGAGGACGACGACGCCAAGGAACTGCTCGGCGAGGTGTGCGACCTCTACGCGCTCACCACGATCGACGCCGACAAGGCCTGGTTCATCGAGCACCGCTACATCTCCACAGAGCGGTCGAAGGCCGTCACGCGCGGGATCAACGAGCGCTGCCGCACGCTGCGCCCGCACGCCCACACGCTGATCGACGCGTTCGGCGTACCCGAGGCGCTGCTCGGTGCGGCGATGCTCGCCGACGACGAGCCGGGTGAAGTGAAGGAATCCGTCACCGCCGACTAGGTGTAATAGCCAGGGACGTTGTGGACGGCGTGGCGACAACAGATAGGTGAGGACCTCCGGTATCGGTGTGGTTACCACAACTGCACCGACAACCGAGAGGTCCTCGTGTCCCACGCTAACGCCTCCCTCACCCCGAAGGGACGATTGAAGCTCGCGAGTTCGATCGTCGACGACCACTGGTCCATCCGGCGGGCCGCCGAACGCTTCCAGGTCTCACCGAGCACCGCCAAGAAGTGGGCCGACCGGTACCGGGCCGGCGGGGCGCCGGCGATGATCGACCGGTCCAGCCGGCCCCGCCGCAGCCCCGCGCGCACACCGAGACGCACCGAACGACGAATCGTGGCGCTGCGCTTCACCAACCGGTGGGGACCGCACCGGATCGCCTACCACC